>NZ_JAJDOO010000025.1 GCF_020595055.1 Desulfosporosinus shakirovi | reverse complement strand
GAATATTGTTTATGGGGGGATTTGCAAGCATGGTTATTTTAGATCAGAAAGGTTTTTCTGGCATAGTTAAACACATCTTGGACCTGATTTTTTTAGGTGGAATTGGTATTTTCCTGAGCTTGCCTTTTGCATTGAAATGGTATTTAGGACTAATGTATACTCGAACGAGTGAAAATTATAATTTCTTATTAGGTTTTTTCTTTATAACTGGTATTTTGGCATTGGTGGTCGTCAATGAAATAAGAAAGCTGTTAAAGAACTTAAATAAGAGAAATTCATTTATTGTAAATAATGTGCAGAGTCTCAACCGAATTGCTGTTTCATGTTTATTAATTGCAGCTTGTTATGTTATTAAAATAATTTTTTACAATTCATTTCTAACTATCATTGTAACTATGGTTTTTATCATCACAGGATTTTTTTCAATTATCTTAGCGGAAGTTTTTCGACAGGCCGTTCTTGTGAAAGAAGAAAATGATTTGACAATATAATGGAGGCTAAGATATGTCAATTATCGTAAACTTGGACGTAATGATGGCAAAACGAAAGATCAGCTCATCGGAACTGGCGTCGAAAATAGACCTTACTCAAGCGAATTTATCAATCCTAAAAAATAATAAGGCAAAGGCAATTCGCTTCTCTACCCTTGAGGCAATCTGTAAAGCATTACATTGCCAACCAGGAGATATTTTGGCCTATGAAGAGGACGATACTGTATAAATTAATGAATTTTTTGAAGGGGGTTAAATTATGGAGGATTTAATGATAGTCCAAAACGAGGAGTCTAGCAAAACTAACGTAAAAAAGGAAGATCTGTACCTCCTAGCTTCTTCGGTCTTATTAGGCGTGATTTTTGACATTTTGTTTTATAAAAAACCGCTAGGGATTTCATACCCGCTTTTTGTTATTGCTTTTTACCTGGTTTTCTTAGGAAATTTACGACGGAAGATAACCTTTAAATACGATTTTGGTTGGTTTTTGAGCATTCCTATTATGGCATTGTCCTCAGCCTATTTTCTCTTTTCTAACCAGATATTTGCAGTGTTTAACTTCTTAATAATTCCGGTTCTAATAATCGCGCAAACGATATTGATAAATGGGGAAAACAAATACAAATGGTTTGATACAAGGTTTCTTAGGGATATCCTTTATGGAATTTTTAATCGGGCCTTTGGAAACACTGCTAAACCATTTATAGTGGGATTAAGTTCTATGCGTATTAGAAAGAGCAATGAAAAGCATGATGTTGTAAAGAAGGTCCTGATCGGGTTAGCGATTTCTATTCCGCTTTTAATGATCGTCATTTCTCTCCTTACTGCAGCGGACCAAGTTTTCAAGCATCTCATTGATGAGGTATTAAGTTCCTTTGGCAGTATAAACTTGAGTGATTTTCCATTACAGGGATTGCTAGTGCTACTAATTAGTATCATTGTATTTAGCTATACATGGAGCTTTTTAAAACCTAATGCCAGTGTACAAACGCAGATACAGCAAGGGGCACTAGAAAACAACAGAACTATTTGGGATCACATAATCTCTATAACGATATTAAGCCTTATAAATTGTGTTTACTTAGTATTTATACTTATTCAGTTTGCCTATATGTTTGGAGCTATCAATAATGCTTTACCACCGGATTTTACGTATGCAGAGTATGCCAGAAGAGGTTTTTTTGAGTTATTAATGGTTACCTTGATCAACTTTACACTTTTGCTGAGCAGTCTTAAATTCACCAAAGCAGATGGGAAATTAGTAGCTGGGACTGTACGTATTTTGCACTCTTTGCTTGTTCTCTGTACCATGGTCATACTTTCATCGGCATTTTTGAGAATGTCACTCTATGAGGCGGCCTATGGATATACATATTTAAGAGTTTTAACTCATAGTTTCATGATTTTCTTATTTATACTGTTTGTGATAGCCCTATACAAAATATGGAACGAAAATGTTTCTCTTCTCAAGCCTTATATCGTGATTGCTTTAATGGCGTATTTGATCCTTAATTTTGTGAACATTGATGTGTTGATAGCGAAAAATAATATTGAAAGGTATATTGAAACGGGTAAGCTGGATACTCACTATTTGAGAAACTTGTCGTATGATAGCATACCGGTGTTAGTAAAGCTCCTTGATGAGGAAAATACTCCTTTTGATCTTAAACAATATTTATTGGAACAGCAAAGTGAGTTAACTAAAGATCGAGAGTGGCAGTCATTTAATTTGTCCCAGCATAAAGCAAAAAAAGCGCTTACTCAAGATAACTATAATAACTAGATGCAAAAAATTGTGCTAATGCCTTACAAGATTTCACTACCAAGTTATTGTTTTTAATAAGATGGTTCTTGACTGGGGCGTCTGGTTTCTGGAGTTAAAAGACTGGGGATTGATAAATAACCGCTATGCCCTACACCGGATCAGAGGTGTAGGGCATAGCAATAATAGCAAGATTATTTCCTGGATTTAAAACTTTTTAAGGGTCAGCGAAGTCTAATAAGTGAAGTCTAAACTCGATCAAACGAGGAATCCAGACAGAGAGGTGAGCAATGGAAGCGCAAACCATTGTCGCGGCAATAAGAGGAGATGCTGAGGCTTTTTACGAGCTAATAAATTTTCATAAGCATCAGCTATACCGGATTGCTTTTCGGTATTTGAAGAGTGAACAGGATGCCCTCGAAGCTATTCAAGAAATGACCTATCGTGCTTACCGCAGCATACATAAACTTAAGGAGCCTAAATACTTTCAGACCTGGCTTATTCGCATCCTTATTAATGCCTGTAACGACGAGTTAAAGCGGCTTAGAGTCCAACTTCCTCTGTCTGGTGAGGTTGTTCAATATAAACTGACAGCCTTAGATGACTCAACTGAACCGGGAGGAAGGGCAGATTTGCAACGTCTGGATATTCTGGAGGCCCTTGATCGTCTCGATCTCAGATATCGTCAGGTTATTGAACTGAAGTACTTTGAAGATTTAACGATTCAGCAAATTGCTGTTGTTTTAGAACGACCTGAAGGGACGATCAAGACCTGGTTATTCCAGTCATATAAACTGCTTAAAAAATACCTTCAAGTGAGGGGGGACAGTCATGTTTGAACGTAAAGAACCAAATAAGAGCAATAAGAGTAAAAAGGGGATTTTAAGCCCTTCAGAAACGATGGATGAATTAGTTAAGATGAATGAGTCAGATACAACGGAAGACTTGGAAAAATTAATGAATGAGTTTAATGCTTTTAATGAACTTAACGATGGCGTTAATCTAGTTCATGATCTTCTGATTCAAGCTAAGCCTCGGGTTGCAGACATGCCTATCCCCACTGAACTCGATGATCGTATTCAAAAAGGTTTAACTAAGGGAATAAAAGCCCAAAAGGTATGGCATTTCCGCAAATGGACTACTCTTGTAGCATGTTTTCTGATGGTTGCCTTCATTACGACTGCTCGGGTTTCTCTAGCTGTTGCGGCAGTATTGCATCAAATACCAGGTCTGGGTTATATCGTGGAACTTATAAACTATGACAAAGGACTTCAATCCGCAGTGGAGAATGATTTAATCCTCCCCCTAGGGGCCTCAGATGAACATGAGAATATCGTGTTTACCGTCGATGGAATCATTATGGATGAGGCAAGCCTAGTCATATTCTACACCGTGGAAAACAAAAGGGGAGAAGGCACCTTTGATTTTTCCGAAGTTAGGCTCTTTGATGAAATGGGTGAGCCTCTGAAGGAGATTTCTATTGGTCACAGTAGCTCTGGTGAGCCTGATGAGGATGGCGATGGCAAGATTCAGTCTCGAATTAATGTCAACTTTTATGACAATACTGTGATTCCAAATCGACTGTCCTTAAAAGTCAAGCTTCGTGAAATATTCCAAGATGTTCCCTTCGATCCTTCCTCTCAACTTCCTTCAACTTGGGAAATCACAATCCCTGTGGACAAAGATAAGTTTGTTGGTATGAAGACGGTTTATGAAATCAACCAGAGTGTAGTTATTGAAGGGCAAAGAATTACCTTTGAAAAGCTTACTGTTTACCCTACGCGCATGGCCCTGAATATATCCTACGATCCAGCGAATAGCAAAAAGATCTTTGCCTTTGATGATCTAACTCTCGTCAATGAAGAAGGGGAAGAGTGGGGTAGGATCATAAACGGAGTGAGTGGTAGCTATCCAGATGAGAACCGCGAAATTCTCTTTTTCCAGAGTAATTATTTTACCCAATCCAAAAAACTCTTTTTGAGGGGAAAAAGCATCCGAGCTATGGATAAGGAGAGTTTAAGAATTACTCTGGATCTTGAAAAAGATAGAATCCTTGTTGGCCCGCTAAACCTTGTGCTTGATCAGGTAATAAAGAATCCCTCAGAAAAGAAAAAGGAGCTAATCTTCTCCCTGAAAACTAATCCTATGTACGATGAAAAACGAGGGTTTGGTGTATTTCCCTTTGAATTCATCGATGCGCGAGGGAATTCATTCGAAATTAATGGGCAAAGTACAGCAACCCACTCCGACAAACCAGGGTATGATAAAACCTTATGGCTAACTCTCCCGGATAACCAATCTTACCAATCTCCGATCACATTCAAAATTCAGGATTATCCAAGTCGGATTACGGGTGAGTTTGATATTCGAATTAAATAGCATAGCGGAAGTTTTTGGCGTAATTTCTGATGAATTATGATTGAGAACACGCAAAATCCTGCTAAAAATGCTCAGTTTATTCTACAAGCCAATACGTATATATTTGCAAACTTACTTTGTATATACTAATATAAAAAACAACTATTTCAGTAACATAATTATCGAAAATCTTTGGGCTAGTCCTAGATATGCGGACTGAAGGTTTATGATTCAGGAAACTTTCAGCTTTTCTTCAGATTGATTTCAACCTGATATTGCATAATGATGGTGTTGGTTTTTCACAAATGTAAAGGAGCCTTTATGATATGCAGAAATTAAAGGGAATTAAACTATTGCTAGTCGATGATGAACCGAATATTTTGCAATTTCTAGAAATGGGTCTTCAAGAGGAAGGGTTTGAGGTACAAACAGCTCAAGATGGAATGACAGCGGTAACACTTGCTAAGCAATTTCAGCCCCATCTAATTATTCTGGATGTCATGATGCCAGGCATGGACGGATTTGAAGTATGCCGAATGCTCAAGAAAACTGAGAATGTTGCTATTATTATGCTGACAGCTAAAGACGAAGTAGATGACCGAGTGAAAGGACTAACGATCGGTGCTGATGACTATATGATGAAACCCTTTAGCTTTGAGGAATTGCTGGCACGTATTCAGGCTAGAATACGGAACCAGTTTCCCAATCTAATAGGAGAGGTCGAACTAGGAGCTTTTCGAATTGACGATCGGCGCAAGGAAATCCTTTACGAGCAAAGGGTTTTAGAACTCTCAACTACTGAGTATGAGTTGCTCAAATTTTTGGTTCTTAATCATGACTTGGTCTTAAGCAAAGCCAAAATTTTAGATAAAGTATGGGGTTATGACTTTGGCGGGGATGAAAATATTGTAGAGGTGTATATTCGATCGCTCAGGGAAAAATTAAACGATAAAGAACACCGTTTGATTCGTACCTTACGCGGAGCAGGGTATCGGGTTGATCTGTAATGAAAACAAACTCACTTCGCTTTAAGCTCTTATCTCGTTCGTTATTGCTTATGGCTGGGTTGTTGGTGATCATCGGCTTGTTTCAATATGTCTTCATGCAAGATTTTTTATATCGAAATAAAGCTTTGAGTGTGCAAAGTCAGATTCTAGCAATTCCTCCCGACGTCTGGGAGAGATCAGTGTGGGATATTAAAGATGAAGGCCCCGATAAAATCACTGGTAATGCTACAGGAGATGCTTGGGTTGACAGACAATTTGGTGACAGCCATGGTCGCAGTCGTACTCCCATTTTCTTCTTGCAAGACTCCATAATTGCCTTTTATGATACGTCCGGAACATTATCAGTTCTTTTGAATGCTTCTATAGATGGTCAGGCCCCTCCTAAGCTTGATGAAAAAGAGTATCAAGATGCTCAGCGTTCCAAACACGAAGTGACATATAAGGTCATAGAACAAGCTACGTTAAACGAGCAATTGATCGTACTTCAGCCAATTAAGGTTAGAGATCAATTGCTTGGAGTAGTTCAAGTTAGTTTAGAGACAAAACCTTTAAGGGATATTTTAACTCGGCAGTTATTAACGTTTTTATTGATCTCCTTGCTTGCTCTAATAGGAGGTATGATAGCATTTATTTCTGTACTAAGAAAAACGTTGGTTCCTTTGTCTAAAATGGTGGAGACAGTGGAACAAATCGATGCAGGAAATCTTGCTGTACGTTTACCGAGTGATCAAGGACAAGAAGAAATTGACAGATTGGCAGACTCGTTTAATGGAATGCTTGAAAGACTAGAAACGTCTTTTGAAGCGGAAAAAGAGGCAAAAGAACGGATGCGGCAGTTTGTTGCTGATGCTTCTCATGAGCTTCGTACTCCTTTGACCTCGATTCACGGATTTTTAGAGGTGTTGCTTCGTGGGGCTATGAACCAGCCAGATAAGTTGAACAGATCTCTGACTAGCATGTATACAGAATCTGAGCGGATGAAAAAGTTAATTAAAGATTTGCTTCAGCTTGCTAAGTTAGATCGCTCGCCAAACGTCCGACTAATTGAGGGAGAACTGGACGAGATCATTAAGGGCATGGCACCGCAATTAAGGTTATTAGCGGGGGATCGCAAAGTCAGTCTAAAACTTACTTCAAATTTGAGATGTCGCTTTGATGAAGATAAAATAAAACAAGTTATCTTGAATCTTTTTCATAATGCCGTACAGCATACTGATCCTGAACAGGGAGATATCCAAGTTACTTTGGAGAATGCTTCGGGCGGCGTGGAGCTAAGTGTAAGAGATAACGGTTCAGGCATACCTTCGGAGCATTTGCCTAAATTATTTGACCGTTTTTATCGAAGTGATTCTTCTAGGACTCGTAAATATGGAGGAGCGGGATTAGGACTTGCTATTACTAAATCACTTGTGGAGCTTCATGGAGGCGCGATTCGAGTGGAAAGTTTTGCGGAGGGTGGAACCGTATTTTATGTATGGTTTCCACAGCCTCGTCCAGAATAAAGTCATTAATACTTAGTCAAGAAACCACAAAAGGTAGCCGTGCTAATAGCATAGCAGCCTTTTGAGATTTTACTTTGTTTTAACCTTAACCAGCCTTGATTGAATCATGGCACTGACTATATTCTCGAAGGTCCTGATTTGAGATATAGTCGGTGCCTTTAGCTTTGCGTCAGGTAAGTTTTTATATGACTATTCTTCATATCCATTGGGATGGCTCAGGTGCCAAGCCCAGGCACTCTCTATGATTTTCTCCAAGGAGCTGTATTGTGGGCTCCAGCCTAAAAGGGAGTTGATTTTATCAACTTTCGCTACAAGCCTATCAGGGTCTCCCGGACGACGAGGGGATTCGACCACCGGAATCGTACGGGCTGTGACTTGGCGGGCAGTTTCGATGACCTCTCTAACGCTAAACCCTGAACCGGTTCCAACATTATAAACGCCGCTTTCTGTCCCTTTTCCCAGTGCTTCTAGCGCTAGTATATGAGCCTTTGCTAAATCGAGGACGTGAATATAATCTCTGATACACGTCCCATCGGGGGTAGAATAGTCTGTACCAAAAATGTTTATTCCCGGTCGTTGCCCCAGAGCCGCCTTTAAGATTAAAGGAATAAGATGAGTTTCAGGCATATGGTCTTCTCCCAGAGAACCGTCTAAAGTCGCACCGGCAGCATTAAAATAGCGCAGAGCAATCCACTCAAGACCATAGGCTTTCTCTAACCAAGAAAAAGACTGCTCAATCATGAGTTTAGAAAAACCGTAAGGGTTAATCGGTATAGTAGGTGCATTTTCTGGAATTGGAATTTCTTCAGGAATCCCATAAGTTGCCGCCGTAGAGGAGAATATCAGTCGTTTCACTCCGGATTCAAGGAGTGTGCTTACAAAGCGGTTGGTCTTGGCAGTATTTTCTTCGAAATAAAGGTCAGGTTTTTCTGCGGATTCCCCAACCAAACTCCGAGCAGCAAAATGAATAACAGCACTGACGTCCTCTTGCGCTACTATTCTTCGCACTAGAAGTGAATCTGCGATGTCTCCCTGGAAAAAGGGAACATTGCTTGCAACCGATTGCCGATGCCCTGTCACTAAATTATCAAGAACGACGGGTTTGTAACCCTGCTCTAACAATGTCTTAACAGTATGGCTGCCGATATACCCAGCTCCGCCGGATACCAGAATGGACTCCATAAAAACCCCACTTTTCATAACTTGCGTTTCTTAGTAATGCTAACTAGTATGTTACTGATTATACCCAAAATGAGTGAACTTGTTCAACTAAAGTTAAACATCGAGACTTAGGTGGAGGTACTCTACCTCCACCTAAGCAGAGCACGGTGTTCCACTATCACTTGTAGAAATGGAAGTCTCACAATTGGATCAAGATTAATCTGTGACTATCTGAATGATTATGAATATTATAGCACTTCGCAAGAAATCTAGGAATCAAAACAAATTTAAATGTTAGGGATTAATGAGCCGTTTCAGCTGATTTTCAGGAAACGCTCAATCAACATTCAGGTGGCATTTAGGTATGATTCAGGAGCGGGATTTATAGTAATACCGGGTAGACGCTAATCCATAAAGTAAGCTGAAACTTAGAAACTACCAAAATTTAAAGGAGGATGATTAAAATGAAAAAAATCGGTAAAAGAACCAAAGGTCGATCTTGGATCTTAGTAGGGATTATATTGTCTGCAGTTTTAATAGGAGTCAGTGGATGTGGTGCTAAAGATACTATCGCTGATCCTACACCATCTTCTCAACAAACAGCCTTAGGTCAAGAAAATCAAGGACAGGCTGCTCAACAACGAGCTTCCAATCCAGCTGTGGAAGCTGCCATGAGCATACGTCGTCTTCAAGCTAACGAAGAAATGGTTTTGACGGGTGATCAGAAAGAAGAAGTAAAGCCGATTTTGCAAAGTTTGATTGATACTGCTGATCCAAGTCAAACTTTTCTCCAAGAAAAAGCTGATGCCATGACGGCAATTTTTACTGACGAACAAAAAACATATTTAAGTACAAATACACCTAAAGGTAGCCCAAAGGGGAATGACCAAAATGAAAGACCAGAACCCAGAGATAAACCCAATACCCAATCAAATGAACAAGGTGGAGATCCGAATAGGCAGGCTGGTGTATCTTCCCAACCCCAAGACATATTCAAGCAGGTCTTAGATTCTTTAACATGACAAATAAGGATTCAGTCAAGATTTTAAACATAGGTGAATTATCATACTTAACCTAAACAAGAGCCTTTTCTCACTTGATTCATGAGAAAAGGCTCTAAAATGTGTATGTTAGAGTGGGATGCGAGAGTAATTAGTTATTGAAAGGCACCGTTAGGGCCTTTCAATAACTAATTAAACTGCGTAGGAGCTTTAATAGAATAAATTTTCGATTTCGGGCGCGTTGCAAAATAAACTCCAATGATTACAATAGCGGCACATACTATTTTGATCAATGTGATCGATTCACCTAAGATTGTTATAGACTGGATAATTGTAAAGATAGGTACCAGATTAATAAAAACGGCAGTACGCGGAGCGCCAATACGTTGAATAGCAATGGCTTGGAAAAGGTAGCCCAATACGGAAGCAAATACGCTCATATACAAGATGGAGAGCCATCCCCACGCTGTCGTTGTTGATAGATAGGTGGATGGGTTTTCCCACAAAACGAAAGGTACGGAAATAACAACACAGATCAAGAACGTATAGGCAGTGATCATGAAAGGAGTTAGTTCATATTGCTTCATGAAACGTCGACTAAGAAGGGAATATACCGAAAAGCAAAGGACTCCAATCAGCATCAGAAAATCACCATAATTCACTTGGAATTGGGAGATCAATTGCAAATCTCCATTTGTTATGAAGAGAAAGACCCCGCTAAAAGAGAGGAAAATCCCAACTATCCTTAAAGGAGTTAATTTCTCGCCAAAAAACAGGGCCGCCAAAAGGGTCGTGAGCATTGGATTGATGGCGCCGATCAAAGATGAATTGATCGCTGTGGTATACTTTAACGACGTAAAAAAAAAGACATGATAACAAAATGTGCCAACGAATCCAAGTAGGAGAAGTGCCCGCCATTGTTTAGCATGCGGGAAAAGGTTTGTCGGCTCTTTGAGGTACAAGATAGTAAAAATAAAGGGTAAGGCAAAGAGAAAGCGAAAGAAGGTCAGGGCAAAGGGTGGAAACTCCTGTACAGAGAATTTTCCGGTAATAAATGCGCCGGACCAAAGAAGACTGGTTAGCACCATGAGCATACGAACCTGTTTATCGGACATTAAAGTTCCCCACCTTCTATGTTAACAACGAATGAAATATAAACCAGCACATAAATCCATGACAAAATCTTGATAGATTATCTAAGAAGATAAGAAGTTAAGGAGTAGGTTTTTTTAAAAGATTATGTAATAGCAACTAACAAATCCTATCAATCTATGCACTGAGAGTCAATCCCAAAAAAACTTTGATATGAAAATTAATCTAAACGCGACAACTCACATTCATAGCTTCGGCAGGGCAAAAACAACCAATACGAGCTGTTAACTCATAGAGCTTGGACTATAAACATTGTCCGAAAAGCACTGCTATCGTTTGTTAGAAATTAGAGGGTGTGATATAGTAAACTGATAAAGAATGGGGGTTTTCAGGATGCCGCGGATGGTTATTTTAGACGGAAACAGTTTGGCAAATCGTGCTTTTTATGCTCTGCCGCCGCTAACAACGGCCGATGGACGACCAACGAATGTTCTGCATGGTTTTCTGACTATGCTCTTTAGATTAGAACAAGAGCAACATCCGGATTACTGGGTGGTGGCTTTCGATAAAACTAAGGCAACAGTTCGCATTGAACAGTACGCCGGGTATAAAGCGCAACGCAAAGAAACCCCGGAAGGGCTGCGCCCACAATTTGATTACCTCAAAGAAATCTTAACTGAGATGGATGTGCCTATGCTCGAGTTGGCAGGCTATGAAGCCGATGATCTGATAGCTGCAATAACCAAACAAGCAGAAGCGCAGGGGATGGAAATTCAGATTTATACAGGGGATAAAGATGCCCTGCAACTCATTTCTCCTAGGACGAACATTTTCTTGACTAAAAAAGGAATCAGCGAAGTTGAACGTTATGATGAAACGACCTTATGGGAACGTTACCAATTGCAGCCCCGGCAAATCATTGATCTTAAGGGTTTAATGGGTGACACTTCGGACAATATCCCTGGAGTTCCAGGAATCGGAGAAAAGACCGCGCTGAAATTACTTTGGGAATTTGAAACGGTTGAGGGCGTTTTGGCAAATGCCGATAAAGTATCAGGGAAAAAAGTACAGAGTAATTTGAAGGAGTATGCAGATCAGGCGATGCTCAGCAAAACCCTTGCGACGATGTTGACGGAGGTCCCACTGGCGTTTTCCAGCGAGGATTTCGTTTATCGCCGTTCCCAAGGGGCCAAAGTGCTTCCCGTCTTGGAAAAATATGATCTCAGGAATGTGACTCGGTTATGGCATGAACGTCATAAAGACGATGAAGGCCCCCTTAGTGAAAGCCAGGAAGAGTCGTTGGAAAATTGGCCTGATCATACCTTGACCGAAGAGGGATGGCTTGCTCAGATTGAAGAGTGGCAGTCTAAAAACATCTCACTCACCTTAGCCTGCAGATATGAGGGAACGGGCTTACAAGGAGGGCGCTGGTTGGAATGGGGAGTAGCTGCCCAAGGAGAGACGTTCACGTTGACACGTGAAGGGGCATCCGAAAAGGTCTGCGAGGCGTGGCTGAAATTAATGGGGAGTGATCAGGTCCCGAAAATCGTTGCAGACAGTAAAAATGTGGCCTTATTACTCACTAACGAAGGCGTATCCTTGAGGGGTCTAGCCTTAGATCTAAGCTTGGCATCTTATCTAATTAAGTCCTCACGACCAAAATTTGCCCCCCTGGATTTGGTCAAAGAATATGTTCCTAATCAAGCCGCTTTCGTGAACGTTGGGGAAGAAGCGGCAGCCTTAGCTCAAGTTGCCCCGAAGTTTGAAGAGGAAATTCAATCCCTTGGACTGACACCCCTGCTCCATGAAATTGAAGAACCTCTATGCATGGTGCTCGCTCAAGTGGAACATCATGGAATCGCCGTGGACTCCGAGCAATTGACGGTCTTTGGGGAAGGAATAAGTTTGACTTTAAGACAGCTAGAGCAAGATATATATGCTTTAGCAGAGGAAACCTTTAATATCAATTCTCCAAAACAGTTGGGAACAATACTGTTTGAGAAATTAGGTCTGCCTACGGCTAAGAAAACAAAGACGGGTTATTCCACGGATGCGGAGACATTGGAAGAACTTCGCTTAGCCCACCCTGTCGTAGAGAAAATTCTTGACTATCGGCAGTTAAATAAATTGATGTCTACTTATGTAAATGGGCTACTTGCTCAAGCGAAGAATGGCAAGATTCATACCACCTTTCAACAAACTGTGACGACAACCGGTCGTTTATCGAGTACAGAACCTAATTTACAGAACATCCCGATTCGATTGGAACAAGGACGACTGCTAAGAAAAGTCTTTCATCCTACAGAACCTGGATGGGTGTTGCTATCGGCTGATTATTCCCAGATTGAGCTTCGAATTTTAGCTCACTATTCGCAGGATCCTCTCCTTTGTGAATCCTTTGCCTTGGGACAGGATGTTCATACTCGAACCGCAGCAGAAGTCTTTGGAATTTCTCTCGATGAAGTGACACCGAACATGCGACGAAGTGCCAAAGCCGTCAATTTTGGGTTAGTCTATGGGTTAACAGAGTTTGGCCTTTCAAGAGATTTAGGAATCCCGCGCAAAGAATCAAAGTTTTATATTGAGCAATATTTCAAACGCTATAGTGGAGTCAGACGCTATCTGGAGGATGTGGTTACACAGGCTAAAAAAGACGGCCAAGTTCGTACCCTTTTAAATCGCTTGCGGCGTATCCCGGAGTTGCTCCATTCTAACCGAGTTCAACGTCAGTTTGGAGAACGGATTGCAATGAACACACCGGTGCAGGGTACGGCAGCAGATATCATGAAATTGGCCATGCTTAAAGTAGCAGAAGGATTGAAACCCTTTCGGGCGACTATGCTTCTCCAAGTACATGACGAGCTTTTGCTCCAAGTAGCTCCAGAGGATCTAGAGAGTGTTGCCCACATGCTTAAGGAAAAAATGGAAACTGCTTATCCACTTTCGGTTCCGATGACGGTGGAATGTAAAGTCGGACCGAATTGGTATGATATGCAGTCGTTTCACACGAATTAATAAGAGAATTGTACTAAAAGTGCCCTCCCATGGCAGATGATTTTTCAGCCATGGGAGGGCACTGTAGTATTAGGTCGGTTAAGGGGACTTCCGGATATCTATAAAGTGGTTGATTTTAGGACTGAATGGTGATTGCTTAGGCCATTGCATTAACTTATACGTTAAGCTTGTATATCAATTTTGTTATCGCTTAAAATAATAGTGTTAGTGTTAGTGTTAGTGTTAGTGTTAGTGTTAGTGTTAGTGTTAGCTTCTTGTGCGCTATCACTAGTTTGGGTGGATTGTTTTGCTTGTATTTGGTTTTGAATTTGAGTTATCTGAGCTTGTAATAATTGGATCTTCTCCTGTTTTGTTTTATCATCATCCTTACTCTGAGTCACAGCTTCTATTTGGGTTTGAAGTTGTTTAATTTGATTTGATAGTTGTTTTACATCAATATTACTTCCAGAGGTATAAGAGTTACTAGATGTTGAAGAAACTGAAGAAACATTCATTAATATGTAAGCCTCCCTAAATCAGAATAAGTTAATGTCACTTTACAATACTAAACTGAAACGAGGCTGAAACTAAACTGAAGGTTTGCTGAAAATTGATTTATTGTCCCGTTAATTATTTGTTAGTTGGGGTAGATTGATAGGTAATGTGGCCTACTGCTTTTACTCCGAAAAGAGATGAAGGATTAAGGAATGAGGAAAGAATATGCCGGAACTCCCTGAAGTTGAGACTATTCGACGAACATTAGCAGAGCATGTTGTTAATCTAGAAATCAAAGAAGTTAGACTTATATGGTCTTCTGCAGTCTGCGGTTGGGAAGATCAACCGTTTGAAGATTTAGTCACTGGCCGAAGAATTCAAACAATCGACCGTCGTGGCAAATACCTTTTAATTAGATTGGATGAAGATTTGACATTAATCGCACATATGAGAATGACCGGGCGCTTAAATTACTATACTGAAAAACGAGAACCCGAGAAGCATACTCATGTAGTCTTTGGTTTGGAACAAGGGGAAGTGCATTTCTCAGATGTGCGGAAATTTGGGCGTATTCAAGCTATACCCACCTCACTGTGCTTTAGGGACTTTTCCCTGTCTAAGCTCGGACCGGAGCCCTTGGAACTGGAATTTACACCACATGTCTTGAAGGAGCGTTTGAGGAAGAAAAAAATTTCTGTAAAAGCTGCCCTGCTGGATCAGCATGTCCTAGCAGGCTTGGGGAACATCTATGTGGATGAATCCCTTTTTCAAGCGGGGATATCTCCCGAACGTAGAGTAGATACTCTATCCGATGAGGAAATCTCAAAACTCCATCGAGCCATTCAAAACGTCCTCCAAGCGGGTATTGATGCTCAGGGAACATCCTTTCGAGATTACAGAGATGCCAACGGGGAAAAGGGGTCCTTCGAACGGGAATTACAAGTTTACGGACGGGGCGGGGAACCCTGCAAACTCTGTGGACAGGTGTTAGAAAGGATCCGTCTCGCTGGGAGGACCACGGTTTATTGTTCGTGGTGTCAGAGGTAGATTTGTTGGGATGGGATGAGACAAATAAGATACTTAGAGAATCCTGATAATGCCCCTCACATCAAATTTAATTACCAGAAAATATGATATAATTTTCAGTGTGGTTAGCGTCTGTACCACCTCAAAAGTTGTGTGTTTGTGAGAGGTTTTTATATTTGACTATCACAAGCCCATGAAAGGAGGTGGAAGGCATATGGATATTATTCTTTTTAATACACTCGGTACGCTGTTTGGTAGCTTATTGTCGTCGTACGTAATCTACAAATTCAATTTTTGGTATAATTCATCACCTAGTGAATGAGGATGACCAGTTATAATTTCGAACGTAGTGCCGGCAATTTACTGTAGGAGGTGGAATTTTGTGAATAGGTTAAGATTTATTGCAATGATCATATTCGTGATTTCAATTCCTTTGATTTTAAAAGCACTAGATCTTTATAATAGATTCTATAATGAGGTTAGGGATGGAGATGGGATAGGCCTGTACTTTTTTGGTGTTGAAATCAATGATAAGCTTCCATATGGGCAAATACCAATCTATCTCTGGAGTTTCTTTACAATTGGGATATTGTTGATGGTATTCGCTGTTATTTTATTTATTAGAGCGAAAGCGTAAAGAGTATTGATATTTCTAAGACCACGTAAAACATCAAAAGTAAAGTTTTTGGCTATTGAGTGAAGAACATTTGGATGCGACGTCCTATTGCACTTTGGCAGGCTTCGGGGGTCCTCATCCATCCGATAACAAGGTAGTTCCCTTAACTTCGCCAATATGAATGTGGTATGAGGCTACGGGGCCAAGGACATTAAATGTCATTACGCTAATGGAGTGGAATTTGAAGGAGGTTTGATTTGGGAGCTAAGCGGTTGTCCCGTAGATCATTTATCCTAGGTGGGATTGCAACATTATCTTATCTATATTTCGATCTCCATTCGATTGCAGTAAAACGATATACGATTAAGATTTCTAAATTACCGGCTGAGTTCCAGGGATGCACCATTCTCCACTTGACTGATTTACATAGTAAGGAATACGGAGATAGTCAAAGGGATTTAATCGAGTTGATTAATCAACAGCAATTTGATGCGGTTGCAATTACTGGGGATTTAGTTGATAAGAGTAACCCTAGTATGAAACCAGCAATATCACTAGTGAAGGGTTTGCAATCTAAACCGATATTTTTTGTTCCTGGAAATCACGAGTGGTGGACAAACTACCAAATCAAATCTTCCTTGGAAGACCAAGGAGTACATATATTGGAAAACGGGCATTTCAAATATAATATAGGCAATTCTCATATTTGGATAATGGGTGTCGACGACCCCTATCTAGGAAGGGATCAGTTAGAGAGGGCAATTGCAGGTGTCTCGGATTCTGAACCAAAGGTTTTATTAGCACATGCTCCTAACATATTTCCTAAAGCTATTAACCGCAAGATAGATTTAGTTTTGGTGGGACATACCCACGCCGGACAAGTTAGACTTCCATTGGTTGGTGCAGTGGCAGTACCAGGGCAAGGACTTTTCTCTGAGTTAGATTACGGTCAATTTACTGCCGGTTCTACTAACATGATTATTAATGGCGGTTTAGGAGAAAGCGTTCTACCAATAAGGGTTTACAATAGACCGGAAATTGTACTGATAACCTTAGTTTCTTTCCGTAAATATATTAGATAGAAAGAAGAGCTAATCTACGTGATGTGAGCTTGAAAAAGGGCTTGTAAATAAAAGGTATATCTAGGTCCACCTAGAATAGTAATTTAACACCAAAAAATGACTGCGGAAGAATAAACTCGGCAGATCTTTCTTCGACCCAGATTTAGAAGCCATTCTGGAGGCGGTAAAAAATGAATGTTTTAATTTTTGGTGGTACAGGTTTTGTCGGGAGAAACCTAATTGAAGAATTACTTGTGAATGGATATAAAGTATCTGTTGTAACGAGAAATCACCAAAAAACAGTCAACCAATTTGGCAATAAAATTCAGGTGATAGAATGGGATAATATTGCTCCTCTATCTTCAATTTATAAGTTGGATCAAATTGACGTTGTAATTAACTTAGCAGGTGAGTCAATCGGTAGTCGTCGATGGACCAATTCAGTGAAAGACGAGATTATAGCAAGTCGGATTAGAACGACTGGTGCAATAGTTGCTGCAATTAATAATGGTACTATTCAGCCAAAAGTTCTAATTAATGCTTCAGCAGTTGGATATTATGGGCTATGTGAGGATGAAGAGATAACTGAGTCTGCAGAAGCAGGACAGGATTTCCTAGCACAAGTTTGCCGAGAGTGGGAAAATGAAGCATACAAGGTTCAAAATACTGGAACCAGAGTAGCGACCATCCGGATTGGCGTAGTTTTAGGAAATGAAGGTGCACTAAACAGAATGGCATTGCCATTTAGATACTTTATCGGAGGCCCATTAGGTAACGGAAATCAATGGCTCTCATGGATACACATTCGAGATTTAACGAGTATGATAAGGTTTATAATCGAACATCAGGAGCTAGCTGGCCCTATAAATGCTGTTGCTCCAAATCCGGTAAGAATGGGAGAATTCAGCAAGATGCTGGGTAAAATTCTAGCTAGACCATCATGGTTACCAGTTCCAGAAATATTATTAAAAATCGCATTAGGTCAGATGGCGGAAATGTTATTGCATGGACAAAGAGCTGTACCGAAAAAAGTACTCAGTGCTGATTTTAAATACAAGTTTCCAAAGTTAAAAGTAGCTTTAGAGAATGCTATGGGGAACCGGAAAGGCGTCTGAGAATAATATTTTGGGAGATGTTTATGATTGGATCGAATAGTGTCGGCCGGTACATAAGATATATTGAATTAAATAGAGACAAAGTTCCTTCATTCACTGAATATCCTTTTAATTTACCAGCGATCAAGAGTTTAGACACCTTATCGTTTCATCCAAAAGTAACTTTTATTGTTGGAGAAAATGGTACTGGGAAATCAACTATCCTGGATGAACCCGAAGCGGCTTTATCGCCTTCGCGGCAAATGTCAATGATTACAAGAATGCATCAATTAATTGAAGAAGGTTCTCAATTTATTATAGCTACTCATTCCCCAATCATAATGGCTTATCCTCATTCATTAATTTATCAAATTGAAGAGGGATTTGAACATGTAACTTATGAAAAAACCGAACATTATCAAGTTATGCGAGCTTTTGTTAACAATACTCAGAAGATGTTAAAGTTGCTGTTGGAAGACGATAAAGATGATTCATGAAGGAGTGATTTGCTTGGAAGGCATACTGTTTTTGGCCCCAATGCTTATATTGTTCATCATCTATATATAAGGTATTTAGAATTGCTTCAGATATAAAGGAAATTAAAGAAACACTCAAGAACAATAATAAGATAGAACTTCAGCGCAAATAGTCCATTGAACATCAAAATACCTTTAGTTAGGAGAGTTTTAAGAAATGGCGTCAAATTATATAATCAGAAGAGCTGTCCACTCTGACGTTAACAGTCTCATTGGGTTGCTCGAAATCCTGTTTTCTATAGAAAGTGATTTTACAGCTGAAGAATTCAAGCAACGCAGTGGTCTTGAAATGATGCTGAATGATGATACGAGGCGTTGCATTATGGTTGCGGAAATAAATCAACAGGTCGTAGGAATGTGCACTGCTCAGATTCTAGTCTCTACTGCAGAAGGCGGATTTGTAGCAATTATTGAAGATTTGGTGGTACATAAAGAGTATAGGGGAAAAGGTATCGGTCGGGGATTACTTTTATCTGTTGAAAGTTGGGCGATTGCTAAAGGAGTAAAGCGGTTACAGCTCTTGGCTGATCGTAACAACACAGTGGCTTTGGAATTTTACAAAAGTTTGAGTTGGAAAAGTACTCAGCTAATATGTTTGCACAAGAAGTAATTGATATTTTTTATGGTAAAAAAGGAATTGTGCGAGGAACAGTTTTTTCAAGAATATAAAATACTGTCTGGAATGGAGTTTTAAGGAGGTAATAATTAATGAATAAGAGTCAGATGATAGAACTTTATGGTTATAATGCTTGGGCAAATAAAAAATTACTCGATACCGTAGATAACTTGGAAAATGAAGAATTTACTCGAGACTTATCAAGTAGCTTCAGGTCAATTCGAGATACAATGGTACACATTTTAGGAGCGGAAGAATTATGGTTGTCCCGTTGGACGAGGGAACAAGGCAGAACCCTTCTAAATACTGACGATTTTTCGACTTACACTACTTTAGCTGATCGCTGGGGTGATTTTAGAAATCAGATTGACAGATTTTTGGTGTCATTAACGGAAAAAGATTTGCTTGAAGAAATTAATTATAAGAATTTATCGGGGATATCGTATTCTTTAGAATTGTGGAAACAGATGCTTCACGTTAACAATCATTCAACTACTCACCGAGGGCAAGTTGTCACTATGCTTAGGCAGTTGAAGAAACAACCACCTTCACTGGACCTGATTTATTATTATTTAGGAGAAAGGTAATAGGGGGTGCGTTAAACTATTATTAGGGTGGGTGTATGCGGGTTAGCTATAATAGGAAATAGCTAATATCTTAAGAGAGGATAGGTTTTGCCGTTGTCAGTTAAGAGGGATGCTTTCAGATATTTATTCCTGGTTATAACTGTCATGATACTTGGTTTATGCAGCAGACGTTTCTCAATATTTTTTCCGAGTTGCGTTAATTTGTATTTAGGCGATGTTTTATGGGGACTCATGATTTTTTTCTTATGCGGTTTCGCATTTAAGGCTAGTGAAACAAGAGTAGTCACAGTGAGAGCACTCTTATTTTCTTTCGCCATTGAATTTAGTCAACTATACCATTCCCAATGGATTGATTCATTAAGGAAGACTAGGATTGGTGGGCTAATTTTAGGGTATGGATTTCTGTGGAGTGATTTGGTTTCTTATGCCGTAGGGATTGGAGTTGGCTTTCTGATTGAGAGCTTAGCAACGGGAGATAACAACAGGTAATCCAATAAATAGTCTAATAGTAGCCCTAGGCCGGGGGCTACTATTATTTTGAAGACTGATTGTAAATGTATTTGAAGCACAATCAGAGTTTGTTAGAAAACAATGTGTATGGTATAGTAAATCGAAAGAAAATGACTGTCACTAATAGCAATGGAGCGGGTGCGAGAAAAATGAGTGTTTTATTTAGCCGGGATTGCGGCGTCGATATATCAGGTGAACCGCTTTTTCGGCGGATCAGTTTTGCTTTAGAAAATGGAGAAAAGGCTGCCTTGGTCGGCCCGAATGGAGCGGGTAAAACAACTCTGATTCGGGCTTGCTTAGGAGATGTGCGATTAGAGAGTGGAGAGGTCCAAATTCTGGGTTCCTATGGGTACCTGCCTCAAACTCCTATTGTGGAGGCTGAAGGGAACGTCTTTGAATGTGTGATCCAAGAACGAGCGGATTTATTACAAATGCAGGAACAACTGCGTGAGTTAGAGGATAAGATGGCCTCGACTCCGAGCGAGAAAGTCATGGAACAATATGCTGCCTTGACCGAGTCCTTTGAACGTCAGGGTGGCTACGCTTTGGAAGCCTTAGTGAGGAGAATCTTGGCCGGCCTGGGACTTGAAGCAGAGGTCAATTCTCAAGTTGTTAGGTTGAGCGGAGGGCAGAAGACCCGGTTAGCTTTATGTAAGCTTTTGCTTCGCGCTCCCGAACTCTTGATATTAGATGAACCGACGAATCATTTAGATATTGCGGCTCTGGAGTGGCTGGAGGGATACCTGCGAGATTATCCTGGTGCCTTGCTGATTGTTTCACACGACAGATACTTTTTAGATCGTATAGTTTCGCAAGTTTTCTGTCTGGAAAACGGTGAGCTAAAAGGGTATACCGGTAACTATTCCGAATACGAATTATTGAAGATTTTAGAAGCAAAGACATTAGGCCGAGAAGCAGAGCGCTTAGCAAATAAAATTGCTAAACTTGAGGATTATGTCCGCAGAAATAAGGCGGGAGTCAATTCTAAGCAGGCGCGGGGACGGGAAAGTCAACTTCAGAAGCTCAAGCCAATTCAGGTTACCAAGGTGGATCACGGACTTTCTATTTCACTGGGAAGTGGAGGCCGAAGCGGAAATCGAGTTCTTTCAATAGAAGATCTATCGATTTCGTTTGCTGCCCGAAATCTTTTTTCAAACGCGCAATTGGATTTGAGACGGGGAGACAAAGTAGCCCTTCTGGGAAAAAACGGAATTGGGAAAACTACGCTTCTCAAGGCTATTCTCCAAAAGGCTCCATTTAAGGGAACCATCCGTTTGGGCGCTAATGTAAAAATTGCTTATTATTCACAGGAACATGAGAATTTAGGCACGTCAGGGACGGTAATGGATGAGATCCGGAATGTCACCAAATTAAAGGACCCGGAGATCCGGAATCTACTGGCTCGATATGGTTTTAGAAAAGATGATGTATTTAAGCTGATTAACGTGCTAAGTGGGGGAGAAAAGAGCCGTTTGGCTTTATGCAAGCTTTTCTTAGAGCAAGGAAACTTACTTTTGCTTGATGAACCAACAAATCACCTTGATGTTGAAACCCGCGGGGTTTTAGAAGAAGCTCTTCAAGAATACGAAGGAACCGTACTTGTGGTTTCCCATGATCGTTATTTTTTAGATAAAGTAGTTAATAAAATTGCGGAACTCACACCTCAGGGGCTGTTGCTCTTTGAGGGAGATTACACAGGGTTCAAGGAATATAAACAACAAGAAGAAATGAGTGCTGCTCCCATCGAACGGGCTTTAAAGCCAAGCAACCAAGATAAGCAAGAAAGCCGTAATTTGGCGCGTGAAAAGAAGCGGATGAAGCAACTTGAACTGGAAATAGAAGAGTTAGAAGAAACCCTCCAAGCGTTAGAGGCGGAGCTCGCTATGGCGGATACAAATTACGAATTGGCAATGAAGCTTCATGAAGAGTGTGAGAAAGTAAAGTTGCGTAGAGATAGTGCCTTAGAAGAATGGATTGCTGGAAATGATTGATTTCACCAAATAGCCTTTGACTCCATATATTATCCTGAAGTCGCAAGATGGAGGGATACATATTATGGGAGTAGCTATGCTTATGGCAGTGGCTTTAAGTCTGGATGGATTTGGAGTCGGATTGGCGTATGGATTACGTCGCATTCGAATACCCATAAATTCGCTTATTGCTATTGCAATGTGTACAGTTTTGGCAATGGGAATATCGATGCTTTTTGGTGGTTGGGTAACGTTATGGCTTGAGTTAATTCAGGCACGTTTATTAGGAGCTGCAATTTTACTGGTCTTAGGGATCTTTCAATTAGGGAAAGCTATCTGGAATCGTAATGAGGAGGTCTTTCCCGAAGCAGTACCCGCGATGGCTGTGACCCATCCAAAGCCAACTTTGGAACCAGTGTTCCGATTCCAACTGCGGTTTTTTGGCTTAGTAATTCAAGTACTTAAGACGCCTGATATTGCGGATGTTGATGGTTCGGGAGTCATCAGTCTACGAGAAAGCTTATTGTTGGGGTGTGCTCTGGCGGTAGATGCTTTTGCTAGTGGAATAGGTGCCGCGATGGCGGGAATGACGTTATCGGTTATCGGAATCGTGGCTTTAACCCAAATTATGATGTTGCGTCTAGGTCAACAAATGGCTGGTAAAATTCCAGTATACTGGACAAATAAAGCGGAATATTTGCCAGGTGCTGTTTTAATCTTGATCGGATTGGGAAAATTGATCTGAGGTGAGAAAGAATGTTGAACATTGGACTGACGGGTGGAATAGGTAGCGGTAAATCTACAGTAGCCCAGTGGTTTATAAAACAGGGGGTTCCAGTGTTAGATGCTGACAAAACGGTGCACCGTTTATTGCAATCGGATCAGACAACCATTTTGAAATTAATCGAGGAGTTCGGCAAAGATATTATAGATGAGAATGGACAGATCGATCGTTCCAGTTTAGGGAAACTGGTTTTCAGGGAGGAGGATGCACGAAAGCACTTAGAGCGCATCGTGCACCCTCGCGTTGTAGAATCTATGAACGAAGAGAGAGATGCACTTAGAGATACAGGAGTTAAGATCTGTGTATGGGATGTGCCTTTGCTTTTTGAAGCAGGTTTTGAAAAGTTTGTGGACGAAGTTTGGGTTGTATGGATACCACGAAACCTGCAAATTTCTCGCGTTCTTGCGCGGGACAAGCTGAGTCTTAGCGAGGTAGAAGCGCGTATAGCTTCTCAAGGATCGTTAGATGAAAAGTGTCAGCTCGCGGATGTTATAATCGACAATACTGGGAGCGAGAGTCAAACGATAGGTCAACTTGAAGATGTGTGGCAAAAATTACTACTAAGACAATGGGATTATTGCTCATAATAGTCGATGCTATGAAAATAGACTAAAATAAGGACCTTTCCTAGGTGAGAAGGAGATGGGATGGCTAAAAGGATTTTGAAGCATTGGATTAATGGCCGGAAAATTGGTATTATTATTGTTCTATCAATCCTTGGGGCTTATAGTGTATTGCAAATATCAGATTTGCAGAGGATAATCTATCCTTATCCACACCGGACAGTAGTAGAAAAATATGCTGCACAATACGGGGTCGATCCATTATTTGTACTTGCCGTAATCCGAGAAGAAAGTAAGTTTCTTCCTCGATCTGAATCTCACAAGGGTGCTAAAGGGTTAATGCAGTTGATGCCCAGTACTGCGCAATCTATTGCAGAAAGTATTGGAGATAAAGCATATAGTGAGGAGTATTTACTCGATCCTGAGAAGAACATTCAATATGGAACGTGGTACCTTGCCAGTCTGCAGAAATTGTTTTCAAATAACCGCCCTTTAGTAATTGCAGCCTATAATGGCGGTAGAGGACGTGTACAAGAATGGATCAATTCAGGTCAGATTGACCCTGAAAATATTCGCCTTGAGGATATTCCCTTCAAGGAAACTCGGGATTATGTGGATCGTGTCTTGAAAAGTTATCAGAAATACATTAAACTTTATCGTACATAGTTAGTTTAGGCAGCAACCATGGTATGCAAGAACCTGACAAGTTAATTTAAAAGGTTTGAAAAGATAAGATTAAATTAACTTGCGAAAGGAATGTGTCAATTTGAAAGAGGTCGATCCTGAAGAAGTAAAAAAAATCCTGACAAGGCTAAAGACTGTTCGTGGGCACATAGCTGGTGTAGAACGCATGATAGAGGAAGAGAAAAGTTGTGAAGAAATTTTATTACAACTTGTAGCTGTCCGCTCTGCAGTACATAAAACTTCTGTCATAATAGCACAACGTTATGCAAGTTCATGTTTGCTTGATGCGATTGATTCAGGGGAAGATCGCCAAGAGGTTTTGAACAACGCGATTGAGACTCTTATGAAACTTAATCAATAAACAAGGCTTTCACCGTCACCATTTACTGGGTGGCGGTTTTTTGTTTGATTAGATATCTAGTGGATAAGAGTAAAGACCCGTGAAATAATAGAATTAAAATGGTACTGCCAATAATTTTTGTATTTGTCTAAGTTTTGATTGCTTTATTCAGTATATTTGATATACTTTATTTGAGCATATGCCCAAAAGGAGCTGATTTAATGCCAAGGCGACGTTGTTGTGGCCTGATAGACGATGCAATAGTTTGCCAAACTTTTATTCCTCTTGGACAATCTTGTTTGGAAGAGATAATAATTAAGCTTGAGGAATTAGAGGCCATTCGTCTTAAAGACAAGGTTGGTTTGGATCAAGTCGATTGTGCAGCGTCCATGGGGGTTTCCAGAGCTACGTTTCAGCGAATTTTAGGTGCTGCCAGGTCAAAGATTGCTTCTGCTTTAATAGAAGGCCGACCTATAATCATTCGAGGTGGCCACTATTTGATGAAAAATCGTGTCTTCGAATGTGTTGGATGCAGGCATGTCTGGGAAGTTGAACCATGTGAGACTGGAGGTAAACACGGCTATGAAATCGCATGTCCAGAGTGTGGAAGCATGAAAAAAATGAAACTTGGAAACGGAAGTAAACATACTTGCAGTAGTCGGCATCACGATGGGCATAGCAAGCCCGGTTGCTGTGGAGGACACTCCTAGAAGCAATCAAAGCCTGGAAAGTAGATTAATTAGTTCAGCTGAATTAAGTCGAGACATTGAATTGACTAGAACAGATTCAAACGTTCCTCTAAATCTGCTACAGACAGGCTTAGAGTGACGTAAATAATGATTAGGAGGGCTATTTATGTCAAAGAAAATTGCAATTCCAACAAATGGTGAGGATTTAGACGCGCATTTTGGACGGGCAGCAGGTTTTACGGTGTTTGAGATTGAGGGAACTGAAGCTCGTTTTGTAGAATTACTCAGTTCTACGGGTCTACAGCATCAGCATGAAGGTCTTGCCAATATGTTCAAGAGTAAAGGCGTCGAAGCTCTTGTTTGTGGTGGTATCGGTGGAGGCATGATCAATGGTCTTAATGCAGTGGGGCTCGAAGTCGTTTCGGGTGCTTCTGGAAAAGTAGTTGATGTCGCAAATCGTTATGCATTAGGTAAGGTCGTCAGTACTGGCTCTGTTTGCGCACACGATCATGATCATGAGCATGGACACGGTCACCACTAAGAATAATCTATTCAACTTCTGATCGGCTTTAAACTTGTTTTTATACACGTTAAATTATATGCTCAAAAAGATTTCCTGCGGGATTAACACCTAAGTGGACAAACCTTGACAAATAAAGAATTTGGAGAGTAAGATGAATTTTGGTTACTCATCCATGTAAGGGTAAATAGTTTTTATTTTAGAATTGGAGGTAGTAAAGTGAGCGAATCATGTAATAGCTGTGCTGCTGCAGGCTCATGTAACACAGAAAGTTGTTCTAGTGCGCCCGAATTAACCAAGGCTCAGAAAGCCAGTAATGTTAAGAAAGTTATTGCAGTCATGAGTGGCAAAGGCGGGGTTGGTAAATCCTCTGTAACAGGTATGTTAGCCGTAAGTCTCATGCGCCAAGGATTTAAAGTAGGGATTTTAGACTCGGACATAACCGGTCCAAGCATTCCTAAAATTTTTGGAATTAAGGAAAGAGCTGGAGCCAGCCAAGGAGGGATTATTGCACCTACCAGTCGTGGCGGAATTAAAGTTATGTCACTTAATCTTATGATTGAAAATGAAGATGATCCTGTAATCTTACGTGGACCATTGATTACTCAAGTCGTCAATCAGTTTTGGAAGGATGTAATCTGGGGAGAACTGGATTATTTATTAATTGATATGCCTCCTGGGACAGGGGATGTAGCGATCACAATATTCCAATCCTTGCCGATCAATGGGGTTGTGATGGTAACAAGCCCACAGGCTTTGGCCAATATGGTGGTAAGAAAAGCTATCAAAATGGTAAGAAACTATGAACCGCCAATTTATGGATTAGTTGAAAACATGGCTTATGTCCAATGCCCGGATTGCAGTAAAAAGATAGAAGTCTTTGGGAAGCCTCAAGGGGAGGAAGAAGCTAAGCGTTCTTCTATTCCTTTCTTAGGAGCGCTTCCCCTTGATCCGGTTTTAGCTACACTGTCAGATGCAGGTAAAATAGAGGATTATCAATCCTCTGACTTTGATCATATCGCGCGTAGTTTGGCAGAGCAGATTAAGGCGGGCAGTGAGAAGTTAGCGTGATTTATAGTCTTTTATACTTGTTTATTCTTAAGGGGTTGGAGCGACCAATTTTGCAGTTATTTCAACTCCATCTAGTATTGTAAAATCAATAAAGTGGGCGTAGCGAAACTCAATCTTGCTGCGCCCACTTTATTAATTCTGAGGCTAATGGTTATTTGCGAAGTTCTAATTCTGCAATTATCTCAGCAATAGATGTTTTTAAGGTTTGAACTTCGGCTTCATATCGCCTTACAGTATGTCCAGGAAGATGCAATCCGGTTTGCTTTAGGACATAGCTTTGTTCTTCTTCTAACTCTTTAAGCTCTTCAGACAATGTTTTTAGACGTGTCCTTAAACGTGTCCTTAAATTTTCGTCGCACATGACTGATCTCTCCTTTGATTTGATAGCATCATTATAATACAAGGTAAAGATTTTAAGTGTCTTGTTTTTGACTATCAATCAGAATGTTTTACACAGATTTAAAGGTATTGACAAGAATTTTCCATTCATAATGTTCAGTAACACCATGGATGGAACGATGTCGTAATGGCAACATTAAATGCAGGATTGCGGTCAGGGTGATCACGAACATATCAATAATTTACACAGTTACATTTAAAATGATTACAGAGAATGATAGGCCGAAAGGGTTGACAAATTAACGAGAGGCGAATATATTATAAATGTGATACGGTATGGGGGTATATGGGGGCCGGGTAAAATAGTAAATGCAGAATCTGTGATATAGGGATGAGCTATTGTAACATTGGCTAAATTATTCACGATATTATATTTAAGTAATGGGTCAATAAGGGAGGTTTAATCAAATGCCAAGTTATGATTTGGTGTGCCAATCGTGTGGGCATAAGTTTTCAATCTTTTGTACGATTAGTGAAAAAGACCAACTGAGTTGCCCAATATGTGGGGGAAATCAAATAAAGCAGCGGTTTACAACGGTCAATGTCATGGACTCAAGTGGAGATAAAGGGTCCCAAGGAGCACCAAACTCAGCTCCTCGCGGCTTTGGCTGAGCAGGCTGCTAAGCGAGAAATCGTGTGTTTCTCTTAATGAGAGGAGTTGCAGATAGATGGCCGCGTTCATCTTAGAAAAACTGTGTCGAGGGTGTAAACGCTGTGTTAATGCATGCCCTGTTCAAGCGATCACTATTTTTTCACATCTGCCAGTTGTGGACCCGGCAATTTGTATTGAGTGTGAGGCTTGTATGGAATCGTGTATGCATGGCGCAATTACGTTTACTTCGTCAGAGGAGAGGGGATCGAATGGATGAGAAAGGACAATGGATCAATAAAAGAGAACCCTGTAAAGATCAGCAGAAGCTAATGCTGCTTCTAAAAGATGTGGAGGAAAAGTTAGCCGACTTAAAAGCCCGCTGGCCCTTTCATTCAGTGCAACCAAGAATGGTGTCAGAACGAGAGGACTTAGAAGAGGAACGAGAACGGTTGATGCGCTTGCTTGATGAGCAGCAATGAGGCTACAAAATTGTAAGATCAAAGCCGAATAGGCGGTCTAAACAAGACGGAATTTCGGCTGGGAGCCTCCACTATTGGGGGCTTTTTTATTTTGCCAACTACGATTTGGATTCCGATGTCAATATGTTATGTTTAGAATGCTAGAATTGCTGGAGTGAGCTAGGTCTTGTCTTCTCTGGCACATAAATTTATTGAAAAAGCACCGAAGTCTAGTCGAATTAATGTATAAGCTGGAGATGTATTTCGATTCTGGGTGTATAGGTTAATAATTGAATTTAATGAAGGACATGTAAGATGTTTGTCGAATTTCTAATTTAGGATAGTTTTAGGTATTTAATTCGGACTGTAATTTACGAAGTGTGGTTGGGGTTGATGTTGGTTGAGTATGAGCTTAGCAATTGCAGTAGCAATATATCTAGTGGTACCATTACTTCTGTTTTACAAGATAGTAACGACGATACGAGTTAGTGAAAAACTTAGGGTAATTTTTTTACTGGTGTTAATTGCAAGTTTCAGTATAGTAACGTACTTATTGTTTCAATACATCGAATATCAGATTACTAGGAATATAACGAAATAGAGTTGCTTTTTGGAAGTGAGAATACTTTTGTAATGCAATTTGGACGGGGAGGTACTAATGGTTTTCGTGAGTGTGCTTATTATCGTTGTTGTTGGGCTATTTATCTACTTATCAAGCCTAACGGATAACTTCAAATTTTCAAAGACTATGCTTGTTTTATCATTAGTTTCAATAATGGCAAATATCAGCTTAGCTCAAAATTACACACACAGTTTATTACCTGGTGTGCATGATGGAATTGGGATATCCAATAAAATTGCTTATTGGATAATAACAGATGACGATTGGAGAAATCGATGGTCGGTCGAACTATTCAAGATGTTCTATGACCGTTCCGCCATCCTTTTGATTTTAGTAATTTCTATGTTGGTATTATCCATAGTTATTGAATCCAGGTTGGATAAGTCATCCACTGATCTATAATTTCGTAATCTTTGGGGAATACCGCTTGCATCAAGCGGTTGGGACGTGAAGAAGCTACCCCGGATTTATTCTGGGGTTATTATATTTACAAGAGGCCCTCGGCATGGGATAGCAATGGCACAGGGTGTAAACGCTTTTGTCTTAAAGAGATTTGCAAAAGAGTAGTCAAGACGAGCTATTAACACCGAACATTTGATGATGAGGGGAGTGGGTAGACTTGGAGTTCAATACTCTTTTTCACTCTAGGCGTCCGGTTAAACGTTCAGATTTACGTATGCTTCTTGGGAAGTTGTATTATACTTGGCGTCGCTATTTTCAGTGGGTTTTTCATAGATCCATTAAGTATGCGTCTTGTTTCAAGGAAATTCCTCTGCCTTATCTTATCGCTAGCCATAGCACTCCATTATATAGACGCCTGCGAAATGTAGATATGTGGCTCCAGCAAAACAAGGTAACTAATCTAAAACTGGCTTCAGTTAAAATACATGGTTTAATATTAAAGCCAGGTGAAACATTTTCTCTCTGGCGTCTAGTTGGTAAACCTTCAAAGGCAAAAGGATTTAAGAAAGGGATGGTTCTAACAAACGGATCATTTTGTCCGGGGGTGGGAGGTGGCCTTTGTCAACTTTCTAATCTCATATATTGGATCGCAATTCACACACCGTTAACCGTCACAGAACGGTGGCGCCATACACATGACGTTTTTCCTGATAGTAACCGGACACAACCATTCGGAAGCGGGGCAACTGTTGTTTACAATTATGTTGACTTACAAATTAGAAATAATACTTCACAAAACTATCAACTTTTGCTTTGGATAAGCGACTCAGAACTACATGGAGAATGGAGAAGCGAGCAGTTGATGACTCGAAAATATGAGGTTTATGAAAGTGACCATCTGATTACTCATGAATGGTGGGGGGGTTACATACGTCATAATGCAATTAGGCGAAAGGTTCTTGACGCTGACAACAAGCAAATAGGTGATGAATTCATCACAGAGAATCACGCAATCATGATGTATGAACCAATGCTGCCGTCAGTGGGCGAAACTATATAATAATGAGTTTGCAGTAATTCCAATTTATTTGTATGCTTGAGTCCAACAGGCCATATAAAGCGTATGCGAGGAGGAATGTTGATGAACATCATTACAATTACTAAGGATAACCTTGAGGAAGAACATATTTGCTGTGCTATTTCAGATAACAAGGATTGTCAAGTTATGTCGAAAAAATTATGGATGGCAGAACGTTTTGCAGATGGCCTTGTATTTAAAAAAGGCGATGTCAGAGGAAAAGTCTTTATTGAATATATACCTGCTGAAAAAGCTTGGTGTCCCATAAACGCTGAAGGGTATATGTTCATTAATTGTTTATGGGTTTCAGGCCAATACAAGGGTCAAGGAATCTCCAATGAACTTCTAAATGAGTGTATTGACGACAGCAAAAGAAAAGGAAAGAAGGGATTAGCAGTTCTTTCTTCAAAAAGTAAAATGACCTTTTTGTCAGACCCCAAATACTTAAAATATAAAGGCTTTTTGTTAGCGGATACTGCGTTACCTTACTATGAACTTATGTATCTTCCTTTTGAAGAAGATATTGAGAAGCCATGCTTTAAGTCTTGTGCAAAAGATGCGAAAATAGATGAACAGGGTTTTGTATTATTTTACAGTAATCAGTGTCCCTTTACTGAAAAATATGTTTCCTTAATTGTGGAGACAGCAGAGAGCAAGGGGATAGCCTTTCGAGTGGTAAAGTATCAAACGACTGAACAGGCCCAAAATGCACCTGCCCCATTTACAACCTATAGTTTATTTTATAACGGAGAATTTGTAACAAATGAAATTCTCTCAGATAAAAAGTTTGCAAAGCTTTTAGCAAATTTATGAGTGAGGGATAAGTAGGCAGATCCTATTTTTTTACCGGACACCAAGTCAAGTGAGTTTCTTCAGATGATTATGCCATCTAGTATGGTAACTCTTCTAAAGGAAAAAAAGGATGATTGGATTTGGATAAAACGCTGAAGACAATAGAAACATACGATAAACATGCGGATTCATATCAAAGTAAGTTCATGGATTTCGAGAGTTATAAGAGTAAATTAAAGGGGTTCTGCGATATTTTATTGCCTGGTGCAAAGATTTTAGATGTAGGATGTGGTCCTGGAAATGCTGCAAAGCTCTTGATCGAATCAAATAAAGACTTAGAGATCTTAGGCATCGATCTTTCAGGAGAGATGATTAATCGTGCGCGAGCAAACGTCGTATCTCCAAAGGTAAACTTCTTGGTTGGAGATATCAGAGACCTGAATTTAAATGATGAGGTATACGATGCAGTTATATTATCATTCTGTTTACCCCATTTATTAAATGAGGAAGCTGAGAAACTTGTTAATGATACAAGTGCAGTATTAAGCAGGGATGGCTTCTTATATTTGAGTTGTATGGAGGGAGTAAAATCGGGTTTTGAAACAACTAGTTTTAGTCCTGACGATTACATATTCTTCAACTATTACTCGGAAGACTTTATTCGGAAAACACTAGGGAAGAACAATTTAAGGATACTGCAGCTTCAGCGAGATTTATACCCTGAAAGTGACGGTAGCTGCACGACAGACATGTTCATCTATGCTCAAAAGTTATCGAGATTAAGTGAAATGGAGCAATTTTAAAATGAAATATGAATGGCTTGACGAGTATTGTCTTTCTAAAAAAGGATCACAAAAGGATTTCAAGGTGGAATGGGATGCGGCAAGATATCTCATTGGTGGAAAAATGTTTGCTATGCAAGGTGGAGATAAAGATAAAAAAGCGATTATTACCTTGAAATGCGATCCCCTATTTACGCAATCCCTGCGAGAAAATTATCAACATATAGTTGCAGGCTATTATATGAACAAAGAACACTGGAACTCTTTGTATTTAGATGGCGATGTGCCCGATGATATCTTAAAACAAATGATAGATATGTCTTATGAATTAGTTGTAGGAAAACTAAGTAAGAAAGTGCAAAAAGAAATTATGGAAGAGAATTTATCGTTAAGTTAAGCTGGTTGTTAAGAGAATCGTCAAATTTCCCTAAAAAAAAGCAACCAGCGAAACTCGAATGCGGTTGCTGGCTGCTTTTGGCTTGTATACTATTGCTGGATTTCTAAAATTGCGCCTCTGTTTCCTGACGTTACCAGGGCGGCATATCTTGAAAGGTATCCCGTTACAATTTTTGGTTTCCTTGGCTTCCAATTTGTTCTTCGTTTTTCTAGTTCTTCGTCACTTATAACAAAATTGATTTCATTTGCCATAATGTCAATTTGGATAATGTCTCCGTTTTCTATCAAGGCGATATTTCCGCCTACCGCTGCTTCAGGAGAAACATGACCGATTGCTGCGCCTCTGGTAGCACCACTGAATCGCCCATCGGTAATCAGTGCGACGCTTCCTCCAAGTCCTGATCCCATAATAGCCGAAGTGGGATTTAACATTTCTCGCATGCCTGGTCCGCCTTTAGGGCCTTCATACCGGATTACAATAACATCTCCTGCTATGATTTCGCCTGAAGTAATTGCTTGCATGGCATCTTCTTCGCAGTCAAATACTTTTGCCGGGCCTTCGTGTTTAAGCATTTCTGGGGCTACGGCGGAACGCTTGACAACGCAGGAATCAGGAGCCAGGTTTCCCTTTAATACAGCAATCCCACCTGTTGTACTGTAGGGATTTTCGACAGGCCTGATTACCTCAGTGTTTTTATTCAGACAACCTGCGATGTTTTCTCCTACAGTTTTACCTGAGCAGGTTATTAAATCTGTTTTAAGCAAACCTAATTTATTGACTTCATTCATAACCGCGTAAATGCCGCCAGCTTCATCGAGCTCCTCTACAAAGTTATGCCCGGCAGGCGCGAGGTGGCACAGATTAGGAGTTTTGTCACTGATTTCATTAGCGATTTCAAGATTTAATTCAATACCGCATTCGTGTGCAATCGCAGGAAGATGCAACATGCTGTTGGTACTGCAACCCAAGGCCATATCTAAGGTCAAAGCATTTTCAAAGGCATCCTTAGTCATAATATCTCTTGGCAGGATATTCTTTTTCAGTAACTCCATAATCTGCATACCCGCGCGCTTTGCAAGCTGAATACGAGAAGAATAAACCGCAGGGATAGTTCCATTTCCTTGCAACCCCATTCCCAACACTTCTGTAAGGCAGTTCATACTATTGGCTGTATACATGCCTGAACAGGAACCACAGGTTGGACACCCTTTATTTTCAAATTCTTGTAATTTTTCTTTAGTGATTTTTCCTGCCTGAAATTGGCTGACTGCTTCTGAAACACTGGAAAAGCTAACCTTTTGCCCATCCACTTTGCCTGCAAGCATCGGCCCGCCACTGACGAATATGGTTGGAACGTTTAATCTTGCTGCAGCCATTAACAATCCAGGAACATTTTTGTCACAGTTTGGAACCATAACCAGTGCATCAAAGGCATGAGCTAGTGTCATGGCTTCAGTAGAGTCAGCAATCAATTCTCTGGTGACAAGAGAATACTTCATCCCCTGATGTCCCATCGCCAGGCCGTCACATACAGCAATCGCAGGGAAAACAAGAGGAGTTCCTCCAGCCATGGCTACACCCAATTTTACTGCGTCTACAATCTTATCGAGATTCATATGCCCTGGGACAATATCGTTTTGAGAACTTACGATGCCGATTAAGGGACGTTCTATTTCCTCATTGGTCAATCCCAGCGCATGAAACAATGCGCGGTGTGGTGAAGTCTTGGTTACTGCATCACTATTCATTCTATAAACACCTCTCTTATAATGCGTTGTATAAATATATTATAGATTGTATGATGTCCAATGTCTATAATATATTTAATGAACATTATATGGAGAGAATGAAAAAAAAGATAAAATAGGTAAACTTAAGGTGGAGGTTGAAAAAATGATAATTCGAGACATGATTGCAGAAGATATTCCTCAAATTGCAGTGCTGTACAAGCAATTTTGGAATGAAGAGTCTTCTGTTGAAAGTATGTATGAAAATTTCAGCAAGTTTCTTGAGGATGATTCATATTTATTGCTTAGTGCCGTAGAAAACAATCAGCTAATAGGTTCTGTAATGGGAATTATCTGTGGGGAGCTGTATGGAGGTTGCAAACCTTTTATGGTACTGGAAAATATGATCGTTGATAATAAATATAGAAATCATGGGGTTGGGAAAGCACTAATATCGGAGCTTGAAAAACAAGCTACCGAAAAAAGCTGCTCACAAATAATTCTTGTTACAGACACTAATAGAATTGATGCTTGTAAATTTTACGAATCCGCAGGATATAATCCTGACACGCATAAGGGGTATAAGAAGAAACTGAAATGATTTTCAGCGAGGAGAAACGATGTGAATTTTAAGTACGAATTAAATAAACAGGATCTCATTGATTTTAATATCTTCCATATTACCTATTCTAAATTAGCGAGGCGGTCGTTTTTTTTACAACGGTATATTTTTTCGTTATCTTTTTTAATCTTACCTTTCATAATTAGGAATTTTACGAATATGCCGCTAGGATACTGGTTAGCTGTATTTATTCTCTTGTACATATACTGGGTTGCATTTTACCCAAAACGTATAAGGAAGATCGTTTCAAGGAAAATCTCAAAGATGCTTGCTGAGGGAAAAAACCATAGTGTGGTTGGAACTCATAATTTGACCATATCTGAAACTGAAATTGTTGATAATAGTCAACACAGTGAAGCAAGGACACAGTTCAATGCCGTAGAAAATATTGTTGAAGACAAAGAACATATCTTTATCTATGTAAATGCTGATTCAGCACACATTATTCCGACGAGAATATTTGAGAACCATGATAAAAAGAAAGAGTTTCTGGCATTATTAAATAATAAGGTTGGTCGATTGAACTAAAGTACAAGGAGAATACCGTATGAGATTATTCGTTGGACTGGATTTGCCAGCTGAAATTAAACAAGCCCTGCTTAAATTTCAGTCAGAGCTAAGACTTCTCGGGGTTAATGGGTCCTTCAAATCACTAGATAATTTTCATATAACCCTGGAGTTTTTAGGGGAATTAGATGTCAGTAGGATTCCAGCACTTACTGAAACACTTTCTAGAGTCGCGAGTAACTATAAACCCTTTAATTTAAATATAGTCGGATTAGGGGCATTTCCTTCTTTTGAACGGCCTCATACTTTGTGGACCGCGGTAAATGGAAGTTTAACTGAACTAAATAGACTAAGGGATGAACTGCATAGTGAACTCAGAAACAAGAGCTTTGAGTTGGAAGAACGGCAATTTAAACCGCATGTAACCATGGCCTCTCGTCCCAATTTTGACAATATAGATATTTCTGTTGTTCAATCTGCGATGCTGGGTGAATTCCTAGTAAAGGAAGTTGTTTTATTTGAGAGTAGGGCTATAGGTGGAAAAAGAGTCTATACAGATTTATTTAAAGCTGGTTTAGAACCTTAAATACCTAATGCTATTATAATAGCATTAGTATTCTTCATAAAACTTTGCCATTTCTTGATAATAATTGGCCAGAATTTATTTGTTTTATTATTCCATCATCCAAGGCTGCTTTGCCATTGATGATCGTATACTTAACCCCTTTAGCCATAGTAAAGGGGTTTTTATAGTCTATTTCTGGGTCGAAGGGATAAGAGTAATTATCCATATCGATGATGGTGATATCGGCTGACTTTCCCGTAGAGAGCGTACCTCTGTTACTCAACCGGAATTGTTGTGCCGGTAAGGAAGTAATCCTTCGGATAATCTCTTCTAATCTCACCCCGTTTTGTCGGCATAAACTAATAAATAGCGGAAATGAACCTTTTCTAAATAATTCATACCAGGCATAAGGGTCGTCGAATTCCCCGGATACTCTATCCGAACCAACCATCACCAGTGGATTTTGGGCTATGCTATTAGGATAAGGCGTTCCTGGGAAATCCTGTCGGATAAGTCCTCCTTGACAGAAGGTCAGTTCATGACGATCATTTTCTAATAGATCGAGGATTAGTTCATTAACGCTCATCTTACCCTCTAAGGCAAGTTCCTTTAAGGTTCGAGTTTCCATGGACGGATCACCGGTATTGATAACCGTGAGGTGCTCTTTAAAGCGTATTCTTTTTACTAATTTACGTCTTTCTTCGGAAGTCAGGATGGAATCACGTGTAGTTAAATACTGAAATAACCGATCTTTTCTCCTGAAGTGCCCACTGCTCTTCGGGATAGTATCAACTGCGATTTCCAAGCCTTGTTGCCTGGCAACTAATATTTCATCAAATCCCTCAGGACAATTCGGCGTCAGATGGGAAACCTGTACTCGTATGCCTGTTGCTTTGCCAATAGTTACAGCTTCCCGGACGGCTTCCAAGGTGCCCAGATAGTTTCGAATATGGGATGTGTATATTCCATCGTATTTTTTTACTGCCTTGGCAAGTTCTATGATTTCATCTGTTTCAGCATATTTGCTGGGGCTATAGGTCAGGCCGGTTGAGATCCCTAAGGCCCCTTGCTCCATGCCCTCTTCAACCAAATGAATAATTTTGCTTTCCTCTTGTGCTGTTGGTTTCCTATGTTTTGTGTCCCCTATAATACTCCATCTTAAAGTACCATGCCCTAAGAGAAATCCCATATTCAAGTTGGTTCCTTTGTTCCTGATAACGTCTGTATAACTGGGAAAATCCGCCCAGGCCAATCCCACACGCTTATTTTGTTCCATTGTCTTTACTGAAATAAGCCCTTTTTTAACCATATACTTATAAATATTATCCGAAAAATAGGGAGTTATGGAATGCCCACAGTTTCCGCTAATCGTCGTCGTTACTCCTTGACGTAAATACTCTTCAAACCTACCACTGGATAAAACGGTAAGCTCTTCATGCGCGTGGGGGTCGATAAAACCAGGGCATACCGTTAAGCCAAAAGCATCAATGATTCTTTCAGCTTGGAATTCGATTTTGGTCGATATTTTGATGATCTTTCCTTGAGATACAGCTAGATCACCATAGAATCCAGGCTTTCCTGAACCATCAATAATAAAACCATTCTTTATTAAAAGATCACAGTACACTTGATTTCACCACCCAATTACTCTAACTTTGTTTGCTTTTTTTAACTGTATATCTTAAATCGAGACGAGCTAGTGGTGTTAAAAGATTAGGAGTGAGAGCAATGCTCCGGAGATTATGATCCAAAACAGTTGATCCATCAAAGCTTTCCAATTGGAAAAGTGAATAGTCAGGAAAGTAAACACTAGGCTTGTGGCACCTACACCCTTAAACAACGCGGTTACTAAGGGAATGTCGTTATAGTTCAGATAAAGGTGGGTAAGAATGACCATGAGTATAAAACAAGGAATTACGAAAAAAACCGTGGCAACTAAGCTCCCGGAAAAACCTTTCATAGCCAATGTATGAATTCGGATTTACAGCAGGTGCTCCGGGCAAGAGCTGGGAAAGAGCTACCCCGTTTAGATATTCCTCATCTGTCATCCGGTTTTTCTTATCGACCATGGATTTCTTGGCTTCACCAAGCGCGGCGACACTATACGACACGAGTCCAATGTGAAGAACCGTTCTGGCAATTTCAAAGAGGCTCACCAATCTGGGTATATATGTACTCCTCAGTTAGGGTCACAGTGCACATAGGTTTATTGTGTTTATTCTACTATTATATAAGCAAACCGTCAATCATTTGGACATGAAAGGAAAACCTGAACTAACTTAGAGCCTAAGAAGACTAAAAAAACATTTTTAGTCTATGTATTATTATCATTCGGGAAAGACTATAACAAGTCGATCTATATATAAAGGAGGGTACTATTGATGTCTGAAGATCTTCATATACTAAAAGATCACTATGAATTAGCTATTATAGGGTGCGGACCAGCAGGGTTATCAGCGGCCCTCAATGCTAAAATACGAAATCGTGATTTTGTATTACTGGGTTCTGAATTTTGCAGTCCCAAACTCTCGAAAGCTCCACAAGTGGACAACTGGCTTGGTTTCCCGGAAATTGGAGGGGAAGAATTACGGCAACGGTTCCTAGACCACGTAAAGGAAAAGGACATACCAATCATGCTGTTTAAAGTGACAAATATTTATCCTGGGCCGCCATATACACTGATGGGCAAAGAAAAATCCTTTGAAGCGGATACCATAATTATTGCAACAGGTGTATCAGCAGGAAAACTATTGCCCGGGGAATCAGAATTACTGGGTCGCGGAGTAGGGTATTGTGCAACATGTGATGGACCCTTATATAAAGATAAAAAGGTAGCTATCATTTCTTACAATCAAGAAGGGGAAGACGAAGCAAACTATATGGCAAATATTTGTTCTAATGTCTACTATATTCCTTATTACAGTGAAATACTGAATCTTGATACACGAGTTGAGATTAAAAAAGGTAAAGCTAAGAAAATCACAGGGGATCAAAAGGTGGAGCAACTCGACCTAGGGGAGGAACAATTAATCGTTGATGGGGTCTTTATATTGAGAGACACCTTACCTGCCGAGCAGTTGGTGTCTGGCTTGGAAATGGAGGAGGCCGCTATTAAGGTCAATCATAAACTGGAGACAAGTATGCCGGGTTTATATGCTGCGGGAGACTGCACCGGCCAACCTTATCAACTGATTAAGGCAGCTGGAGAAGGGGGAACAGCAGCCTTGCAGGCAGTCAAATACTTAGATAGCTTAAAATTTGCAGATCCTCATGAGGTTGTCTCTATCCACTGAAGTATTAGAGCCGCTGTATGCTGACATTAATTCGGCAAACAGCGGCTGATTAGGCGCTAGCCAATTCTCTTTATACTAGAATTACTGTGGTTTCTTGAAAATCGACCATATTGGCCACTTTAGTATATCTTTATATTTTTCTAAGTCCAGTTGGAAATTATCTTTGCGGGTGGTGTTAAATATGGGAAGCAGTGTTTCCAGTATTTTTGAAATTCCCGGAGAGAGTGGAGATGGCTCAGAAGTTGATACTGAGGAATTTTCCTTTTCCTTTAACTCCAGTGGTCGAATAATGAGTTCAGATACTTGCTGTTCAGGATCAGGTAAATCTTCTTTAGTTAGTTGCTCATGAGATGCGTCATCCGTTCCCCTATTTTTCTTGAATAATTGAATTGAGTTATAATTTTTATTCATAGGATTCTTCTTCCCTTCTAAGCGCTGAAAATAATATTGGGTTTCTATTAGGATATGTCAGATTACGTCCAATTGTTTATACAACCAGAGCATAAGGTTAGTGAGCGTTTGTCCACTTTTAATATACTTGCAACCAAAGACAAATGAAGGGTGAAATAAAGAAAAGCCCACCTTTCAAGGCGGGCTGGATGATTAGATAAAGCAAAGATTATAGACGTTCTGCAGTGAGAGCAAGTCCTATATTGACTATATGGAACACATAAAAGTTGCCTAAATTGATGAAGCTCCGTTCGCATCAATCTCAAGGACCATAGCCTGAGCGTTGATACCGTGCTTTTCTAACATATTTGTCATGATTAGGGAGACATCCTCTGTAAAGCTTCTAGGAATGAGGGTCAACAGTGTAGGGCCGGATCCACTAAGTGCAGCACCATAAGCCCCGGCTTGAAGAGCCGCTTCCAGTGTTTCGAGTAAGCCGGGAATAAGCGCAGCGCGTTGGCTTTGGTGAAGCTTATCACACATGGCTTCCTTTAAAAGGGAATACTCTTCACGAATGAAGGCTTCAGTAAGCAACGAAACATGAGAAATATTAAAAACGGCATCCTTACGATGAACTTGCGGCGGCAGGATACCGCGCGCTTTTTTGGTATTGAGGGGTGTATCTGGGATAATGACTACCGCCTTTAGATTAGGGGATTGAGCTAAGACTCTTGGAAGTACTCCCTTTTCTGTGGGAACAGATAAAGTCACGCCACCATATAATGCGGGAGTAACATTGTCCGGATGTCCCTCTAAGGCATTGGCTATCTGTAGTAACTCTAACTTTGTATAAGGTGATCCGGCTATTGCGTTAGCAGTCGCAAGTCCACCAACGATGGCTGCAGAACTGCTGCCTAAACCTCGAGCAGGAGGAATGCAATTTTCAAAGGTTAAATCGACAGTTGGGACAGGGTAGTGGATAAGGTCCCAAAAATGACACATAGTTCGCCAGACAAGATTGCTTTCATCTGCTGGGATGCCCTCTTTGTAAGAACCAGTTAAAGAAATTCGAAAGGGGCGTTTAGTCTCTACAGTGATCGTATTGTAAAGTTGAAGGGCCATTCCCAAACAATCAAAACCAGGTCCGAGATTGGCGGAAGTTGCAGGTATCTTTATTCGGAACATCATATTCCTCCCTCATTTTAAATGGGATATTTATGATTTCTGGTCCTCTTTCTCAAAACGGATGACATTGTCAATGCTAAGGACCTTGCTGTAGGCCTTGACAGAATCAAGGGCTTCTTGAAGTGCTCCTTCACGGCAGGGGTGAGTAACGAGGACTATTTCTGCCTGATCCGCGCCGCGAGGTTTTTGGATAATGGAAGCAAAACTAATGTTCGCTTCAGCGAAAAGTAAAGCTAGGGTAGCAAGGACACGGGGTTCGTCTTTAACAAGCAAACGGATATAAAAGGCAGTATAGAAATCCGAGACAGCCTTAAGGGGCAGGTCCAGGTAACAAGTACAATTAATAGAAGAAGTTGAGTTGGATTGGATGTTGCGTGCTATGCGCATAATATCAGATATTATCGCACTGCCTGTGGGGAGTGAACCTGCTCCGCGCCCGTAAAACATAGTTTCTCCAACAGCATCTCCTACTACATAAATAGCATTAAAAACACCGCTTACAGAGGCAAGGGGATGAGAAAGAGGCAATATAGCCGGATGAACTCGAACTTCGATACCTTTATCTTGGTGTTTAGCAACAGCTAAAAGCTTGATAGTACAACCAAGCTCAGCAGCATAGGTCAGATCCTCGCGAGTGATTTTAGAGATACCTTCTACAAAGACGTCGCTGAGAGCAACTCGTGAATTAAAGGCGAGAGAAGCAAGGATAGCAAGTTTACGTGCTGCATCCAGGCCATCAACATCTGAAGATGGGTCAGCCTCTGCATACCCCAATTGCTGTGCTTCAGCTAAGACTTCGGCATACTCGCGCCCCTGTTCGGCCATGGCAGTAAGGATGTAGTTAGTCGTTCCATTGATGATTCCAAGTACATGTGTAATTCGATTGGCAGCCAGGGATTCTTTTAGAGCCGCAATAATCGGAATTCCACCTCCGACACTTGCTTCAAAGTAAAGATCTTTCCCTGCGGCATTGGCGGCATCAAGAAGTTCATGACCATGAACTGCAATTAGATCTTTATTTGCGGTAACAACACTTTTTCCATGTTGCAAAGCGTCTAAGATAAATGTACGGGCAGGTTCAATTCCACCCATTACTTCCACAATAATGTCGATTTCAGGGTCATGAAGAACTGCCTCCGGTTGATCAGTGAGGAGAAAGTCTCCGCTAATATCCCTTGCCCGTTGAAGGTCGCGGTCAAGTATTGCTTTGATTTGAAGGTCACAGTGGGTGCGAGTTTGAATGTCGACTGCATTCTGTTGCAATACTTGAACTACACCGCATCCAACAGTGCCTAACCCCAAAATACCTATTTTAATGGACATGATAATTTACTCCTCTCAAAAAAACAAATGTATCTGCATAGTGGACATTATACATTGTTCTATCCAGCTTTGACAAGGAAATTCTAAAGGAATTTCGCACCATATTAGTAAATTAGGGTTGACACTTTAGAATGTATTCTGTATCATATACACAACGTTCTCGATACAAATGTAATACAACAGAAAAGGAAGTGTACCTAGGGTTCCGAGGTACTCTCCCGCCGTAAGATCCGCCTTAAGGGCTAGAGGTTACGGACCGGGGAGAAACCTGGCTGGTCCAAGCGGTACAGAATCCATAATGGGTTTACACCGTGGGTAGAAAAAACCCAAGCGGAAAGTTCCACGTTACTAGGGGACTGCGCTTGGGGTTTTTAATTTTTACACTAGTTTAAAGGAGGGTTGGTTAGATGGGTCTGATTATTTACTTGAGTGGTTCTTATGTTTCTGAAGAAGATGCAAAAATATCCGTTTTTGATCACGGTTTTTTATATGGTGACGGTATTTTTGAAGGAATTCGCGCCTACCATGGTCGAGTGTTTAAATTAGAAGAACACTTAAAACGCCTCTATGAATCTGCGAAATCGATCAACTTAACCATTGGTATTAATAAGAGAGAGATGCAAGAGGTCATTTTGGAAACGCTTCGCCAAAATGGTTTGAAAGATGCTTATATTCGCTTAGTGGTGTCACGAGGTAAAGGTGACCTGGGCCTAGATCCGCGAAAATGTTCAAAGGCTACTATCATTTGTATAGCTGCACAAATTAAGCTCTTTGAGCCAAGTATGTATGAGCAAGGTTTAGAAGTAAAAACTGTGGCGATCCGTAGGAACAATCCGGATTCCTTAAACCCAAGAATTAAATCTCTTAATTATCTTAACAATATACTTGCGAAAATCGAGAGCACTCAGGCTGGTGTCATAGAAGCTATTATGCTCACCCAAGATGGATATGTGGCAGAGGGGACGGCGGATAATGTTTTTATCTATCGTAATGACGTCTTATTGACCCCTCCTCTTTCGGCAGGAATACTAGAGGGCATTACGCGAAATACTGTAATTCAGCTCGCTAAAGAACTGAAAATTGAAGTGAAGGAAGAGCTATTTACTCGTCATGATTTATATACCGCTGACGAGTGTTTTCTCACTGGTACGGCAGCTGAATTGATTCCGGTAATCAATGCAGATGGACGTGAGATCGGGGATGGTGTTCCCGGTCCAGCGTTTAAGCAACTTCTGGAGGCATTTAGGGCGCTTACTCATGTCAATGGTCCTGATATTTACAGCAGTTAGAAGCAAATGTTTAGGGAGGGAAATGTATGAGTGAAGAAAAAGCTGGAATTAAAGGGGCCACCATCTTATTGAATGCTTTACAGCAAGAAGGTGTTGACGTCATTTTTGGTTATCCGGGTGGGGTGTTACTTCCATTATATGATGCCCTTTTAGATAGTCCAATTCGACATGTGTTAGGACGTCATGAACAAGGGATCGTTTTTGCAGCCGATGGTTATTCAAGAGTTACTGGGAAAGTAGGGGTTTGTTTAGGTACCTCCGGACCGGGAGCTACGAATTTGGTGACAGGTATTGCTAATGCTTTTTTAGACTCTATTCCATTAGTTGTTTTGACAGGACAGGTCTCTACAGGTTCCATCGGCTCAGATTCTTTCCAAGAGGTGGATATCATCGGGATTACAATGCCAATTACCAAGCACTCATATTTGGTTAAGGATCCGCGGGAGCTGCCTAGGATTGTTAAAGAGGCTTTTTATATAGCACGGACCGGTCGCCCCGGGCCCGTTCTCATCGACCTTCCGAAGGACGTTCTAGCTCAAGAAAATGTGGTTCCCTTTTCAAACGAGATGAAATTGAAGGGGTACAAAGTTTTTGGACAAGCAAATAACGGTAAGATAGAAGAAGTGGCCAAGGTGCTTTCAGAATCTCGTAAGCCTGTGCTTTATGCAGGTGGTGGGGTTGTCACTGCCGGAGCCGAAGACGTCTTAAGACTATTTGCAGATAAAACGGCAGTGCCGGTTGTCACAACCTTAATGGGAATTGGCAGCCTTCCGTTAGAACATCCTAATTCACTTGGTATGGTAGGAATGCACGGAACTGTGACTGCAAACTATGCTGTGGATGATTGTGACTTGCTTATTGCAGTGGGTGTGCGCTTTGATGACCGTGTAACAAGTGGCATGGGGCATCGTTTCGCGACTAAGGCTAAAGTTGTTCATATTGACATCGATCCTGTAGAGATCAGCAAAGTTGTAAAAACAGAGATCCAAATTGTTGGGGATGCCCGCCAAGTCTTGGCGGAGATTCTGGAAGCCTTGCCAGGATTCGCAAATCCTGATGTGACAGACTGGTGGAATCAGTTGCGTGACTGGAGGGAAAAAAACACTATCCAGTATGACAAGGACAGACTCACTCCACCGATGGTCATGGAATGTCTGGGAGAAATTGCTGGAGGAGATACGATTGTCACTACAGATGTAGGACAGCATCAAATGTGGGCTGCTCAATATTATCCGACAGTTAATCCACGCAATTACGCGACCAGCAGCGGACTTGGTGTGATGGGTTATGGGCTGCCTGCCGCAATTGGAGCACAAATTGCTCGTCCGAAGGATAAGGTCGTATTGATAACCGGGGATGGATCTTTTCAGATGTCGATCCAAGAGTTAGGGACAATTGCTCAGAATAAACTTCCTGTTAAAATTATCTTGCTAAACAATGGGGTTCTTGGGATGGTTCGACAAATGCAGAAAATGTTTTATAACGAGCGATATAGTCAAATTGAACTGCAAGGTAACCCGGATTTTGTTAAAGTAGCAGAGGCCTATGGAATTCGTGGAATCAGTGTTAATTCCGCAGATCAGGTACGCGGTGCCCTTGAGGAGGCGTTTAAACATCCTGGTCCAGTTCTGGTTGACATTACAATATCAGAGCATGAAAATGTTTTACCCATGGTTCCACCTGGTAAAGACATTACTGAAATGATTGTGAGGTAATAATATGTTGCATACACTTGCAGTCCTTGTGGAAAACAATCCTGGTGTATTGATCCGGGTGGCAGGATTGTTCACACGTAGGGGTTATAACATCGATAGTCTCACGGTTTGTCAGACGGAAGATACGGAGCTTTCACGAATGACAATTGTCGTAAATGGGGATGATCAAATTATTGAGCAAGTAAGGAATCAACTGAGTAAATTAGTGGTTGTTCACTCAGTTTCAGATTTGACTGGCGAAAGTGCCGTCGATCGAGAACTGGCTTTAATTCGCATTCAGGTCAGCGCGGAAACACGATCCGCTGTGCTTCAAACGGTTGATATTTTCCGAGGTCGGGTTGTGGATATGGGAAGGACAAATATTACCGTAGAGTTAACGGGTGATATCCCGAAAATTGATGCGTTTGTTCATGCAATTCAACCTTATGGATTACTTGAGTTAGTTCGCACTGGCAAGGTTGCAATTTTGCGATCTGAAGCATAGAGAAAGATTTCCATTGTGTAGTATAATATACATGGTTTACTTTTAGAAAAGGTTAAAGTTGAAAGGAAGTTATAAAAATGGCAAAAATGTATTACGAAGTAGATGCTAATCTGGAGTTATTAAAAGGCAAGGTAATCGCAGTTATGGGTTATGGCAGCCAAGGACATGCACAGGCTCAAAACCTGAAAGATTCAGGACTTGACGTTGTAATCGGACTTCGTCCAGGCAGTGCTCGTACAGAACGTGCACAAGCAGCAGGATTTGAAGTTATGACAGTTGAAGAGGCAGCCAAGCGAGCCGATGTTATTCAAATTCTGCTTCCAGATGAAACCCAAAGTAAAGTTTATAATGAAGAGATTAAAAAGCATCTTACCTCAGGAAAGGCTTTAGTCTTTTCTCACGGATTTAATATTCACTTTGGACAAATTGTTCCGCCAAGCGATGTCGATGTCTTTATGGTGGCACCAAAAAGTCCAGGCCATTTAGTGCGCCGAACCTATACAGAAGGTGCAGGAGTGCCAGCCTTGATTGCCGTTCATCAGGATGCCTCTGGGAAAGCCAAAGAATTAGCCTTGGCCTATGCCAAAGGAATTGGCTCCACTAAAGCGGGAGTTCTGGAAACGACCTTTGGAGAAGAAACAGAAACTGACCTTTTTGGTGAGCAGGCAGTCCTTTGCGGAGGAGCATCCGAACTGGTTAAAGCTGGTTTTGACACATTGGTCGAGGCAGGCTATCAGCCGGAAATTGCTTACTTTGAATGCTTGCACGAGCTGAAACTCATAGTTGACCTAATGTATGAAGGCGGCATGAGTTGGATGAGATATTCGGTGTCAGATACTGCTCAATATGGAGATATGACTGTCGGTAAGAGAATTGTTAACCAAGAAACCCGTAAAGAGATGAAACGCGTGCTCGAAGAAATTCAAGACGGTCGTTTTGCAAAAGCTTGGTTACTTGAAAACCAAGCAAATCGTCCGGCCTTTAATGCTATGACTCGTAACGAAGCAAATCATCAGATTGAAAAGGTTGGAGAACAACTCAGAGGGATGATGAGTTGGTTGAAAAAGCACGAATAGAGTACGCTTTTTAAAGTAAAGTTATATATTTTGGAAGGAAGTTAAAGGGATGCGCCGGATCGAGATCTTTGATACTACGCTTAGAGATGGTGAACAATCTCCAGGAGTAGCACTTAACGCAGATGAAAAATTGCAAATCGCACATCAATTAAGTAAGCTAGGGGTTAATGTTCTCGAAGCGGGATTTCCTATTGCCTCCCCTGGAGATTTTGAGGGAGTGCGCAGGATTGCTCAAGAAGTAAGAAACGTAAGTGTGGCTGCCCTTGCGCGGGCCAATGCCAAAGATATTGAACGTGCTTGGGGAGCAATTTCCGGTGCAGAGTCTCCACGCATTCATACCTTTATTGCCACCTCACCGATTCATATGCTTTATAAATTACAAAAATCCCCCGAAGATGTTCTTGAACAAGCCATTCAGGCAGTTCGATTGGCAAAATCCAAAGTAAGTGACATTGAGTTTAGTGCCGAAGATGCGTCCCGCAGTGATGTGGATTTTCTGGCTAAAGTTTTCTCTGGAGTTATTCAAGCAGGAGCAACGGTCCTTAACATTCCGGATACTGTAGGGTATGCTACACCCGAAGAGTATGCTGCATTTTTGCAATCCATCATGGAGCGTACAGTTGGGATTGAGAAGGTCAAAGTCAGTGTCCACTGCCACAATGATTTGGGCTTGGCAGTGGCGAACTCCCTTGCCGCTGTTGGGGTAGGTGTGCATCAGTTAGAGTGTACGGTTAATGGGATCGGGGAACGGGCAGGGAATGCGGCTTTAGAAGAACTTGTTATGGCTTTGCACACCCGCAAGGACCAGTTTAATGTTGAAACTAGTATTGTGACAGCGGAAATTGCCAGAACCAGTCAATTGGTAAGTCGTTTAACAGGCATGATGATTCAACATAACAAGGCGATTGTGGGTAAGAACGCTTTTGCTCACGAATCGGGTATTCACCAAGATGGAATGCTTAAAGAACGTTCCACTTACGAAATCATGTCACCGAGTGTGATAGGGATTGATGTTGAATCTATCGTCTTAGGAAAACACTCAGGGCGACATGCGGTTCAGCAACGGCTGACAGATCTGGGGCTGAATTTGGAAGAGGGCCGATTTGAAGAGCTGTTTTCTCGGTTTAAACTATTGGCAGATCGCAAGAAAGAAGTAACAACATCAGATTTGTTCTCCCTGGCAGACGAGCAAAAAGAGAAAGCGGATCTGATAAACTTAGATTATTTGCAGGTCTCAAGCGGGACCCATCTGGTTCCTACGGCTACTGTCGGGCTCATGTTTCAGGGGCAACGGTTAGCAGATGCGGCGTGTGGGGATGGACCAGTTGATGCGGCATTTAAAGCCATTGATAAAGTTCTGGGAACCCAGGGTAAATTAATTCACTATTCCTTGCAGGCTCTCGATGGTGGAGAAGATGCCCAAGGAGAAGTAACGGTTAGTGTGAAATTCGGTGAGAATTTAGTTGCTGGGCGTGGAGTAAGCACAGATATAATTGAAGCAAGTGTACGCGGTTATCTCCAGGCTGTAAACCGTGCCTTCTCACGAGGGTGGATTGAAATACTAGAGAAATAAATCCACTCCTGAGCTTTTGGCAGCACATTGCATGGAAGATGCAGGAACACAGTTTGCTCAGGAAGTTAAGTCTGGAGACCTTATGGTCGGCGGCAAAAACGTCGGATGCGGTTCCTCGCGCGAACATGCTCCGATCGCCATTAAAGCTTGTGGTATTAAAGTAGTAATTGCCGAGTCGTTTGCGCGGATTTTCTATCGCAATGCGCTTAATATTGGATTGTCAATTATGAAATGCCCTGAAGCGGTAGCCGGAATTTCTCCGGGAGATGAGATAGAAGTAAATCTTGCGACAGGTATTATCGAGAATAGGACAACAAATAGCCAGTTCCGAGCTCGCTCCTTTCCTCCTTTTATGTAGGAATTGATACGTGTGCTGGTGGTCTTATTCCTTATATTGAAGGGAGAAGAAAAAATGCCTAATGTACTAGTTCTTCCAGGAGATGGTATTGGGGTAGAGATTACTCCGGAAGCCGTTAAGGTGTTAGAAGCGGTCTTGAAAGGTAATTCTACCAGTTTAAATTTTGAGTATGGCTTGATAGGTGGAGCCGCGATTGATGAAGTGGGCAAGGCTTTGCCAGATGCAACATTAGCGGCGGCTCAAGCAGCCGATGCGGTTTTAATGGGTTCCGTAGGAGGCCCTAAGTGGGATACCCTTCCAGCTCCGCAACGTCCAGAGTTAGGAGGACTGCTCCCGATTAGAAAGGCCTTGGGGCTGTTTGCCAATATTCGTCCTATAAAAATGCTGCCCATGTTAGTGGATGCCTCGACTCTTCGCAGCGAAGTAGTTAAGAACGTTGATCTGGTTGTTCTTCGTGAATTGACCGGCGGACTTTACTTCGGTGAGAAAGGGAGAGGAACAAACCCAAGAAGTGCCTTTGATACGTTGATTTATACAGAAGAAGAAATTAAACGCATTGTAGAACTCGGTTTCCAAACGGCAGTTAAGCGACGTAAGAAACTTTGCTCAGTAGACAAAGCGAATGTATTAGAATCTTCTCGTTTTTGGAGAGAGATAACCCTTGAAGTTGCAAAGAATTATCCAGAGGTCGAATTGACCCATATGTATGTGGATAATGCAGCTATGCAATTAGTGCGTTTACCGGAGCAATTTGATGTTATTGTTACGGAAAATATGTTCGGAGATATCCTTACAGATTTGGCGTCTATGTTAATGGGGTCGATCGGCATGATTTCCTCGGCAAGCTTAAACGGGAGTAAAGGACTCTACGAACCAGCTCATGGTTCGGCACCGGATATTGCAGGTAAGAATATTGCCAATCCCTTAGCTACAATTCTCTCGGGGGCATTGATGTTACGCTATTCATTTGGATTAGAGGATGAAGCTCAGAAAATCGAGAGAGCGGTTGAAAGCGTTTTGCAAGAGGGGTACAGGACTCCTGATTTAGCAAAACCAGGGGATAAAGTACTGGGAACTCGAGAAATGGGCAATGCTGTGGTTGAGGCGCTAAGGTAGGTCGTGTTTGCTTCGGTTTGTAATAAGCTAATATTTTTATTGACACTTGAAATATTTGGATCAATGAGATAGAGTATAGTTAACTAGATATTGAATAAAGCATGGGATCGACCCAGTATGGTAAACGGTGGTGTTCAGAGAGAAAAGCAATTGCTGAGAGTTTTTCCGCCTTCGATATCAGAACCCCAGTCGTGATGCTCTGATGAAGAATCGGACGGTTTTTCCACCGTTATGCGGAATTTTGTTGGATCAATCTGGCACTATAGAGTTGGCATTGGCAATAAAGGTGGTACCGCGGAAGGCTTCTTTCGTCCTTGATGAGGATGAAAGGGGCCTTTTTTTAGGTCTTTAGGGTCTGTGAAAGTCAGGGGAAATTGCTCGTTCACTGGCTCGTTAGATGCTGAAGGAATTTCGCCAACCTCTGGGTGGCGCAGGATGTGAACCTGGGCGAAATTGGCCCTTCACATCGGCACTCGCTTTAGCGTGAACTCTCACGAATGGGTTCACTATGCAATTGTCCCCTTTCTTTCTGGTCGACGGGGGTGGGAACGGGGGACGTTGGGGACGGTTCTTAGATTTATTCTTGGGGTCGTGAAAGTAAGGAGGCAATGGGGGTTTTAGAAGTTCTGGAAGTAGGGGCAATGCCCGTTCACATATGTTGGGTTTACTGGATCGCTGGATTGGCATGCTATTAAAGGTAGGCCAAGGTTATTAAGATTAAAGGGTTATGAAAGGGTGTAAAGAATGACTCAGTCTATTGGTTTTATTGGTGGGGGAAATATTGCGGAGGCTATGATCAGTGGTCTTAAGCAGTCAAATAGTTCATTTGAGATTCGAGTGACGAATCTTTCCAATCGCGGACGGCTCCAAGGCTTGGTTGATAGATATAATGTTATTGCAGCCCCATTGATTGAGCTCGTGGAAGATTCTCGCGTTTTGATCATTGCTGTGAAACCGAAGGATGTTCAAGCTGTCCTTAAAGATTTAAAGGATTTTCCATTGAAGGATAAACTGGTTATTAGTGTGGCAGCGGGTGTCCCATTGAAGGTCTTTTATAAATACTTGCCGGGAGTTGCTGTGATACGGGCAATGCCAAATACTTCAATGGCAGTGCTTCATTCCATGACTGGATTGGTACGCGGAGATAATGTTACAGAAAAACAGGCCGAGATAGGGGAGAAGATCTTTTCGGCTACTGGGCGGATCATGTGGGTTCCGGAAAAAAATATCAATGCCTTAACAGCAATTAGTGGAAGCGGGCCAGCATATTTTTATCTATTCGCCGAGAGCTTAATAAAAGCAGGCGTAGAATTAGGGCTTAGCGAAGAAGAGGCTGAGATATTGGTTCTTGAAACTTTGATTGGTTCGGGGAAGATGATCGCAGAAAGCGATAAATCGCCGGGAAAACTGCGGGAAGAAGTGACTTCGCCTAATGGCACGACATATGCGGCTTTAAATGTATTTACGGATGAGAAATTGGCTGAAACCGTGCTGAATGCGGCAAAGGCTTGTGCACGGCGCGCGGAAGATTTGGAAGGAGAGTATTCAGAGTGACATTAAGTGAGGTGCGCAGGGTTGTCTTGAAAATTGGGAGCAGCAGTTTGAACCATCCTCATGGTGGTTTAGATGAACAAGCCATAACTGAGATCGTCTCAGTTGTCGCCGCCCTAAAGGAAAATGGGGTGGAGTGCATTATTGTTTCTTCGGGTGCGGTGGCAGCTGGAATGGGTCAACTGAAGCTCCAAGCTCGGCCCCGGGATTTAGCAGGTAAACAAGCCGTCGCTGCTGTGGGTCAAGGGGTGCTCATAGAGATGTATACTCGAAATCTCGAACGGCATGGTATTGTAGGGGCCCAAGTTTTATTATCTCGTATAGATTTGGCACAATCATCACACTATAGGAACGCTCAAAATACTCTGGAGAAATTACTGCGTTTACAAGTCGTGCCTATTATTAATGAAAACGACACAGTTGCAGTGGATGAGCTCTGTTTTGGAGATAATGATACTCTGTCAGCCTTAGTGGCAGGGCTTGTCGGTGCAGACTTGTTAGTTATTTTAACAGATGTAGATGGCTTGTATACCGCCAATCCCAAAAAGGATGAGTCGGCACAGCTTATTAAAGAAGTAACAGAGGTCTCTGCAGTTGAAAGCATGGCCAGCGGGGCTGGAAGCCTATTAGGGACTGGAGGGATGGTTACTAAACTTAGGGCAGCTAAAATAGCTACTCGTTTTGGAATTGGGATGCTGCTTTTGAATTTTACGCGACTCCGAGAACTCACCTTCTTGACCAGGGGTCAAGGACCAGAGGGAACATATTTTCGGCCCTTAAAGCATCGTCTTGCAGGTCGGAAACGCTGGATTGCTTATGCAGGGTTAACTGAAGGCAGTATCCAAGTCGATGATGGCGCAGCCAAGGCCCTTGTGAAAGAAGGCAAAAGTCTGCTGGCGAAAGGAATTATAGTTGCTGAGGGGACTTGGGAACGTAAAGAAATCGTTCGGATAGTCAATACGCAGGGAGAGGAGATTGCCAGAGGAGTGGTAGAGTTGAGTAATGATGAAGTTCAGACGGTAAAAGGATTGCATTCTGAGAAAATTCATCAACTTATTGTAGACTTTGACGGTGAAGAAGTAGTTCACCGTGACAACATGACACTTATGGTGGATTAAATACTCAAATGATTTATTAGAAGGTTAAGTTTAATGGTAGGAGGTCACTGCTTATGTTTCACCCAGAATTAATTGAAATTGGGCAAAGAGCTAAACAAGCGGCTCGTCAGTTGGCTTTTGCCAGTACAGAGTCCAAAAATGATGCGTTAATCTTAATGTCCGAGGCGCTCCTGAAAAATGAGGGAGAAATTCTTAAGGCAAATAGCCTCGATGTTCAAGCGGCTGAAGAGAAAGGTCTTAAGAAGAGTCTTGTCAATCGTTTAAGGTTGACTTCGGCGAGCATTGCACAGATAAGTCAATCCCTTAAAGAGGTTGTTGCATTACGAGACCCTGTGGGAGAAGGGGAAGTTTGGACGCGTCCGAATGGCTTGCGTATTCAACAGACTCGGGTTCCTTTAGGGGTTGTGGCAATGATCTATGAAGCACGACCCAACGTGACGGTCGATGCGGCTGCCTTGTGTCTGAAATCTGGAAATGTGGTCATTCTCAGGGGAGGGTCGGAGGCTTTAGAAAGCAATAAGGTTTTGGCAAGAGTAATTGCGGAAGCTGCTGAAGAGAGCAGTTTGCCCTCAGGATGTATCCAATTGATTACAGAGACTAATCGAGAATGGGTTCAGCAACTGATGCGTTTAAATGATTATGTTGATGTCATTATTCCCAGAGGGGGTGCTGGGCTGATTCAAACAGTAGTACAAAATGCCACCGTACCGGTGATTGAAACCGGAACGGGTATGTGTCATGCTTTTGTTGATCGAGACGCAGATTATGAAAAGGCCATTCCCATTGTTTTAAATGCTAAGACCCAAAATCCAGGAGTCTGCAATGCCTTGGAAACTATGCTCGTAGATGATGCAGTTGCAGAAAACTTTCTCCCACTAATTGGAGAGGAGCTTAGGAAAAATCAAGTCGAAATTAAAGGTTGTTCTAGAACGTGTGAAATCTTGCCTTATGCCGTTCCTGCTATAGAGGAAGACTGGGTGGCAGAACATCTGGACCTGATTTTAAGCGTTAAAGTTGTGTCTGGGCTTGATGGTGCACTCGATCACATTTACAAATACAGTACCAAACATTCTGAAACGATTATCACTGAGAATTATACAAGGGCTCAGCGGTTTTTAAGAGAAATTGATGCGGCAGCTGTTTATGTCAATGCTTCAACTCGTTTCACAGACGGTGGACGATTCGGCTTTGGAGCTGAGATTGGAATAAGTACTCAAAAGTTACATGCCCGTGGACCAATGGGTCTGAGAGAATTGACGACGATCAAATATATTGTTTATGGGGATGGTCAAATAGTAAAATAACTGGTTTGAATAGAAGGCCGCCATTTATGTGGCGGCCTTCTATTCAAACGGATTTTCAGTAGTCTTACACAGTGTAAGGGAAATTTGTTGCAAGAGTGGATTTGAAATTTCTGAAGTGAAACAATTAGTACGGAATAACAAGGTTTTACTCAGGGGAGAGTTCCAGTCGATCGTATAGACTTTTGCTTTTGAGTAGGTTATTCTAATTAAGATAATGAAACAGAGCATCAAATAGTGTTAAATTGTATTTGTCTATTTAGGTAGGGTGTGGCTGAGAAGGGTTTACAAAAAAACACATAATTAAAGGCCGCCACTTACTGGCGGCCTTTAATGTAGACTGCCACAATTCTATAAAAGATATTTTTAAGATTCAGTGATACTTAAGTTCATATCAGGGGAATTATGAAGACCTGGTGTAACATTAAATAAAGGGTGTGTGCCTAATAGAATGAGATATTGTTGTAGAGAGAGAATTAAGTGAATTAAAAGTCACATCTAATGGAGAAAATGAGCTTGTTACAGTAAAGGGAGATTCTAACAAATTCGAGTGTAGGTGTAGGAACAGATGCCGCGGTATTTCGTTTTTTGTATTTGCCACACTACGCTTTCAAAGTGTTTAGTAATGACAAATTAGGTAAGTTAGAACAAGAGAATGAGGTTTATTTAAAACTAGGTCACTCGGAGTATTTTCCTGTGTATTATGGCAGAGGATTTGATTTTCTTGTAATTCGTTTTGAAGAGGGAATAACTCTGTACGATTGTCTATTGAAAGGCATTCATATCCCAAAGCAGGTCATTGAAGACGTAGATAATGCGATAAACTATGTACTCGGCAAAGGATTAAATCCTAGAGATATTCATTTAAAGAACATACTCCTCCAAGAAGGCAAAGCTAAACTTCTGGATGTCTCTGAATATATGAAACCGGGAAACGATAAAAGGTGGGAATACTTGAAAGAGGATATAAGGAATATTACCACTTGTTTAATGGAAGAGCCTTTCCGCATCGATAATAGAGACTGTACGTAAATGGTATAACCAGGCGAAGCCTGAGAGTCAAAATGTTCAAGACTTTATTAAAGATCTCGTTGTACTTTTTCGAATGGGTAGTAAGTGAATAAATCCACAACCTTCTGAGCATTATAGAAAAAAGTCCAAGAGGAAGTAAGTTTGAATTTTAACACGGGTTCAGTGTAATGAAATTCTTGTCCATCATTTATAAAAAACAATTGATAAGAAATAATAACATATATTAAGTTGCAATCAGGCAGAAGAGCCTATAAAGTTGAAGTGATAGAATTAGAGACGTTGTTCCGTCATTATGAATTTCACGAAGTGAAGGATGGAGAGAAACATTTTAGATTTGAATATAGATTGGAAAAAGAATATTATCCTGTTTTTAACTAGCCAGACCATATCACTTTTTGGATCATCACTGGTTCAGTATGCAATTATGTGGCACATCACATTAACAACACAGTCAGGTATCATGATGACGATCGCCATTATTTGCGGTTTTCTCCCGACCTTGCTTCTTTCTCCGTTTGCAGGAGTATGGGCTGACCGTTATAATCGAAAGACATTAATTATTCTTTCCGATTCTATGATTGCATTATCAACATTAGTTTTAGCCATATTGTTTTTGACGGGATCAGGTTCGCTATGGTTGCTCTTTGTGACATCTGCCATACGAGCACTAGGGTCAGCAATCCAAATGCCTGCGATAGGAGCCTTCCTTCCGCAAATTGTACCGGAGGATAAACTAACTAAGGTTAACGCAACAAACGGAAGTATACAGGCTATAGTTATGCTGGTGTCTCCTATGGTGAGCGGTGCACTGCTCACCATGGTTACCATCGAAATGATTTTCTTTATAGATGTTTTCACAGCGGCCATTGCGGTTTTGGTTCTAATTTTGTTTTTGCATGTTCCTGTTCATGAGAAAGCCCAAGCAAAGCAAACAACGAGCTATTTCAGTGATATGCATGAAGGGTTTAACTACATTGAAAATCATGCGTATATCAAGAGGTTCTTTCTGTTTTGCACATTCTTCTTTTTTTTAATTGCACCTGTTTCCTTTTTAACGCCGCTGCAAGTTGCACGAAGTTTTGGTGACGATGTTTGGCGTTTAACGGCCATCGAAATAACCTTTTCTGTGGGCATGATCTTGGGTGGCCTGATTATGGCTTCTTGGGGTGGTTTTAAAAATAGGATTCACTCGATGACATTGGCAAGCCTTCTTATTGGAATCTGTACCTTTGCCCTTGGAGTGGTTCCTGTTTTTTGGATTTATCTAACTATCATGGGGTTAGCCGGAATTGCGTTGCCGCTCTTTAATACACCCTCTACGGTATTATTACAGGAGAAAGTAGAGGCCAATTTTCTAGGAAGAGTATTTGGTGTCTTAGGGATGATAGCAAGCACGATGTTGCCATTAGGAATGCTTTTGTTTGGACCACTTGCTGACATCATTAAAATAGAGTGGCTCCTGATAGGAACTGGTTTGCTTCTGTTTATTCAAGGATTTTTCTTGCTGGGTAACAAAGTATTAATTGAGGCTGGAAAGCCAATCTCAAAGCCTGAACTGTAACTATGCATATTTTGGATTATCCTATTGAATTCTTGATGAGCTAGAGATCATGAGATTTAGGGTTTTACGAGGGAAATACAACCAATTAATATACTGAATTCGTTAAATTATTAAAGAGGACTTGTGATCACTCGAAAAGTGGTACAGGTCCTTTGGCTATTAAACATTCATGAGTGAGTTTACTATTGCCAATTTTTTCAAAATCCAGTCAATCGTCCAAAGACTTTTTAACCTAATTTTAAGAATTTCCTAAGAATTAGCCTAACATTATTTTAAGAACTAAAACTTATAATGCAGTTATGACCTAAACGATGTTTTTTTTATCAAATCGTTAGACTCTCGCTTTTACAAGTGTGAGTAGGAGCACGTGCGCTGATTCGGCGGAGGTAGAATCCCACCGAAGTCTCGATGTATATCTTGAGTAAACGAGTTCACTAAGGTGCGTCGCTATATAGCCTGGGCGGTTCATATTACTAATAGCGTTTTAAAGAAGGTTATTGAGAAAGGGGTTTAGAGTTGAAGCAGTTAAGGATTCTCGTATTTTCTGCAGCATTTGGAAACGGACATATGCGGGCGGCTGAAGCAGTTATTGAGGGACTGCATTTATCAAGGAACCTTCGGCAATTGTGACTCATTTAGATTTTGGTGATTTTTTAAGTAAGCGATTTAATAGCGTGGTAAAAAAACTCTACTTTGAGTTGATCAAACATTCACCAAAGCTTTGGGGGAAATTTTATTATCGAACATCGAAGCTAAGTCCTAATTCAAGGATTCAGTGTTTTTTGAACCAATTAGGTCGATCTGATTTCCTCAAATATATTCAGGAATTTAACCGGATTTTATTGTGTGCACTTATCCTACAGTTTCTTCGATTCTAGCTCAGCTGAGGCTAGAACATATTCTCCAGGCTCCGGTGATTACAGTAATTACGTATTACACTGTTCACAGTCATTGGGTGCATCCGGGTGTGGATTGCTATATAGCGGCTTGTGAAGAAGTTAAGGAAATGTTAGTGACAGAGGGAATCCTCTCGCAAAGGATTACACGTGACAGGAATCCCAATTAGTCCGAAATTTGAGAAGAAGATAGATCGAGAGTTAATAAGCTTCAAACTGGGTATCAAACAAGATCTGCCTACCTTTCTGGTAATGGGAGCGCACGGAAGTTTGGAAAGTACAAAAAGAATTTGCAAAAAGCTTGCAGATTCAGAGGTCTCGGTACAGTCAATTATTGTTTGTGGAAATAATAAAAAATTGTATAACTCTTTGCATGAAGTGGCTGCAAAGGCTCGTAATCCCATGGTACGGTTAGGATACGCAGATAACATGGAAGAACTAATGTCAGTAACCGATCTGATCATAACCAAGGCAGGAGGTTTAACGGTTACTGAGGCGCTCACGAAGCACTTACCGATTGTGATTTATCAGCCCATACCAGGTCAAGAAGAAGAAAATGCAAATTTCGTGAAACGCATTGGTGCGGGACAGATTGCAGGTACAGAAGAGGAATTGGAAGGATTACTTAGTCGCTTCTTGAGTTATCCACAGGAGATTGAGGAAATGCGGGAGAAAGCGTCATACGCTTTACTCGGTCACTCCGCAGAACAGACTGTGAATAATATGCTTGAATTAATGAGGAATCCAAGAAATAAGAAAAAAACCGGTTGATTTTGAATAGAGTTATCAGTCGAAAGGAAGATTAAAGAGATGCAAAAGATCATTAAAAATCTCATGCCTCTATGTTTAATGTTGTCAATTCCGATTTCGAATATTATTTATGTTATGCTCAATAATGCTAACCGGGGTACCCATAGCTTAGTTACCGACTTAGACCAAGGTGTTCCATTTCTAAAAATTTTTATTTTGCCCTATTTATCATGGTATTTCTTCATATTTGGAACGTTAACTTTCTTTTGCTTTAAAGATAAAAAAATCTATTACCGGACGTTGTTGTCTATTAATCTTGGATTGTTGATATCTTACGGGATTTATTTCTTTTTTCAAACAAATGTTCCAAGGCTCGATATTGTGGGTAATGACTTTTTGACTATGCTGATTGCGTTTGTTTATAATAATGACCAGCCCTTTAACGCCTTTCCAAGTATTCATGTTCTTTTGAGCTTTTTAATGATTAAAGCGATTAACAAGTATCCTGCTAAAAATTATTTAAATGTAACTGTAGTATATATCACCGCTATCTTAATTATTTTGGCGACCCAATTTATTAAGCAACATGTTATCTTAGATCTTTTATCTTCAATAATATTAGGCGGCTTGATTTTTGACCTGGTTTTTCACGTAAACATAGAGGGATTACGTGCATGGCTAAAGGAACCATACTTGTGGTCGATGATGAAAAAGAGATCAGAGATTTAATTGATATTTATCTTAAACATAAAGGTTATCACGTCTTAAAAGCTTCGGATAGCAGGATGGCGTTGGGTGTATTGTTATCCTTTGGCTTCTCATGCGTCAGAATTACCCAATGAATCACGTCTGTTCATAAAAGGGAGGTGATATACCTTCACTCTAATTTTTAGAAGGAGAATGAATTAGCAACATGAACAAACCGGCTAAATTGAAGACTTTGAAATGGATAGTGGTGGCACTCTCTTTGTCCCTTCTTATAGGATGCTCCCCAGCAAATTCGCAGAGTGAAAAACCGCCGATTCAACCAGATTCTGCTGCTCAAACCCCTCCATTCTCAACTGCACCTCAAACCTCAGATGCCATGAGAGAGTTATTATTGAATATGAAGCAATTAGCGGAGCAAGGGAAAGTCATTAACAGTACTTTTCCAGTGAAGGCAACCGTAATAGAAGATGTAAAGAGTCAATGGGGGGAACCTGATAAAACCGATTGGGTCGCTGCTGCCAAAGGTACTTATGCTACCTATTCAAAACATGCAGTGGTTTTTGGTTTTAACAAAGGTTCCCGGATTTTTGAGGTTCGCTCCTTCGATAAACAGCTGCAGCAGCTTTCTCTTGAGAAAACTAAAGAAGTATATGGAACTCCAGCTTATGACGTGAAAGTTAATGGAGAAGAAATCATCGGCTATACAGCTGGGCCGGAATTTAAGATAGAGTTTGTATTCCCACTGACGACTGCTAGCAATTCTGATCCTGTGATGGATCATTATCTTGTGCTTCATCCTGCAGGTACCGTTAACAGTATGGCTGATGATCCGGGGCGACAGTGGTAACTAATTGCAGAGGGAGAAATTATGAAACTAATTAAATTAATTGCTATTTCCTTAGTTGGGATATTTATGCTTTCTGGATGCGGTTCAGCTAACTCCCAAAATCCTGGGGATTTACAAGGTGTGAATAAAACAGATATTGTTGGTACCGTCATCAAGTTGACTAAGAACCAATCAGGGGAGATTCTTGGAACTATTGTAGTCGAAGGGAAAAAAGGCTCTAAGCCTTATGACCAGGCTTCAATCAAAGTAACCCGAAAGACTAAGATCAATGAAAAATCTGCGGACAATATTGTGAATTCCAATTTTGATGTTTTGCAGGAAAACCTAAAAGTGGAAGTGAGGTTCATAGGGCCAGTTGCTGAGTCATATCCGGTTCAGGCAACAGCTGATGAGATTACAATCCTGAAAGATGAACAGGCTGATACTGATATGCGCCCGAGCATTGGACAGATCCGACTTGGTGACAGTCAAAGTCAGGTTAATGAGATATTAGGAAGTGTCTTTAAGGAGGAGTACCACGAAGAGCCAGGTCATTTTCCAGAGTCTTGGAATAAGAGAACCTATGATAAAGGAGTTACCGTTATTGTAGGAAAGGACTCCGGACAGGTTCTTGAAATTGAGACCACCTCGGCACAATTTCCGACAAATAGGGGAAGTAAAATAGGAGATATGGCCAAAGACGTGTTTGATAACTATGGTTCGAATTATAAAAAGTTAGAAAGTAGGCACGGGGAAGGTAGACTTGAAGGTTTTTACGATCTGGGAGATGGGCAGTTAATTATTTTTGACTTAGACAAAGATGATAATGCGCTGTTAAACCAGGATGTGAAAGCAGATTCCAAAGTAGAAATGATTCGATTAACAAAGAGCAACTTTTTAGATTAGTATAGTGATTGAATAACCGGAAACCAAGCCCATAATACTTAGAAAGCAAGCATTATGGGCTTGGTTATTACGGAGAATATGAAAAAGGGGTTCTCGGAATACACTTCTGGGAATCCCTTTTTCTGCCTTGAAACAAGCCTTTATTCGAGCAGGGTTACCTGGGGGCATAGCCAACTACTGTCCAAATGCCTCTTTGATCTTGGCGAATTAAACGTTTTGGTAACCGCCTTGACCGGACCCTCTAATATTTGAATCGTCGCGTCTGTACCAGTATTGGATGTAACTTTTAGGGACCGTCACTATCCGTGGCGGTCTTTTACGTTGTTTGACTTTACGTGTCAGAAAGTCTATACTAAGTACAGTGAATTAGTAATTTACTAAATTACTAAGGTTGATCAAAATTTTGGAGGTTGAGATAATGAAAATACCGACCACTTTAAAGCATAAACCAGTTATTATTTCGGAGAATTATGAAAATGTTGATGGCAGATATGCCTATAATTCAGATGCAAAAGGTCTTTCATTAGGTTTAGCCCAGTGGAATGATCGAGGTAAGGTAGATGTATCCGCTAAAGTATGGAGATATACGGGAGAAAAATGGTCAAGACAGTCTGAGGAACTACCCCTTCATCGTGTCCTTGATCTTGCAATTTTAATATGCAGAGCAAAACTGCATTTCAGAGAGGCTTATCGATATGAAAAATTATACGATACTGACAATCCTGTCATAGACAGGGTGGGCTTACAAGGGGATGCTATGACAGTAGCAGTATGTACGGATAATGAAAAAATTAATGAAGACATAAAGTTATTTAGCCAGGCGCTCAGTATTGATGACGAGTTGATGGGGGAACGGTTGAGTACTCTAAGCAGGATTCTTAAGGAGATGGGATATTAAACTAATGGACAGAAAGAAAGAGTTGAAACAACAATATCTACAAATGAAACCGGATATGGGAGTTTTGATTATCCGGTCTAAGCACAATAATAAATGTCTAATTGAAGGAACACAAAATTTGAGAGCGACCCTAAACAGCATCAAGTTCAAATTGGAATTGGGTGCTTATCCTAACCGAGAGTTACAGAAGGAATGGAAAGAATATGGGGAAGAGAGTTTCACAATCGAGGTGTTAGAGAATCTTGAATACGACAAGGATGAGACAAAAACCGATTATAAAGATGATTTAGCATTGTTACAAATGGATTGGGAAGAAAAAATGGCGAAACAAGAAGTTAAGTTTTATATGAAATGAAATCGGAAACGGCCACGCGTATGCGTGGCCGTTGATGTTATTTGGTGAAAATTTTAACTTTCATCGAAACAAGATTGCCTTATTAAGCTGGATTAGCAAATTAATTCTTTACACAGCTTTTAAATATTTGAGGAATGTTTAATAGATACGTTTCGCTCCCACATAGGCATTTGCCCAATAGGGAGTAAAGCTATAAATAGCAATTCCCTTACTGCTGGTTGCACTGATAAATTGATTATCTCCAATATAGATGCCTACATGACTTACTTGCTTTCCTGAGACAAGGTTAAAGAAAACCAAGTCACCTGGAATAAGATTGTTAAAGGCTACTGGGGTTCCTACTCCATATTGATCAATGCTGACACGCGGCAAAGAAATATTTTGGCTGGCAAAAACATAACGGGTAAAGCCAGAGCAGTCGAAGCCTGAAGGAGTGGTGCCTCCCCATTTGTAGGGAACGCCTAAGAAACTTTTGGCTGTACTTATTATTTGGTCAGTTTTTTCCTGAGGCGAAGTATTTGCTTTTAAAATACTTGCATTTGAAATGTCTGAATTAGAAATAGTTACTTTTTTCAAGGCTTCTTGTGTTTGTGGACCGACAATTCCATCCACTAATAAATTATTGTCACGTTGAAATGCCTGAACAGCGGCTCTGGTTTTACTTCCGAAAATTCCGTCCACCGGACCAACATCGTAATTTAAGGTTTGGAGCTCTGATTGCAACATAATGATTTCTGAACCTGTTGAGCCTGCCTTTAATGTTGCAGCTTGGGTTACGGAAGCTGAGGCGATAATAGCTATTATAACTAATGTCATTAATAAAATACTTTTTTTCACTAGTACTACCCCTTTCCTGTTGCTTACTATCTTTAAGGCCTCGTACAGTGAAGTATACATGCTGACTACCTAAAAATATAGTACAAGTTGTTGGTTGAACTTCCATAAATGACCTTATCTATATTTCCAGGTTTAATAACCGTTTCGGGTACTTTTTCTTTTTTAGGGTACGATAATGATAACAATAAGTTGCCAAAGTGAGGAGAGAGAGTATGCAAAAGGTATTAGTCGCCGAAATTGGTAATGATACAATAGTTGTGAAAGCATTTGCCAATTTAGACACGGAAAATCCACTTTTACTAGGGCAAGGGATCTCTCTGACGACTGAATACGATGGGGATTATCGAACTGGGTTACAATTTGCTGTTACTGACTTAGAGAAAGATATCGGACCTGTTGGTTGTTTAGGGGATATACCTTTTTATGCTGTAAGTTCAGTGCCGACAATTCACACTATGAAAGCGAATGGACCAATTGTTCTCACGGGCGGGATTTTGCCGGCTACTGAAGCTATTATGAAAGCTGCTAAACTGATCTATGAGGAAGTAGGAGAAGTCCTGGTACTTGATGTTGGCGCGATAGCGACAAATTTGTATTTGCTAACTTCTGGACTAGGGCCTCAACGAAGGGTTGAAGAGGATTTGGGTGTTCTTATTGATCCTTTACCCTTGGTAAAGCTGATAGGTGAAAATAGAATCGTAGAGCATCATGGAGAAGAATGGGAAAAACTTATTTCATCCAGACCAGAAACACCTGAACAGATAGTCTTTAGCTCTGAGATAACTGCTGCAGCAATAACAATTGCGCTAAAACGACATTGTGGTGTCTGGGGCAATTGTGAGGAGAGAGATTTAAGTAATGTCCGGTGGATTGTTGGAACAGGTGTGGCACTAACTCAGTTACCTAATGGCCTTGAAATTTTGCGGGAGAGTATTATGGGTAGGGCGGGTACACTGTTTGCAGAAGAAAAAAACGCAATTTTATTAGATAAAGATAGTATTATGTCATCCTTAGGAATTTTAACAGCCACCTATCGAAAAGCGGCTTGGCAATTAATGCGTGAATCATTTGGAGTAGAAAATTAGATCAGGATAAGGGCCTCCCCAGAGATTCCATTCGGAAGGAGTCTTGCTCTAATGAATAATCAAAGCAGTAAGCTGTCACTTGGAGTGGCATTGTTTTTTGAGATAATTCTTATATATACGGCTATTGTAGATATTGCGTTTAGACAATGGAAGAACTTGAGTTTGGCGATGCTCGCTGTCGTTTGTCTTATTGGTCCTTTTATAGTTACCCGCATTGCTAATCAAAGAAATATACTTCTACCTTCTGGCTTTCAAACAATAGCACTAGTATTTATCTTTTTTACACAATTCTTGGGGGAAATCAAGAATTTCTATGTAATATTTTGGTGGTGGGATTTATTTCTCCATGCAATATTTGGGAGCTATGCTGTTGTCATAGCACTTTATTTAATAAAAGGAATTTTCCAAAAGAGACAAGAAATTACGGAGCAACGATTCAGGCTATTTGCAGTAATACTTGCTTTTAGCGTTGCAATTGCCCTAGGCACCCTATGGGAAATGTTTGAGTTTATAGGGGATTACTTATTTAAGACGAACATGGTAAAGGGTGGACTTGAAGACACTTCAACGGATCTTCTTGTAAAAATTACAGCGGCTTTTTGTACAGCGATTTTATATTATTATCACGGCTTGAAACATAAAAAGCACTAATAATATAGTGCTGGCAGGATTATCAGATTTTTTATCGAAATCTTGAAGGGAACTAATTTCACAATTTAAATATACGACTTCTCCCAATTTCTAATATTAGTTGAAGAAGAAAGGTTTGAGCGGTATGATTTCAGAAAAAATGCATGAGCAGGTAAAAAACAGTTCTGTAATTCGGGCCATGTTTGAGGAGGGTAAAAGGTTAGCAGGAATCTACGGTGCGGAAAATGTTTTCGATTTTAGCCTCGGAAACCCCAATGTTGAACCGCCTGAAGAAGTGAAGAAGGCAATTTTAGAGATTGTAAATGATAACGATATAGGTATTCATGGGTATATGAATAATTCAGGGTATGAAGAAGTTAGGGCAGCGATTGCTAAATCTATCAATGATAAATTTGGTACCACAATTACCCACAACAGTATTCTTATGACCGTCGGCGCAGCAGGCGGGTTAAATGTTATTTTAAAAACCTTACTTAATCCAAAGGATGAGGTAATTACTTTTGCACCTTTTTTCGGAGAGTACAGAAACTACGTCAAAAACTTCGAGGGTGAATTAATTGCAGTGTCTCCTAATACCATCGATTTTCAACCAAATCTTAAAGAATTCAAGGATAAAATCACCCCTAGAACCAAAGCGGTTATCATCAATTCTCCTAATAATCCAACAGGGGTTATCTATTCGGAAGAAACTATAATCAAGCTTTCTGAAATACTGAGAGAGAAGCAAAAGGAATTTGGCACAGATATATATCTGATTGCTGATGAACCGTATAGAGAGCTTGCTTATGATCAGGCTGAGGTGCCTTACCTATCAAAATATTATGCAAATACCATCGTCGGGTACTCGTACAGCAAATCCCTTTCACTTCCTGGCGAAAGAATAGGTTATCTTATGATTTCAGATCAAGCTGCCGATTTTGAAAATATTATTTCTGCAGCCAATATTGCAAATCGCATTTTAGGTTTTGTTAATGCACCGGCGTTATTCCAGCGTGTCATTGTAAAATGCTTGGATGCAAAGGTGGATCTTGAGGCTTATAATAGGAATCGGGAACTTCTTTATAAAGAGCTCTTATCCTATGGCTACCAATGTATTAAACCCGAGGGTGCTTTTTACATGTTTGTCAAATCCCCCATTGAAAACGATGCCGAATTCTGCAGTTTGGCTAATAAGAAAAATATTCTCATAGTTCCTGGGTCTGCATTTGGATGCCCCGGTTATGTCCGAATTGCCTATTGTGTTGCTTATGAAACAATCGTGAAAGCACTGCCCGGATTTAAGGCGTTGATTGAAGAACTAAAATAAGACTATGGGTCCGGGTGTGAATAAGAGCAAGAAGCTAAAACCCTTTAACTGGGTGCTTCTTGCTCTTTTAGGTAATTATCTGGTAGGAAAGATAGATTGGGAATAACTTCTACTTAGGATAGAGAGGAGATAAATAGGGTGTACATTTCGTGCAGTTCAGAACGAAAAATCTTGGAAATTCCCGATGAAGGGGAAACGATCATCGCAGGGTATTGGAGCCATGAACTGGGTATGTGTTCTAAACCTGTGCTTTTAAAATGGAAGGATGGCAAGGTCAACTCATTGAAGGCTTTAAGTCATTTAGAAAGTCACACTGAACCGTCGTTGCTATGGAGCTCCTATTTCCTTTTGCCTGGATGGTTAGATGCCCATGTTCATTTAGCTTTAGACAGCCTGGATTTTTATCAGTGCTTAGAAAATTGGGCTCAGCCTCTTTTGATCGAGGACAACATTAAAGTGTTTTTACAGCGATATCTGGAGATGGGAATTGTTGCTATTCGCGACGGCGGAGACTTACCGGGATTTTCCTGGAAAGCAAAAAACAAGGTTAATGAAGGATTGTGGTCTGGGCCTAAGGTCATATCAGTTCACGAGGCTGTGGGTCGAGGGGGAATGTATGGCCGTTTTCTTGGTCGGGGCTTTCAAGACCTTAAGGAATGGCAGGAAAAGGAGAGCGACTTCTTCGATCAAGGCATAGACCAACTTAAAGTTATAGTTACAGGATTGATTCGATTTGATGATTTTTCGAGAGTGGGTCCTAATCAGTGGACGGTAGAGGAATTAAGGGAAATCGTCGAAGCGGCTCATGAACGTCAAATACTTGTCATGGCTCATGCCAGTGGGGAAGAGGGGATCTCATTAGCTGTTGAAGCCGGAGTTGATTCAATTGAACACGGATATTATATGACGACCAAAGATCTTGAGCGGATGAGAGAAAAGAGCATTGCTTGGGTTCCAACGGTGTCACCGATAGGGAACATACTGAAATATCCAACCGGTCGTTACTCCCCACATGAAGTTGATACTTTGAAACGTATTCTGGAGGCTCACTTGGCGAAAATTTACGAAGCTTATTGTTTAAACGTCCGACTGGGTGTTGGCACGGATGCCGGCGCTTATCAAGTGCCTCACGCTGAGAGCTTGTATGATGAGATAGACTGGATGGTTCAGTCTGGAATCCCAAGGCTGGAGGTCTATGGTATGGCAACGCATGAAAATGCTCGGATCTTTGGTAGACCTGAATTGGGAAGGTTAGACGTCGGAACTTCGATGAATCAATTACAGCTTGTGAAGAACATTCAATAGGAGTTTTATGTCTATATGTGTCTCGAAGAGATCTTTTGAAACATTACCAGAAGTCCAACGCAGAGCCTATAGATTGAATCAATGTGAAGATTGTCTCCTGCTGTACTATCGAAAAAGACATTGAGCTTAGATTCTAGATCCTCTTCTGGTTTCTTGTAACAAATAAGTAAAGGAATCTTAGGCAAAGGGTATAATACAAGCGAAATATCGGAGGTGAAACTAGTTTCTACTGGCTTTCCGTTAAAAATATAAATCAAATCTTCAATAAGATCGGGATAGCTATCTATTAGTTGCTTTAAAGGTTTTTCGAACCTTTGTTCGAAAAATGAATTCCATACCGTGTCGCTGCTAAGCTCCCTAAAAGGAACCCATTTTTCAGAAGGATCAATTCCCGCGCTTCTGATAATGTAGTTGAGTAATGGCACAATTACCCAGACATTAATATGACAGTCAGATATAACATTACCCTTAGAATCAACTGTGAAGTCTTTGCCAAGACACTTGACTGTTAACTTATCGCCCGAAAGCTTAGCTCCCAATCGTTTCACTGAAGCAGAAAAATCTACTTTGATAATTTCTTCTTTCAGCGGGACGAGTACCTGCTTCAACTGCTCTTCAGGAGTCATTTGTCTGATAATCTTACCATCGAGTTCTTTGATTGCATTGTGCTCCAGATGAGGGCATTCTTTGAGACGTTTGTCACCCTTGATTACAGCAGCGGCAAACGCCAAGCATGTCGCTACCCCACAAAGTTTGCAATTTAATTTTGGAAGTAACTTGTATATATTTAGCGGATTATCTAGCTTTGACATAGGCTTTAAACTCCTTTCAGTAAATAGCAACTTAATAATTGGCGGAAAAAGGGATGTTCGGAAACTTTTAAATATTTAGATTCTATAAATAATCCCGATTTCCTCCATTGTTGCTCATTTCTGTAACAACAATCTCATATGCCTCAATATGGATTACCCTTCAACGGGGAAGGGTTGAAATTCGTTGTTAATCTTTTCATGAATGGCAGCCTTTTAAGTATTTTCATATGGTCTTCCTTCTTTGGAGAGTGTGATATAGAATGTATTATAGAACTTTTAGAAGGAGAGTTATGAATTATGGAGAATTTCTTCGGGGGACTAGGGTTTCAAGAGATACTAATTGGAGGTTTAGTGATCGCTACTGTCGGCTTCATTCTTAAGAAGTTATTTAAGTTGGCCATTAGCATAGTATTTATTATTGCCCTTGTTTATTATGGATTACCTGTACTGCAGACAGTGATGACTAAATAAAATAAAAGGAGGGTGTAAATGAATATAATTGGCAATATTATTTGGCTATTAATTGGAGGTATTATTGCTTCAGTTTTATGGTCTTTAGCAGGGGCCTTATTGTGCATAACAATCATTGGTATACCCTTTGGCCTCCAGCATTTCAAATTTGCTAAACTTGGGCTCATACCTTTCGGGGCGAAAATACGCTAGCATAATGTTGCTTTTCAGTGACATATTATACAAAGGCTATATCATTTTTCGGAAAGGATGAGTAGTTTGATACGCATTGGGGTTATCGGGCAATCAGGGGATATATCTGCTGAACTGCAACAATTGGCCCAAGAAATGGGGCGGGAAATTGCTCTTAGAGGTGCAATTCTCTTAACGGGTGGTACAAACGGTGTGATGGAGTGTGCTTCTAAAGGAGCCAAAGAGGCTAATGGTCTAGTAGTAGGGATTTTACCAGGAGACACGATGGATAGGGCTAATAATTATATTGACATTCCTATTAATACAGGATTAAGTTTTGATTATCGGAGCTTAATTCTTGTTCATTCTTCGGATGCCTTAATAATGGTGGGTGGAGGTAATGGCACACTGGGGGAATTATCGGCGGCATACCTGAATCTTAAACCTGTCGTAATTCTGGAACCTTCAGGCGGATGGGCTAAAAAAGTGAGGACCATAGCGTATGAAGAAGAGTATTTAGATGAAAGAAGAAGCATTAAACTGGATTATGCACAGACGGTTAAAGAGGCCTTGGATTTGGCCTTAAGCCGAATAAAAAAGTAAGATCTCACTGGCATGAGACATTTCAGGTAATGGTTGCCACGGAAATAATATTATTGAGAACAAAGAGACGGTCCGACTGAAATTTTCTACGCTGATAGATATAACTTTTTGGAGGGATATTTAATATGATTCGTGAACTTATTGAAAAAAACCGAACTTATCGTCGATTTTATCAGGACGCAGAGGTAACCCGTGAGACTTTAAAAGACCTCGTTGACCTTGCAAGGCTTTCTTCAACGGGGGGGAATCTTCAGGCGCTAAAGTACATAATATCTCAGACGTCTGAAATAAATAATCGAATTTTTAAAACCTTAAAATGGGCTGGCTACTTTAAGGACTGGGATGGGCCTCAAGAAGGGGAGCAGCCTAGTGCATACGTGGTCGTGCTTCATGATCAAAGGATTAGTAAAGGTTTCTTTTGGGACCACGGAATTGCTGTTCAGAGCATATTGTTAGGTGCTGTCGAAAAAGGTTTAGGAGGATGCCAATTTAATTCGATTGACCGTGTTGCACTAGCTCAAGAATTAGATCTGCCTAACCATTTCGCTATTTTAACAGTGATTGCCCTGGGTAAACCAAAAGAAGTGGTGGTCATAGACAAACTAGGCGAATCAGGAGACATAAAGTATTGGAGAGACCAGCAAGGGATACATCATGTGCCCAAACGTGCTCTTGAGGACATAATAATAAACTTATAATCTTAAACAAGATTTGATGTACCCTTTAGCCTCTTGCCAAACTGGGTTGTTAAAAAATATTTTGATGGTACATCCTACTTCTAAATATAAGATCCAAGTTCTTGGAGAGACGGTATATAACCCTAGCCATAGGAGGAAAAAGAAAATGCTGACATTTTATTGCTTTCCCCAGTGAACGACTTGCCGTAAAGCAGAAGCGGGTCTTCTGCAGCAGAATGTTAAGTTTGAATACCGCAATATTGTGAAAAACCCTCTCTCTGTCGAAGAACTGACTGACCTTGCTAAACTTGGGGGTGTTCTCGTTCAAAGTTTGCTGCAAAACCTACAAGGAACTTGGGAAAGAACTTGAGGACTCTAACGAATTGGCTGTAGCCAATTTTCTGACTGTAAATCCAAAGGCTATTATCCGCCCCTTAGTTGTACGGAATAACGAACTGATTATAGGTTTTAAGGCAGAGGGAAGTCTAGTTAAACCCCACAATTCCCCTCCGTTTTAAGGAATTGTGGGGTTTTTTACTGCGAAATGAAGCCGGATGTTTTTATTTAGTTGGGCAATGGTATGAGGTGAAAAATGAGTAAAGAAGAGACAGAGAGTCAACTAATCAGTAAGAGACAAAGCATACTTGAGGCAGCTAGTAAATTGATTGCTGAGTCAGGCAATTATGTTTGTCAATAAACAACACATCAATGGTAAAAAGCGTTTTTCTGTGTTGCTCAAGGATGGCGATGAGTTGGCATTACTCAGTCCTTCCAGTGGAGGGTAAATGATCTGCAAATTATCAGGAGTTACAACAAAACCCCCATTAATGACGTGGTAATGGGGGTTTTGTTTATGAAAAATGAGATTATCCCTATTTTTAAAGTGATTAACTTTAACTATCTGGTTCGTGGTTACAACTGAAGTGATTTTCTAGTACTCGTAAAAAATCTGCTGGAAATGGAGCTTCAACTGCAATTTCATGCTCCTCAACCGGGTGCGGGAAGTGTAAAAATGAGGCGTGTAAAGCTTGACCCGTTATGAATGGCGAGCCTTTTCCATACATCCTGTCTCCAATAATTGGATGCCCAACGTGAGTTAAATGAACACGGATTTGATGAGTCCTGCCGGTGGCTAGAGTTAGTTCTAACAGTGAAGCTTCAGAAAAGCTCCGAATCGTTTTGTAATGGGTAACAGCTTGGTCCCCTTTGGGATTTACCGCGCGCCGGTTCGGCTTGGTAGGGTGTGAGCCGATTGGGGCATTGATGGTTCCGGCTGGAGGATCCATAAGACCATGAACCACGGCTTGGTAAGTGCGCTTTAGAACTCCTTCTTTCAGCAAGCCATCTAATAAGGCTTGGGTATGGCTGTCTTTGGCAAATACAACACACCCTGAAGTTTCTCTGTCCAGGCGGTGTATTGGACGAACTGTGCAGATTGCTCCCTGCTGTTGATAGTAATGGGCAAGGTAATTGCTTAACGTACCCCGGGAAGTTTGGCCCGCAGGATGTACCAATAGACCAGAGGGCTTATTCAATACTATTAGATAACTATCCTCGTACAAGACTTCAACTGGACCTGACTCCGGTTCAACTCCGTAGGACGAGTCTTCAAGGGACAGTACACGTAAAATATCTCCCGTTTTAACCTTCTTCTGTAAGAAAACGGGCTTTTTGTTAAGCAAAATTCCTTTTAGTCGGGTTAGCTTCTGAATCTTTCTTCCTGAATACTTCTGAACCTGTTTTAGGTAGACCTCAATCGTAAGACCTTGATGCTCCTCATCAATAGGGTATGCATTATATGACTTCATAACGCCAGTTCCAATCTTTGCACTCTTGTCACAACATTTCCTGTGTATTTTAATGATATTAAGCTAATACTAAAAGGGGAAAATTCTCCCTCTACACTACCATATTTTCACCTCATTATCATATAAAAAACCATTTTAAACTAAGTTTTTTAAATATGAATGCATAGATACTTCATTTCACTTATGATAGTGGATAGAAGCAAATCAATGATTTTCTTTGGTTGGTTAATGAAGTATGATCTAAATTAAATACAGCTAGGAAACATGATAGTTTCCTAGCTGTATTTTGCATTTTAAAGCTTGCTTAGAAGTTCACGCAGGCTCCACTGCCCATTCCGCCCCCAAAGCCCCCTCCAGTGCGTTGACCTGCATTATTCCCTTTTCGCCCCATACCCTGACCCATTCCTTGGCCCTGCCCCAGACCAAATCCGGCTCCGGTACTTTTCGCAATTGCTGCACTGCCTGTTCCGTCGCAGGTGGCTTGATTTGTCTTCAGTGAGTTATAAATAGCGTCCGCTTGTTCCTGAGTAAGGTTGCCGGCTGCTACTCTTTGGTCAGGGATTGCTTTCTTTTGCTCAAGAGTTTGTGCCTTGAACTCTTCTAACTTCTGCTTCATCTGCGATAGTAGCGTATGTCTTTCCCGTCGACTTTAACACACTTCATAATCCTTATGCGTCTCGCCGAATGACTGCTTACGCCAAAAATGGTATGGTAGCCTCTGCCCAGCCTCTTGCAGCTGAAGCTGGGTTATCTGTCTTGAGAAAAGGCGGAAATGCGATAGATGCAGCGATTGCCACTGCCGTATGCCTGACGGTTGTGGAGCCGACCTCGAACGGAAATTGGAGGAGATGCCTTTGCCTTAGTATGGACGAAGGGTCAACTTTATGGGCTTAATTCAGTGGGCCTGCACCTCAACAGCTCACCTTGCAGACTTTAAAAAATGCCGGGTGTCAAGAAATGCTTGCTTATGGATGGTTCCCTGTCACCGTTCCGGGAGCGCCAGCAGCTTGGGCCGAATTATCAGCCCGTTTTGGTAAGCTTCCCCTAACCGTGGTGATGGCACCTGCCATAAAGTATGCGGAAGAAGGTTACCCCATTTCTCCGACGGTAGGAAGGAATTGGGAGATCTCCTTTGACCGATATGTTCATAAGCTTAAAGGCGAGCAGTTTGAGAACTGGTTTCGAACGTTTGCTCCTCAAGGGCGTGCTCCAAAAATTGGGGAACTCTGGAGGTCTGCGGATCAGGCCCGAACGTTACAATCGATTGCTGAAACAAAGGCTCAATCGTTTTACAATGGAGACATAGCTGATAAGATCGTTCAATTTTCTCAACGTCACAACGGTTTTCTAAGGAAAGCTGATTTAGCTACTTTCAAGCCTGAATGGGTAAACCCGATCTCCGTAAATTATCGTGGCTATGACGTATGGGAGATTCCTCCTAACGGACATGGATTAGTCGCGTTGATGGCTTTAAATATTTTAAAAGGGTTTGATTTTGAGATGAAAGAGTGTGCGAATTCCTATCATCTTCAAATCGAGGCCCTAAAGTTGGCATTTGCTGACGGGAAGAAATACATAGCCGATCCATCTCAGATGTCATTAAATATTGAAGGTCTTCTTTCGGAAGGATATGCTGCGGATCGCCGAAAGCTAATTGGAGAAAGAGCTCTTCAGCCCGAACCTGGCAACCCGCCGAAAGGGGGGACGGTTTATTTGGCAACAGCAGATGGGGAGGGAAACATGGTTTCGTTTATTCAAAGCAACTATGATGGATTCGGTTCAGGATTGGTCGTCCCAGAGACGGGGATTAGCCTTCACAATCGCGGGAATAATTTTTCCCTGGATCCTAACCACGCTAATTGTCTTCAACCGGGTAAAAGGTCTTACCATACTATCCATTCCCGGATTCTTAACTAAAGATAGCCTTCCAGTTGGCCCCTTCGGAGTTATGGGAGCATTTATGCAACCTCAAGGACATGTTCAGGTTGTAATGAACACTCTTTCTCAGAGCATATTGCTCAGGAACTTGTCTGCAGGGGACATGACATAAAATGGTCGATGGATACATCCAGTTTTGGACGCGGTTAAATCATCTGGAGAACCGCAGATGGGATGTTAGCAGGAGGCACTGAGCCAAGAGCGGATGGGCATATTGCCATGTGGTAATTAGCGGAGGTTTTTAGTAACTCCTAGATAGAAGCATCTAGAAGTTTTTTGCTCCTGTTTTTTTGTT
>NZ_JAJDOO010000024.1 GCF_020595055.1 Desulfosporosinus shakirovi | reverse complement strand
AAATTCGCCTACGTCGGCGAATTTGACCTGCTGCGTGAAGGAGAAATGCAGTCAAGAAGCGAGCGGGCTTGCTGAATATATGGTGGAAAGGATTAAAGAGTAGCCGCCTGTTCCCACGGCGGTTCGCGGGGTGGTAACCGGGAAATTTTTCATAACAAAGGCAGGCATACCAGAATGACTCTCCATCAATTAAAGTATATGATTGAAGTTGTTAACTGCGGCTCTATTGACGAGGCCGCAAAAAGGCTGTATATTACCCAGCCGAGTCTGTCCAGTGCCGTCAAAGAACTGGAAGCGGAAATCGGTGTTGAGCTTTTTATCTGCACTTCCAAAGGAATTGTTTTATCCGTGGATGGTGCCGAGTTTCTCGGCTATGCCCGGCAGGTGGTTGAGCAGGCGGGACTGCTGGAACAGCGTTACTTTAATAAAAAGCCTTCCCGGCAGCTTTGCTCCATCTCTACCCAGCACTATGCCTTTGTAAATCTCATCAAGAACAGCGGTGCGGATGAATATGAATTTACTCTGCGGGAAACACGAACCCATGAAATTATTGAGGATGTCAAAAATATGCGCAGCGAAATTGGGATTATATATCGAAATCTCTTTAACCGCAAGGTTCTTGACAAGCTGCTGCGGGAAAACCGTCTGGATTTCCATCCCCTTTTCACAGCCCAACCCCATATTTTTATCAGCACCCAAAATCCCCTTGCCGGGAGAAAAGCCGTAACTTTGGCTGATCTGGAAGACTACCCCTACTTGTCCTTTGAACAAGGAGAATTTAACTCCTTTTACTATTCGGAAGAGATGTTAAGTACGGTTTTTCGTAAAAAAAGTATTCATGTTAGCGACCGGGCAACTTTATTCAATCTTTTGATTGGGCTGAATGGCTATACCATATTTCTGCTTTTCAAGTCAAAATACTCTGTTGACTCAAGTATATAATTGGTATATTCTAGGTTATAAGATAGTGTCAAAGGAATAACTGAATAAGTTGAATATGGTTGCTTAAATGCATTAATTGGGAACTCTGGTGAGAAGCCAGGACAGCCCCGCTACTGTGTGAATGACGAATCCCTTAGTAAGAAACCACTGGGTAAAACCGGGAAGGCAAGGGAGGAGGATGATTTCGAGTCAGGAGACCTGCCATGTTTAAGATCACAGCTCTTTCGGGGGAAGGAATGTGTGGCAATTTCGAGTTTAGGATGTTTTTAGACATCTTAACTTTGTTGCATCATATTACTAAGAGCCGGAAGAGTAGGCTCTTTTTTATTTTCCTTATAATACAAAGGACTGAAATTGAGGAGAGGACTCATTAAAAAAAGGACAAGCCTTAATTTGAATTAGTAAAGAACACCACAACTACTCAAAACTGAATATCTGAATAGGGTTGCTTAAATGCATTTATAAGGAATCCGGTGAGAAGCCGGAGCAGCCCCGCTACTGTATGAAGGACGAATCTCTTAAAAGAGTCACTGGTGTAAAAATCGGGAAGGCAAGAGAGGAGGATGACTTCAAGTCAGGAGACCTGCCCTATTCAGGATCACAAGTCTTTCGGGGGGAAGCAAGTGAACAACTTTGCTGTCGGATGAGCAGGAATAGGAGCAAGCCTTTAGAGTGCTATCTATTTCTATAGTCATCTGAAACAGCATGGTCACATTGTCCCAGAGTCGAAAGAATCGGCTCTTTTTTATATTTTGGGCAAGGAGATTACCAAGTTTTCAAAAAGGATGCCAGTACCTATACTGATGGCTGGCAATAAAAGGTCATCCGAAATTCAATTACAGGAAAGGGCTTCATGCTCTTTCCTGTTTGAGTGCACTTGCGTAATTCCTTAATATGGAAGGGAAAGGACGGTGACAATTTAGCATCGAAAATATAGAGGATACAGAAAGCAAAGAGTAATTATCTTGTTTGGTTGGAATTTCCACGCGAATCAGCCTTTGAATAAGACCGACTCGGAGCCTATAACATTGTAAAGGAGCTTGAAAATGAAGAAAATAGTAAAACAGGGTTTAGGAACCCTCATGACTTGTCTGTTGCTGATAAGTACATTAATGACTGGATTGGCAGCCGAGGCCCATGCTCAGACCATGGTTAACCAGGGAACAGTGAGCCGCTCTATGGTTGATCAAGTGATCAATGACTTAGAACAATGGGAAAGGGCCTCTATTCAAGCCGCTTTCCAGACAGCATCTGAGCTAGAAATAGTCAATCCTACCGTGTACAATTGGCCAACCATTGGCTTAGGCAGATTGGAGCGGTATGATGGGCTTTCTGCCTATCTGGCGGAAAATGAAAAATATCTCCAACAAAATTGGAGTTCTACTCTGCGTAAGGTGACAGATTTAGCCAGAATCAGTTTGGCAGTTGGTGCAGCTCAGGGGAATCCCAGGGACTATGGCGGCAAAGATTTGATTGCCGAAATCTACAACTATCCTAATATTGAAGCGCAAGGTATAAACGGGCCGATTTTTGCTTTGATCACCTTGGACAGCGGTGGATATGAGCTGCCCGAGACGGCTAAGTGGACGCGGGGTAAACTGTTAGACATCATATTAAACAAGCAATTGGCTGATGGAGGATATTCTCTGGATGGCATAGGAAATGGGGATGTCGACATTACTGCTATGGTTATCCAAGCACTGTCTCCTTACTATAAGGCAGGAATGCCTGAAGCGACAGACGTTGTGGACAAAGCTGTGGCTTATTTAGCTCAAGTGCAGGAATCAGACGGAGGCTTTAAATCCTGGGGTGAGAAAAACAGTGAAAGCGTTTGTCAAACGATCATTGCTCTGTGCTCCATGGGAATCGACATCGATACGGATACTCGTTTTATTAAGAATTCCAACTCCTTGCTAAATGATTTACTAAAGTTTAAAGCTGACGACGGTGGTTTCAAACACACTTTAGAGGGCAGCACAAACAGTATAGCGTCAGAGCAGGCTTTGATTGCTCTGGCAGCTTATGTGAGATTTCTGGATAAAAAATCCAGTCTGTATAACTATCATCCGGAAAAGGTGATCCCCTATCCGACCCTTTCCAGTGGAGAAGAGAACCCTTCATCTTCAATTTTAGGAATAGTTCGGATTGCCGGGACGGATTGCTACGCAACAGCAGTGGAAATTGCCAAACGGAGTTTTCCGCAAGGAGCAGAGACAGTTATTCTTGCCAGAGGGGATGTTTCCGCCGATGCTTTGCCTGCAGTGCCTTTAGCCAGGAAGTATCAGGCGCCCCTCTTGTTAACTCCTTCGGATCAACTGCCCAAGCTCGTCTTCAATCAAATCCGAGCCTTAGGAGCGAAAAAAGTCTTGATCATGGGTGGAGAGGGAGCAATTTCTAAACAGGTGTCTGCTGCCTTAGTCCAAGCTGAAATCGAAGTACAGAGAGTATCCGGCAATGATCACTATGCTACTGCTTATGAAATAGCCAAGCTGCTGGGAAGCTCAGGTCAGGCAGTGATCGTCAGCGGAGATTATGTCCACAGCTTCCCCGATGCGCTTTCTATCTCAGCCTGGTCCGCTTATAATAATGTGCCCATCCTCTATGCGGATGGATCAGTTCAGCTTCCTAAGCCAACTCAACAAGCTATCTCTGAACTGGGAATCCAACAAACTATCCTAATCGGTGGCACGGATGTTCTTCCTCGGGAATTAGAACAAGTACTTCCTAACCCAAAACGTTATAGCGGTCAAACCCTTTATGATACCAATGCCAGTGTTTTAGGCCAACTTCAGCCTAACCCCACAAAAATTTTTGTGGCTACAGGAACAGGGTTTGCAGATGGTTTAGCCGGAGCGGCAGTCGCCGGTCAGTCAAATGCCTGGATTTTGTTAACCGATCGAGGGACAAGTGGGGGGAGTGGTCTGAGTAATGGACAAGAGCAACTTCTCCGATCTGCCCATAATCTTAGCCCAGAGATTTATGTTCTGGGTGGTGCCGCCGTTGTAACTGACAGCACCCTGCAGGCTCTAAATCAGCTTCTGACAGTAAGCACTCCATAAACAAGAAGGGAAGGAAGAGCTAAATGAAAAAAGTTCTTAATTTTCTTGTCCTGATTATGCTGCTGGTCTTGGCATTAACCGGATGTGGCGGAGCTAGTGTTGCCAACGGAGATCCGCCGGGTGAGGTAATCACAACATCAGTTACCGATTCAGACCAGAAGACAGCAGACAGCAGTGAACTTAAATCCACTGGACAAAGTACTGATCAACAGCTGACTAATTCAGAAATTGATCCTGTTCAACCCAGCCCAGAAAATAAGGAAAGCAGCGCTTCTCCAAACACAAGCCAGCCCGGTTCTAATGACTCAAGTTCAAGTTCAGATTCAGGTGCAGGTGCTGATGCAGTTGTTGCCCTGACAATCCCTCCGGTTATTTCGACTCTTTCTCCAGCACTTGAGCCCAATACTAGTGCTAAAAATACAGTTACATTCTCAATTAATTGTCAAACTGCCGTTGATAAGGGTCTTCATCTAACGGAGCAGTTCCAAGAGGTGGTACCTGCCAACGGGATTATCCTTCCTCCCACTGTCTTGGAATTTAAAGAAGGAGAGGTAGTGTTTGATATCTTAAAGCAGGTAGTTCGCCAAGAAAAAATCCATATGGAGTATGAAGGTTCGAAAGGAACTCCTTATATTCAAGGGATCAATAATTTATATGAATTTGACGGAGGTCCATTGAGCGGTTGGATGTACTGCGTCAATAAGATATATCCGAATTATGGATGTGGAGAATATAAGCTCAAACAAGGGGATGTGATTGAGTGGAACTACACCTGTGACTTGGGCAAAGACCTGGGACAAACTTGGATGAGTGAGTAGAGGTGAGAAAGAAAGGAAAGGAAAAAAAGAATGAATAAGGCATTTGCTTCCTATCATCCTGCGGTCAGTTTCAGCTTTTTTATTCTAATCTTAATATTATCCATGCTTCTCATGCATCCTGTTTTAGTTGGCATAAGTTTAATCTCTGCCTGTCTTTTTTCCTGGTTCCTGAATGGTCTAAAGGGACTTTACCTTAATTTCAAGTTCGGACTGCCCATGTTTTTATTGGTTGCTCTGGCGAATCCCCTGTTTAATCACCGGGGGAAAACAGTATTGTTCTTCTTTCGGGATAATCCCATAACCCTTGAAGCGACAATATATGGTCTTTGTTCTGCGGCCTCTCTGGTTGGGATTATTGTTTGGTTTTCTTGTTATAACAAAGTAATAACTTCAGATAAGTTTTTGTATATCTTTGCTAAAGTAATACCCACCATCGCCTTATTGATTACTATGAGCATCAGAATGGTTTACAAGCTGCGCGTTCAGTTGAAAATGATCACAGCTGCTCAGCATGCCATTGGCCTGGCTGTCGGAGAAGGACAGGTCAGACAAAGAATCCGGCGAGGCATGAGAATGATTTCGATTCTGCTCAGCTGGTCACTGGAAGACGGGATAGAAACCTCGGACTCTATGAAGGCCAGGGGGTATGGCTTGAAAAACCGATCTGCTTTTTCGCTGTTTAAATTTTCTTGGCGAGATGGGATCGTGTTAGGTATCATCGCGGGTTTAGGCGCACTCTGTTGGGCAGGTTATATTGCCGGCTATGGTGTGATGCGTTTTTACCCTGCGCTTGCTCCGCTAAAGCTGTCTCCACCCGCGTTAGGAATGTATCTTTGTTTTTTTATCTTGGCCTTAATACCTAGTCTGATCGAGTTAAGGGAGAATGTAAAATGGCACTTTTACAAATCAGCAATTTAAGTTTTACCTATCCTGAATTCTCTCCAAAAGCCCTGGATAACATCAATTTAACGGTAGAGGAGGGAGAGCTGATTCTGCTTATTGGCGTGTCTGGGTGTGGCAAAAGCACCCTGTTGCGCCATATTAAACGGGAACTTGCTCCTCATGGCCGTAAAAGCGGGAGAGTCTGCTACGCAGGTATGGAGGTTGAGCAGTTGGACCAACGGACCGCAGTCACAGAGATTGGTTTTGTTCTGCAAAATCCTGAAACTCAGATTGTAACCGACACAGTTTGGCATGAGTTAGCCTTCGGTTTGGAAAATTTAGGACTGCAGAATAGCGAGATTCGACGGAAAGTCGCGGAAATGGCTAGTTTCTTCGGCATTGACAGCTGGTTTAGAAAATCGGTGGAGGATTTGTCTGGAGGGCAGAAGCAGATATTAAATTTGGCTGCAATCATGGCCATGCAACCTAAATTGCTTTTATTAGATGAACCTACCGCTCAGCTTGACCCCATTGCTGCCCAGGAATTTCTGGCCATGATTGAAAAAATCAATCGTGACCTAGCTGTCACAGTCATTTTAAGCGAACATAGACTGGAGGAAGTCTTTCCTCTGGCCGACCGTGTTGTTGCGATGGAAGGGGGACGGATCTTTTGTGCTGACAAGCCGGAGAAAGTCGCCCAGGTGTTAGGGGAGGATAGCGGCAAGGTGCTCTTTAAGGGCCTCCCTTCACCCATTCGCATTTATAGTGGATTCAAAAAGGGGGTGAAGTGTCCTTTGACTGTACGAGAGGGCCGCCAATGGCTGATTCAAGAAGTTCAGCCTTATTTAGTTGAATTGGCTGAACTGGATCAGAGGGATCGATTGGCCCAGTCTGTCCGGACTTTTAACGCAAGGACAGAGCAAAGAAGATCGGTGATTGAAACAAAGGATCTCTGGTTTAAGTACTCTTCTGAGGGAAGTAATATACTCAGGGGCGTGTCCTTTCAGGCTTTCGCCGGGGAAACACTTTGTGTACTGGGCGGCAATGGTACAGGCAAGACTACCTTATTAGGGGTGCTGTCCGGTGCTTTGAAAATAAGTAGAGGGCAAATATGGATCAATGGGAAAAAGCTCAGCAATTTTAAATCCGGCGAGCTGTATCGCCAGAATTTAGCGATGCTTCCTCAAAACCCCAAAGCCCTCTTTGTATCCGATACGGTATGGGGAGACCTGGAAGAAGCGGCAGGCCTCATCACTCAGGATAAGAAGGGACAAGAGTTACGGATATATGCGGTGCTGAAGGAATTAGGTATAGAGAATCTATCCCAGCGCCATCCCTATGATTTAAGTGGTGGTGAGCAACAAAAAGCCGGAATAGCTAAACTCTTGCTCCTTCAGCCTAAGGTTATCCTGCTTGACGAGCCAACTAAAGGATTGGATGCCCATTCTAAGGAAGGATTGGCCCGGATTTTTGCTGGATTATGCTCTCAAGGGGCAGCCATTGTGGTAGTGACTCACGATCTTGAATTTGCGGCTGAATACGGAAACCGATGTGCCATGATGTTTGATGGAGAGATTGTCTCAGAGGGGAATCCTCAGGAGTTTTTTGCCGGGAACAGCTTTTATACGACTGCTGCCAACCGAATGGCTCGCGGCATCTTTTCCCAGGCGGTCACTTGTAAGGAGGTGATTAAACGATGTCAAATCGGACAGAAGGTAAAAATCGCCACTTCTTAATACTACGTATATTCCGATGGGCACTGATGATTACAGTGCCCTGTTTGTTGATTTTTTCTGCTTTAAATGAAGATAAGAATTATGGTCTGTTAAGCATTTTATTAATAATCTTAGCCATGGTTCCCTTTTTTTTGAGCTTCGAGAGACGTAAGCCGGAAGCCAGGGAGTTGGTAGTTATCGCAGTTATGGCTGGGATTGCGGCTTTAGGGAGAGTGGCTTTTGCCCCGATCCCTCATTTTAAGCCCACCTCGGCAGTGGTGGTTATTACCGCTATGGTCTTTGGGCCGGAGGCTGGTTTTTTAACAGGTGCAATAGCGGCAATCACCTCTAATCTGTTTTTTGGGCAAGGGCCTTGGACTCCCTGGCAGATGTTTTGCTGGGGTATGATTGGCTTTGCAGCCGGGATTCTCAGAAATATTGGTTGGTTCAAAAGCAATCTGAGGTTAGCCGTCTTCGGTTTTCTGACAGGCTTTGGCTTTGGTTGGGTCATGAATATATGGTATGTTATTGGCTTTATTGAACCGATCACCTATCAGGCCATTATGGCAGCCTACATTTCCAGTTTTTGGTTTGATTTTACCCACGCTCTTTCTACGCTGATCTTTCTCGTGCTTTTGGCAAGGCCTTGGATTAAAAAACTGGAACGAGTTAAAACAAAGTTTGGTATACTGGATAGTTCGAAAAAGTTGTAATTACCGCTACATTTTCTTTACTTAAAGCTCACAACTTCTTAAAGTCCAATTCACAAATTTACCATATTTGGCGGATATCATAATAGTGTACCGATCAAAAGTACATACTTGGAAATCGGATACTATTCTGAAGGAGGAATTGTATGAAAAAGAAACTCGTTGTCGGTGTCCTAAGTGCTGCGCTATTGATTGGAGGTGCAACGGCAGCCTTTGGTGCCACAGATTCGGCAAAGCTTGATGAAATCAAGAGCTTAACTCAGCAAATGTTTGGTATCCAGAAGCAAATCGTGGACAAAGAAGTGGAAGCTGGGCTTAGAACGGCAGAACAGGCTGACAAGATGAAGCAATTTATTGACGATCGCCAAGAAGCGAGCGAGAAGGCCTTAGCTGATGGTAAAGTATTTGGTCCTGGTATGGCTGGTAAAGACATGGGGATTCGAGATAAGGTTAAGAAGTTCAATAATGGTGAACCTCTGACGGAAGAGCAGATCGAAGCTTGGAGTACAGCCGCGCAAGAACGCTTAGCCGCTCAAGTAGAGGCTATGAAAAGTAATGGTAAATTAACTGAGGAACAGATCGAAACTTGGAGTGATGCTGCACAAGCTCAGTTAGATGTTCAAAAAGAGGCGATGGAGAGCGGTACATTTGTGCCTGGTGACATGGGAATGAGGAAGGGTATGCTTGGCAAGCAGAAAGGTGCTTGGGGTAATAAACTGGCACCAGAAACAACCGAAACTCAAGATACCGCACCAACAACGAATATCCAGTAATGCTGCTTTGTGTGGAACATTTGCAGCCTGAGGTATCTAAAGACGGGGTTCACATTAGACCATAAGACCATAAGACCAGAGGAGTTTGAAGCTTCATTAGATAACCTCAGGATTAAAGCTGAGTAATGGAAAAAGTAATGAGAGACTGGCAGTCCCAACAATCGTCTGGAGCCTGCCAGTCTCTCCCCTTTTCGAAAAGAATTAACGTTGGACACTTTCGTCGTCGGAGGCTTTAATATCTGAAGTATCATTGTTTAGTCTTAGCTTAAAAAGGTTCACTTGCCAGCATCTGAATGTCAGGACAAGCTACAGTTCTTTGTGCGCGGAAATAAAAAACCCTCCCAGACAATTAAGTCTGGGAGGGTTTAAGTTGCTATCTAGTTCGATTTACCAGTTGCTACGTGTGCGTGGTTGATAGCACTCACGGCAATATACTGGCTTGTCGCCTGATGGTTGGAAAGGAACAGTAGTTTCTTTTCCGCAGGTAGCGCAAATAGCTGGGAACATTTCACGTTGTTGACGACCATAACCGCCACCGCCGCCGCTGTTTCTGTTTTGAGCTTTTTTAGCTGCACGGCACTCTGGGCAACGACCAGGCTCGTTAGTGAATCCTTTTTCTGCATAAAACTCTTGTTCTGATGCAGTGAATTCGAAATCCCGTCCACAGTCTTTGCAATTTAGAATTTTGTCATTAAACATTATAAAAAAACCTCCAATTAAATATTACCCGCGCTACATGGCAAGTTCACCAACTTCTTCCCGGAGACTTAGGTAATAGAGAAGGTTTGCTTAAATCCACTAGTTTTAACGAGCTTATATTAGTATAACAAAATTTGAGCATATGTCAAATAATAAATTCCACAATCTCGAAATTTATCCAAGAAAATCAGCTATACATCGTATCCAAAAGCCCTTTGACATCTTCATTTTCCAGATATTCATCGAAAGTCATTTGTCGATCAATAAGTCCTTTGGGCGTGATTTCGATAATGCGGTTGGCAATGGTTTGAACAAACTGATGATCTTGTGATACGAACAGGATGTTACCGTCCATATTCGTCAGTGAATTATTAAGAGCAGTGATGGATTCCATATCCAAGTGGTTTGTGGGCTCATCGAAAATAAGAATGTTCGCTCCGCTGAGCATCATTCGAGAGAGCATACATCGTACTTTTTCCCCTCCAGAAAGAACACTAGCCTTCTTTAGGGATTCATCTCCAGAGAAAAGCATTCTGCCTAAGAAACCACGGACAAAGGATTCATCGGGATCTTTTGAGAATTGTCTTAGCCAGTCAACCAAAATTAAGTCCGTCTCAAAATAGGAGGAGTTATCAAGAGGAAGATAGGCTTGAGTCGTTGTGATTCCCCAGCTAAACTCACCGCTATCCGGGGTAATTTCGCCCATTAAAACTTTGAATAAGGTCGTTTTTGCATTGCCATTTGGGCCCACAAAAGCAATCTTATCTCCTTTGTTTACAAGAAATGAGATGTTGTCGAGGATTTTTTCCCCTGCAACAGTGACAGTTAAGTCTTTTACAGTCAGGATGTTGTTACCTGCTTCTCTGTCCGGAGTGAATGCAATATAAGGATATTTGCGAGAGGATGGTTTGATATCATCGAGAGTTAATTTATCGAGTTGCTTTTTTCGGGAGGTCGCTTGTTTTGCTTTGGATGCATTAGAGCTAAAGCGCTGAATAAACCTCTGGAGTTCCTCGATTTTATCTTCTTTTTTCTTATTTGACTCTCTCATTAATCTTAAGGCTAATTGGCTTGATTCATACCAGAAATCATAGTTCCCAACATACAATTGGATTTTACCAAAATCAATATCGGCAATGTGGGTACAAACTTTGTTCAAAAAATGCCGGTCATGAGATACTACAATAACAGTGTTCTCATAATTATAAAGGAAATTCTCAAGCCAGATAATTGACTGGAGGTCAAGGTGGTTGGTAGGCTCATCAAGTAACAGAATATTGGGGTTGCCGAATAGGGCTTGAGCCAGTAAAACACGGACTTTTTCATTTCCGCTGAGTTCTTTCATTTTACTGCTTTGCAGCTCTTTACCAATCCCTAAACCCATTAATAACTCTGAGGCTTCTGACTCGGCTTGCCAACCATTAAGTTCAGCGAAATCGCCTTCCAAAATGGAAGCTTTAATCCCATCTTCTTCGGTAAAATCAGGTTTGGAATAGAGAACATCTTTCTCTTCCATTATTTCGTACAATCGAGTATGGCCCATAATAACGGTTTTCAGCACTTCGAATTCCTCAAATTCAAAATGATCTTGCTTCAAAACCCCAATTCGTTCTCCTGGTGTAAGACTAACTTCACCACTGGTAGAATCTATTTCTCCAGAAAGTATCTTTAAGAAAGTAGATTTCCCTGCACCATTGGCGCCAATCAGGCCATAACAGTTTCCGGGAAGGAATTTTACATTAACATCTTCAAATAATGCTCGCTTACCAAATCTTAAGGTTATCCCACTGGTACTAATCATTATTAATCGTTCCTTTTTATTAAATTTGCCGTTGCTTAAGAATATAGTATATCATTTTATCACAATAAGGTATAGGTTGCAGAATTTTAAAAGTAAGGACGGAAAACAAGGGATTTAGATAGGAATGGCCAAATAGTAAGCCCTCATACCTAAATGGCAGAGGGCTAACATTAAAATCTATGCCTTGAAATATTAAGGTCCTATGGATTTGTTATTTCTCAATTACAAATATAGAGTTAGTTAAGTGAATTTCCTTCTGCTTCGTTTAATAAGTTCCTCAGAATTAAAACCCCTTGCATGGTTCTTGGAAATCCTGCACTGGGAGCCACTAAAAGAATGGCGTGTTCTATTTCCTCCTTAGTACATCCGCTTTTTATGGCCTTTAAAATGTGGGTTCTTAAAGCCCTCGGGTATTGGCACTCAGTGGACAGTGCTACTTTTATTAGCCAACATGTTTTCTCATCTAAGGGGCCGCCATCCATATGTATTAAATGACCATATTTTTCATAGGCATCGTAAATATCCCCATGGTGTTCGGTAAAGTACTTTAAGTTAAGTTCAGTGCTGTCAAGGTTATCAAAATAATCATCCATTTTATGTTAAGCTCCTTTCAGGTGTGTTTACATTATTATCCAATCGGAGGGTTTTTATTCATTAGTATTATTGAACTAATCAAACAGCGACTTAGAATTAAGATACTTTAATAATTTTTGATATAATAGATTTACTTAACACGATAAATTAACGAAAAGGGGCGATTAGGGTTGCGGAAGATGGAGATAGACTTAAAAAAAGAGGTTAGAGGGGTTCTTACTGAGGATCTTAAGAGACACTTCTGGAACGAGAGGGATGAAGAACTTAGTAATTTAGGCGCTGAACTCCTTCTTGATTTCATAATAAATAACATAGGCCCTTATATTTATAACCAGGGGATAGAAGATTCTCATGCTTATATGAGTGAACGAATCGAGGACTTGCTCAGTTTAGAGAAACGTTTAAGGTAATCACAACTTCATGAAGTTCAGTATCTCTAAGTTTCCACTGCAAACTGAATAGGAGAGGGATTAATTGATGAACTATATCATTAGAGAGCTGTCTCCTCAAGACTGGGGACAAGTAAGGGACATTTATACTGAAGGAATCGAAACTGGAAACGCTACCTTTGAGACCGAGGCTCCCAGTTGGGAGGCGTGGGATCGTGACCACGTTAAGTCATGTCGGTTGGTAGCAACCGACGGAGATCAAGTTACTGGGTGGGCTGTATTAAGTCCTGGCTCAAGTCGATGTGTTTATACGGGTGTAGGAGAAGTCAGTCTTTATATATCCCTTAATCACAGGGGACAAGGAATCGGGCCTCTGCTTCTGAAAGAAATAATCAGATGCTCAGAACTCGAGGGATTTTGGACTTTACAATCCGGTATTTTTCCTGAAAATATGGCGAGTTTGGTCATGCATACCAAATGCGGTTTTAGAGAAGTGGGTCTCCGTAAGAAAATGGGAAAGCTGAATGGCCTTTGGCGTGATGTCGTATTGCTTGAGCGAAGGAGTGAGACAGTTGGAATCGATTAAAGTGAGTAGGGCAAGGTTATGCAGAAGCCATGGGGAGGAATGATAAATGAGTCAAGTAAGTTCATTTAAACCCATTGTGGATGAACGTTCGCGTATATTAATCCTAGGGTCAATGCCTGGGGTAGAATCGTTAAGATTACAAGAGTATTATGCCAATCCAAGGAACCAATTTTGGAAGTTAATCTATGCCCTCTTTGAATTGGAACCCAGCAGGAGCTTTGAAGAACGGGTTTCATTTGTCAAGAGTAAGGGGATTGCCTTGTGGGATGTCATCGAAAATTGTTTGCGAGAAGGTAGCCTGGATTCAGCTATCAAGGAAGAAAAAGTAAACAATTTCAGGGGCCTGTTTAAGGCCTATCCCAGTATAAAAACAGTTTTATTTAATGGAGGAAAGGCCTATGAGACCTACAAAAAATGGGTCGGATTTGAAGCCCTGCCCGATATAAGGTTTCTGAAGCTTACATCTTCTAGCCCGGCGAATACTAAAAAATATGAAGAAAAGCTTAGGGAGTGGGGGAGTATCAAGGGTTTTTTAAAGAGTGGTAACTGATAAATGATAAAAAGAAGGCAAGCAGAAATCCTGCTTGCCTTCTTTTTGACTAGTCATTTTGATCTTCAAGTGAATCATGTCCTTCGATCCAATCTACAAACTGTCGGGCAGTCCTGGCAGAACGTCCGTTATACCATAGTGCCCATTGCAAGGCCTCTCGTTGCAATCGTTCCTTGTTAATTTTTAAATTTCTGCTGGAAGCAATTCCTTCAACAATTTTAAGATAACGGTTTTGATCGGGTGAAGAGAATACAACATTTATGCCAAAGCGATCTGCGAGGGAAAGCTTCTCCTGCATACTATCCCCTGCATGAACTTCTTCGTTATGGTTGCCTGAGTGCAAGCCAGCCCTTTCACTAAAGTACTCCTTGACCAGATGTCTGCGATTGGAAGTGGCATAGATCAAGATGTTAGATGTTTTACTTTCAAGACCACCCTCTAGTACTGCCTTGAGAGAAGTGTAGTTTTCTTCATTATCCCCAAATACTAGATCATCAACGAAAATAATAAACTTTTGAGCCCTGTTTTTCAGGTGTCTAATAATCAAGGGGAAGTCGGCGAGATAGGCTTTGGGAACTTCAACCATGCGCAAGCCCTGGGTATGATAACGGTTGAGTATCGCTTTGACAGTCGATGATTTCCCGGTACCCCTATCACCGTATAATAGTACATTGTTGGAGGGAAAACCTTTCAGAAACTGTAAAGTATTTTCGATTACTCTTGACCGTTCCTTCTGGTATTCTACAAGTTCATTCAATGTGATGGGATCAGGACTGTCTATCCCCTTAAGATAACCTTGCCCATCAGTTTTTTCCCATACAAAGGCGATATAACGAGCAAATAGACCACAACCATAGTTTTTATAGAAATGGTTAAGCTCATCTAGACACTCATCCCAATGATTAGAGAGGCTAAACAGTTCTTTTATTTGTTGTATATGAGCAGGACTATTAGAAGGCTGGTACTCTGATACCCAATCGGGGAGTACCTCGATGAAGGGTTTATAGCTGTTATTAGCAAATGTCTCGGTTATTTTTGCTTTAAGCAACCCTGGCGTAAGCTTTGAAACCTGCTGAAGCCCTTTTAAATCGTTGGCAACTGCCTTTTCAAGAAAATTGTTATACTCACTGGTTTGTACAGCTTGCGGCTTAAAAGTGAATGAATTTTCATCGAAAACTATTTTGTCGATTATGTATTCTTGTAAAGATACCGTACCGCTTTTGGCCAATTCAAAATAAAAATCATTATATAAATTCACAACGTCTCTAAATTCATTAGTTGCTTGGTTTACGCAACTAATTAGTGACTTCAGCCTGCTTAAAACGTTATCATCCAGCAAGCCTCTATAAATAGAAAGAGAATCTAATGCCAGTAAAGTAGTCGTTAATTTATTTTGCTCCATTCAATAGTTCCTCCATCTGATTTTTCTTCTTTATAGAATTTAAGATTGTTAGTGTAAACTAATATCTACATGTATCTGGTTGCAAACAGACTTACTCTGCAAGTAGTACTATAATTAATTGATGTAAGGGTCAAAAGATGTAAACTGACGGATACATGTATAATAAAGCTTTCTAATGATAAGTTAAAGGTAAAAGGGGCAGAAGCTTGTTGCTGCAGGGAATTCTTAAGAATTAAGCATAACTTTAGTGGATGGCATATAAACTGCAAAATAAATCAGTAGATTCGGAATCGCCTGATTTGGGGACGATCAAGGTGGCTAGTGAATCTTAAAGCTAAATCTGTTTGGTATGCACGATAGAAGGGAGGATAAAGTTAAATTATTTCGTCCGGATTTATACATTTATACCTAAGACTAATGAATTCCTTAACTATATTACTACAAACTGTGACATATAACTACTTAGAAAAGGGGAAACTCAATGAGCACACAAGAACTTAAAATTAGTTATACGGGCGCAGATCCGACAGCGTTTGGCGTATTAGGCCTGTCAATGGTCTGCTTCGCTAATATCAAAGGGCCTGTAACAACTTTTATAAAGGTTTGTTACAGGCCTGCCTAATTAGGGCTTGCTAACCAAACCTCTTTTTTTTAGGCAACCAGAATCTTGCTTTTTTTTCCGACTCAATATCCAAATCAGAATTTGGGCAATCCAGACAAGGGTGGGAGCCTTCGCCTCGGCTTGTCCCGCATTCGACAGCGCTGTCGATTGTGGGACAAGATTCTTTACATCACTAAGGGAGGGAAGTGCTAATTTACAAAATATAGCAATGGTCAAATTATTAGTGTATAATATTTAAGGTGATCGATTAAAGTCCTTGGTTGAAAACTAAAATCCATAAGCTAAATTAGGAGGTCAAATTTTTGAATGAACCCAAAATGCTGTATCAAAAACGGTCCAATTATTACGCTGCACGAAAAGAAAATCTAAGCCATAGAATTAACCAATTAAGCAATGTAAGGCTCATCACATTCCTTGCTGGTTGTGGACTTGCAAGTTTTTTTTATATGACTAACAATACTTCGTGGAGTGTTGGCACGGCGATGTTAACAGCAGTCTCTTTTGTTACCCTGGTTATTTGGCATCAGAGCTTAAAAGCAAGAAAAAACTATATTCAAATACTGTACGGAAATTATGATCATTCATTGAAGCGTTTAACAGGAGAATGGAAGTCCTTTCTTGACAAGGGGGAAGACTTTAAAGACTCATCTCATCCATTTTCTGAGGATCTTGACCTTTTTGGAACCAATTCTCTTTATCAATGGATCAATACTGCAAAGACCTTTCGGGGGAGGGAAAAGTTAAAAGAGTGCTTAACCGTGGCTCCGCTAGAAGTCGAAATGATTCTCGAAAGGCAGGAGGCGATTAAAGAGCTTTCAGGAAATCTTAATTGGCGACAGAGGTTTTTAGCTGAGGCCAGGATGGCCAAGAATCCGCTGAATTCTACCAAGGCTATCATTGAATGGGCTAAAAATGTCGACTCTTCCTATCTTAAAATGGGAGTCTTGATTTTAGCCCGTGCATTACCGATTATGACAATCAGCTTTTTGCTTCTTTATTTTATAACGGCAAAAGTATCATTTTGGTATCCGCTTACAGGTATTATTATTCAGTCGATTATCCTTTTTGTCGGAAAGCAAAGAGGTAAAGCTTTAAATGCGGTTTATTCTTATAAAGAAAATATCAGAGTTTATGAAAAGATGTTGGAGCGGTTTGAAAAGCGATCTTTTAAATCTGACTGCCTGCGGGCTTTAAAGAAGGACTTATATGATCGTGACAACAAGCCGGCCTTTGAACAGATTAGAAAACTATCCGGGTTGGCCGACTTGATAGCTAACAGGAATAATGCAGTTTTTCTAATCATTAATATACTTACACTTTGGGATATCCAGTGTATGATTGCTTTAGAATCCTGGAAAGAGAAATCCGGGCGATCTCTTGGCCGTTGGGTAGAGACAATTGCTGAGTTGGAGGCATTATCAAGTCTGGCAATTATTCATTTCGACCACCCTGAATGGGGATTTCCGAAGATTTCCTCGGAGGAGGGCATTACCGCAGTCAGAATGGGGCACCCGCTTTTAAGTGGTTCGATCTGTAATGACATATCTATTCAAAAACGCTCTGGAATTTTGTTAATAACGGGTTCCAACATGTCTGGAAAAAGCACGTTACTTCGCACTGCAGGAATCAATCTCGTCATGGCCTATACTGGAGCGCCTGTGTGTGCTCAGTCCTTTAGCTCTTCTGTGTTACAACTTTATACCTGTATGCGCGTGAGTGATAATTTGGGAGAAAATATTTCCTCCTTCTACGCGGAATTATTAAGAATCAAAGAGATCGTTAGTGCCTCGAAGACTTCTTCAAATATCTTTTTTCTCTTAGATGAGATATTTAAAGGAACGAACTCGCAAGATCGACATGCTGGTGCTAAGGTCTTAATTCAGCAATTGAGTATGGCGGGAGCGATGGGGATGGTTTCTACTCATGACTTAGAACTGGGAGACATGGAAAGAGAAAGTGATCGAAGAATTCGTAACTATCATTTTCGTGAGTATTATAAAAATGATGAGATACATTTTGACTATAAACTTCGCCCGGGAATTTCAACCACTCGTAACGCCATGTATCTAATTAAAATGGCGGGTATTGATGTGGATGGATTGGCTTAGGTTGTTAAAGATCTGGAAATGAGAGGGAGAGTACAGTGATTCTAGTAAGTGCTTGTTTGCTGGGGCTGAATACAAAGTATAATGGTGAGTCTAATGCTCATTCATTAATCCTGAAATATTGCTCCCTGGGAAGATTTATTCCGGTTTGCCCTGAACAACTAGGGGGGTTGCCAACTCCACGGGAACCGGTGGAGATTATGAATGGGAGTGGTCAGGAAGTCCTTAGTGGACCGAGTCTAGCGCGGGGAGAGCGTGGGGAAGCAGTCACTGGTCAGTTCATAAAAGGGGCAAATGAAGTTCTGAAAATCTCAGAGATGATGGATGTTTCAGCGGCGATACTTAAGGAACGAAGCCCTTCTTGTGGGGTGAATTATATCTATGATGGAAGCTTTACACATCGAATAATCCCCGGGCAGGGAGTGACTGCGGCGCTGTTGAGAGGACAAAAAATCCCAATTTATTCAGAGGAAGATTTAACTGAGGAACTCCTAAAGGAACTCTTGAGTGATTAATAGGGGCATGGATTTGTTTAGGTTTGGTTTTTAGTTATTTTTTTTAAAACGTTAAAAATGTAAAAGCAGCAGCGTCTTCGTTAATTGGGAAGTTCTCTGTTGCTTCTTTTCTAAAGGAGGCATTTTAGCGGAATAACAAAGAATAATTCATTAAAATGTGATACACCACTAAGAAGGTCGTGCAGATGACAATAAATGTGTCGCTCCTATTTCATTACTTTTATTTGAATTAGTATATTATAGTGATACTAGAAAATTATAACGTTTATTTTAAAAGCAATAAAATTATTTGTAGAGAGGTGTTTTATTGGTTTAAAGGTTTTTGAAAGTAAATGCCTCTTGCGAGATTCAGGCCTCGAAGAGATGGGTTCCTTTTCGAGGTTAATTTGTGCAATCTTTAACAGCTGTAATCCAGCATATTAATAGCTGGTTTTTTATTGCAACAAAATTGAAGAAAAAAGTAATATTTTATAAGAAATTAGGGAGATAGGGGGGATTTTCAATGCCTAGGGGGACCAAACGTTCCATGTCAATTAAGACCCGAATTACTCTCGTTGCTGGTATTGTGATTGTTGTAGTGGTGGCGGCCCTATCCGGTGCAAGTTTATGGAATACTGAGAAACTACTCAAAACAAGTGAACTCCAAACGCAAAAACTCGTAGAACAAGGAATCCAAGATGAATTCGTAAATCGTATGGATCGGGCAAAGTCCTCTGTTCTCTCGATGACGATGAACCCTGATGTGGCGAAAGCTTTAGCAGAGCAAGATCGAGCTACAGTTGCCCGTCTTGTTCAGCCCGTTTTTGACGAGATTAAGCAAGAAGGCTTTAGCCAACTGCAATTTCACCTCGCACCGGCCACTTCATTTTACAGAGCACATTCGCCGAAAAAATTCGGAGATGACTTGTCAAAGATTCGGCCTACTGTAGTGGCGGCCAATACAGAACATAAGACTGTGGAAGGACTGGAAGAAGGGGTCGAAGGATATGGATTTCGAGTTGTTGTTCCGGTCAAGTATCAAGAGCAATGGGTTGGGACAGTGGAATACGGAATGGACTTCGGGGAAGACTTTTTACTGGCGTTACAAAAGAAGAACCCAGGAGATTATTTTATTTATCTTCTAGATCCATCTGCTTCCATGGTCAAAAATGTGAAAGAGAATGGCGGGTTGCTGGCGGGTACCGGTCAAGATGACTTTACAATGTCCGAAAGCACTGTGAAGGCATTAGCTGATGGACAAGCTCAATTTAGTGTGAGTGGAGACGGTCGATTTAATGTCTCCCTCATTCCCTTTAAAGATTACCGTGGAGACGTGAAAGGTTATATTAAGACAGCAGTTTCACGGGAGGGGGTGGTACAAGAATTAAAGGCCCTAAACCGTTGGGTATTGATGGTTGGATCAGTGGTGCTTGTATTAGGAGTAGTGGCAGGATATTTTGTCTCTTTAACTCTTACCCGGCCGATCATTCGGTTAACGGAAGATGCGGAGGTCCTCGCGACAGGTAATTTAAAAATTGACATTAAGACAAATTGGTATGGAGAGTTGGAAACCTTAGCACTGGCTATGAAAAGCATGTTGGAGAATACCAAGGAAATATGCTCTTCAATTAACCAAGTGGTGGAACGGGTGGAGAGTTCGACAAAGGAAATTTCATCAGCCGTCGATCAAACTTCCCACGGAACAAACCAAGTGGCCGAGAGTGTTAGCCAGGTTGCCAGTAGTGCTCAAACTATTACTCATCGTACAAGTGAGATGAGTGCACAAAGCGAAGGCATCAATAAAAGTATTCAAACTTTGGCCCAACATATGGAGCGTATCGCTGGAAGCACCTCTGACGTAAGTGGACGGACAGTCAGCGGAGAATCAATAATGAAGAAACTAGCGGAGAAGATGCGAAGCTTTACAGAAAAAGTAGAAGAAATTCAGACCGGAAGTCACCTTCTTAAAGAACAAACGGGACAAATTCGAGGAATTACTCAGATCATTACCGGTATTTCTGATCAGACGAATCTCCTTGCCCTTAATGCTGCCATTGAGGCGGCGCGTGCAGGGGAAGCCGGACGTGGATTTGCCGTTGTTGCCGAAGAAGTTCGCAAGTTGGCTGAAGGATCAAGGGAAAGTGCTTCGCAGATTGCGGAGCTGATCGATCAAGTGACATTAAATGTAGAAAACTCAGCCCAAGCTTCAGAAGAAGCGGTTCATTTAATCAATGAACAATCAGACATTGGAAATCTGGCATTAGAACAATTTTCAGAAATATCCCAGGGGACCCAAGCTGTAGCTCATATGTTAGGAGTCATGGAGGAAGAGGTTCAGCAAGTTGTCCAAATGGGACAGGCAATAACAAGGTCAGTCTCTGATATTTTGGGTATGTGCCAGGAAGATGCGGCCGCTGCAGAGGAAATTGCCGCTTCAACCGAAGAAATGAGTGCAACGATCTGTACGATTGGGGATAGTATTTGTGAGCTAATGGGATTGATGGAAGAAATGAAGACTCAAAGTAAGCGTTTTATAATTTGAAGTTAAGAATTTAATCAGGTATAATTATAAATTAGGAAATTCTTACATTCTTAATAGGATGGCTTCAGGAGGGAATCTATGCAATCGACACTGGTTAAGGAGATTTACAGAGAGACGACTCGGTTTCTCAATCAAAAAGTCGAACTGTCCGGATGGGTTCGTACAGTTCGTACTTCCAAGGCATTTGGCTTTATAGAGATAAATGATGGGAGTTTCTTCGAAAATATTCAAGTGGTTTTTGAAGAGGGTCTTACCAACTTCGCCGAGATTGGCAAGCTCACCATTAGCTCTGCAATTCGCATTCAAGGAGAACTGGTCCCTTCACCGGGAGCCAAACAACCCTTTGAATTAAAGGCGGAGAATATTGAGGTGCTTTCGCTGGCTTCTGCTGATTATCCCCTGCAAAAAAAGCGGCATACCTTTGAGTATTTGCGAACGATTGCGCATTTGCGCCCCAGAACCAATACTTTTGCCGCCGTCTTTCGTGTACGGTCAATGATCGCCTATGCGGTTCACAAGTTTTTTCAGGAAAAGGGGTATGTCTATGTTCATACTCCGATCATCACAGGAAGTGATGCTGAAGGCGCTGGAGAGATGTTTAAGGTAACTGCCCTGGATTTGGCTAATCCTCCCAAGGATGGCGAGGGAAATGTTGATTTTTCCAAAGACTTTTTTGGACGGGTTACAAGCCTGACCGTAAGTGGGCAGCTTAATGTAGAGACCTATTGCATGGCATTCCGAAAGGTTTATACCTTTGGCCCCACCTTTCGAGCGGAAAATTCAAATACGGCGAGACATGCTGCAGAGTTTTGGATGATCGAACCAGAGATCGCCTTTGCGGACCTGGCAGATAACATGAATTTGGCTGAAGAAATGATGAAGTTTTTGATTCAATATGCCTTGGACAATGCTCCGGAGGAAATGGTTTTCTTTAACAACTTTGTTGATAAGACCTTGTTTGACCGTTTGGAAAATATCCTGAACTCAGAATTTGCTCGTGTTACCTATACTGAAGCCGTGGAACTGCTGGAAAAGGAAAATGCCAAGTTCGAGTATCCAGTTCGATGGGGGATGGACCTTCAGACTGAGCATGAGCGTTATCTCACAGAAAAAATCTTCCAAAAACCTGTCTTTGTGTCGGATTACCCAAAGGGAATTAAAGCCTTCTATATGCGTTTGAATGACGATAACAAGACGGTAGCCGCTATGGATCTGCTCGTTCCCGGAGTCGGTGAAATCATTGGAGGAAGCCAACGGGAGGAACGAATCGAGGTTTTAGAAGGTCGTATGCAAGAAGTCGGTTTAAATTCAGAGGATTATTGGTGGTACCTTGATCTTAGACGGTACGGTGGAGTGAAACATGCCGGATATGGTTTGGGATTTGAGCGGGTTATTATGTATTTGACGGGAATATCCAATATCCGAGACGTAATCTCTTTTCCCAGGACAGCTAATTCCAGCGAGTTTTAAATCTAAACTTTAAGTACTAAACCTGACTTAGCACGAACTTATGTCTTGGCAGGTGAATTTTATTGACAGATGTACAGTTCAGTACATCTGTTTTTTGATTGACTCCTTCGTGTTGACACCCAAATAAGGGCATGCTAAAATTAGCACAAGTTTGAAATGTATAGACAATTATAGTTAGGAATAGGTGTTTTTGGTGATTCAAACAGATATGATAGATAAGAGCTCAGTGATTCCGATATATTACCAGCTATTTAAACTGCTCGAAGAGCAAATACGCAGAGGTGATCTCAAACCGGGTGAGGCAATACCAACCGAGCATGAAATTTCGTCACACTTTGAAATTAGCCGAATGACAGTTAGGAGGGCTATTGCGGAGTTGGTGTCGGCTGGTATGGTTTATGCACAGCAAGGCAGAGGCACCTTCGTAGCTACGCCTAAATTAGATAATATCGTCTTTGAGCTCAATGATTTTAATCAGGAGATTAAACAGAGAGGGTTAAACTATAAAACCACTCTCTTAGAGGCTAAGATTATTCGAGCAGATAAGGAACTTCGGGATAAGTTCGAACTAGGAGAGGATTACAAGCGATTCTTATATTTCCGAACAGTATTTTCGGCTGAAGATGAACGACTTTCTTATGAAGTGAAATACACGATATATAGTAAGAGTAAACCAATCCTGGAATCGGAACTCAAAGATCCGAGTTTGCCGGGCCTCATTGCCACGCATACAGAATATGTGCCAATGAGCGCAAAAAAAGTCCTCCAAGTTGCGGCATGTACTGAAGAAGAAGCGTCAATCCTCGGGATAGCATCTAATTCTCCGGTATTTTTGATTGAGCAGACAGTTTATGATCAGGATCTTAAACCTGTGGGATGGAGCAAAGCTGTTTACCGGGGAGACCGATATAAACTGACTAGTTATGACGGATGGTATAAAAAAGATTAAGCTAATTGGAGGTTCTTAATTTGAAAGACGAACTACAAATAGCTATGGCGGACCTTGATGAAGAGAGGACCCTAATGCTGGTTGAGGAGAGGGTCAAAGCAGGGTATTCTTCCGGGGAAATTATTGAGAGTTGCCGTCGGGGGGTCGAGGTAGTAGGGGAAAAATATAGCGATAGTCATTATTATCTTTCTGATTTAATTATGTCAGAAGAAATACTGAAGGGGGTTATGCGGATCTTAGAGCCCTATATCCCTACAAATGGCGCTGTAAAAGGCCTGTCCATCGTAATGGGAACTATTGAAGGGGATATTCATGATCTTGGTAAAAATATTATTATCTACCTATTGCGGTCATCAGGGTATCAAGTGCATGATTTAGGTGTGGATGTAACACCTGAGAGATTCATACAAGCAGTCAATGAAACAAAAGCATCGATTTTAGGGATAAGCGTTTTGCTTTCTTTTTGTATTGGTTCTATTAAGAAGGTCGTAGATCTATTAGTGGATGCCGGTTTGAGAGATAAGGTAAAAGTAGTGGTAGGTGGGTATCCGGTTAATCAAGAGGTGAAAGAATTTACAGGTGCAGATTTTTACGCAAACGACGTAACGGAAGCAATGAAAATTTATCGAGAAATCTTAGAGATAAAAGAGAATTTAGTTTAAACGGATCTAAGACTGTACCAAATATTTCAAAAATTCGATATTGACTGCACAGAGGAGTCGTGTTAATATTTAGACGAAATTAATTGTCTATACATTCTCGCAACTCCTTTATTTTTTTAGTGCAAAATTTGTATATACATCTGTACGAATTGGTAGCTTTTCAGGCATACTTACTAATAATCTGATTATGAAGTTAAAGGGGTTGATGGCTTTAACATTATAAGCTTATTAAGACCATAAGAAATTAGGCTCGGGAGGGTTCTAAGATGTTGATTATTGGTGAAAAGTTAAATAGCTCGATCCCTAGTGTTCGACAGCTAATAAATGATAAAGATAGCGTTGCAATTCAGGACCTGGCCCTAAGACAAGCGGCTGCAGGAGCTGATTACTTAGATTTAAATACTGCACAAGGGGATGAAGCAGTCAATATGGAGTGGCTTGTACGAACGGTTCAAGAAGTGACAGATACTCCTCTATGTATTGACAGTACGTCTGCTGCCGTAATTAAAAAAAGTTTGGAAACCGCTAAAGGAGACAAGAGCAAGGTTTTAGTCAACTCTATTTCAATGGAAAAAAATCGCCTTGATGAGGTACTGCCTTTAGTCCTAGAATATAAGTGTCCTGTCGTCGGTTTAACCTTAGATGATAACGGGATACCGAAAACCGCTGAAGAGAGAATGATACTTTCAGAACGTCTGATTGAGATATTAGCTAAAAATAATTATGATCTAGAAAATCTTTACATCGATTCACTTGTACTTCCACAAGCAGTAAGCCACAATAATGCAATGATGTTTTTTCAGTGCCTTACGGATATTAAGCGGTTATTAAAGGTTAAGACGGTTTCCGGGTTAAGTAACATCTCTTTCAATGCACCGAAAAGGAAGGTGGTCAATCGACATTTCTTAACACTTTGCATGGCTTTTGACATGGATGCGGCCATCCTCGATCCTTTGGACAAGAAGATTATGACCTCAGTCATTACTAACGATTTCCTTTTAGGTAAGGATCGTTTTGGTAAGAAATTTTTAAAAGCCTTTCGCGCTGAATTGTTAGAAGACTAAGGAAAGTTCTATTGGCTATAGTCCGTTAGGTTAAACTAGAATTTGAGAACGCAGGAAGGGGAAATCAGTATGAACGAAAAGGAAATGCTTTATCAAAAGAGATTAGAGCGCTACATAACGGCCATGGATTGTGGAAAACCGGATATGGTTCCCGTAGCCTTTGGGGTTGGAGAATGGATTACTAAGTACACAGGGACCACACTCCAAGAGATTTATTATGACCTCGATAAGAGTACTGACGTTGTAAGTGAGATGTTACCGGGCTTAGATTTTGATATTTTCAAGGGTGGTCCTGCATTATGGTGGCCTCCGATGTTTGATGCAATGGGTTCTAAGTTGTATAAATTTCCAGGCATAGGGGTGGACGAAAACTCAACCTTCCAATTCAATGAGCAAGAGTACATGAAAGCAGAGGATTACGACGAGTTTATTGCCAGTCCTACGGAATGGCTTGTAAATCACTATTTGCCAAATATTAGTACGGAATTAGAGAATCCCGGTTCCTATAGATCTACTGTGGCCTTAATCAAAGGGGCGGCCGCTTTTGCCATGCAAGGTGGAATTATGGCTGCTGCTTGGGGTAAATGGACCGTGGAAAACGGAATTGTCGGACAAGGAACAGGGTTTACTAAAGCGCCTTTTGACACTTTGGGTGATGCCTTACGAGGAATGAAAGGGGTCCTTTTAGACCTTCGTCGCCGGCCGGAGAAAGTTTTAGCTGCCTGTGATGCAATCACTCCCCATAATGTTAATTGCGGTTTGGCAGGACCTGGAGCAGACACTCGTTTCCCTTGTTTTGCGCCGCTTCATCGTGGAGCCTATCCGTTCCTCAATCCTAAACAATGGGATACCTTCTACTGGCCATCCTTAAAGGCTACAATCGAGGGAATGTGGGCTAAGGGGAAGAGAATGTTGTTCTACGCTGAAGGGGACTGGACTCCCTATCTTGAGAAGATTTTGGAATTGCCGGATAAAAGCATTGTTTTTCAGATTGACACTACGGATGCTAAAAAAGCTAAGAAAATCTTGGGTGGGAGATTCTGCCTGCAAGGCGGAGTGCCTACGACTCTGTTGACCTATGGCACCCCGGAAAAAGTAAAAGAACATATTAAGAGAACCTTCGATGAATTAGCCTATGATGGAGGATTTATCTTGGATACAGGTGGAGTTGTCATGGGGGATGCTAAGAAAGAAAATGCGATTGCTATGATCGAAGCAGCTAGAAAATACGGCATTTATTAATAGGATAGGAGGGGTATATCAATGTCTGAAAAAGAAAAAACATTAAATCCTGATCCTGGTGTGTGTGTTCCATGGGAAGTTAAAAAGGCGGAGATTGGTGAGTTCCCCGGTAATGAGGCAATTACAAAAAAAGAATGGGAAAAGCTCGATGATTTTGCCTATAATTTTATTTGGTTTTGGGCGCAACGCTAAGACGGAAACTATGAAAACTTTGAAATCAGAGATATAAAGTCAAATCGCTAAGAGACTATAATGGCAGAAATATCGATCAAAAGGAGTGGGGATATATGCTAACAGATGCTTTATCGATTGCAATTGCTGAATTAGAAGAGGAGCAGGTAGCGGGGTTGGTTAAGGAACGTTTAGATAGTGGAGTTTCGCCTTTGGAAATTGTTAATTCGCTCCAGCAAGGTATGGCTGAGGCTGGCAGTCGATTTGAAACCGGTGAGTATTTCTTAGGTGAACTGATTATGTGCGGTGAAATTATGCAGGATTCTATGGTTATTTTGGAGCCGCTCCTAATTGGAAGCAATGCAGAGTATAAAGGGAGTATCGTCATGGGGACCGTCAAAGGAGATATCCATGATCTAGGCAAGAACATTGTCGTGATGCTCCTCAAAGGGTCTGGATATAATGTTATAGACTTGGGAGTGGATGTCTCGAAGGAAAAGTTTATTGAGGCTATTAAGGCGTCAAATGCCCCGTTAGTTGGGATGAGTGTTCTATTAACGGGCTGTCAGGAATCCATGAAAGAAACGATTGAGGCTATTCGGGCTGCAGGATTAAACACCAAGGTTCTGATTGGCGGTAACTATATTGATGATATTATCAAAGACTATGTAGGTGCAGATTACAGTGCTCAAGCAGCTACGGATGGAATTAAAGTTGCCGAAGAAATCTTTAGTCTATAAATCTGTTGTTGCATAAGCGGCAAAAGGGAGAGCTGCTGAGATTTAATCAAAGATGAATAGAGGCCTTTTAGGCCTCTACTCATCTTTTAGCAAAAGGACAAAGGAGGATTCTCATGAATGATAGTGCTCCTCATCCTTCGGCTGGTTCGCTTGCAAACTGGTTTGGAGTAAAAAGTGGATGTATCTGCATGATCGATTTATTTTTCGTATATCCCTCAATTAGGAGGTGCCCGATTTGGGTGCCTCCTAGTCTGGCTTTCATTTGAGTGCCTTAAGGTGTAAACTAAAACATATTAAAAACGTCATTAGAATGGAGTCAAGAGAACAATGAAAACTAACATCGTTGAAGTTAATCAGAAAAGCCAAAAATATTTAGGGGAAAAAGGTCTGATTGTCTTAATAGCCTTCTTAAGTGCGTTTATTCCTTTGTCAACCGATCTTTACCTTCCAGCCTTACCACGGATGGCTGAAAATTTTAATGCTGCTCCCAGTTTAATTAATCTTACACTGATTTTGTTCTTTATCTTTTATGCTGCAGGCTCCCTTTTTTGGGGACCTCTCAGCGATAAATACGGACGCAAACGGATTTTGTTTATAGGGTTAGCTATTTACACCTTATCTAGTGCTTTGTGCGCTATTTCCGGAAACGTGTATCAACTAATTTGGTTTCGAATTATACAGGCAATTGCCAGTGGGGCGGCTACAGCAGTTGCACAAGCAATGGTAAAGGATTGCTACTCCGGACGCAAACGTGTATCTGTTTTGGCTATAGTTACCTCAATGACCATGGTTGCCCCAATTGTAGCCCCGGTAGTTGGGGCATTGATCCTAAGGGTTACTTCATGGCGCGGGGTATTTATGGTCTTGGCAGTTATGGGTCTTTTAGTTACCCTTGCAGTGATTGCTCTGGAAGAAACCATTGACCAGCGGTCTAATGGAAGTATCCTGCAATCCTTAGGGAGTTTAGGAGTTGTCGCTAAAAACCCAGGATTTATGTCCCTTTTACTTACCTTTTCCCTGATGGCAATCCCTATGATGTCCTTCATTTCATCTTCATCCTATATTTATGTAAACCAATTTGGCTTAAGTGAACAGGTTTACAGTTATTTTTTTGCAGCTAATGCTTTTTTCATGGTGATGGGTCCCTTGCTATATATGAAGATATCCAGGCTGGTTAAGCCTGTTTGGCTGATCACGGCAAGCTTTGTTATTGCTTGCATAAGCGGTGCATTTATAAGCACGATTGGGATTCATGGCCCCTGGTTATTTACCTTGGCATTAATTCCTGCAACCCTGGCGGGGAGCATCACCCGCCCTCCAAGTGCTAATCTCATGATGGAGCAGCAAAGGGGAGATACTGGAGCAGTTGTATCACTTATGACTTTTGCCTTTACAGTATTTGGCAGCATCGGGATGATCATTATTTCATTAGACTGGGAAAATAGAGTTCTGGTAATGGGGCTTATGTATATAGTTTTTGCCGCCGCAAGTCTGGTGGTCTGGACTCGGATTTCTAAAAAGTCCTTTGTTCAGCAAGTTTTAAATAAAGCAAGTTAAGTTTCAAACTCAAATGCCAAAGCCTTATGGGCAATGTATTGGGGAATTTTAAAATAATAATGGAACGGTTGCTGGAACAGTGCTTTGCTTTAACGAAGGAGTGCTAGAGATGATTAATATCACTTTTTTACCATCAAGAAAAGTTGTTCAGACTCCAGTTGGATCTACTATTCTGCAAGCCGCGCGTGTCGCTGGGGTGCAAGTGGAAAGCACTTGCGGCGGTAAAGGGACTTGTGGTAAATGCAAAGTTCAAGTTCTGTCAAAGAACTCTTCTCTAACAGCTCAAGTGTCGCTGGTTCAAAAAAAGTTTCTAAGTGCTTCCGAATTATCAGCTGGAGAAGTTTTAGCCTGTCAACAGGTCTTAACTGAGGATACGGTTGTTAAAGTTCAAGAACAAAAGGATGTCTACAAGCGGAAGACGGATTTTGTTGGTATAGGGCACGCTGCTATAACACCAAGTGTAGGAAAGTATCCGATAAAATTGACTAAGCCAAGTGCGGAGGATCAGACTCCAGACTGGGATCGGCTGCTGGCTGCTTTGCCGGTTTCAGGGATTGACTTCAACCGTTCATTGGCGGCTTCTTTACCAAGGGTATTACGACAGGGAGATTTCTTGGTGACGGCAGTGTTAGATGGAGATGAACTTTTAGGAGTGGAACCAGGTGATACCTCCGGGCGTTGTTTTGGAGCGGCGGTTGATATCGGGACAACAACGATTGTCGTTTATCTAATGGATCTGAACAGGGGGACGGTTATTAACAGTGGTGCAGTGACAAATCCCCAACAGGCCTTCGGTGCTGATGTCATTTCTAGGATTACTCACGCAGCGAAGGGTCCGGACCAATTGAGAGAGTTACAAGAAAAGGTGGTCGAAGGACTCAATGCAATTATTGCGCGATTATGCCAAGAAAGCGGAATAAGCAGGGCGGAAATTTACCAGGCTGTAGCTGTGGGCAACACAACAATGGCTCACCTGTTTCTCGGAATTGATCCGACTTATTTAGCTCCGGCACCGTTTATACCTGTCTTTAGTAGATCGGTTGAAGTACAAGCGAAGGAGTTGGGACTGAGAATTTTAGACGCTGGGACGGTTATTATGCTTCCCAATGTGGCTGGTTATGTTGGATCAGATACGGTAGGAGTTATGTTAGCGGCACAAGCAGATCGTTTACCCGGGGTCAGCCTAATTGTAGATATAGGCACGAACGGAGAAATTGTTCTGTGTGGGAAGGATAGAATCTTAACCTGTTCGGCTGCGGCGGGGCCTGCTTTCGAAGGGGCGGAGATTAAATATGGTATGCGTGCGGCAGAGGGTGCTATCGAAGGTGTGCTGATTTCTGAGGATATTGAATTAGATGTCATCGCTGGGGGCAAGCCAAGAGGAATATGTGGCTCCGGCCTGATTGATGCTATCGCCGAAATGCATAAAGTTGGGGTTATTACCCCTACAGGACGATATGCCAGCGGATCTGTACTTGAGAAGCTTCCCGCCCCGGTGCGCGACCGGTTGCGCAAAACCCCACGGGCAAGCGAGTTTGTGCTGGTATGGGGGGATGATTCCGCCACAGGGGAGGATATCATACTTTCCCAAAAAGATATTCGGGAAATGCAGCTTGCAAAAGGGGCCATTATGGCTGGGATTATGATTCTATGTCGGGAAATGGGAATTGCTCCACAGGAAATCGACAGAGTCCTGCTTGCCGGAGCCTTTGGCAATTATATTAGGAAGGAAAGTGCTGTAAGAATTGGATTGTTGCCGTCCTTGCCACTGGAACAGATTGTGACGATTGGGAATGCTGCTGGTGATGGGGCAAAAATGGCCTTGATATCGACGGAAGAGAGAACTCGAGCGGATTTGCTTTCTAGGCGGGCTGAGCATGTGGAACTTTCTAATAAGAAGGAATTTCAGCAAGAATTTCTGAAAGGACTGGATTTTAAGGTTGTGGTTTAATGGTTAAGTGAGGGAAATAATAATAAGGTTAATAGAGGCAAGTCTCCATTAACCTTATTTATGTTGCTATATTTTATTTTCGAGAGGGGTAGTGTCATTTGCCCTTTCACGCCACCTTCCTTCGGCATATTATTTGTTTTTACACCGGTTTTCTTGCATATTTTTCCTTAAAAATGAAAAACCAGAAGTTCCTATACTCTGTAGAGGAGGTAATATTTCAAAATTGTGTTCGAATGGCTTATAATATAAGTTCCCTTATGGCGTCCATTACCTTTTGGTATAACAAATAATTATTGTGATATCTTAAAGAAGACATGACTGATAGCAAATCGAGCTACAGCAGGACGTACAGTATGTTATAATAAGCACAAGAAGTGAGGTGAAGTGGTCTTGTACCGGTTAGATGATTTAAATCCTATGCAGCGGGAAGCTGCAGAGCATAGAGAAGGACCGCTTCTAATTTTGGCGGGGGCAGGATCGGGGAAGACTCGAGTTCTAACCTACAGAATTGCCCATTTGATTGCTCAGGGAGTAGAACCCAGCAAAATATTAGCAATTACATTTACCAATAAAGCGGCAAAAGAGATGCGGGAACGAGTGACCACCTTGCTGGGCAGTGTGGGATATGGACTTTGGGTCACGACATTTCACTCTGCATGTGTCCGCATTTTGAGGCGTGAAATTGATAATCTGCCAGGATATACTAAAAACTTTGTTATTTACGATACGGGAGATCAACAGTCAGTCATCAAAGCCTGTTTAAAAGAACAAAATTATGACGAAAAGAAATTCCCAGTACGGAGTGTTGCGGCGGTTATAAGTGATGCTAAGAACAAGCTGCAAGATCCTGAAGAGTTTTCCTATAAGGCTGCCAGTTATTTTGAACAAAAAGTTGTAGATATTTACCGTTCTTATCAGAAACGACTGAAGAGTAATAATGCTCTTGATTTTGACGATATTATCATGCTCACGGTCCAGCTCTTTCAGCAAAGCGACCATGTCTATCGGTACTATCAGGATAAATTTCGCTATATTATGGTGGATGAGTACCAAGATACGAACCATGCACAGTATATGCTGATTAAACTTTTGGCCAGCGAATATCGCAATCTCTGCGTGGTGGGAGATGATGATCAATGCATTCTCCAAGGTATGCATGTGAGTACTCCTCAGGGGACTATTCCCATTGAGGATGTCGAAGTGAATCAAACTCTTATCTGCGCTTCTGGTCAAGGAGAAACGATACAAGGAACCGTCGATCATGTTTCAAAGCAACACTACCAGGGGCCTGTGATAAAAATTACGACCCAAACAGGTAAAGTGATTAAAGCCACTCCCAATCATATAGGTTTTGCCAGAGTTAACTCTAATCCAGGCGTATATTACGTTTATTTAATGTATAAACGCGGCACAGGATACCGAATTGGTCAGACTCAAGGAGTAAGAAGCAGGAAGGGCGAAATAGTCAACGGGTTATTCGTTCGTCTAAATGGCGAACATGCAGATAAAATGTGGATTCTAAAGGTTTGCATAGACAAGGCGGAAGCTGCTTATTATGAACAACTGCTTTCTGTCACTTATGGAATTCCGACGATGGTGTTTCACACTGCTGGACGTAAACTGGTGATTGGTCAGGAATATATTGATAAGTTATTTAGAGAAGTTAACACCGGCCTAGCAGCTACTAAGATAATGAAAGATCATATGATCTTTGAAGAATACCCACACCATTTCAGCAACGCAGTGATTAGGGGCCAATCCGTCAGAAGGATTGTTAATGTAAATTTCTTTGCGGGGAGAAAATCAGGAGCGACTAATTATTGCAGTCACAGAATCGCGCTAATTACTTCTGGTGAAGAACTTAAACGCCAAGCCGCAGGATACGGTTTTCCAGTTCGTAATGGACAGAGAAATACATGGAGAACCGAAACAGAAAGAGTGGTCTATGACGAAGCAGATGTGTATGCTAAAAAGCTCGCTCAAATTGAAGATGGGTTGGAGATCCATAAGAAGGCAAGGCTAACAGATGGTGAAAGTTTTCGTTTTATGCCTTTTGCTCATTTCAGACCTACGATGAGTGTGCCTATTTATGAGAGTGGCAAGATTATTGAAGATACTATTGAGGCAGTCGAAGTTGAAGATTATGACGGGTATGTTTATGATCTCTCTGTTCCAGAATTTAGACAATTTGTATGTGAAGGAGTTGTGGTGCACAATTCCGTCTATGGATGGCGCGGGGCGGATATCCAAAATATCCTTGATTTTGAGAGGGATTATCCGGAAGCGAAAGTCATAAAATTGGAACAAAATTATCGTTCGACCCAGAAGATTCTTAATGCAGCTAATGCAGTGGTTAGTAATAATGAATCACGTAAAGAAAAGTCACTCTGGACTGAAAATTCCGAGGGACAGTCTGTGGTGTGTTATGTTGGGGCTGATGAGCGAGATGAGGCCAGCTATGTCGTTAATCGCATTCAACGCTTACATGAGCTGGAAGGTCGCCCCTTTAATGATTTCGCGATTCTTTACCGGACGAATGCCCAATCCCGAGCTCTGGAGGAGCGTCTGATGAAGGAGTCTACGCCCTATCGTGTTTTCTCAGGGCTGAAATTCTATCAGCGTATGGAGATCAAGGACATCTTAGCTTATTTGCGAGTCCTCTATAATCCTGCTGATCAAGTGAGCTTTGCCCGTGTGCTTAATGTGCCTAAACGCAGTCTGGGAGACACCACTCTGCAAAAGATTTTAGAATATGCTAATGAACAAGGAATGCCTGTGCTGGACGCGATTTTGGAGGCTGAGTATATTCCGGAATTGACGACACGTGCTAAGAAACCCTTAATTGCCTTTGCCCACCTGATGCAGGGTTTGATAAGTTTTGCCCGAGAGTCAAGTGTCTCTGATTTGGTGGAGGAGATTCTGAGCAAGACAGGGTACAAAGGGATCTTGGAGGCGGAAGATACACCCGAAGCGGAGACGCGTCTGCAAAACCTGATGGAATTTCTCTCCGTAACGGCTGAGTATGATGCGAAAGCAACTTTGGCCGCTCAAAATGCCTTAAATGATGGGGCTGAAGAAGAGGCTGTCCCGGGCCTGAGCGGATTCTTAGAGCAGGTTTCTTTAGTTGCTGATATAGATGAATTAGACCAAGCTGAAGAAGCTGTAGCTTTAATGACCATGCACAGTGCGAAGGGGCTGGAATACCCGGTTGTTTTTGTCGTTGGTATGGAAGATGGTATTTTTCCCAGTAGCCGTTCACTCGTGGAACCGGCTGTTTTAGAAGAAGAACGCCGACTTTGTTATGTCGCCATCACTCGAGCGAGGGAAAAATTATACCTGTGTAATACAGAGATGCGGATGCTCTATGGTAAGACGCAATACAATCAACCCTCTCGCTTTTTGATGGAGATTCCGTCGGAATTAATGACGGATATTGACCCGCTTGATCCGCCAAAACGTCGTCCTGCTGCTCCGTCTAAACCGGCAGGGAGACGGAATGCTGTGTCAGATCGAACCATTCCTTTGGGTTCGGGGTCGTGGGAAAAGGATTTTGGAAGTAAAGTGGTTATTAAAGGGGGTGAGGCGCATCATATAGGAGAAAAAGTGGAACACGCGACGTTTGGTCGAGGGATTATTGTCTCCATTAAGGGAGAAGGAAATCAGGCAGAACTGACGATTGTTTTTGACAGTGGAATCAAGAAATTAATGGCTGAGTATGCCAAGTTAACGAAACTGTGAGACATTTTTTATCCCATGGTGCATTTCAAAAATTGAAGAAGAGAAAGGTTTAGGTGTTAAATATGTCTGATGTAATGTATATTGTTGGTCATAAAAGCCCAGATACAGATTCAGTTTGCTCAGCGATCGCTTTGGCTAAGTTGAAAGAACTCACGGGGACAGCCAATGTTGTTCCTTGTTCAGCCGGAAAACTCAATAAAGAGACTGAGTATGTACTTAATTTTTATGGAGTAGCTATTCCTCAGGTCTTAGAGTCCGTAGAAGCAGGTCAAAAATTAGTTCTCGTTGACCACAATGAGTGGGGCCAAGCGGTTGCTGGCGGAGACCAAGCTAAACTTATCGAAGTTATCGATCATCACAAAATCGGTGGCCTTCAAACTTCTGATCCTATCCATATCCGCATCGAGCCTGTTGGTTCCACATGCACAATTGTAGCTAAGGCTTATAAGGAAGCTGGCTTAGTTCCTGAAAAAGCAATTGCTGGAATTTTACTCGCAGCTATTCTTTCTGATACAGTAATCTTTAAATCCCCAACTTGCACTGAGGAAGATAAGGCAATCGCTGCTGAATTAGCGGTTATTGCTGGAGTTGAACCTAAAACCTTTGGTATTGATATGTTCAAAGCGTCTTCCAACATTGCAGAGCGTACCCCACAAAGCATGATTGAAGAGGACCTCAAAGCCTTCACCATGGGATCACACAAAATTGGTGTCGGACAAGTCAGCCTCATGGGAATGGAAGGATTTGAAGACGTTCGGGCAAACTTAACCGCTGCTATTGAAGCTCATCGTGTAGCTCAGGAAATGAAATATCTTTGCTTAATGATTACAGATATTTTAACTGATCACACAGAGCTGATCGTTAAAGGGGACAACCCTGAAGAAGTAGCTAAAGCCTTCGGTAAAGAGATTGTCAATGGAAGCGTTGCGCTGCCAGGCGTTCTTTCCCGTAAGAAGCAAGTTGTTCCACAAATGACAACATATTTCCAAGGTTAATTATTATTTCCTAATAACTTCGCCGAATCAGAGAGTGAATTAATGGGGATGTAACTAACTGTTTGAAGGTTTGTTACACCCCTTTTTGTTTAGTGATTTTCAGGATAATAGAGGATTATTCTCCACTTGGTTGGTGAATAATCCTCTATTTGTGGGTTGGCGAAACAATAAAGAAAAAAATTATAAGTTTTAGTCGCCTTTTTATTAAGGTGGATAAATGATTTAGTAAGCGGCATCATGGAAAGAATAGTATGAATTAGTTATTTACTTTTAAAGACTTGTCATATGAATTATAATTAAGTCACATTTACGTTGGAAGTGAGGAATTTCGGTGCAGGATGAATTCGAGCGCATAGCGATGCTTCGTAAAGCTCTGGAAGAGGCCAATAAGCAGTATTATGAATTAGACCAGCCCCGCATCACGGATGCGGAGTACGATGCTCTCATGCGTGAGCTTCTGGACTTGGAGGTCAAGCATCCAGACAGGGTTACTCCGGATTCTCCGACTCAACGCGTTGGGGGAGCGGTAGCCAAAGAGTACACGAAAGTGCGGCATTTGGAACCCCTCCTTAGTTTGGACAATGCATTTGACCCGGGAGATTTGCGTGAGTTTGACCGAAGAGTAGGCCAAGTATCTGCCTCAGTGGACTATGTGGTAGAACTCAAAATCGATGGCTTAACAGTTGCCCTGACCTATGAGGATGGGCTTATGGTTCGTGGAGCCACTCGGGGAGACGGCTCTGTAGGAGAAGATATTACCGCTAATGTCAAAACCGTGGGATCGATTCCTCTGCGTTTGAACAAGACGGTTCCGAGGTTAAGTGTCAGGGGAGAAGGGTATATGCCAAAAGCCTCTTTTGCTCGTTTGAATCAAGATCGTGAAGAAGAAGGGCAATCCACCTTTGCTAATCCTCGTAATGCAGCAGCAGGGTCATTACGTCAGTTGAACTCGAAAGTCACAGCTGAGCGCAAACTTGACTATTTTGCCTATCAAGTTTTATCGGCTAACGAATTGGGTTTATATAACCAAATAGATGTGCTTACCTATTTAAAAGAACAGGGGTTTGTTGTAAACCCTGAATATAAAGTTTTTAACAATATTGAAGAGGTCATTGCTTATTGTGAACAAATGGCAACAGAGCGTCATCGCTTCCCCTATGATATCGACGGTTTAGTAATTAAAGTGAATGAATTTGACCTTCAACAGGAACTTGGCTTTACCGCAAAAAGCCCCCGTTGGGCGATTTCTTATAAATTCCCAGCAGAGCAAGTTGAAACGGTCATTGAAGATATCATCATCCGAGTAGGGCGGACGGGAGTCTTGACACCTACAGCGGCCCTTAAAGCTGTTACCGTAGCAGGGTCTACAGTGAGCCGCGCTACACTCCATAATCTGGATAACATTCGAGAAAAGGATATCCTTATCGGAGATCATGTACTCTTACATAAAGCTGGGGATGTGATCCCAGAGGTTGTCCGAGCCCTGCCCGAAAAACGCACCGGCGAGGAAAAGCTTTTTGAAATGCCGGATCTCTGTCCAGAATGCCAGAGTCCTGTTTTGCGAGAGGAAGGGGAAGCGGCCTACCGCTGTCAAAGTATCATTTGCCCGGCTCAACAACGTGAGGGGATAATTCATTTTGTCTCTCGAGATGCCATGGGGATTGATGGGTTAGGACCTGCGGTTGTTCAACAGCTTCTAGAGGCTGGGTTGATCAAGGATGCCGCCGATCTGTATTCATTAACCTTCGATGATTTGACTCCGGTGGAACGGATGGGCAAAAAATCAGCGGAAAATTTGATGAAGGCAATTGAAGACAGCAAAGAGCGAGGACTGGCACCGTTGATTTTCGCCATGGGCATTCGCCATACGGGAGTAAAAGCAGGGAAGATCTTGGCTCAGACCTTTGGCTCTATGGAAAAACTGCAGGAAGCAACTCTTGAGGACCTCCAAGCGATCCCAGATATCGGGCCTGCGATGGCAGAAAGTTTGGTTCGGTTTTTCAAGTTGGAGAGTACGGCGCAATTTTTAACTAAATTGAGTGAAGCCGGTGTAAATATGACCGCTGGAACTTCGACTAAACCACAGATATTCGCGGGTAAAAGCATCGTGGTGACTGGTTCGCTGGAACGTTGGGAACGGCGAGAGATTGAGACACTCATCGAGGAGTATGGTGGAAAAGCAGCGAGCAGTATTAGTAAGAAGACGGCTTTTGTCATTGCTGGAGAGAAGGCTGGCTCTAAGCTTGTCAAGGCTCAAGGGTTGGGAGTGCCGATTTTGAGCGAAGAGGAATTTGAAGAGATGCTTAAGCATTAATTAATGAAAGGGGATGTAATGAAACTTTTTTCCAGTTTATTACATCCTTTCTCTATTTGTAATCCCCTGATATATTAGAGGACTGTTCACCACTTCAAAGGTGTACAGTCCTCTATTTTGGGATAACGCACCACCAGCTTGAAAAAATCTCAAGTTTCGTTACGGTCTCTTTCACGTTTTGTTTTCAGTTTGCTGAGTATGTAACTTGATTAGCTCATCCAGCTTTTGTAATAGCTCTTTATCCGTTGCTTCTTTTTGTTTAAAAAAACGTATTGCACTTACCATAAAGTAGATGAAGAGTAAGGGAAGTAAAAGGGAAAAGACTGTAGCTAAAATCGTGAAATCAAATTGTATTGGGTTGCCTCCCATAGACAATCACCTCCATGTGAAAGTATATCATCTTTATCTCTAAAGGAACATAATCCCAGATTAAGAACTTAAATGCCTATAAGGTTCTTGCCGCGGAAAGTAGGTGGTTTTTATTGCTCCCTTCCCCTATATTTGTTATGATAGAGGATAAAGCAACAAACTATCCAAGGGAAGGTGAATAAGTTGTCAATTTCACGTGAAGACGTTGAATACGTAGCGGCATTAGCGCGCCTAGAGTTAACTGAACAGGAAACTCAAGAGTATACTGAGCAGCTTAACTCCATTTTAGGTTATGCGGCCATGTTGGAGAGATTAGACACGACCGATGTGCTGCCAACGGCTCACGCTGTTCCTTTGCACAATGTACTGCGCGAGGACCAAGTGAGACCTTCGATTAATCATGAAAAAGCCCTCAAGAATGCCCCTGATGAGGAAGAGGGTTTCTTTAGAGTACCGAAAATTAGTTTGACTTAGTTTTAGCTTGGAAAGGAGATTGCGAAGTTGGAATCAGTGAGTATAGGAAAGTCAGTCAGTGAACTGCATGAACTGCTCGTTCATAAAGATATAAGCTCCACAGAATTGACTAAAGCATACATAGACCGGATACAGGCAGTGGATCCCGATTTGCAAGCGTATTTAACCGTCTTAGAAGATGAAGCTATGACTCAAGCGGCTGAGGTTGATCAAAAGATCGCCCAGGGGGAAGCCCTAAAACCTTTAGAGGGTATTCCCATGGCCCTGAAAGATAATATGTGCACAGAAGGGATTCGGACAAGCTGTGCTTCCAAAATGCTCGAGAATTTTGTTCCTCCTTATAATGCCACCGTCACAAATCGGCTACGGGCTGCGGGAACCATACTTCTCGGTAAGCTGAACATGGACGAGTTTGCCATGGGTTCGTCGACGGAGAATTCTTATTTTACCAAGACGCGGAATCCTTGGAATTTAGAGTGTGTCCCAGGGGGATCTTCAGGAGGGTCTGCTGTTGCTGTAGCAGGGGATGAAGCAGCTTTTACCTTGGGCTCAGATACGGGGGGATCTATCCGCCAACCGGCCGCGTTCTGCGGAGTGGTGGGAATGAAGCCCACCTACGGAGCGGTCTCACGGTTGGGTTTAATAGCCTTTGCATCCTCACTCGATCAGATTGGTCCTTTCACTAAAACCGTACGAGACAATGCCTTGGTGATGAATGCGATTGCCGGCTATGATGCACTGGATTCTACTTCAGTTCCCTATGAAACGCCCGATTATACGAAGTTTCTGGTTAACGACATTAAAGGTCTGAAGATCGGGATTCCCCGTGAGTATTTTGGGGATGGAATTGATCCTGATGTTGCAAAAGGGATTAAAGCTGGGATTCAAACCCTGATTGATCTGGGGGCAGAAGTAGCTGAATGTTCCTTACCTCATACGGAATATGCAATTCCGGCGTATTACCTGATTGCTACTGCTGAAGCGAGCTCTAATCTAGCTCGTTATGATGGCGTTCGTTATGGGTATCGGGCTGATTCTGACGATGTCTTAGGTATGTTCAAGAAGACTCGGGCTGAAGGTTTTGGACAGGAGGTAAAACGAAGAATCATGCTTGGAACCTATGCCTTGAGTTCAGGATATTATGATGCCTATTATCTTAAAGCACAAAAGGTTAGAACCCTGATTAAGCAGGATTTTGATAAGGCCTTTGAGAAGTTTGATGTTCTGCTTTCCCCGACGGCTCCGACACCAGCATTTAAATTTGGGGAGAAATCTGCAGACCCCTTGGCTATGTACTTATCTGACATTACGACCGTCCCGATTAACCTGGCGGGTATTCCGGCAATTTCTATTCCTGCGGGATTCGTTAATGGCCTGCCGATCGGCATGCAACTGATGGGTAAAGCCTTTGGTGAAGGGGCGTTGTACCGTGTAGCTTATACCTTTGAGCAAAACACGAATTATCACTCGTTAAAACCAAATCTGTCAGGGGAGGTGCTGACTTGTGGTAGTCGCTAATAAATATGAAATGGTCTGTGGGTTGGAAGTTCACGTCGAACTTCAAACGAAGACAAAGATTTTTTGCAGCTGTACAACTGAGTTCGGAGGAGAGCAAAACACCCATGTCTGCCCGGTGTGTCTGGGAATGCCAGGTACTCTCCCCGTTTTAAATCGCGAAGTGGTTAATTACGCGATCAAAGCTGGATTAGCGTTGAATTGTGAAATCGCGGAGTTTTCTAAGTTTGACCGTAAAAATTACTTTTACCCGGATTTATCCAAAAATTATCAGACATCCCAGTTCGATTTGCCGATTTGTGGCAAAGGCGGTTTAGAGATTGAAGTGGAGGGGGAGAAAAAGTGGGTTGGAATTACTCGGGCCCACATGGAGGAGGATGCCGGTAAGCTTGTGCATAGCGGGGATACCATTACAACTTCTAATGAGTCTTCGGTAGACTATAACCGAGCTGGTGTGCCCCTGTTGGAAATCGTGTCAGAGCCTGATATGCGCTCAATTCCTGAAGTGCTGGCTTATTTGGAAAAATTAGTTCAGATCTTGGAGTATACGGAAGTTTCGGACTGTCGTTTGGAACAAGGCTCAGTACGATTTGATATTAATGTTTCCTTGCGACCCATGGGAGCGACAACCCTGGGAACACGAACGGAAACGAAAAACTTGAACTCCTTTAGTTCAGTGCGACGGTGCATGGAATATGAAATAGCACGTCAGTCCAGAGTATTAGACGCAGGTGAAAAGGTGATTCAGGAGACTCGGACTTGGGATGAAGGACAAGGGGTCACGTTAACCCTTCGCTCCAAGGAAGAAGCCCATGATTACCGTTATTTCCCTGAACCCGACTTGGCACCGTTAGTTATTGATCGAGAATGGGTGGAAAGAATCCGTAAAATGCTTCCCGAGCTCCCGGAGGCACGTCGTGTTCGGTTACAAGCCTTAGGATTGTCAGCTTATGATACTGGGGTTATCACGCAATCAAAAGCTTTGTCGGATTTTTTTGATGAGGCTCTCTCGAGTTATGGGGATGCCAAGACCTTGGCAAATTGGGTTATGGGAGATGTTACTCGTTTACTCAATACAAATCAGTGCAATGTAGTTGATTCTCCGATTTCAGCACCTCAATTAGCGGAGCTTCTCGGGCTCATTGATAAAGGAACGATTAGCGGTAAAATCGCTAAGAGTGTTCTGGAAGATATGTACAGTACAGGGAAGGACGCCGAGGTTATCGTCAAAGAAAAAGGACTTGCCCAAATCAGTGATGAAGGTGCACTGCTTGGAATAATCGACGACGTAATTTCAGCTAACCCTCAATCAGTAGAGGATTTCAGAGCGGGAAAAGATCGAGCAATCGGGTTTCTCGTGGGTCAGATCATGAAGGCGACCAAGGGACAAGCTAATCCGGGTCTGGTCAATAAATTACTCAAAGAAAAACTATCTTAACCAAGCTTTATGATAAGGGCTTCTCTTTTACGAGAAGCCCTTATCATAAAGGATATTGAGCCATAAAGCATAATCCACGAAAATCAAATTCAAGTATCAAGTATACAGTATAAGGAATTAGACCACCTTCAAACTTTTGGGGTATTATGGTAGTATAATTAAATATGATGTTGATATTTTTTTACAAGTAATTTGTTTTTTTTGAGTCGATGAAGAGGGGTGAGCTAATTGAGACATTTAACCATTGTTGATACTACTTTGCGTGATGGCGAGCAAACCGCCGGCGTTGTTTTTTCGAATCAAGAGAAATTACGCATAGCTCGGTTACTCGATGAGCTAGGAGTTCATCAGATTGAAGCCGGAGTCGCGGTCATGGGCGGAGATGAAAAGCGAGCAATAAGTGATATTACAAAGTTAGGATTAAATTCAAGCATCATGGGCTGGAATCGGGCCGTAATTTCAGATATTGAGGCCTCACTGGCTTGTGGTGTTGATGCCGTAGCGATTTCTATTTCTACCTCAGACATTCATATTGAACATAAACTCATGACCACTCGAGAGGATGTTTTAGAACGGATGGTTAAGGCAACGACCTTTGCCAAACGGGAAGGAATGTATATTTCCGTTAATGCGGAAGATGCTTCCCGATCAGATATGGATTTTCTTATACAATTTGCAAAAGAAGCAAAAAAGGCGGGCGCTGATCGCTTGCGCTATTGTGATACAGTAGGGATTTTAGATCCATTTGCAACCTATGATAAAATTAGAATCCTAGTTGAAAAGGCTGGCATTGACGTCGAGATGCATACCCATGATGATTTCGGAATGGCAACGGCTAACGCTCTTGCTGGAGTAAAGGCTGGAGCGACGCATGTTGGTGTAACAGTAAATGGCTTAGGGGAACGTGCCGGTAATGCCGCTTTAGAAGAAGTTGTTATGGCGTTAAAACACTTACTGGATACGGATCTGAGCTTTGCAACAGAGCGATTTGTTGAGGTTTCTGAATATGTTGCCCGGGCTTCAGGGCGGATGCTTCCACCATGGAAATCGATCGTTGGAAGTAACATGTTTGCCCATGAGTCGGGAATTCATGCAGATGGAGCACTTAAGAATCCTCGCACATACGAGGCGTTCAGTCCTGAGGATGTTGGACTCGAACGGCAGATCGTGATTGGAAAACACTCGGGAACCGCATCAATTAAGGCCAAATTTTGGAATGAGTATGGCAAAGAGATGACGGATGAAGACGCCAATGAGATGCTCAAACGAGTTAGGGCATTAGCTGTGGATATGAAGCGATCACTGTTTGACAAAGAATTAGTTTATATTTATAGCGATATGTTGAAGCAACGAAAGTGAAAAAGTAAGAAAAGTAACTAATTAAGACGGCTTTTGCCGTCTTTTTTATTATACTAGCCAGAAAATATAGTTAATGTTAAGTGCTTTTCACCAGTATAAGTGCAACTGGGGTTGCCGCCTGTGCCAATGGCATCTGTCCGGCTAAGTTTCTTTAGTTGGCACTATGCACCTGTGCTCCTGCGTTTGTCGGAGGATAGTTTTTTAATCCATAAATATTCCGTAGAATTTTCAAATGAATCGACATTTGTATCGACCAAAAGGGAAAAAGTTATAATTGTTATTTACCATTATTTAATAAGTGTACACTTTAGAATACATGTATCAAAAAGTAGATATTGATCAAGGTCAGGAAATGGAAGCAACCATATGACCTTACGCCATAAAGTGTAAACAAATGTGCACATGTATCGGATCGGTTTTTTTGTAATTAGCCTATGCACAAACTTCAGAAATCCTTGATAGAAGGGCAAAGTGTTGACGTAAAATTCAGAATATTTGGTATGGCATAAATATTGCAGATAATTAAGTATATTCTGATATCTATAGGACAACACTTCTATCCATAAACAAAGGGAGGAATGCCTAAAGAAAACAATGATGGCATTGTTAATTTGAAGGATTGAGCCTTAAGAACGAAATATTAGGAGGTATGTCAATGTCGGATCACCAATTGAAGGCTCGCTGGGTTCAGCCCTTAACAGGTATTATATCAACGGCTTCTTTTTTACTCATCGCACTGATAACTTGGTTTATATTATCATCTCCCCAAGGAATTTTTACGAACTATGAACACCCTATGCTTGAGTTTTTAGCATGGATGATCTTGTTTGGTGCTTGGCAGCATATTGTTTTTGGAAATTGGCCTTTTGAGAAGTTTAAACCAATAACACGAGGAATCGTAATGATTGCGGTTAATATCATAGGAACCTATGCCATTATTTATGGTGTGTTTCAAGGCTTTCTTGGTAAGCTCGTACTTCCGCTTTGGAGTGTTGAAGCCTTAGTAGCACAAGGTGTAACAATAGAACACGCCAGAGAATATGCTGGCGGAGCTATTACGATGTTTGTCCTAATGGGCTTTGTCACCTATACCTTTTGGTCAATTCTCTTTAAAAAATGGCCTTGGGGGGAAAGCTGACCCAACCTGCCTTAGGTTTGGCAGAGTGGTCTTTAACCACGGTCATTACGCTTTTAGCCTATGGCGCACTTATCTTCCCCTTCTACGTAAGTGTGGTTTTAAAGCAACCTTTAGCAGCTGCAGCTCCTTGGTGGGGAATAATTGATGGTCTTCCGCACTTGAACTATGTGGTTGGAATCTGGGAGTGGATGGTTGTTTACCTTTTCATGACGGCAAATGTATGGTCAGGGAAACTCTTCCACCTAGTTAAAAAGCAACCCTGGAGTGGGTTGGTTGCTATTATTTCTATTATTGTCATGGCCTATGTGACAGTCAAAATTTTGATGTTTGGAATGGGTGCAGTATGGGGGGCTGTAGATCCGAAGGCATCGGACGGGCCGGCGTCCTTGGCATGGCGCTATTATAATACTGCCACACTGGCTGGGTTTACCTTGTTCCCATTTTTAATCTGGAACCATTACTTTGACAATTGGCCTCAGAAATGGGGAAGTGTTGTGGGATGGATTGTTCGGACCGGGATCGTTGGTATACTTGCAGTGGCCCAGTTTTTCATTTATTACTCTGTATGTTTACCCTTATTAGGACTGAAGCCTGAGTACTCTAATCATGCCAACAAACCGCTGGTGTGGCTTTTCTGGGCGATTATCCCGCTTCTCTTTAACGATTGGTTCATGTCGAAAGTTCCTTTTTACAAGTCGACTGCGGAGCATGTGGATGTAGTTGAATCAAAAACTACGTCAAGTTCTCATTAAGAAAGCACAAACATTAACAAAATACTAGCGCTGAAGGGTTGACTTCGCATAGCGCTTATCCAAAAATACACTGGTGGCGGAGTCGGAGTCTCCCCCACAGCGAAGTAGAGACGGATCCCGATTACAAGTAGTCAGGGTCAAGGATATAGATTCTAAAAAAATACGTGGGGTGAGAAGATGTCAAAGATTAAAGAAATTTACCAAGCTAAGCTTCGAAGGGTAGAAGAGGGGATCAAACTGGTTCAGAATGGGGACTGTCTTGTGGTACCAACAGGGGTGGGAGAGCCACCAGCGCTTTTGACGGCTTTATCCGAGCATCGCCGGGAGTATCATGATGTCAAGGTGTTTCAGATTCTTCCTTTGAGAAAGTTCGGATATATTGATCCTGAAACAGTCGAACATGTCCGCCACGTGGCCTATTTCTTAGGGGGCGTAACCCGAGCAGGAGGCCAGCAAGGATGGATTGATTACATCCCAAGTTATTTTAGTGAAATGCCCAGAATGATTCAAGATGGACTTCTTCCGGTTGATACCGTCTTTACTCTTGCCTCGCCAATGGATGAACATGGGTATTTCTCTATCAGCTTAGGTACAGATTATACAATGGCTGCAATTCAAAAAGCACGTACTATTGTTCTGGAAGTGAATTCTAATGTTCCCTACGCTAATGGAAATTGTTTAGTCCACATTTCTCAAGTTTCAGCCGTTGTAGAAGATCAAACCCCGCTTACAGAAGTAGGCCTGCCTGTCATTGGTCCGGTTCAGGAAGCGATTGGTAAATATGTGGCAGATTTAATCGATGATGGTTCTACAATTCAGATCGGCTTCGGGGCGATTCCTGATGCTGTCGTGATGCAACTTACTCATAAACATGACTTAGGTATTCATACGGAAATGTTTGGAGATGGAATTTTAACCCTAATTGAAAGCGGCGCAGTAACCAATCGAAGTAAGAATTATTTGCCGGGTAAAGTTATAGCAACTTTTGCTTTAGGTTCAAAACGTCTCTACAATTTCATGAACCGCAATCCCCAATTGGAGATGCATCCGGTGGACTTTACAAATGATCCATGCCTTGCTGGGATGAATGATAATTTAGTCACAATTAACGCTTCCGTGCAAGTGGATTTCTTGGGTCAATGTTGTTCTGAGAGCATGGGCAGTACCCCTTACAGCGGAACCGGAGGGCAATCAGATTTTGTACGGGCGGCAAATCGTTCCAAGGGTGGAAAATCATTTATTGTTCTTCCTGCAACTGCGAAGGACGGGAAAATATCTCGGATTACTCCGACCTTAACTCAAGGCTCGGCTATAACGACCTCGAAAAATGATGTAAACTACGTTGTTACGGAATATGGTGTAGCACAGTTAAGAGGGAAATCGGCTAAGCAACGAGCAAAAGCGCTAATTGCTATTGCGCACCCAAGTTTTCGTGAAGAACTTACGGTAGCGGCAAAGAAAATGAATTTAGTTTAAAACTTAATGAAATGTTAAAATAGATTTTGGAAAATATTCTGAAAAATGAGGTAATATTTTTGGTAGAGAGGAACGCGGCAATATGAGTAAGGAGAGCGATTAAATGTCTAGAGCAGTAATTGTAAGTGCAGCAAGAACCCCTTTCGGTACAATGGGCGGAAGTTTGAAGGATATTTCGGCGGTAGATCTTGGAGCACATGTCATTCGGGAAGCGCTTAAACGTGCGGGTCTTCAGGGAGATATGATAGATAATGTTCTTATGGGAATGGTTATCCAGGGTGGAGCAGGACAGATTCCCTCGCGGCAAGCGAGTATCAAAGCCGGACTCCCAATGGAAGTGACCTCAGAGACGATCAACAAAGTATGTGCTTCCGGAATGCGAGCAGTGACCTTGGGTGAAACCATCATTCGCGCAGGAGACGCGGAGGTTATTATTGCCGGTGGAATGGAAAGTATGTCTAATGCACCATTTGCTTTGACAAAGGGACGTTTTGGCTATCGTATGGGAAATGACAGCCTGATAGATTTGATGGTAAATGATGGACTGTGGTGTGCTTTTCACAATGTTCATATGGCAATACACGGCTCAACTGTAGCCGAAGAATATGGAATTTCACGTGGAGAACAGGATGGATTTGCTCTGAGGTCCCAACAATTAGCCTCTAAGGCCATCGAAGAGGGAAAGTTTGTGGATGAGATTGCTGCGGTGGAAATCCCGCAACGAAAAGGGGAGGCACTTTTCGTTGCTAAAGACGAAGGACCTCGACGAGATACCACTCTGGCAAAGCTTGCAGCGCTACCACCTATTTTTCTAAAAGATGGAACTGTTACAGCAGGGAATGCCCCGGGGGTAAATGATGGGGCTGGTGCAATGGTCTTAATGAGTGAGGAAAAGGCACGTGAAATGGAAAAAAAACCTCTGGCAACAATACTGGGGCATGCCAGTGTAGCACAAGAACCTGCCTATATTGCCACAACTCCAGGACTGGCCATCAATAAACTCCTCAAACAAAAAGGCATGACTATTCAGGATATTAACTTAATTGAAGCCAATGAAGCTTTTGCGGCAGTTGCCCTCACAAGTCAAAAGATTGCTAACTGGGATCCGGCGATTGTCAATGTCAATGGAGGGGCTATTGCCTTAGGGCATCCCATTGGGGCGAGTGGAGCAAGAGTCATTATGACCTTAATTTATGAATTGCGCCGTCGTGGGGGCGGAATTGGGATTGCTGCGATTTGCAGCGGGGCAGCGCAAGGGGATGCAATCATGTTGGAAGTGTACGAAGAGTAAGGACAAAGTCTGGAATTGTGATCGAAAGTGGGCGGAGAGAATGGATTTTCAATTCAATGATGATCAATTAATGATGCAGAAGATGGTGCGCGATTTCGTCCAAGAGGAAATCGTTCCCTTAGCAATGATCACTGATGAAACCCATGAATACCCTTTAAAAACCATTCGAAAAATGGGTGAGCTTGGACTGATGGGGATACCTATCCCGGAAGAATACGGCGGCTCAGGTTCGGACTTCTTATCTTATATTTTGGCTATTGAAGAAATCGCCAAAGGATGTGCTTCTACAGCCGTTATCTTAGCAGTGCATACATCTGTGGGAACTTTTCCAATCCTTTATTTTGGAACAGAGGAGCAAAAGAGAAAATACCTTCCCAATCTGGCAAGCGGTAAATTTATTGGAGCTTTCGCTTTGACAGAAGCTAATGCCGGTTCAGACGCATCTAGTCTGCAAACGACTGCAATACGAAAAGATGACCACTACATCCTCAATGGATCAAAGCGTTTTATCACCAATGCAGGCTATGCGGACGTCTATTTAGTCATGGCTTCCACAGATCGAGGGAAGGGGCCGCATGGGGTATCGTCTTTTCTGGTCGATAAGGATACACTTGGATTTAAAGTTGGGAAAAAAGAAGAAAAAATGGGTCTGAATGGGTCCGCAACCTGTGAATTAATTTTTGAAGACGCTGTAGTTCCGGCAGAAAATCTTTTGGGCGCTGAAGGGCAAGGCTTCAAAGTTGCGATGGCTCTGCTGGACGGCGGACGGATCGGGATTGGCGCACAAGCATTGGGGATAGCAGAAGTAGCGCTGGAGGCGGCATTAGCTTATTCGCAAGAACGTGTGCAGTTTAAACAAGCCATCGGTAATTTCCAAGGAATTCAATTCATGCTTGCAGATATGGCGACTCAAATCGAAGCGTCGAAACTGTTGGTTTACCAGGCGGCCTCTCTGAGGATGGCCGGATTTCCTTACAGTAAACAAGCCTCGATGGCCAAGATGTTTGCTAGTGATACGGCAGTTAAGGTGACGGCAGATGCGGTGCAAATTTTTGGAGGCTATGGTTATTGCAAAGAGTATAAAGTTGAACGCTATATGCGAGATGCAAAGATCACCCAAATTTATGAAGGAACAAACCAAATTCAGAGAATTGTTGTGGCCAAGCACCTGAGGGCTTAGAGAATCAGACCGACTGCATGAGAAAAAAGGTATAGCACAAAGCACTTCTTCAACTGAAGAGGTGCTTTGTGAAGTAGCATTAATGTTTGATGAATAGTCAATAAGGAGGAATTATCTCTTTCGGGGCGAATTATTGGATAATATCAAATTGCAGGAGGTTTGACCAATGTTGCTTGAGGGACAAAACTTTTCGGTTACCCTTGATGAAATATTAGATAACACAAATAATGCAATTATTGCTGTTGATCCTCAAGGTATGATTATGTACGCTAATCGAGCAGTTTTTAATATCCTTAAGATTCCAGTCACCAATCTTACTGGTCAACCTATCACCAGTCATTTCCCTGAAACTGGGTTAATGAGGGTTTTCGAAACTGGAATAGCTGAGCTAGCCCAGAGGTTATCCCTTAATGATACGATCTTATTAAGCAATCGAACTCCAATCTATGTTCATGGAGAACTTGTGGGGGCCGTCGCTGTATTTCAAGACATTACGATTCTGCAGAATTTCCTTGACAGCTTAGTAATCGAACATGAGAAAACCAAGCAACTTCAACGCATTCTTGAAGTCGTACTAAACACAGCCTATGACGGGCTCATCGTGGTGAACAAAAAGGGAATTGTTACTATGACGAATCAGGCATTTTCTAGTTTTTTTGATCAAAAGCCAGAGGAACTGGTAGGTAGACCCATCACTGAAATCTACGATAATCCAAAATTTACTGAAGTACTAGAAACCGCCCAACCAGTGCACGGATACATACATGATCTAAATGGACATGAAATAATCGCTAGCAGAGTTCCGATTATGCAGGACGGTAAAATCGTGGGCGCTTTAGGTAAGGTTGTTTTCAAAGATGTTAACGAGCTCTATGCTTTAACCAAAAAGATTGATTCTCTGCGTTCTGAACTGGACTATTATAAGAGGACAGTGTCGGAGAACAATTCTTCAGCTCTCGAGCTGTTGCATGGTAAAAATCGTATGATGAGTTCTTTGATACAAACTACTCTGCGCGTGGCTAAATCTGGATCGACTGTACTTCTAAGAGGAGAAAGCGGGACAGGGAAAGAATTATTTGCTCTGCTGTTGCATGCGCAAAGCTCCCGCAGCGAAGGTCCCTTTATTAAAGTGAACTGCGCCGCCATACCTGAGAATCTGCTCGAATCTGAAATGTTTGGTTATGATGAAGGGGCATTTACCGGTGCAAGGAAAGGGGGAAAGATAGGTAAGTTTGAATTGGCTAATGGGGGAACTCTTTTCCTGGATGAAATTGGGGACATGGAAATGAGTATGCAAGCTAAGCTGTTAAGGGTAATTCAGGAACGAGAAGTGGAACGCTTAGGAAGTAACAAATCTCATAAAGTTGATTTCCGGTTGGTTGCTGCGACTAATCGCGATCTCGAGGAGATGATTCGAGATAAACAATTTCGCGAAGACTTATATTATCGCTTAAACGTAGTAACCTTGACGATTCCACCCTTGCGAGAAAGGATAGATGACCTAGGAATCCTGATTAAAACATTTATTAAGAAGTTTAATCTTCAGTTTGCTCAATCAGTGACGGGAATTACAGATGAGGCTAAAGACGTTTTGAAGAAACATCGCTGGCCAGGTAATATCCGAGAGCTTGAGAATATTATTGAAAGGGCCTTCAACATGGTTGATGGTACTGAAATTGAACTTAAGCATCTGCCAAGCTATCTGCAAATCATAGCTAGTCATGATGTGCGTCCTTATGTTGAAGGGACGTTAGAAACGATTCTTAATGAAGTGGAAAAGGATGCTCTTATTATTGCGCTTAAAAATACCAATGGAAATAAAGTCCAGGCCGCAAAATCCTTGGGTTTGTCCAGGGCAGGCTTATATAAGAAACTAATTAAACATCAATTGCACAAGTTGTAATAGATAGGTAAAAAGGGAATTAAAGTATGTCTACTTTTTGATAAGTGTATCTTTTTGTAGACAGTGTTTAACATCAGCAGTAGTACAGACTGTAGAGTTCTTGAGTGATATATGTATACTAATGTGTACATATATTTATTTTTTGAAGATTTGTAGCATCAATCGAGTTAAACGCTCAGAAGCTTGATATCAGCGAATACTAAATTATCCAAAGATACTGAATATTCGTTGGCATGTTAATTGCAAGATTATTCAGTAAGATTCCTAATCACCTATAAACGGTCTTTGTAATTAAAAACATAAGGGAGGATTAAGTGTGAAGACTATTATGGTTATCGGAGCTGGACAGATGGGTGGTGGAATCGCCCAAGTTGCTGCCCAAGCAGGTTACTCAGTCATTTTAAATGACATTAAAGAGGAATTTGTGAACAGGGGTTTCGGAATTATTGATAAGAATCTTAGCCGAAGTATAGAAAAGGGAAAACTTAAGGCGGAAGAAAAGGACCTGATTTTAGGTCGTATTACTAAATCAATTTCTCTGCAAGATGCGGTATCAGCTGACTTAGTGATTGAAGCGGCAATAGAGAATATGGGAATAAAGGCCCAGATTTTCTCCCAATTGGATGTCATAAGCCCAAAAAATACAATTCTCTCCACTAATACCTCTTCATTACCAATTACCGAGATTGCCGCTTTTACAAAACGGCCGGATCGAGTCATTGGGATGCACTTCATGAATCCCGTTCCGGTAATGAAGTTGGTAGAGGTTATTCGAGGCCTTGCCACCAGTGATGAAGTGTATAAAACAATCGAAGATCTCAGCTTAAAAATGGGTAAAACCCCTGTGGAAGTCAACGATGCCCCAGGTTTTGTTGCTAATAGGGTCTTAATTCCCATGATTAACGAAGCTGTCTATACGCTTTATGAAGGAATAGCCTCTGTCGAGGCAATTGATAATGTCATGAAATTAGGTATGAATCATCCGATGGGTCCCTTAGCGTTAGGAGATTTAATCGGCTTGGACACGGTTCTATCTATTATGGAAGTCCTTCATGAGGGATTAGGCGATAAATATCGCCCATGCCCATTACTCCGAAAATATGTCAAGGCGGGCTGGCTTGGACGGAAATCCGGTCGCGGCTTCTATAAATACAATGCTTAACTCCAACCTGTAAGGAGGGCAAAATACATGAACTATACCAATCTGTTACTGGAAAAGAACGGTGCCGTCGCGGTTCTAACCATTAATCGCCCAAAGGCTTTAAATGCCTTAAACAGTGACACCTTGAAGGAACTATCCGCTGTGCTCGATGAGTTGGGGAGTGATTCCGGTGTCAAAGCTGTAATTATTACAGGCAGTGGGGAAAAGGCCTTTATCGCTGGGGCAGATATTTCTCAGATGAAAGAGTTTAATGCAATAGAAGGCCGCCGCTTTGCCCTACTGGGGCATGCAACCTTCCGAAAACTTGAATTAATGCCACAGCCGGTAATTGCAGCCATCAATGGATTCGCTTTAGGAGGTGGTTGCGAATTGGCTATGGCCTGTGATATTCGGATGGCTGGTGAGAATGCAAAGTTTGGCCAACCGGAAGTAACCCTCGGACTTACAGCCGGATTTGGTGGGACTCAGCGTTTACCTCGTTTAGTCGGCACTGGCATAGCCAGTGAGTTACTATTTACCGGAGACGTTATTGATGCTAAAGAGGCCCATCGTATCGGATTAGTGAATAAAGTCTATCCCTTAGATACTCTCATGGAAGAAGCTCTAAAGCTTGCGAAACGAATTTCCGGAAGGGCACCTGCAGCAGTTCAGTTAAGTAAGAGTGCGATCCAACGCGGTATGAATATGGACATAGATAGTGCCCAAGCCTACGAAGCGGAAGTTTTTGGACTGACTTTCAGCACACAAGATCAAACCGAGGGATGCGGTGCCTTTTTAGAAAAGCGTAAACCCGTCTTTGAAGGAAAATAAACTTTCAATCTTAAAAGACGAGCCTTTAGGTGAGACATGAAAAAGATTTATAAATGAGAGGATTGATTCATATGAATTTTGATTTAACCGAAGACCATATCATGATGCGTAAAATGGTTCGGGATTTTGCTGAGAAAGAATGCGGCCCGGGAGCAGAAGAACGCGATGAGACCGAAGAATTTTCTGTAGATATATGGAAAAAGGCTGGAGATCTGGGCCTGGCAGGTGTTACATTTCCTGAAGAGTACGGCGGCGTTGGCGCGGACTATATTTCCTATGCTATTACAGTCGAAGAACTTTCTCGCGTCGATGCATCGGTGGGAGTAACTATTTCTGCCCATGCCAGTCTGTGTGCCAATCCAATTGCCTTGTTTGGAACTGAAGAGCAGAAAAAGAAATACTTAGTTCCGTTGGCTACTGGGGAGAAGCTCGGAGCATTCGGTTTGACAGAGCCTATGGCTGGATCCGATGCTTCAGGAACTCGGACGATGGCTGTTCGTGATGGCAATGATTACATCATAAACGGCACTAAATGTTTTATAACCAATGCATACTATGCCGATGTCTATGTGATCACTGCTCAAATGGATAAGAGCAAAGGAAATCGGGGGATTGCCGCCTTTATTCTGGAAAAAGGAATGCCGGGTTTCTCCTTTGGCAAAAAAGAAAAGAAGATGGGGATTCGTTCTTCAGCCACCTATGAATTAGTCTTTGAAGATGTCCGGGTTCCTGCTGAGAACTTGCTCGGTCAAGAAGGACAAGGCTTCAAAATCGCCATGCAAACACTTGACTTTGGTCGAATCGGGATCGCTTCCCAAGCCTTAGGTATCGCCCAAGGGGCTTATGAGCAAGCCATGAAATATACCAAGGAAAGAGTTCAGTTTGGCAAAGCCATTTCTGAGTTCCAAAATACTCAGTTTAAACTGGCAGACATGGCAACACAAATTGAAGCAGCCCGTCTCCTTGTTTATCAAGCGGCATATTTAGCATCTCAACATAAACCTGTTGGCAAAGCTTCTGCCATGGCTAAACTTTTCGCTTCCGAGACTGCTATGGCGGTAACCACAATGGGTGTTCAACTGCACGGTGGATATGGATATACGCGGGAGTATCCAGCTGAGCGCATGATGCGTGATGCTAAAATCACCGAGATTTATGAAGGAACCAACGAAATTCAACGGATCGTCATTAGCGCAAATATTCTTAAATAGAAGATTTAATTAATACTTAGCGAAGCGCCGAAAAAGGCGCTTCGTTGTAAACTAGTAATTCGGTTTAGGTAATTTAAGAAATTCGGACTATTCACTGTTGCAGAAGGAGAGGACTAATCAATGAGAGACGTTGTTATTGTGAGTGCGGTTCGTACCCCTGTCGGTTCTTTTTGCGGTACATTAGGGCAAATGCCTGCTGCCGACTTAGGTGCCATAGCTGTCAAAGAAGCGATTAGAAGAGCAGGGATTACCCCTGAGCAAGTCGATGAGGTTATTTTAGGTAACGTTTTACAGGCCGGATTAGGACAGAATCCCGCTCGTCAAGCGTCAATCAAGGCTGGAATCCCTCAAGAAGTACCCTCTTGGACACTGAATAAAGTATGTGGATCCGGACTGAAAACCATCGTTTGTGCCGCTCAAACCATTATGGTTGGGGATGCGGATATTGTAGTGGCAGGTGGAATGGAGAGTATGTCCCTTGCTCCGTATGTGTTGCCCAAAGCGCGTACCGGTTACAGAATGGGCAATGATACTATCGTGGATTCCATGGTTAACGATGGCTTAACAGATGCCTTTGACAAGATTCACATGGGCATTACGGCTGAAAATATTGCGGAACAGTTTGGCATTTCTCGCGAGGAACAAGATCGTTATTCAGTTTCCAGTCAAAATCGTTGCGAGGCTGCTACAAAAGCCGGAAAGTTTGAGGAGGAAATAGTACCTGTGTTCATTCCCCAACGCAAAGGGGATCCGGTAGTTGTTTCTCAAGATGAATTTCCGCGCTTTGGAGCCACCTACGAAGCTGTTGCCAAATTGCGGCCAGCCTTTAAAAAGGATGGAACCGTTACCGCCGCCAATGCTTCGGGGATTAATGACGGAGCTGCTGCCCTGGTTATTATGTCGAAAGAAAAGGCAGAGGAACTGGGCATAACACCCTTGGCAACCATTAAATCATGGGCTTCAGCCGGCGTAGATCCCAAAATCATGGGGACGGGCCCTATCCCTGCCAGCCGTAAAGCCTTGGAAAAGGCTGGGCTGAAAATTGAAGAGATCGATCTTGTTGAGGCTAACGAGGCTTTTGCTTCCCAAACTTTGCGAGTCGCTCAAGAGTTGAAACTGGACATGGCTAAGACGAATGTTAATGGTGGGGCCATTGCTCTGGGCCATCCGGTTGGAGCTTCAGGAACACGTATTCTCGTGTCGTTGCTGCACGAAATGAAGCGCAGCAACGCACATCTCGGATTGGCAACACTTTGTATCGGCGGTGGTCAGGGGATCGCTTTAGTCGTAGAACGCTAATCCTGGACGACTGTTCTACGTTTATATTCCTGTGTTACATTTCTACATTTAAAGATGAGTTGTTCTAAGGTTCACTTCCAACTTGAAATTAAAGCGTTTTTATAGATTAGTAATTGGGGAGCAGAAGGGGGATGTAACAATGTATATGGAAGAGTATCGGAAAAAGTGTGTCTCAGCAGATGAAGCAGTAAAAGTAATTCGCAGCGGTGACTGGATTGAGTTTGCTTGGGCTGCAAGTATGCCCGGGTTACTTGATGAGGCTTTGGCCCGTCGTAAAGATGAACTTTATGATGTTAATTTGCGTGGCGGCGTAATTATTACTCCAGTGACTTGTATGGAATGTGATCCAACCGGTGAGCATTTTACATGGAATAGCTGGCATCTTGGCGGACGCGAACGTAAATTGGTTCAAAATGGTCGGGCTTATTATATCCCCCTCAAATATTCAGAATTACCACGGTATTTACGTGAAAATGTAAAAACGGATGTTGTGGCTATTCAAGTAGCTCCCATGGATGCACATGGATATTTCAGTTTTGGAGTTACGGTTTCTCACTACGCTGCAGCTATTGAAAAGGCACGTGCTGTCATAGTAGAAGTTAACGAGGATATGCCCAGCACTCATGGCGGGTATGATCATGCAGTTCACATTTCAAAGGTGGATTTTGTTGTTGAGGGAGGACACCGAGGACTTCCTATCTTACCTTCGGCATCTGCTTCTGAACTTGATAGGCAAATTGCCGAGTATGTATTGCCTGAAATTATGGACGGCGCTTGTATTCAATTGGGTATCGGCGGAATGCCGAATGCCTTAGGTAAAATGATTGCTGAATCAGATCTTAAAGACCTGGGCATTCACACAGAGATGTTTGTTGACGGATTTGTGGATATGGTGGAAGCAGGGAAGGTTACTGGGATGCGCAAGCAACTTGACAGAGGAAGAATCGTCTATGCTTTCGCGGCCGGCACACAGAAACTCTATGACTTTCTTCGGAATAACCCTTCGTTAGCAGGTTATCCAGTGGATTACACCAATCATCCTTTTATTGCTTCTCAAAATGACCAACTAATTTCTATCAACAGTGCTTTAGAAATTGATTTAACTGGCCAAGTTTGTTCAGAATCAGCTGGACCCAGCATGATTAGCGGCGCAGGGGGGCAACTTGATTTCGTGGAAGCTGCTTATAATTCCAAAGGGGGGAAAAGCTTCATCTGCTTACCTTCCACCTATAAGGATAAAAGCGGGCAATGGCATTCTCGCATTAAAGGACAAATGACGATGGGTTCCGCAATTACGGATACTCGTCCAACCGTACAGTTTGTGGTCACAGAGTTTGGAAAAGTTAATCTTAAAGGGTTGTCTACTTGGCAACGTGCTGAAGCGTTGATTTCAATTGCTCACCCTGATTTCCGGGAAGCTCTGATGGCTGAGGCTAGAGATCTTAAAATTTGGCGTAAGCTTGCATAGTTCTTAAATATAGGGCATCATATTAAATGAGCAGAATACCTATTAGTTCCTTTACCTGAAGGGTTAAGGAGGGGTCTTTGATTAGCCCCTTCTTTTTTTATGCCGGTAAGGCAGTCTTGGCGCGCTAGTTTTCTATATTTGTGGACAATGTTTGTTTTAGAGTTTAGAATTGGAAATGGATTGGAAATTGAACAGCAGGTATAATGATCCCTGAGATGAACAGTGTAATAAGATCAGAGGATGAGTGAGATGGATAAAAAAACTAAACTGAGGTTACCACCGCGAAAACCGGTTTGGAATATTTGGCAGGGATTACTTTTAGTAGCTATTATCACAATAATAGAATTTCCACTTGGCTGGTTGGAGAGCCCCAAGGATTTAGATTCTGTGCGTGGGATTCTCGATTTTATCCTTGTAGGTTTAGGAGATGTATTGCTTTACTTCGCAATAATCTTCATGTTCCTTAAAATTATACGCCGACCGTTTTCCGACTTAGGATTTGTTAAATCCTCTCGAGGCTTTTTACTGCTGGGCTTTATCGCTGGAGTAGTATTGTTTGTAGGCGTCGGTCTTTTAGGAAACTTCTTAACGAAATTGCTTGGAACTCCTGCTCCCCAGAGTTTTGCCATAGCGGTAAAAGGGGCAAACTACACGTGGGAATTCATTCTCCTCACTTTTTTGGGGGGAGTTGTTGCTCCGATTAAAGAAGAAATGTTTTTTCGCGGTTTAATCTACCCGCCGTTGCGCCAAGTCTTCGGAAGAGGTAAAGGAATACTACTGACAGGACTCTTCTTTGCATCATTGCATTTAGAAATTATTCGCTTTTTACCATTATTTATTGGTGGAGTTGTGCTTACATGGTTGTATGAACGTTCTTCAAGTATTTGGCCAGCCATCGTTGCTCATGGGACGTGGAATATACTTATGGCCCTTGCATTGTGGATTCAGCGTCGATAGAAAGTAATTTTATACGAGGTGTTATCTAAATGAATAGCAATAAACCAAATATCGAATGCTTAAGGCTTATTTCAGATGGTTCAGGAGTAGGGTACATGAATGGCATCGCTACGTTTGTGCCGGGACTACTGCCTGGAGAAACAGCAGAAGTTGCAGTGTCAAAAGCGAAGAAAAAATGGCAACGAGCCTCTCTTTTAAACCTAATACAGCGTTCTCCGGAGCGCATCAATGCGCCTTGTACTGCCTTCGAAGGATGCGGAGGATGTCAGCTTCAGCATACAACCTACGCGGAGACTCTTTTGTGGAAACAACGCTGGGTTGAAGATGCACTTACCAGAATCGGCAAAATAAGCGCGGAGGTCAAACCTACACTTGGAATGGAGCATCCATGGCGCTATAGAAATAAGGCGCGTCTTCATCGTCGGCCAACAGGAGAATTGGGATATTACAAGGAAAAGTCCAAGGATCAGGTAAACTTTCATGACTGCCTGCTCTTAAGCGAATCCATGAATCGTTGGATAAAACGGACTGAAGAGCTGTTAGGGGAAGGTTATCCCGAAATACATACGTTAACATTCCGGGAAAATACCAAGAACGAAGGGCTTTTAATAATCGGGGGAATGCCTGGCGAATCCCTTTCAGCCCCCGCAAATAATGATTTCTTTGAGGCTCTTTGGAAGGAAGGGCTTCGTTCCGTTTGGAATCTTGATGCTGAAGGAAGTCTTCAACTGATTTGGGGAGATGAAGAGTTCGGACAAAGGATTCTTGGCTTAACTTTTGAACTGTCTCCTTTAGCATTTTTACAAGTCAATTCACGCCAAACAGACCTCCTATACAAGTTGGTTTTGGATGCGGTGGCCCTGACAGGCGAGGAGATTGTATGGGATCTTTATTCGGGAATAGGAACCCTGACCTTAGCTTTAGCCACAAAAGCCATGAAAGTAACGGCTATCGAGGAAAACCCGTATGCCGTTGAAAATGCAATTCAAAATGCCGTCAACAATCACGCTGTGGGGAACATCGAGTTCTTGAAAGGGAAAGTTGAACAGCGGATGATGAAGATAGAGGAAGAACCGGATGTAGTAGTCCTGGATCCTCCACGTGCTGGGATTCATGCTGATGTTTTGCAACGGTTGCTAGAGCTGAAGCCTCAACGCATCATCTATGTGTCTTGCGACCCGGGTACTTTGGCACGGGATTTGGGGGGACTCACAGCTGGAGGATATAAGGTAGACAGTGTACAGCCGGTGGATATGTTTCCGTGGACGACGCATGTGGAGTGCGTAATAGGAATGCAAAGGAAAGATACGTAGAAATCCTTAGTTTTCAGCACTTAGCGAGATATATGACTTTTACGACGGATGGCGATGATTTCAGGAATAAGGTGCTGAGAGATAAAATTGACGTATCGGTTGTGCTGGACATGGAGTGTGTAAACATGTTTAATGCTTGCGTAGATTAGAGTGTTTAGACCTGTCTATATTACGCAGTGTGAAGTAAATTTAAGACTGGGCAATGATGAGAGAATGTCGGATTTAGCGAGGCTACTGAAAAACTTAATGTTTTTCTACAGTATTGGGTTTATAATTGAAAAAAGGCGGCTTACATTCAAAGCATCAGAATGTTGGCCGTCTTTTTCTAGTTTTACCGGGGATATGTGGTTTTTTTTTACCCTATTAGGGTTAGTATCCTTTTTAGATTTACGGTAAATATGGCCATCGCCCCTTGTAACTCCATACCTGTAAGACCCGAGGATGATGCCACATCATACCCGTGCCTGTGCTTTAACTCGCTATTCTTAGCTTCAATCTTATATCGTTCTTTAGATTTTTCTTTAAAGTATTCGCTTTCCTGAAATTTTGCCTGTTCGGTATGTTCGGTGGATTTAATACTTACTGAATAGGTCTTACTTTTGGCTCCTTCTTTATAACAACCTTCTCTGGATGGACATCTCTTGCAATTCTCAATGTCAAAGTGATATGTATTTGTTTGATTTTTCTTCCCTTTCTTACCCTGCCGGGCTTTCCGAATTGCCATATGGCCCGCTTTGCACACATACATTCCGGCATCTTTATTAAAATCGAATTCATCTTCATTTTTTCGCTTCCCTTGAGTAATCAAAGAATTTAATCTAGCTACTAGTTTAATGTCGTTCTTCTTACTGTATTTTATATTCTCTTTTTCCGAATAGGCTGCATCTCCTATGACTGTTTCAATGCTCATGCCGGTAGCCCCACTTTTTTCAATCAGTGTCTGTAATTCTTTGCCGTCACTTTTTTCGCCGGTTGTAATTGTAGCTGCGGTGATGATTCGTTCTTCACTCATGGCAAGATGCGTTTTATACCCAAAAAATGAGGAGTCTGTACTTTTGTGTCCAACTCTCGCATCTTGATCCTCCGAGATTCGCAAGTGTTCGATATCATCAGCGATGGTTTCTTTTAAAAGATTTAGCTGTTCATTTATTTTTGGATATCTGGAAATACTGTCTTCCTTTTCTATCACATCAATGAGATTTTGACAGTAGGATATTTCTTCCTCCAATATGTCTGTTGTGTTCTTGGAGGGGAATTTGCTTTTCATGGATTCATCTATTTTATATACGGCTTTTCTCAGCTTCTTTGACCGATCCATCAGGATTTCTTTAGGGGTCTTCTGATTATAGCGAGCTTTCGTATGTGTGGCATCAACAATAATAGCTTTGCTTTTGATGATTTCCTTTGCGATAGCAATTTCTACAGTTTTGTTGACCAGCATATCTAAAAGATTGAGGTCTTTCAAACGCAGCTTCCGAAACTTGGTCAATGAACTCGCCTCAATAACTGTTTCTTCCGGTGCCATATTGAGAAAATACTTAAAAGACATGTCATATTTTGAACGTTCAACTACATCAACATCAGACAAGTCATAGATAGACTTTAACAATAAATATTTAAACATCCGAATAGGGTCGATAGCATTTCGACCGTTATCAATACAATATTTATCCTTAAGTTCGTCATACACAAAAGAGAAATCAACTAGTTCGTTGATTCTTCTCAATAGATTATCCTTTGAAACGACTATATCATAGATATCTATAAATGGACTGAGGATCATTGATTGTTGTTTTTGAATCATAGCACCCACCTCTATGAAATTGATACTATAATTATAAAACAAAAAAGATATAACTCCCTCAAAATTATGAGGTAGCATACCTTTTTTTGCTAAATAGGACTTTTTCAGTGGCCTCGATTTAGCTGGCATTCTCTTTTTTATATATAGATGCTCATTCTGATTGAGATAATTGTCTTTTATCCCAATTGCTGTTGCAAAGTATGAGCGATGGTTTTATCTGAATTCCCTAAATTCCTCTTGACGGAAATGTGAATATTTTGTACGATATAATTACATTTTGTCTGTTATGATATATTTTATAACCGTTTTAATTTCTGAGGGAGGTAATACATTCGTGCATAGTGATATTAACAAAGATAATCTTATGGTATCTATGGCCGATAACCTTGTGGTACTAAGAAAAAAGTTTGGTTTAACGCAAGCTAAACTGGCGGACAAGATAGGAATTGGCAGGCAGACGTTAATAGACATCGAAAAAAAGAAGCGACCTATGACTTGGAATACTTTTGTAGCGTTGTTGTTAGTTTTTCGTGCAAATTGTGGCACAAGTGATTTGCTTGACTACTTTGGTATCTATACCATTGAACTTAATAATTATCTTACTTCATCGGATAGTGTTAGCAATGATTAAAGTGAATGTGCCTAAAGATTTGAAACTACGAAAGGAGTCCAAGGAATGGATAAAATAAAACAATTGAATATAGTTAATAGTTCCAATTCCACGCAAGCTTCCTTGGCATCTGTTTCAATGAGAGAATTATTCTTAAATTGGCTTGTTGACGGCAATGTAAAGAAATATCCGGTTGGAGTTATTCTTTCTTGCTTAGACAAGATTTCGGATTATGCTATCCAAAAGAAAATTAGCACTGACGGTATTTGGGAATATATGCGGTTCAACGCTTTTAAGCCAGTATACAACAAGCTGTTGGAAGCTAATCTGTTGAGAGTTACTGACAAGAGTACATATAAAGTATTTATTGTTGCCGGACAGCTATACTTAAAGTTTCTAAAAGAAAAACCGTGGATACAAAAAGTGTCGCTTACAGGTGAGGTTATAGAGGATGCTACGATTAAAGAACAGGTTGATGCAGGCAATCAGCCAATTAAAGCTATCAACCCCGAAGATGTGATTGCATGGTTGGTAACTCAACCAAACGCAAAAGGGACGTTATACTTAGAACACGTAGTGAGGCAATATATGCGTAGTTTGCGTTCTGCTCCGATGAAGCTATCTGCTCCTCCCATAGGAAGCAGAGATGTGTTCGCTTGCCGCACGGTTTCTGAGTTGGACGAATTATGGAGCATCTTTAAAACTGCACCAAATTATAAAAAAGTAAATAGTGACACGAGTGGTATGTTTTCTGCTGGGTTAGGGGTATACAGACGATATTTAGAGAGCATTGCAGGTAATGATAATCAGAGCGTTGCTGTACAGTCGGTAAAATCCCCGAAACAAGAGGCAACCTCTTTTTGTAGTGATATACTGCTGAAAAACTTGGAAGAACATTTCCCGAAAGGCTTTAGAATCAATTCGCCAATTGAGATAAGGCGTTTCCGCAGATTCGTCATGGAAGATTACGGTGAGGAAATCATGCTGTCTGATGAGGAACTTACCGAGTTGATTTTGTCTTGCGGCACATTGTTTGAAGGAAAAGTGTATATTATCCAAACAGATGCTACAGAAAGAATCAAAAGTGCAATTGATTCGGCAGCCAATGAAGGTGCTGAGATAGTCTTCTATAGTGCTTTTTATGAACAAAATGAGGATTGGTTATTTCCGGCGAGCATTATCTCTGCGGAAATGTTAAAGAACACTCTTATGAGCCTATATCCTCAATTTATACACAAAACGAATTGCCTTGCCGTTGAAGTGCAAATAGGGAGTGAACTTGCAAAAATCGGATGCGAGGTGCTTCGTGTATGGGGCGACAATGTTCTATTAAGCTATGAGCAGCTTTCAGAACGACTTCCATATGTCCCTGTTGATAAGATAAAGTATGTCTTGTCGCAGAACGGAGATTTCATATGGAATTCGGAAGGTGTTTACACATATATCAGTAAAGTAGATATTGCCGATGAAGAACACATTGCCATTGCTGATTTTGTAGCAACAGCCTACCTTAAAGACGGTTACTCCTCGTTAAGTGATATTCCACTCAGCGAAATCGCAGAGCGCAACTATGAATTATCACTTACGGCAGTCCAAAATGCGGCATTTGCTATTGTTCTTGCCGATAAGTATGATAAGCGAGGTAAAATCATAATACGAAAGGGCGATATACTTGATGCACTATCTATTATGAAAGAACATTGTCGCTCTTTGGAAAAATGTTCGTTGCGTGACCTTCTGAATTTCGAGCGAGAGCTGACGGGAGAAACGCACCGTTGGATTCCGATGGAAGCGGGATATGCGGTTATGATTCGTGCAGACGAAGACACCTTTCTTGCTGAAAAATATGTTCGTTTTAATGTGCTTGAAATAGACAATGTTCTTGACCAGTTTGTAGAGGATAATTATCTTCCACTTAGGAGTATTACTACCTTCTCGGTATTTCCTGATTGTGGACAGGCATGGAATTTGTTTTTACTCGAAAGCTACTGTCGTAGGTTTAGTGAACGGTTTCGTTTTGAGGTGTTGGCGGTAAATTCAAAAAATGCCGGGGTAATTGTTCGCAAAAATTGTACAGCATCCTATATTGAAATAATGGCTGATGCCGTTGCTGTATCAAGTATAATGCTTGAGAAGGCAGCGATTGAAGACTTCTTGTGTAACAACGGCTATATTGGTAAGAGGTCTTATACAAAAACTAATGAATTAATTGAACTGGCGAATGCCATACGAGAAAGGAGGAATTAGCCGTGTACTCGTATAATTACGATCGAGAAACAGGTGGGATACTGCTTAATTCCTCACCTACGGTTTTTTCAAAAGAGCCACGTCCTGTCTATGCTACTGAGCTTGACACACTGGGCTTTCATGAATATTGGAAATATGATAAGCAGAACGATGTCCCCTATATGTGGGCTGAGGCTAATAACTATTGGTATCGAGGTGTGCTTGTAGCAAAATTAGAAGGCGGCAATCTCTATACTGCCCCTAAGATACAACTTGCTTACTTGTGCAGTGAATACAGGGAAACCCCAGGTGGCAAGACGAGCGAGAAGGTATTATTCGATTCGCCCGGCAAACAACCGACTTTTACCGATAATAAGGGGAATGTATTCAATATTGTTAAACCAGAGCCGAATGGTAACTTCCTTCGCCCTATTGATATTATAGCGATGGTTGAAGCCAACCATGAGATGCTTGAGATCATAGAGCGGACAACCGTTAAGAAGATATTGGCAATCTACACCAAGTACAAAAACAAGCTCGATTGCTTCCATGTAGCATTTAGTGGGGGCAAAGACAGCCAAGTGCTTCTGGACCTTGTTAAAAAGGCATTGCCAAAAGGTAGCTTTGTTGTAGTATTTGGCGATACAGGCATGGAGTTCCCTGATACCTATGATGTTATCAAGAAAACACGCCAACAGTGTATTGAGGAAGAGATACCGTTTTATATTGCTGAGTCACATCTCAAACCAAAGAAATCATGGGAGTTATTCGGTCCCCCATCTCGAACTTTGCGTTGGTGTTGCTCTGTGCATAAAAGCACACCGCAGACATTAAAGCTACGAGAGATTACCGGGAAAGACGATTACACCGGATTGGCATTTGTGGGTGTTCGCGCACAAGAAAGTGCCAGTCGTGCAGAGTACGATTACTTTAATGACGGCAAAAAGATAAAGGGGCAATACAGCCACAATTCCATTCTTGAATGGACTTCAGCAGAGGTGTGGCTTTATATATATGTGAATGATGTGTTAATTAACGGGGCCTATAAAAAAGGAAGTGCAAGGGTTGGCTGTATCTGCTGTCCTATGGGTGGAGGTAAGGCTGGTTATGTTGAATTTGAAAACTATACTGCCGAAGTAAGTAGCTACTTTGACTTCATAAAGCAATCGAACGGAAGAAGCAATATAAATGTAGATGAGTATGTGAAAAGCGGTGGATGGAGTGCAAGAAAGAATGGCAGGGATTTAGCTGATAATCCAAACCGTTGCTCTGAACGCATAGAAGATGGATTTTTAATTATTGAAATCGAAAACCCGGCTTCCGATTGGCAAGAATGGATTAAGACCATTGATATAGACAAAGACGGTTTTTCAATCCAAGAAACAAAAACAGGGTATATTGCTCGGTTAAAAGAAGAAGTTGCAAAGAAAAATCCACTGTTAGGCAGACTATTCCGCCAAGTGTTCCACAAAGCCGCTTGCTGTAATGGTTGCCGAGTATGTGAAGCTAACTGCCCAAATGGAGCAATACGATTTGTTGGAAACCGAATAAGTATCAATGGATGTATTCAATGTCATAAGTGCCATGAAATAGATAGCGGATGTTTACGATATCACTCATTACGCCATCCGCAAGGAGGAGGAAAACCCATGAGGAGTTTAAACACAATGTCTAACCATGCGCCTAAAACTGAATGGTTAGCAGCTTTCTTTGAGAAGAAGAATGACTTCTTCTCAGAACACAATTTAGGCCCAGAGCAAATATCATTTTTCAAGCGTCTTTTAAAAGATGCAAAATTAGCTGAAAAGAATAAAGTCAGCGAATTTACTGAGTTGGTTTCTACAATTGGTTGGGATACAGATGTGGCACAAGGATTAATCCTACTTAATCTTGTATTTGAAAACCCACAGATTGAATGGTATGTAAGAAATTTTGACATTGGAAAGACTTACATACGCAAAGAAGCTGAAGATATGTTGGTTGCTCATGATGTTAAACCGCCCGTAGCCAAGTCTATTTGTGGTGCTTTCAAACGTCTGACAGAAACTCCATTTGGCACCACCCTCAACTTCGGATATGTTACTAAAGAAGGCGAACTTGTGCGAACAAAATGCTCTGTTACCGACCCACGAGTGGTTTTGTACGGTTTGTTCAAGTTTGCAGAAACGTGTAATGACTACAAAGAGTTTACCCTTGCCACGCTTCTCAACGATAGTATTGACCGTGATGGGATAAGTCCTACTCGTATTTTCGGTCTTGACCGTGAGGATATGACACCGATACTGTTGGGGCTTTCAGCGAGGTATCCGGAATTCATTACAGCATCCTTCACGAACGACCTTGAAAAAATAACACTTGCAGAAGATAAAACTTCGGTGGATGCCCTTGATTTGTTTAAGGAGGACGTAGCGAATGGCTAATAACAAGTATCGTGAGTATTTTGATATTGACGAAGCGTATTTTCCTTGCATTGATGACTCTGCAATCAATGCGGGCGCTCCTTGGGATAATACATATCCCCATGAAACATTTATCAGTCTTTTGAAAAAGACCGAGTATATGCTTGGCGGTAGCACAAAGCGTTCTCTTTGGATTCATGGTGCATATGGCACAGGCAAGAGCCAGTGTGCGTTGGCACTCAGAAAAATCCTTGAAGCTCCGGAAGATGAGCTTCAAGACTATTGGAAAAAGTATGAGCTACTACAAAAGCATAGCGATTTGCTTCAAAAACTGCTCGGTCATAAGTCTCGCGGTATAGTGACAGCACATCGTTATGCTTCCGGCGGTATCAGCACTCCGCGCGAATTTTTCTTTGCTATACAGGAGAGTTTGAAGGCTGCCCTTATCTCGGCAAATGCAAAGCATTTAGGCGAAAATACGCTAAAGGATAATGCTATCGCTTGGATTAAAGAAAATAAGTTTATCATTGACGAACTGCTGAAAAAGCCAAAATGGTCAGCGGTCTTTTCACAATCCACAGCAGATGAAGTGCTGTCTGCTTTGCAAAGAAGCGGCGATGTAAGAAATCTGATGAACAACCTTTTTCGTCTTGCCGAAGATGGTATTACAGCATTTTCATTAGATGCTGAGAGTCTTAAGGCATGGATTCGTGCTGTCATAAAACAGAACGATATAAAAATTGTATTTGTTTGGGATGAATTCAGTGGATATTTTAAAAACAACAATTCACTGGATGAATTTCAGAATATCGTATCTCTATGTCAAGAAATACCGTTTTATCTTATAGTCGTAACACACCAAACCGATTATGTTATGTCTAATCAAGACCAGTCATGGAAAGTGGTTAGGCAGCGTTTTGACTTTACGGAGATAACTCTTCCGGACAATATTGCGTTTGAGCTTATTGGGCACGCGTTCAATGTGAAACAATCTGCAAAGGATAGCTGGAATGTATTAGTGGATGGCGATTTAAATGAACAACTTGCTGCTTCACGAACAGCGGTAATGAAGGCTGCAAAGATTGAAGACCCACAAGTTATGAAAAACATTGTGCCGATTCACCCAATAGCAGCATTGATACTAAAAAACATTGCTTCTGCATTCCAGTCAAACCAACGCAGCATGTTTGATTTCATCAAGTCTTCAAACATGGATGATGTAAAAGCATTTCAATGGTTTATTGAAACCACAGGTCCAGAAGATGACCATCCACTGCTCACTGTAGATATGCTGTGGAACTTCTTCTACGAAAATGGTAAGGATAATCTTACTTCCGATATACGACTTATTTTAGACACATTCCCTCAGCAGCAAAATCTGAGAGAAGATGAGCAAGCTGTATTGAAAGCGGTACTTATCATGCAGGCGATAGATCAACGATTGGGTGGTGCTATTGACCTATTTAAGGCTACAGAACAAAATCTCAGCTATGTGTTTGAGGGCATCTCCTCTGGTTTAGATGTGTCTTGCAAAAATTTAGCAAAGGGACTTGAAAAAAAAGGAATATTAGTTCTTCATCCGATAAGCGGTGGGCGTTCTGTTTATGTTGCTGCAGTGCTTGCCGGCGACCAAGCGAAGATTGACGGCTATAAGAAAGATGTTCGTCAAAGTAGTACAACATCAAAACTTGTAACAGAAGGCGGACTATCTACTGTGCTGTCGCTTTCACCTGCTCTCCGTTTGCGTTTTGAATCTGAGCTGAACACAGGAAAAATCACGCCTGTAACAGTTACTGACTTCACACGCACAATCAATATTATGCGTGATAAAGCAACGGGCTGGAACTTTCACGCTGTTATCGCATTTTCAAAAGACGAAACTGAAGCTGCCGGATTCCGCAAGACAATTAAAGAGGTCATTACAGATAAGCAATATGAGAATATTGTATTTATAGATGCACTATCAACTCCGCTTGGAATGGAAGCGTTCGAGCAGTATGTGGAATTTTCTGCAATGGCAATGTATTACAATGGAAATAACAATACGTCATCACGGGAGAACTCGGATAAGGCCCGTCGCGTATTAGACCAAGAATGGAAAAACCGTATTTACAATGGCCACTTTGTTGTTTATACATATACGAATCAGGAAGGTGAAAAGCTGGGTAACGGGCAAGGAGTAACAAGTGTTCTTCAAACTATTGTTACCACCCGTTTTCCGCTTGTGTTTGATTTTGCCAAAAATCTCACAGAGAATCAGATGAAACTGACACAGGCGAAACCATCGGCTAAAGGCGGCATTACCCAAAGTACAAGTGGTGTTGTCGTGGGCATAGAGAAACACGTTCTGCCTACTGTGTGGAATATGGATAGATATTGGGAGAATCCAACTGTTTCCTCGCTTAGTATCACAAAAATTAAAATTGAAGTAGATAAACTTATTGAGGATGCATTCCAGAGTGGACAGATTTCCATTGGCGAAATATATGACTTCCTCGAAAACAAGTATGGCTTTGCTCCATGCAATCTGTCCGCATTTATAACAGGTTTCTTGTTGAAAGAATACGGTAGTGAGCCGTATCGTTACAGCGATTCATCTAGTGGACATGAGCCTATGACACCGGACAAGCTTGCAGAAATGATAGGTAACTACATTGGAAAGACACCGAAGCCGACTTACATTGTAAAGATGACCCCTGATGAGAAAGCATTCTATGAGCTTACCGAAAAAGCATGGGACATTATTCCAAATTCGTGTTCATCTGTCGGACAAGCGGCTTCTGCGGTTACGGTAAAAATGCGTGGTTTAGGTTTGCCTGTATGGGGGCTTGAGGAGATTGATGCAGCAGGGGTCTTTGATGTTGTTCGAAAATATATTGAGCTTGTTCAAAAAGAAGGAAATGAAGCACATACAAAGGCTGTTGAGATTGGGAAAATTGCATCTACAAAACCTACTCTTGCCGATAACTTATTCGCACTACTGAAAAGCGATAAATGTCGCAAAGGAATGGAAGAATATTTGCGTTCGTTTGAGGGTGGCAGGATAATGGAGCTTGCCAAGGAAATCGATGCAGAAGACAATGTAATTGCTGACATTCGCAAATTGTTTGGAGTTAAACATTCGTGCTTATGGGATAAACAGACTGGAGAAGACGAAATCCGTAAGTTGCTGACCGAATATGGCATAGTAAAGAAAAGTAATGCAATCTTAGATACTTCAGCACACTCACTGTCAGAAGCTTTTAAGGAATGGCGTGAGCGTTTAAAATTTCTTGGTATCTCCTGTGAAACACTACGCGTAAAATACCCTACCCTCTCAAAGGTATTTGATACACTATTGAAAGTATATCAGCATTCAGATGTGCTGCCCGACCAACTGAAAGTTTTTTTGTTGGGGTTAACAGAACATAGTGCAGAAATCAAGGACTTGCTGAATAATGACAAAAGAATTTTTGCTGAAGTCTATGCACTTTATCTTGAAAATTTGAGTGTCAATGACATCAACGATGTAAAAGGAAATTCATCGGTAGGTCTATATGAACTGTCAAAAACAGACTGCAATTCAAAGGTTAAAGAAGCTGCAGAGGAATATCGCAAAAGTCAATTAAAAACTCAGCTTTTTAAGCTCTGGAGGGACAAAACAGGCACAAAGAACCCTCACGACTGGTCAGTTCATCATAGAACACCTATATTATGTTGTGTTTCAGAAGCTGAGTTTGGTGCTGCGAAAAAGTCATTTGAAACCCTAAACAGGAGTTGGGGAACTGATGCTGAAATCAAAGCAGCACTTGAATTCTTAGAAACTACAGAACTCTTCGATGTCTTATCTGATGAAGAAAAGTGCAATGTTGCTTTTGTGCGTGACATTATTGGCGAGTACCGAGCAATGCTTCCTGAATTGGGCAAAGTGAGAGATGCACTTGAACATTTGTCGATTGAAGGAGATACTTATGGCTGGTATGGGAATCCAACAGTTAAGAATAAAGTAAAACAACTGGCTGAAGCTGAATATAATTCCGGCGGCAGCGATAAAGCTCTCCATAAAATTGATGAAATGGATGATCTACAACAGTTGAAGCAGTATCTTAAACGACTTGTTAAGGAAAGTATGGCAGTGGGAATTGAAATATTAGCAAGTGGGGGTGGAAAATAAGATGCAACTTGAAGCGGTAAGCAGATACTTAACTTCGTCTGTCAAAACACCATATTTCTTGTTTGTAAGCGACGGACAGCTTACTTCTGTCGTTGAGGAACTTTCCATTCTCGGATTTGTTCCTGTCAGAGTAAGTACCTTTTGCCAATATGACAAATTTCCGGATACTGACGAGTTATTTGAGCATATCAAAACAGCCGATGTCAATGTAAAGGACAAAAAGTTGCTCATATTAGGCCTTGGCGAGTATTTGGGCTTTAAAGGAAATGTAGAAGCAGCAAATGTTTTATCGTATCTAAAAGATATGAATATCGGCGGAGCAAAGGTTGTATTTGTATTGCGTGGGCTTGTTACACAAATTGCAGATTTACAAGCAGACCCTCGCTTTGATAACCGCCGCTTTAGCGTTGTAGACAATGCGGTCTGTGATTTGTCGTTTACTCTTTCATCCCCTTCTGTTGGATTGTCAGCAGAACAAGGTTTTCAAGCTATGCTCTCAAAGCTTGAAGATGGAGAGTGTGGAAATGTCGTTGTCAACACAGCCGCGCAACTCGATAATGCCTTGTTTACAATACACAGAATTAACAATGCCTATGAAGGTATAAAGTTCACTATTCTCGGCTTTGGACTGCCTCGTTCTTGTGGCAGCGATACTCAGTGGTCTGAGTTGCTCTCGGAACTTAATCAGGAGGACAGCACTGTTGATAAAATTTTCGATAAATATGGTTATAGTGGAAACCTTGAAACGAATTTTTATGCTCGTATCTCGGGTAGTGATTTTAGAAACTGGTTGTACTTCATAGCAATAAAGCAAAAGGCAACTGCACTTAAAAACACCTATCTTCGATTTGTAGCAGAAAAAACAAGTTGTTTCGAGGACTTTAGAGCAAATGTGCTGAATGAAATAATCGACATTCATCATACAGACAAGCGCTTTTCGGACTTCTATGCAGAAAGGAAAATCCTTGTAGAAAAGTTTCCTGAGCCGGATATTGCGGATTTTGTCATCAATAATCGGAAAGACCCTTCCGAAGGCATATATAAGCTCACGGACAGGACGAAAACTGAGCGAGAAGAAATAATTTCATGGGTTGCAAAAAATGGATTTGTTCCACAAATTTCTGATAAGTATCCTGCGTTAGAAGCGTACCAGAAGCAGTATATATTTAATTGTGGCGAATTATCTGCCTTACTGACCGACTATTTCGATGCTTATAAACGCCAAAAGATTTCTAATGCCCTTGAAGAAGATTTTTTGACTAAGGTAGATGAACTTTCCATACTTCGCAAATATAATCTGCTTCCCCAACGGAGCGAGATTATCAATACTTTTGACAAGAATGAATCATTCCTATTTTGGCTTGATGCTCTCGGAGTTGAATATCTGGCATATATTTCAGAATTGGCACGCAATCGAGGACTTTCAATTTCCATAAACATTGCTCGTGCTGATTTGCCGACTATAACTGAAATGAATCGCAGTTTCTACGATGATTGGACAGGAAAAAAGGAAAAGTTGGATACACTTGATGAAACGAAACATAAGGATGCTGGGGGATATAACTTTACAATTAACGAAATGCCTATTCATCTCGTTAAAGAATTAGAAATAATTGCTGAGGTTATTGATAGGGCTGCCACTGAACTGGCTTTACGTCGCTGTAAGCACTTTGTAATAGCAAGCGACCACGGAGCTTCCCGACTTGCCGTTCTTCGCCGTAAAGAAGAAAAGTATGATACAGATACCAAAGGCGAGCATTCCGGTCGTTGCTGTAAGTTATTTGAACCATATGATTTACCATTTGCAGCAGCAGAGAAGGGATACCTTGTTCTTGCTGATTATGGCAGATTCAAAGGAAGTCGTGCGGCTAATGTTGAAGTTCACGGAGGTGCTTCTCTTGAGGAAGTAGTAATTCCGATTATTGAACTTACATTGAAAAAAGCCAATGTAACAGTGAAACTTGTGGAGGATGATGTAACAGTAGATTTCCGTACCGGAACAAATATAACATTGTTTATCAATACTACACTGAGTGATGTGTCGCTTGTATTGAATGGCAAGCGTTATATCGCCTTGCCTACAGATGAGAATCATTATGAGGTCGCTCTTCCTGATACAAAACGTGCTGGTGACTATCCAGCAGATGTTTATGCAGGAGATGATTTAATCGGTCAAGTTTTGATTAAGGCGAAAGGTAAGAGCGGAAAATCTAATGACGATTTTGACAATTTATTCGACTTATTTTAGGAGGTGAATTTTGATGATAGAGAAACTCAGAAATTGCTTTGATGAGATGGTCGTCTATAAAGACCTCAAGAAAAGTAACTTCTTTTCTGCACTGAGTCTGCCGTCTTTTATGCGTGACTGGCTCCTAAAGAAATTTGAGGACGAAAATGGTTATTTCGATTCTGACGAATTGGTGCGTTTTGTGCGTACTTACTTGCCTCGCAAGGATGACTGGACCTCTATAAAAAATCGAGTGATAATTGAACATGAGCGTGTAAAATTTCTGGCTAAGGTTTCCATAGATATCGACATCAAAACAGGAGAAGTGTCCTTTGCTTTGCCGGACTTCGGATTGTCGAGCAAAGACACAATCATTGAGGATGTAGTTTGGCAAACGTGTAAGGATGATTTGGTGCGCGGTCGTGAAACTTGGGGCATGGTTGAGATAGGTTATCGTCCCCCGGATGACTATGATATGGAGTTTCAAAAAAACAGAGCCAAAGGAGCGAATAGGGGTAAAATCAAGCTAACAGCATTTAAAACATTCTGCCCATATACAATAGATATTGACTATTACAAAGATGCTCGTAGGGAGTTCAACACATCTGAATGGATTGATGTCCTGTTAGGAGCGGTAGACTACAACGCAAGCGGATACCTTGGTGATGAGGAAAAGAAGCTAACAATGCTAACTCGTTTGCTTCCTTTTGTGGAGAAACGCCTGAATCTCATAGAACTTGCTCCAAAGGGAACTGGTAAGTCGTATCTTTTTGGTCGTGTTAGCCGTTATGGGTGGCTTTCAAGCGGCGGTATTATGAGTCGTGCGAAAATGTTCTACGACCAAAACAAGCGTACAGTTGGTCTGGTGTCAGGAAATGATTTCATAACCCTTGACGAAGTGCAGACCATATCATTTACTGATGCAGATGAAATGCGAGCAGCATTAAAAGGCTACCTTGAATCAGGTATTTTTACGGTTGGTAACTACGAAGGAACTGCTGATGCTGGCGTTATTCTTTGTGGAAACATAAGGAAAGAAACAATGGATGCTGATGGTTATAGCAATATGTTTAAAGAGTTGCCGTCCGTGTTCCATGAATCGGCACTGATAGAACGCTTCCACGGATTTATCAAGGGTTGGAACATACCACGAATGAATGATGACCTAAAGGTTGCAGGTTGGGCGTTAAATTCGGAATATTTTTGCTCAATACTTCACGAGCTACGTGAAGATATGAGTTATCGAGCTATTGTAGATGAACTTATTGAAGTTCCCGAAGCAGCAGATACACGTGATACTGAAGCTGTCAAACGTATTGCGACTGCCTATCTTAAGTTGCTGTTTCCCAATGTGCGCCAACCCAGCGATATTACTGCTCGTGAATTTAAGCGGTATTGCCTTGATAGAGCACGTAAGATGCGTGATACCATAAAATATCAACTTGGTGTTCTTGATGAGGAGTATAGAGGTAAGGATATTCCTGTATTCAGTGTCCGAGCAGACAAAGAAGAACAAGAGGTGTGATACTTTGGATAAGAAAAGCTGTTATGTTTGCGGAAAAGAAAACCTAAATAAAAATGAAATCGGGCTGACAAAGAAACTGCTGGATAAAAACTCCAAGTATTTCTATTGTCTTGATTGCCTTGCGGAATATTTGGAAGTGGATACTGAATTTCTGTTAGTAAAGATTGAAGAGTTCAAAGAGCAAGGCTGTATTCTGTTTTAGGGGGAAAATTGTGATTTATGCTGATAATGCTGCCACAACAAGAATATCTGATTTGGCTTTTGAAAATATGCTTCCGTTTTTGAGGGATCAGTATGGTAACGCTTCGAGCCAATATTCGCTTGGAACAAAAGCAAAGCGAGCTATTGTACGGTCAAGACGGCAAGTTGCCGTGGCTATCGGTGCAGAACCATCTGAAATCACATTTACCTCCGGCGGGTCGGAAGCGAATAGCTGGGTCTTTCGAAGTATTGCGGAAGCTTATTGCAGTGAGGCAGTTCATATTATTACATCATCTATTGAACATCACTCCGTGTTGAATGCTTGCCATGCACTTGAGCAATGCGGTGTAGAGGTTACATATTTGCCAGTAGACAGCAATGGGTGTATTTCGGTAAACGATGTGAAATCGGCAATAAAGCCGACCACAAAACTTGTATCTATTATGTTTGCCAATAACGAAGTTGGAACAATCCAGCCAATAGAGGAAATTGGAAAACTTCTAAATGAGAGGGGAATTTTATTTCATACCGATGCAGTTCAAGCGGCAGGACATATTCCTATAGATGTTCATGACTTGCAGATTGATTTTTTGTCTGCATCTGCCCATAAGTTTAACGGGGCGAAAGGTACTGGGATATTGTATAAGCGGTCAGGTCTGAAATTGCCACCATTAGTATTTGGTGGTGAACAGGAACAAGGACTTCGCGCCGGAACTGAAAATGTTGCAGGAATAGTCGCATTAGGTTGTGCGCTTGAGGAAAGTGTAGCTGATATTACTGAGATGAGAGAAAAACTCTCCGATTTAGTTAAGATTACCATCAAAAGACTGAAAGAAGTAATCCCTGAAATTTGCATCAATGGCGAAGGTGCAATGCGGTTACCGGGTATTGTGAACATAACCGTTCCTTATGTTTCTGGTGAAGCTGTGATGCACTTGCTGGACATGAAGGGAATTTGCGTTTCCACGAGTTCTGCTTGTAATTCTGGCAAAGACACTCCATCGCACGTTCTGCTTGCATTGGGATTGACTGAACAACAAGCGAAATCATCAATTCGCATCTCATACGGAAGGTATAATACCGCAGAAGAAGCCGAGAAAATTGTTGCAGCGGTTTCCAGTGCATACTCGAAAATCGTCGCGAACCGCTAATGACATCCGTTTGCTAAATGCTATTATGGAGAAAGATAGTCTTACAGTAAGAAAAGTCGATTAAATTTGGATTTATTAAAAGATAGGGTGAAAAATAGGAGCAATGCCTTATATTTGTATAACTATAACTTCCCATTATCTATATAACATCCAAATAACATTCAAATAATCGAATGAATAAGAGGACATAAGGATAGTGTCAATAAATGTTCGCAAAAACCATCCGAATTCCTAAAGGCAGATCAGC
>NZ_JAJDOO010000023.1 GCF_020595055.1 Desulfosporosinus shakirovi | reverse complement strand
CTGATCTGCCTTTAGGAATTCGGATGGTTTTTGCGAACATTTATTGACACTATCAGAGCAGAACTAGTTAATTGTTGAAAGTATTATTGGATTCATATAGACTGTTAATGTAATTCAATGTGGGACATTATAGCCCATCCACCAAGTTGTAGCTTGGTGGTTTTTTTATATATGGCTCTCAGATCTTTTGGCGTAAACGATGCCAGACCAAAACACCAGGCCGAAAGCAATTATTACTCCAATAGTTGGAACACTGAAAGCTTTTCCGCCCCCAATTGCAATGCCTAAATTACTCATATTTTCACCTCCATATATTTTCCCTACCCCTATTACCAAACTAACTTTCCTTATTAGAAAAAAATACAGCCACCATTAACATTAAGCCAAGTGCAATTAGTAGCTTTGTACTTGTTCTATTTGAATATTTGTTCCCTAGACTTTCTTTAGCCTTCTCGATGGCTCGATCTGCGTAGTTGAATTTAGGTTTTTTTACTTGTTCTGCTTCCACCTTGTCAGGATCGCTGTTTACTAACAACTGCATCCTCTCTTCGTCACTAAGAGTTACAAAATTAGTTAAGCACGATTCAATTATATTGCTTATAGGTATACCTGTTTCCTTAGCACATTCGATTAAGTGGTCGTTAAGTCTTACACTATGTACAGATCGTACAGGATATTGTTCATTTAGACTTGCCATTATTGTCCACCTCCCAAGGTAAATAATACCACAAAAAAGACGAAAGTCAACACTTTATATGCATTATGTAATACAATTTACAAATTATGTCCGTAAGATAAACTGGGTTGAGAGAAAAAGCCATTGGTCCACAATAGCTTAAGGACTATCACAGAGCAGAATAATGAACCCTATGAATCTCTTGCTGTGCAGAACTGTTACACTTTGTAATACTTTGAAAGTATTAACTCCTGCATTCCCCAAAACTTCACAATACGATGGACAACGATCATAAATTTAAGGGAATTGGATTATACGAAAGAAGTAGAAGAAACCAACTACAATGGTGATTTTTTCTTTCTCAAAGGGAAGGTGAAAGGAAAATACTTGTCGAATTGGTAATATTGTTGGGTAATGGTACTGAAGAAGATATATGGAACTTAGCTTTGAAGAAATGTTTGTCGAAAGTATTTGTGGACTTACATACGCCCTATTAATTCCGTCAGTGTAAGGAGTAATATAAATGGCTACTAATTATTTGGGAAGAGACTCTTTAATAAATAAAAAGCAGACCCTTATGAAATTAACTAAAAATCAAGAGAAAGGATTAGAAGGGGAAATTGCAGTTGGTGATTTATTATCAAAGTATTTGCCTAAAGATACATACATAATTTCACACCCTATTATTGGGAAATATGACCCTGATTTTTTGATTATTTCTCCTCGTTATGGTTTTAGAATGATTGAGGTAAAACATTGGGAGATCAAGCCTATCAAGACTGCTTCCCCTAATGGATCATTAGAAATTATGGGAGACATTCAAAATCCTCTGGATCAGGTAAGAAAACATATCGAAGATTTAAACGCATATTTGTTGTCTAGTTATCCTGAAATCAATAACCCTTACCAGTTAATTGGGTGTGCTGTTGTACACTTCGGATTTTCCAAGAATGATTTTACAACTAAGTTTCCCCCTGATAGGTGGAATCACACTATGACTCAGCATTATTATAACTGTCATATTTTTAAAGACCAGTTGAATCAAAATATTGATATGCTTTTGGAATATTCAACGAAATATCCTGGATGTTATCCGAAATTATCAAACGAGATGATCGAGGTAATAGCTAATAAATTAAGCATTTCAGATAAATATGCTAGTGAGATCGAAATAGAAACTAATCTGAAGTTCGATAAAATTACAAACGAGCTGGCTGAAAAGGTTGAAAACCTAGAAAAGAATAACGCAAAGCCTCCTGAACCTAAAATGAAAATGAATAAATTCATATTGGCATTAGCAGGCATTTTATTAACATTACTTTCGGTTTTTATCTTTAACGGTAATATCTTCACAAAACCTGTCAACGGATTTTCTACTACACAGCCTAATGGTGTAGAACAACAAGGTCAAAAAATTAAAGGAAATATCAACGCCAAGGGAGAAAAAATTTATCATGTGCCTGGTGGCAAATACTATGAAGTAACTACTCCAGAGGAATGGTTCTTAACCGAAAAAGATGCTCAGGTAGCGGGGTTCAGAAAAAGTCAAAGTTGACATTAATCATTAATTGATAAAAACGAGGTGATCTTTAATGTTTATGTGTTTCCCATCTGACGAAAGAACAAAGGCTCGACTAGATGCTATATGCAAATCTCTCGACATATCAGTTGAAGAGTGGTTCGAGTCTGCCTTGAAATCATCGGAATTCGATGTAATGGTAAAGTTCTTGGATAATCCAGAAGACCAAACATCGTGGATGTGGGACGAGGAATTATGTCAATTTGTTAGACGGTTTGAGAATGAATAAGCTACAACTTACACTTCTAGTATTATGTTGAATGAAGCATGTGACTGAGATTGTTAGAAGGATGATGATTTATCTTGGCTCGAAGAAAAGGATTTAAATTTCAAATAATACTTAACAAAAGCAAAAGAAAACGCTTTTACAAAAAATTATATATGGATTATTAGTGATTTATCTTGCCATGCAATTAATCACTGAGCATACTCGCTTTTTACCACATTCATAGTTTTATTTATTAGCCTGTGCGTATTAACCGTATTTATCTATATTAACTACAAATCTTGGACTCGAAACAAATTGAGGAAATTAGGTATAAATAATATTGACAAGATGACAGGGAGAGAGTTTGAACAAAGGTTAGAAGTCTTATTTGGTGATTTAGGCTACAGTGTAAAACTAACACCAGAATCAGGTGACTATGGTGCGGATTTAGTTGTGGATAATGCTTCAGGGAAAACAGTAGTGCAAGCTAAACGCTACAGTCATCCTGTTGGTGTTTCAGCTATCCAAGAGCTAACCTCATCAATGGCTTACTATTCTGCTAAAAATGCAATCGTTGTAACAAATAATTACTGCACTCCACAGGCAAAAGAATTGGCTTCAGGAATAAGGTTGAGCTTTGGGAACGAGACAAACTAATAAGTATGCTGACAACTGGAAACATGAATTCTGAAATGAAGATTGTGGACGAGTCAAATAACTGTAGTAATTACCCAAAGTCCTCAGATTATGTTTAATAATGGAATTTGACGAATTTTAGATGTAAATTGATGTAACGAAGGAGTTTTAAAAATGACTAATGAATGTGATAATTGTACAACATGGGAATGTAATCAGGCTCAGTTTTTTATTGAAAAATACAATGAATATCACACTAAAAATTACAAGCGAGATTCTTGTTTAGATAAAGATAAAGGAAATGGTGAAGCTTTTGAAGGTAGAGCAGATTTGCTTTATCAAGATCAAGATAATGAGAACGAGAAAATGCTTGTAGAAGTTAAAACTCTTTTGCATGGTTTTAAGGAGAATAATGAATCAAAGCAAAAGGTGGAAAGTATGCAATATAATGTTGATAAATTGAAGAGTTTAATAACTGATATAATTAATAATACCTGTATTAATAAGGAATATCAGATCAACATTAGTATAAAAAATAAATTGAAAGATAGTTATTTGAAAATTCTGTCTGTAAAATTTAAAGAATTTATTGAAAATAATTGGGATAATGAGAAACACTTTACTAAAAATATATTTTCTGATGAATATGTAAATCTGAGCTTTGAAAAAATGGATGAAAAATTTAAAAATATAACGGACGGCGAAAGGATATTATTTGCTATTCCATTAAAATTAACTGATGACTCAGGTATGACCTTAAAAGAATTATTTGAAATTGGTTTGGATTATGATGATTTAGTTGAGAAAATATTCGACTTACTTAAAAGGTGTAAAAATAAGTTCAAGGGGTATGAAACCTCCAAAAAGGTAGTGTTATTTATTTTTAAATTTAAAACAGGCATGCAATTACTGGTTGATATGGAAAACTTCCATCCAGGTAGTGGTTTTAACTTTAAAGTATTGCAAAATACATTTAACGAAAAGCTTTTAGCAAAACAGAAGGAATATGATTATATAGATGAAATTTACATAAGTTACGATGATGAGATGATAATTCCTCTAAAAATGCAGGAGTAATCCCGTTTCCCCAAACAGTTATAAACCCGCTTCTTATCCATACATGTCGAGTTCGAAATTCATGGCGGGCTAGAGATCGCTGTCACACATTGAAGCATTCTGAGTAGGCCCCATGTCAAGTCTATCCCAAGGGAAACAAAGAAAATGGGGTTGATCTAATTGGCAGAAAAACTTCGTATTGCTAAGTATAATGGTAATGTAATTGACATTACAGAATATCATGATTCTATCCATAAGGGTAGGATTTATTGTCCATTTTGTAAGCCCCCTTTAAAATTAGTCCATGTTGTCGATGGATTTTTTCGTGCTTGGCCTAACCAGGGTGGACATAACTGTGGAAGGATAGCTGTGAAAATCTTTGAAGCTGACTGGAAAGGTAGAGAGATTACAAACATTATAAGGAGACAAAATAATACCCTTGAAATTGTTATAGATATATTTCAATTAGCTCAAAGATTTAGGAGTAGAAAGTCTCAGTTACAGTATAAAGATTTAGGGAAAGGTAACATAGGTAATAAAGAGTATCCGAAATATGAACATCATAAAGAAGTTTTCAGGGATGTTGTTCGCAGTGTTTATCAGATGAAACAACTTATTGAACAAAACGAGATAGATAGCCTCAAAGCAATAAATTTTCGTTTTACGACTGAAAACGAAATTGTACCTCTTGATGAGGTTCTTAAAGTTATAGATGAATTAGATAAGAATTTGATTGATAAATCGAGATTTGTAGTTTTTAAAGTTGAAAGCACAAAATTGTCGGATAAGATCATATTTATAAACGCTTATCGAACTAATAGTAAAGACTTATCAATAGTTTTTCGTTATCCTGATAAGTTAAATAAATTTAAAAAATTAGAGAATGGTTATGCAATTGCATATGGGAATATTAGTTATTCCCGAGGAAAGTTCTTTGTTAATATCGTAAATGATTTCCATATTCAAAGTCTAGATGAAGATTCTGTAAAAATATTTTTCGAGGGGAAGGAATTAGAGAAGTATAACAAAAAACATGTTATTTCAGAAACTAGAGATTTGTATATACATAACGAGATTATTAAAGCAGATTTGCTAAAGAATGATATGAGTAATTATTCACCAGGTAAAAAAGAAATAAATAGTGTAATTCAGTCGGAGGCTTTGGTTGAAGACAATAAAGGCTTGAGCATGCATGTAAGTAAGACGGAATTTGTCTTGAATAAAACTCAAGAGGTTTCAGATAAAAATACTGAATATGAAAAGGTAAGTATTATTAAGAAAGTAGTAAACAGTATTTTTTCACTTTTAAAAAATAATAATTGATAACGGAAAATTCTATAGTTAAAAACACGTTTAGGAACGGTTACGCATCAGGCTGTTTGAAACTAAAAGCATATAGCTGAAATTGTTAAAGTGAGGCAATAATGTTAGAATTAAGGACAATTTTTTCATAACAAATGACTTAAAAGATGATACGATGCGAGAAGTGCGGGGGTGATTTCCCCAAAATTTCTTTCGCACATCCTGCAATAGAATTGGACATGTTCTATTGTGGGTAATCGGAGGAGCGAGATGTATTATGAGAGAAATATCCCCAGCAGTAAATTATTCAGTTGAGGAATTTTTTGAACAGTTAAGTCTTTCTGACAGAAAGCCTATTACAAAAATCAGGGAGGAGAAAAGAAAAGGTTTAAGACCATTACCTTCTGAAAAACTTATTGATTCTTCGACTGTCTTAAACTCGGATTTTCGAAGAGCGTTATTAAATAAAGTTGCAATGTATGTTGACGAAAACCTCGCTGGACGTTCTGAAATGTGTATTCAATTTGCAAGCTTATTATCTTTAAGCTTAAGAAGCCTTGGTATACAATCGAGAGAAGCATTTGGAAAGTCATATTATTATCAGAATGGCAAGGAGGTATTTGTTTGGGAGCATGCATGGGTTAGAATAGGCAAAGAAGTAATTGACGGAAATGTCGATATTTTATATGAGAACCCCATGTTTCCCTCAAGCATTGTAGTATCACCTTACTGGGGAGTAATTAACCAAGTTCCAAATGACCGTAAACTTGTTGAGAATAAATCAAAAATATATCCTGAAGATGAAGATGTTAAAAATATATGGTGGCCTGAGTTACAACAGTGGTTAATAAATAATACCTAAAATATTGTTTAGCTCTTACACTTTCAATGTTAAAAATTCACCTTATCGATAGCATGCGTGATAGTCGATGCGTTTCCCATAGCTTGTCGATTCAAAGAATAGACATCGAATGCTATATAAAGAAAAGCATAATAACTTAATGAAGAAGATGGGTGTAAATTAGCGTAATAGTAACCCTGCAGAAAATTTGCATTGAAACGTCAGAACGTATATAGAGAAGAATGCCTTAAATACACTAGGGAAGAGATTGTGATTTTATCACCCGAATCCCTAACAAATTGAGGGAGGGGTTCAATTTGTAATGGAAAATGAAAAATGGCTTAATATGAGGAGTTATTAGCAAAATATCCTGAACACTATCTTTACTATTTAGGAATTACTGAAGTGGACCCTTTTTAAATAATAGGATTATCACGCTCTCCGAACGAAATTGCAAATAATGCAGAAATGGCATCTTTAATGAAGAATGTAAAACGTTATGGCTGGAAGGACCCTGCACCTGAGGGACTAATTTTAAAACAGTTTCCTGATTTCACATATTCAGTATGTAATGGCGGAAATCGTCGAGCATATCTCGCTAACCAGTTGCATTTAAAACGTATCCCAGCACACGTAGATGTTCTAATACCTGAAACGTTCTTTTCGCCAGATGTCTTATTTCAATTTGAGAAACTTAACAGACAAAACGAACTATTGGCGAAGCGATTGAGAGGATTCCAAGGCGTTCCTTATAACAAAGAGAAACAACAGCCTATCGACGAGCTTGATGCTTTGGAACAAAAGGTTCAGTATTTGTTCGAGACTGAAGCTTTAAGGTTGAGATTAATATGCGAGTGACGTTGTATAGAAGTTATTCATTATAAGCTGGAGTGACCAATTACTTCACAACCGAATCATGTGTATCTTGTCCCAAGAAAAGGAGGCTTGTCGTTTGCCAGTAACAGATTTTCAGGCGGTTAAAAAATGGGCGAAAATACCCCCAAATATTCAGCAACTTCTTATAAATAATGTTTTTTGCTCCACTTGTGGGGTAGCCACTATCGTCGACTACACTATGTATAACGAAAAAGTTTGGAATCTTACTTAGGGGCAAGTGCAAAAAGTGCGGTTCGGACGTGGCAAGGCTTGTAGAAGATGAATAAAAGTAGAAAGATTAAACTGAATAAGAACTATACGCCACTGCCAACGAGCGAAGGCGATGAAATATATCCTAATGGAATCTTTGATTTTAGCATTTCGAGAATACTGGAGTATATTGCTGAGGGTAAGCTTGAGGCTGAAGAAGGACGAATTGAAGTAAAGGAATGGTTTGAAATAAGGGGAGGGAACATATAGTGAGCAAGCGGGAAGTAATTTCCATTAGTTTTAATGGAATCAAAAAGTGGTTTTACATCAAAGAATTTGGAGAAGAGAAGTTAATCGATATAATATCTGCAAACTTTAACGTTGAACACATAGATTCCAGCCATTTCTTCTTCCAGTATGTTACTGAAGACGGACTAAAAATTGAAATGCGGTCAGAGAACATCGATTACTTTGCAAGAAGTTTGCCATGGGCTATAACAAACTCAGTATTAAAGTGGGAAGTTCCGTGGAGAGGAATAACTTTGAATGATTTAATTGTTTCAGTAGAGTATGGTATTATACCTGATTTTGAGGGATTCGAATTTGATTATTATGATTTAGCCTGTGGGTGGACAGAGTTACCTCAATATGCTGACTTGATTGAATATTTAGATCAATTTCTAAATTACGCGGCGGACTTGGCTGTATTAAAGGAATTTGTCTTGTTCTGGAAAAATATTATAACTAAATATTGGAATAAATGGGGGGATAGGGGGGCTAAAAATATAGGAAATATATTAGCCTTTATCTTTTCTAGACCTGAATGGGATTATGAACAATTGGCTCATTTATTAGGATGTGAAAATCACGAAGCAATACTTTTATTAGAGAATTTGGGATTCAAAAAAAATGGAAATCTGCACAAGATAGATAATTCTTTGATAGCACGTAGTTTTGAAGATTTAATTATGAAAAATAGTACTAAGAAGACAGATATATTGATAAAGATTTTAACTAAAGGACAGATTTATATGGATTTAAAAGGCACCGATGAAGAAGGCAATTTCCTGGAAGAGACAATTAGCGATTTAATCGAAGGAGATGCACTAAATGATCCTTCCAATATTGAAAATTAGTTCTAATAATCAATCAAGAATACTACGAAAATAGCCCAGATTTCCCCTGAAGTGCAGTTGAGGATAGCTTAACTTGGCTAAGGGAACAAGCAGAGGAATTTACTTATAGTCAGATAATCCGTTCAACTAATCTTAATTAATTTTTCGTGCTTTATCCCCCTCCCTTGATTTAAATTCATACTTCTTAAATTCACCATTAATGAACATTTTCTTACTTTAGTGGAAAGATTTATAGAGATATTCTAACATCTGAACTTTCATGAAGCTAATTTTTACAGCGGACAGGCTAATACATCATAAGGGGTAGGAACCATTTATGATGTATTAGCCTGTGTATTTGGATTGTGAACAGTGTGATAATAGGTTTGTGTTATAAGGTGTAATTCTAAGCCATCGAATTAATTATTTATTCGATGGCTCTTTCTAAAACACTGTCTTGATAGCATTAATCAATTAATTGTTAATGCCTAAGCTATCCAGTCCAAAGTTTGACGGTATAAGATGTCTTTGAATATATACGTGTCTAAAAGGCTTGTTCTTGAGTGAATAATATGCTCCGTGAGAGCCATCACGCAAAGACTGAGCCACCTTCACGCTAGACCAGAGCCATCCCTCACAGGGTGAGATACTCTGGGGCAGACTCGACATGGGACCCTGCTTTGGATGCTTCAATGGGTCGAGGGCTATGGCTCATATGGAAGTATTCCTCTTTGGTAAGCCCCATCTCTTGGTACTGGGTAGCATCACAGCCCCCATGTAAGGTCTATCTTTGGGTCCCGTGGACAGACCGTTAACCGTTCATTCAACTGGTGGTTCAACCACCAACATGGTGGCTCATTTCAGCGTGAAGGTGGCTCAGCCAAGAGCGTATTGTTGGCTCTGTCACACGGAAATATTCATCTTGAGATTGTAATATTAAAATTATGAATAGTTAGAATGTTTGAATCTTTTATTTTTTATGGCAAAAGGGTGTTGACGAGCTAAACTGTCCATTTCGTGACCCGTTAGGACATTGATGCCTGACTTGCCCAATGGGTTACAGACCACCAAATAGACAAGCGTTATACTCGCTTGTAGAAAATTAATTGTAAAGCAGGTCTATTTACAAAACGTCTCAAAAAGTATACTTATCGATCCTACTACTTTCAGCTCGTTTTATATGCTCAAAATGTAAGCATAAATATTATTGAGAAGTCTCAATTAAAGTGTATACATTGTGATAATATAAGGGTATAGTTGACTTACTGAACAAAGTGAACGGAGGTAGGTCAATGGCAAAAGTATACGGATACCACAGAACTTCTACGACTGAGCAACATCTTGATAGAGGAATCAAAGCTATTAAGGATTATTGCCAAGAACATAATATTGAATTGGATGAAATGTTTTGTGATCAACAGACAGGCAAGAACTTTAATCGCCCTGACTATCTAGCTATGAAGAGGATGGCAAAGAATAAAGGTGATGTCATTATCGTTTCAGAGTTAGATAGGTTGGGTAGAAACAAATTAGACACATTAAAAGAGATACAACACTTCAAAAACTTAGGTGTCAGAATGATGATACTGGAGATACCGACTTCTTTGGTTGATTACTCATCCTTTAATAAGGATAATGACAAAGATATGGCTTCAATGATGATGGACACAATCAACAATATGCTAGTTGAAATGTATGCGACCTTCGCCCATGCTGAAATGCAAAAGCGAGAGAAGCGGCAAAGAGAAGGCATAGCGTCCATGAAAGAACGTGGAGAGTGGGAGCAATATGGTAGACCCAAAGTGATGGACTTCAACTTATTTGTAAAAGCATATAAGGATGTTGAAGCAGGAGCGGTAAAACCTTTTGAATGTATGAAAAGACTAGGTATGACTAAACCAAGTTTCTACAGATACAAGAAGCAATATGAAGCATTAAAGCAAGGAAAACAAAAATAAGAGAAGAATGCAGGGGATTCCCTTGCCTCTTCTTTTTTCATTGCTATGGGTGGGGTGCATTAAGACTGATTAGACCTTATCAGTATTACAACTATGGTCAGAGTAGATACACACCCATCGGCAAGTTGTATGACGATTGAGAGTGTTACAATTTAATTCTTTCTGAGATATTTTGTAATACTTATATTTATTGCAGGAATATCTACAAAAATTGTTGAATAATAGAAAAAGGTTCAGTTATATGTGCGAACTTATCCAAATATAAAAGTCGGTTTCTATTCAAAACATTATTACGAAATAATTTAGAAACTATTTTGTCAATAAATTGGGAGTTCATTACAAATCACAATAAATAATAATGGGGGCGATTGCTTTCTTCTTCTTCTTTAATTACTTTTTTGATGACATATATACGAATCCATTTGTAGAGAAGGCGTTCTATTTAGTATGTGGAGATAAACTGATTTCTGATGGATATTGTGATATGAACATTTATATATATAGTAAAATTAGTGAAGAGTTAATTCAACAAAAGTTAAGGGACATCGACTCTCCAATAATAAATCTGTATAAAAATGGTTATTCCGAAAAGGAGAATATTGCCGCGGTTTTAAATGGATTTTTGCAGCCTCAAATGCAGAATTACAAAATACCTGATGATATGAAACTAATAGAAGCACAGGCTTTAGTTAATTGGATTTTCAAGTCGCTCAACAATGATAATGCTCGATTAGAAGCTACCCATGAACTGATTAAGTTGTTAATAGAAAGATATCAGTTTTCAGACGAGATTGAGATTTCTAAAGGGATCGCTTATCTAAGCTCTAAGGTAGACCTGAAATTTATTGGTTCTATTGAAGATTTCTACAAAAATATTGAAGAAATGTATTCAATAGGAAAAACTTTGTTTTATCGAGGACATTCAGAAGCAAATTATATTTTACTTCCTTCATTAATGCGTAAAGAAAACTGGCATAGAAACGAACGAAAAATGTATAATGAACTAATTATTAACTGTCCTAGCAATTTTGAAAAAATGAAGTCACATCTTGAATACCTTGTAGAAATGCAACATTATGGATTGCCCACAAGATTATTGGATATTACGCGGAATCCTTTAGTAGCATTATATTTCGCTTGTGAAAATAATCATGAGTCCTATGGAGAAATTGTTATTTTTTCAGTTGATGATCGTGAAATTAAATACCCTCAAAGTGATACAATATCAATATTAGCTAGTTTGCCTTTATTTGAATATGAAAAACAACAAGAGATATATAACTATGCTATAGAAAGTCTGGCCCAGGATGATTTTAACAAAAATGTGCAACGGTTATTGCATGAGGTGAAAACTGAAAAGCCTGCATTTAAGGATCAAATTATAAAAGAGGATTTGCTGCACAGTCGAATTGTCTTACCACTCAAAAATAATAATAGGATATTGAAGCAAGATGGATCGTTTATATTGTGTGGTTTATCTATAGATTATAGACATCTTGATGTCAATGATTTACGATACAATGCGATCAATGGAAAACGGCAGGTTTTCATTGTTGAAAGTAAACGGAAATTTATTGATGTATTAAATGCCTATTCCATCAATAAAGCGACTCTTTTTCCAGAAATTGATGATGTTGCTGATTATATTAAAGGTAAATATTAGCTAGTAGGATATAAAAGCGATACCGCTCCTCTAAATTAAGCTGATATCTTAATTTAGAGGAGCGGTATCGCTTTGCTAGAACGGCTAATAACGCCCTAACTTTTTACTTGTGTAACAACTAACTAATATTCGCCATTTTGGGAGGAATATTAGTTGAAAAAGGTTAGGAACTCATTGGTTCTTTTCGCTTTCCTTCTCATTAGTTTATCCGTTTTTTCTTCCGTTGGGTGTAATAGAACCAGTTCACCTGTTTCTTCGCAACCACAGCGACAACCTAGATTAGTATTTAGTGAGAAAGTTGACGAAAAAATAACCCCTATTAATACGGGGATTATATTCAATTCGGGTAAGGTTGAAGTAACTTTACAAGCATCTTCCGCTTTTGAAGTATCAAAACTTCAAGTTACAATTTATAGAACTGGAACAGCAGAAAGTGTCTACCACCGTGAGGATGTAGATGTTGATCCTAAGTGGGGAGTATACCATTTTGGGTTCAATTTTACTGAGAAAGGAAAGTATAGAGTTGCGATTTGCAAACTTTCTGGAGAAACATTGGGTGAAGGTGAAGTTGAGATTAAGTGAGTAAGGTGATTGAAATTAAACATGAAAATGGATGTCTCAGTGTTATGCTGAAATATTTTAATGCTATTTATCTTTTTTAATGATGATTAACAAATAGAAAAAAGCGAGAGGGGTTCTTGAAAATATGTCATATCAAACAGCTTTAACGATCAATGAAATTGTAAAGGAGATACACTCGAAAAAATATCTTCTTCCTGCGATTCAAAGGGAATTTGTATGGGATACCTATCAAATTGAGATGCTATTTGACAGCCTAATGAGAGATTATCCTATAAGCTCTTTTTATTTTGGAAGGTATCAAAAGAACGTAGACAAGATTACGGTTTCTATGAGTTTCTAAGGGAATATCATGAAAAAGATAAAAGACACAATCCGAAAGCAGACCTAAAAGGCGATGACGATATCGTTGCTGTTCTGGATGGTCAACAAAGGCTAACATCGATATACATTGCTTTGAAAGGAAGCTTTGCTTATAAACTACCGTATAAAAGATGGGATAATCCGTTGGCATATCCGAAGAGGTATCTATACTTGAATATTGTCGCAGAGTCGAGTGAGGAAGATATGAAATATGATTTCCAGTTCCTAACATCTGAGGATGCGATAAACGATAAAGAACATTACTGGTTGCGGGTTGGCGACATGCTTGATATGCCAGAGCTAGAGAATGTTACTGAGTTTTTGCTTGAAAAAATTTCTTTTACTGAATACACCAAAGATAAAACCATATTTGCAAACAAAGCCCTTTCACAGCTTTACAAAGTAATTCATAGTAAACCGACCATAAGCTATTATCTTGAAAAAAGTGAAGAACTGGACAAGGTGCTAAATATCTTCATCAGAGTTAATAGCGGTGGCACGACTTTAAGCTATTCAGATTTACTTTTGTCAATTGCAACGGCTCAATGGCAGACGAAGGATGCACGTGAAGAAATAAATGAGTTTGTCGATGAGATCAACGGAATCGGTGCAGGTTTTAATTTCTCAAAGGACTTTGTATTAAAAGCTTCCTTAGTGTTGAGCGGATTAAAAAACATTGCATTTAAAGTTGATAACTTTAATAAAGCAAATATGTTAAAAATTGAACAGAACTGGGACAACCTAACCAAAGCGATAAGATTGGCTGTGAATTTGGTTTCGAGCTTTGGATATAGTAGAGAAACCCTAGCGGCTAATAACGCGATAATTCCGATCGCCTACTATTTACAGACCATTGGCTCACCTCATAGCTTTGTAACTTCAACATCAAGGGCTGAGGATAGAAAGAAAATAAAGAAATGGATAGTGCTTTCCTTATTGAAGAAAGTATTTGGGGGTCAGCCTGATAATGTTTTGCGACCAATTAGCGACATTATTCAGAGCAACCATGACAGCGGTTTCCCGCTTGAAGCAATAATTGAAAAATTCAAAGGAACAAATAAAACTATTGTATTTTCGGATGAGGATATTACAAATATTATGATTGTTAAATATGGGAACGGAGATGTATTAGCAACATTTTCTTTGCTTTATCCATCTTTTGATTTCAGCAACCATTTCCATATAGATCATATTTTTCCGAAGAGCCTCTTTACACAACGAAAGCTTCGAAATAAAAAGGTTGCTGATGAAGATATCGACTTGTGTATCTCATTTTGCAATTCCATGGCAAACCTTCAGCTGCTTGAAGCTATTCCGAATATAGAAAAGAGAGACAAGGAGTTCGAGGTCTGGTTAAAAGAAACATACAAAACTGAGCAAGATAAAAAAGACTTTAAGTCCAAGCACTATATACCGACTGTTGACCTAACTTTCCCGAATTTTCTTATTTTCATGAATGAACGTGAAAAATTGCTAATAAGCAAGTTGAAAAGCGAGTTAAGTTAAACTAAGAGTAATCGAGGGACATAAATTGCCTCATCTTTGTTTACGATGGAGGGGTTAAACAATTAGATTTATTCCAAATTTATAAGGAGAGTGGAAGTATAATGCCAAAAAGGCTTAGAAATTACCCTGTTTATTTAGCTCCAAAAATTCATGGTCATATGAATGAGGACATTCCTGAAATCTACGATGAAAAAAGGAATGAATATCTCGACCCAAATAATATAGATGACAAAATTAAGATTTACAAAAGACAAGTTAAGGGATGGTTTTTAGATCGAGGTTCAAGGCTACTAAGAGGAGAAAATAATGGTTTTGTTGTTATAATGATTAGTGCTTCCTATATCGAGGGAGTTCAACAATATATTGCTGGTGAAACTAGTGAACGGAATAGTAGGGATTTCTTTAAGAGAGGTCTAGAGAGAATTTTTTCGCTTTCTGTAGATGACGAAAAATTAAATGATTTTTACAAACAAGTTAGGTGTGGTCTATTCCATAACGGTATGAGTGGTGGACAAGTAATTATTAGTAATGAATCTGAACACCCAATCGATTTTTCGCAAACTGGAACGATAATAATTAATCCTAAAAGATTTTTAAACGAGATTAGGAATGATTTTAATCGATATATCTCTTTACTAAAAGATGTAGGTAATATAGACGAAAGAGAAAAGTTTAACAGGATGTTTAGTGTTGTTCAATAGATTATTATCGAGTGAAAGAGATGGAGCTACAGCAGTCGGGCTATGGAGTTAGGAATGAAGCGGAACACATTCCACAGAAGAGTTGTAGATTATGAGGCTAAGAAGGGTTCATTCACCCTTCTTAGCCTCATTGCTATTGGGTGGGGGTGACATTACAGCAGTTGACATTGGATTTAGAAGCAATAACTGAATCGCTCATCTTCATCCGTCGGCAAGTTATTTGACGACTGCGACTGAATCGATCACAAGAATAATCTTTCCGACTATGAACAAGACCCTAGAAGATTAAGAATATATTAATGAAGTTCCACATCCAGAGCGATTACTGAGTTCTGGATATTTTTCTAGTATTTGTATTTATTGCAGGAATGTTCAGGAAAAGTGTTGAATTCTAGAACTAGAGCAATTTCACAGGCAAGGTAAACCCCTTAACCGTATACAAAAAACAACCTTTCATTCGAGGACTGTTTGAGATAGCTTTATTGCTACTTCTTATGTGAACAAAATACAAAATAAGTGGAGATGAAAGAATGTACATATCCAAAATAAGAATAGAAAATTTCAGGAATTTTAATATTAAAGATATAGAATTTAATGATGGCGTAAATGTCATCATCGGTCATAATAATGCGGGTAAATCAAATTTAATTAAGGCATTAGGGTTGGTACTTGATTCCCAAGGATCAAAGAGGTTAGATGTAGATGATTTCAATAAACATAATTCACTTGACGATCTAAAAGCTAATTCACCAACAATCCGAATAAGTATTACGATAAATGAGAGTATCGGAGAAGACCTAAATTCCGATGACTTAGTTACGGTAGGAAATTGGCTTACTAAGCTAGAAGAACCCTATGAAGCACTATTAACCTATGAGTTTTTTCTTCCTGAAAAAGAGAAAGCCAATTATTTAGAAGCGATTAATACTGCTACAGATTTAAATATAGCTTGGAAAACAATAAAACACGACTTTATAAGATTGTATGTATATAAAATATGGGGAGGAAATACAACAACTCAAACCGTTGCTGATAGTGAATCATTGCAAAAATTCGATTTTCAATTTTTAGATGCAATTCGTGATGTTGAGAGAGACATGCTTACTGGGAAAAATACCCTTTTAAGAAGTGTATTGGATTTTTTTATGGATTATGAAATTAAATCTGATACAAGTAAGTCAGAGGGAGATAAAAAAGCAGAAATCAAAACGAAAAAACAGGATTTTTCTGATAATGCAGATGCTTTACTTATTGACCTTCAGGGAAGAATGACGGAAGGTAAAGAACAAATCTTATCATATGCAAAAAATACAGGAGCATCTTTTAATAACGCTATTCCTAATTTCGAAGGAAGCATCTCGGACGTTGAAATGTTTTCGGCACTAAAATTGATTGTCGAATATGAAAGTGGGGTAAAAATACCTGCTACACATAATGGACTAGGATATAATAACTTGATTTTCATGTCCTTGCTTTTATCAAAAATGCAAGTAAATTCAGATGGTAAGTATTTAGGGAGCAATGCTAAAGTCTTCCCTATCTTGGCTATTGAAGAACCCGAAGCACATCTGCACCCTGCAATGCAATATCAGTTTTTAAGATTTTTGAAAAAGAACAAATTAGAAAAAAAGGTAAGACAAATTTTTGTTTCTACTCACTCAACTCATATTACGTCATCTGTTTCTCTTGATGAGATGATTTGCTTACACAATGAGGCTGAAGAAAGTACAGTTGGATATCCTGGGAAGGTATTTCCCTCCGATGGGAAAAGTAAAAAATATGTTCAACGGTTTTTAGATGCAACCAAATCGGATATGCTTTTTGCACAAAAGGTGATTTTAGTGGAAGGAATTTCAGAGCAATTACTTATATCCATTCTGGCAAGATATGAAGGTATTTCGTTAGATGAAAAGCATATTGCAGTAATAAATGTAGGGGGGAGATTCTTTGATCACTTCTTGCATTTGTTTGACAGCCAAAAGCCAGATGCTTTGAACAAGAAAATTGTTTGCCTAACGGATAGAGACCCAGAAAGAAAAAAAATCTCTGGTGGTAGTTATGAAAAATGCTATCCATTTGAATACAATCAAGATAGAACGATTTATAATTATAAGAACAATGCCAGTGCAGATAAATATCCAATTACAACTCATCCGAATATTGTTTTTTTTAGTCAAAACGTAGACAAAGGAAAAACCTTTGAATATGATTTGATTTTGTATAATCCCTCACTTGAATTATTGATAACTGATTCAATGAGTAATAAAGAAGAAATCAAAGAACTTATGTCATTATATGAAAATGAAAAACCCATATCAGATTATGAAACAAAGTTGAGAGGTAGCCATGAAAACAAAAGAATTATCGATAGCATAAACGTAAACACTTCGTTTACTGATAATGATAAGTCTAGGGCAATTATAGCTGCTCGATATCTTAATTCAGTTGGAAAAGGAGAAAATGCATTGGAATTAGCATATGTGTTAGATGAGAATCTAACAAAAAAAGGAACAACAGAATACAAAGAATTTAATGTTCCTGATTACATAAAACAAGCGATAGAGTGGATATGCCAATGATTCAGATAAATTCAGATACACTAATTGCTATTGAGAATCATTTTAGAGTGTCAGCGGGACCTGGTGCAGGTAAGACATATTGGTTGGTTGAACATATTAAAAATGTATTGCATCACTCTACAAGATTAGAGAAAACCCGTAAAGTTGCTTGTATTACTTACACAAATATTGCTGTTGAAACAATTTTGAACCGTTTAGGGACTTCTACAGAACAAGTAGAAGTTTCAACGATTCACAGTTTTTTATACAAGAATATTGTAAAACCTTATGCTGCTTTTCTAGTTGACGATTATGGTTTGAAAGTGGCAGAGATAGATGGGCATGATGACATAATTCTATCAAATTATTCTTTTTTGAGAGAATGGAAAGCTAAGACTAGACAACAGAGAATTACGGATGACAAGTTATTAGTTAAAGCCTTTAGAGCAATAAGGTGGAAATTTGATGATTCGGGTGATCTAGTTGTAAAGCCTGATTATCCTCAAAGAGTTGGAGGATATAACATTAAAAATGATTCATATTTTGAGTATAAAAAAATGGCTTGGGGAAAGGCTGTGATTCATCATGATGATGTCCTCTTTTTTAGTTATCAACTTATTAAAAAGCATCCATTTATAATACAAGTATTACAATCGAAGTTTCCATATTTCTTTGTGGATGAGTTTCAAGATACAAATCCAATTCAAGTTGCAATTTTGAAATTAATTGGTGAGAGAGAAACTATTGTCGGAATAATTGGTGATGAAGCTCAATCAATCTATGGATTTCAAGGTGCTGAACCACAACAATTTGGTTCTTTCATGTTGCATAATATTGAGGAATACGAAATGGCTGATAATAGGAGGAGTACAAACCAAATCATTGATGTATTGAATCTAGTACGTGTTGATCTTGTCCAGAATAAATATAGAAATGTGAATGGAGAAATTCCAGTTATTATTGTTGGTGAGATGATTACTGCTCTTAAAAAAGCAACAGAAATGAGTAATAATGAACCCATATATTCATTGTCAAGAATTAATATTACTTCGAATGCAATGAAGAAGGAAGTTGGAGGAACTTCATTTAATGATAAATTGATTGAAGAACTTTCGGATAAAGACAAATCGAGTAACAACAACGGTTATAGGAGCAAAGTGGTTATTGCTTGTTTAAAAGCTACTGAATATGCCCGTGAAAGAAATTTTAAAAATGCTATCAAAGAACTTGAACGAATTTTTAAAGATAAAGATGATGAAGATAAAGGTAAAAAAGAGGCTTTGAGGCATATCTGTTTACTTCTGAAAAAGTATGAAGAATTCAAAGACAAACCATTGTTTGATTTTTATTCTATTGTAAAAAATGAAATCAAATCAGATATTTCAAGACTAGCAAGTGGTGCAGCTAAAACCTTTTATGAGGGACATAGTTATCAACAATTGGCTTTATGTGTAAAGATTGTCGAAGATGTTAGTAGACATAAGACTATTCACAAAGCCAAAGGGGATGAGTTTGAAAATGTATTACTTATTCTAACGGAGGAAAGTGATCTTTCATTTCTTCTCAACCCTGATTTAAAAGGCATACCAGAAGAACATAGAATTAACTATGTAGCTGTAAGTAGGGCCATCAAACGATTGTTTATCAATATACCATCATTGCCTAAAGGTAATTTGTCAATATTAGGAAGTATCTTTAATATAGTTAGAGTTTGATAATTGTATGATATAGCTTAAGGTAAATCGGCCTTTTGCTCCAAGAGTGAAGAGTAGTGACAGTGACATCATCTTGAGGTATTTATATAGAGACGAGAGTAATTTAGTCATTTTCTGCGAGGAACGGAAGGTTATAGCCATTTTTCATAAGGGGTGTTTTATATGATGTTTAAACCCAGGATATTTTTAAGTTCTACTCTAAGTGAAAATTTAAATATAAGATCGAAAATCGAAGAATTTTTTTCAAGTATTGGTGCTGAGGCAATGCTTTACGAAAAGAATCTGACTCCTTCAGTTGATGCAATGACGTATAGAAAAGACATTTTTGATGCGGATTTCATCATATTTATAATTAAGAACAAATATGGCAATAAAACGGAAAAGGGTATTTCAGGAACTCACGAAGAATTCCAAATAGCCTTAGAGACTAATATACCTAAACACATTTACATAAAACTTGAAAATAATGAAAGTGATGCAAAGGAATTAATTGAAGAAATTGATAATAACCAAATTTCGTATTACTACTTCAAGAATGATAACGATTTATTAAAAAGGATAAAAGAGACCACATTCACTATTGCGAAAGAGATTATGCTAAGAAAAATAGAAGAAGCACAATTACCTAAGAATTCAGTTAAAAAGATAAGTGTAAAGTACGATTATGACCAAGCAATAGATATTATTAAAATTATTGAATCAATGAAAAGAGTAAATCGCTTGAGTGAATTTGATTGGACTGATTCGACAATATTTGATAGTTTTATTGAAACGATAGTTATGTTTAAAAGTGGTGAGGAATGGATTTTCATTGATAGAAAAATTGAAGATTTATTGGATGATCTGATCTCCATATATGAGGAGTTTAGCTGCTCTCATAGTAACGATTTTACAAGTATACCTAGTACATTTAGGACTATTAAGGTTCCAGTTATAGGAGAAGTCATGATTAGCAGATGTTCAATGTGTTCGAGTCCTCACCTAAGCAGAAATCAGTATATAGATATTATCAGAAGATTCTTGGAGAAATATGATGAGTTTAGAGAATACATTGAAAAGATGAGATTGTTTACTGATTCAATTTTCTAGTATGGGAACAGCCAAAACGCCTTAGTGGGAGGCGTTTTATATATTCAATAATCACCATCCTACAATATAGTTATTTAAAACGATAGAAAATGAGACACGAAATAAACCCTCATATTGAAAGCTTGAAATCTTTCGGAACGAAGCTTAGAATTCGATTTGAGGTTTCAAAAAGAGTATTCATTCATTTCCGTTTCTTATAATGCTAATATAGAATAATCAAAACTGAAGTTCTGAAAGTAGGATGAATCGTTGAAAAGTTCAGCTTTTTATGAATTAGATAATGTCTTAAAAGATACAAAGAATGATAAAAGTAGTGCTTTCATTGAAAAATATTCAGTAGAAGAAATTCTTTTTGCTTTTAAAGTAAATGGTTTTGGTGTCAACGCATATCCAAGGTCAGAATCAGAGAAATCAAATATCTCTTTAGATTTGCATAAAAAAGTCTATGCAAAGGCATTAATGCAAATGAAACAACAGCTAATTGAAGAATATGATCTGGAAATAAAAACATGGAATGTATTGTTTGAAGATTTCTACTCGAAGGATCAATTTGAAGAAGTGGCTAAAATTAACGATGAGAATAAACTTTATGCTTTTCTTATAGTTTTTGAAGTTTATATGCGATCTTTAAATGATCGTAAATTCAATAATGGTAAAAATAAAAATTCATATAACGAAGTAGATATACTAAGAAATATTAATGGCGAAATCAAAGGCATCAACAATTTAACAGCCAACCAGTTTACAGATGCCGTCGATTATACGTTTCAGCAAGCAAGTAAAGTTATCCAGGCTTTTATTTTTTATGGGTTTCTTTACAAGAACAACAAATTCACATTTTGCTCATATGATAAAGAAATAAATTCTAGTGACATTAATCAATCGATGATTCATTTCCCTTTAATTGATATTAGAACGGTTCTATTTGATGCATTTGAAGATTGGAAATTTGGAAATTATGAAATTTTACGACATGATGAAACTAGCATTGAGATTAAGCCTAAAGATATAAAGGATTTAATACAAGACAAAATTGAGCTTCAAAGATTTGAATCTTCCAGACAGACTTTTATGTGTGATTTCAATAGCCCTAATAAAGAAGAAGTATACTTATCGAATTTACTGGCTCCAAATGGTTATTTAGACAAACGTGAAGAAGCATCTTACAATGAATATCTCGAGTATTTTTCAAGTAAAAGCCTGGATTTTAAAGTGGATGAAATCGAAATTGTAAAATGGTTAAGAGCGTTTGCGATAGTGAGATATGTTAATAGAGAATTTATTGATAAAGTTATGTTCCCTGAGTCCAGTAAACCAGATAAATGGCTTTATGTATCCACCATCGATGAGTGGGTTAAAAGATTTGTAATGTATGGGATAGATAAAAAGAGTGCCAAAAGAATATGCAATAGACTAAAATTCAAGCGGAATTCTATCGATTGGTTTGATGCTCCCTTTATTGAAATTGGGGAGAAAATAATAACGGTTCCCTCGTATGCTAGTCACATCCAAGATTCTTTAGCCCTAATGTCTTTAGCTTCCAAAGAAAATTTTAATTTAAACTTTAAGGGTTATTGCTTCGAAGATCGAATTCTTACTGATTTGAATGAAAATCAAATTCCTGCAGTAAGTTTAAAAAGGAATGTTAATAATGAAGAATATCAATGTGATGTTGCTTTTGTTTTAGGAGAAGACATGTTTTTGTGTGAATGTAAACATACCGTTCAACCTGCGACACCGCGAAAAAGATACGATTTTTACAATCGCAAAATTCCTGAGGATATTAATCAGATAAATCGAATTAGTGATTTCTACAGTTCCAACATAGTATATGTTTTAGAAGAGTTAAATAAGCAAAAAGGCTGTAGATATTCTACTGGATGGAAACCTAGGCGTATATACAGGATGCTTTTATATTCGTGTAAAATTTCTGGTAAATTTGATCCAGAGGGAGTAATAATAACTGACTATACAATCTTAGCTACTTTACTGTACAAAAGATTGCCGACAATTTACAAAAATGGAGAGCCGATCAGACAGTTTATACCACCCAAAATGAAAGGCGTATTCCAAGGTAAACTTACGACAAACAAGCTATTAAACTTCATTAAAAGTCCTTGGCAGATCGGCCTTCAAAAGGCGTTTACTGAAGTAGAAGATGAACGTGTACCAATTAATAAAATCTATCTTCATAGGAAAAAGGTGTTTAAAACAATCGATGATTTTTATGCTATTAGTAAATAATTGTCTATTGATAAGATTAGTGAATAATATGCTCCGTGAGACATCAATACGCAAAGACTGAGCCACCTTCACGCTAGACCAGAGCCACCCCCTCGCAGGGTGAGATACTCTGGAGAAGACTTGACATGGGACCCTGCTTTGGATGCTTCAATGGGTCGAGGGCTGTGGCTCATATGGAAGTATTCCTCTTGGGTAAGCAGGGTAGCATCCTAAGCCCCCATGTAAAGTCTTTCTTTGGGGTCCCGTGGATTGACCGTTAACCGTTCATTCAGCTGGTGGTTCGACCAGCAACATGGTGGCTCATTTTCAGCGTGAAGGTGGCTCAGCCAAGAGCGTATCGGCGGCTCTGTCACATCGAAATATTCAATTAGGGGGAGACAATGATTCAGTAAATCATTCATTCCTGAGATGGATATAGTCATTAACAGTAAAAACTCATATTGTTTATAGGTATACAATCATGGATGATCAATATAAATATTTCTCAACCGTTACTAAGAGGTTATTGTCGGAATCCGAATAACTATATATTATAATAAGAAGCAAGTTAAGTCATCTAAACCATCAATCAACAAAACATCTTAACCACTCCTTCCTTCGATCGATAAGAGCGTCGGAGTGGTGGAAGATAGCCGAACGTATGAGTATCCCATTATCCTGAGAGCAGTCACCAGCGAAGATGCCATGACGGCAGATTGGGCAAAGCTTCCGTATGAACTCCTAGTTAAAATCAATGGTCAAACCGTACAAAAAGTAGAGGAAAGATATTGCTTCCATCTTATCGGAGCCAATATCTTTCTGTCTTTCTGAATAATTGTTTAAAATGGAATATCTTCAATATCTTCAAAATCTTCATAATCAGGAGATTCATTGATATCACATATAGGTGTGTTACTAAAATTAGACACATTATCTGTTTTGGAATCTTTATGAATAAAAGGTCTTATGTCATAGTAACCACATAGTTGAAAACCGAGGTCGAGAGTAACATCTTGGCTAAATACAATCGAACCATGACGCGAGTCGGATGGAATGCCTCCTAAAGGATAACTATTGTTAGGAAAAGGAATGTCAACAATTATTACATTAACAATGGGATTTCGAAACTCTCGAAATTTATTAAGAACCCTCTTTAGTTCCTCAATTTCTGATTCTGTATAGAACTCATCCGCAAAGCCCTCTGGATACAATGAAAGTGGGTCATTTTGGTCATAGTCCTTGATGAGTTCATTGTACGCAAAGATAGGAATTTCTCTTTTGGGGTGATACCAAAAAATGGGCACATTCGCATACCCGTCGAATTCCTTAATTATAGACCAAGCTCTGATTAGTTTCAAAATATCATCCTCCTCCTAAATTTTTATAATTGCATTATAGAAGATGGCAACCCCTGTGCATAGAGAAGATATGACGAAGCTAGTTCTATGTTTGATTTATCATTAGATGTATTTCTACAACACGATACAAATACAAGAAAGTAACCTACTGTCTAATGAAGGGCAGTAAGGTAAAAAGGTAGGGATTTTCTTTACAAATGCTTCATGAGAGTCTGTACAAATAGGACGTAAATTAACTTTTACGACGTTTTAACGCCTAGGCTTATTTTCTTCTTTATATAATATTGAATATTTCGGTGTGACAGAGCCGCCGATGGCTCAGTCTTTGGGCTCTCGCGGAGCATATTATTCAAATATTCGTGAATTTAGAAGGAACAGCAAAGAAATGTGTCGAATTCTAGAGCTATAGTGAGTTGGGTTTATTAGAGTTACATAGTCAGCATGGTTACACCAACCAATATAGTTCAGTAGATATTGCTCTGAATTCGAATCACAATGGAGGATTAAGATAAAATGGCAACAACTTATAACCAATTAGTGCAGAATAATTTTGCTGGGAATATTCCCGTGAGACAAACCGATAATGACTTGATATTGTATCCTCATCAAAGAGAAGCATTACATAAGCTAACAGAATCGTTGAACCAGAAGGAAAAAGTTAAAGGGTTATTAGTCATACCGACGGGGGGGGGCAAAACCTTAACGGCAATGTATTGGGTACTGAAAAATGTCATTAACCAAGGAAAGAAAGTCCTTTGGCTTGCCCACCGCCATGAATTATTAAATCAGGCTCTCGATACCGTTTTTCAGAATGCTAACGCGAATATACTCCCTCAGAAAGATTCTTTTAGTTATCGGATTGTTTCGGGTCTACATGACAAGACCATCCATATTCAACCCAATGATGACTTGCTTATTGCAAGCAAGGATAGTTTACTTCATGGGATAAACCATGTAATGCAACTCTGGGTAAAACCTAATAAAAATCAAATTTTTGTTGTGGTTGATGAAGCCCATCATTCGGGAGCTAAATCTTACCGCCGTCTTTTGCAACAACTGGATAAGGCAAACGACAAAACGTTTCATGTTCTTGGACTAACTGCAACTCCTTTCCGAACTGCTGAAAGAGAGAAGTCTCTTTTGTTAAAAGTATTTCCCGATGACATTCTTTATGGGGTTGACCTTAGAACCTTAATCAGCCGTGGAATTCTAGCTGACCCTATTTTTGAAGAGCTAGAAACATCGCTGGAATTAACTAAGTCATTAACCGAAAAGGAAATTAAACAAATTGAATCCTTCGATTTGCCCTCCGATATCGCTACCCAAATTGCTGAAAGTAGCGAACGGAACAACTTTATCGTGGAGCACTATATTCAGAATCAGAAGAAATATGGAAAGCTTTTGGTTTTTGCGATTAATATAATTCATGCTGTAACGTTATCAAGCCTTTTTCAAAAGCGAGGGATTTCATCTGATTATATTGTTTCAGACATTAAAGATATAGATAGAAAAATATCCGTTTCTTCCCGTGAAAATGCTGAAAAGCTTCAGAAATTTAGAAATGGTGAACTTCAGGTGTTAGTTAATGTCAATATCTTAACCGAAGGCACGGATTTACCATCAGTACAAACTGTTTTTCTGGCTCGCCCAACTACTTCAACCATCCTTATGACTCAAATGATAGGCAGGGCTTTACGAGGCGAAAAAGCAGGAGGAACGGCCACTGCCTATATTGTCAGTTTTGTCGACCATTGGCGGGATAAAATTGCTTGGGTTAATCCTCTGCGTTTAATTGAAGATGAAAATGAGTGGAACGAAGTTAAAGATAGGGAGAAGCGAGAACATATCACGCGTCTTATTGCTATTCAGAAAATGGAGGAATTCGCAAGAATCATAGATGACAGCGTGAATACAGATGCGATTGAAGCCCGTCCCTTCATGGAAAGAGTCCCTGTTGGACTCTATTCGTTCTCATTGCTTATTCCTGATTCTAAGGGCGAATGGGTAAATAAGCTTTGCGACATTCTCGTCTATGACAATATGTACGATGCTTTTATGGCGTTCACCAGCGAACTTGAAAGTATTTTTGCCGATAATCAAATCGGTGAAATGGAAACGATATCCGAAAACACATTGGCTGACCTCAGTTTCGACATCCAAATTCAGTATTTCGAGGATTCGGTCAGTTGTGAAGATATTGAAGACATTCTACGCTATTATTCTTTAAACGGGGTCAGCCCAGATTTCTTGGAGCTTAAAGACCGTGAAAATTATGATATTACAAGAATTGCCCAATATATTTGGGATAATGATTTGGGCGAAAGGAGCAAAGCCCCTTACCTAAATGCCATCTGGAATGAAGATAAGAGCTTTTGGAAAGTCTTCTTTGCCAGTAAAGAAAAATACTTCCTCCGCCAGGTACAAATCGAACTGGATAAGTTAGCTCATCCAAGCCTATACGAAAAAACAGATCAGCCTGAAGTAATACATGAAACAATAGATATAACCCAATTGTCGTTAGAGGAAATAAAAAAACGCGACAATGATTATTGGAAAGAGCTGATTGAAGGCATTTATGCAAAAAGTAAAGATAAAGAGGGCTTTTATAACAGTGCCATAAGTGATTATCAGAGTAAGAACCGCTTAAATTTTCAAATTGACCACATTCATCCCCTCTCAAAGGGAGGGCTTTCCGTCTTGGAGAATCTACAGCTTATTACCCGATGGGAAAATGCTAAAAAGGGAGATACGTGGTCGGATGACGACAAGGGCCGAAATCTCCACAAGGAATCCAGAGATGTTAAAAATCCTGTAATCAATGAAACAATCAAATTTTTCAATGAAATCTATGACCTCATCGAAAATGGAGAAGCGGAAACTGCCCTGTACAAAATAAACCGAGAATTGGCTTCAGGCATTAAAGAAGAGGAATATTACTTTGTTAAAGCAGATATTTTGGCAGAAAAAGAGCAATTTGAAGAAGCCTTCGAGTCTGTTAAAGACGCAATGAGGTCATTTCCTCTGAGTCCAAGAAGTAACATTGCTAAAGGACATTTGTATGCTAGGATGGAGAAATGGGATGAAGCTAAGGAAGAATACCTTAAAGGTTTAGTTAAGGACCCTGATAATGAAAAGTGTTTGTTTAATCTTGGACTTGTATATGAAACGAAAGAGGATTATAAAAAAGCACTCCAATATTACGATGACGTTATTGGCGTAAATCCATCGGATGCAAAAAGTAATTTGAGAAAAGGAGTTATCTGGTCTCGCATACATCCGAGGAAAAAGGATGAAGCTTTGGAATTGATAAATAAAGCTATAGAACTTGATACTCAGGATGGTGAAGCTTACTTTGAAAAAGGGGAGCTTCTCAATAGCTTAAGTCAATATAGCGATGCCTTAAACTGCTATGAAAGTGCGGAAAAATATGGGAAGGATGATATTGATACTCTAGCTGGAAAAGCATATGCTTTGGAAAGTCTGAAGAACTATGATGAAGCCATCGAGGCTTATGAAGAGTTAAGCAGAAGGGAGCCAACGGATTCTTATTCCTATTTTGAAATAGCGTGGATACTTGATAAGCAGAAGAACTATGATGAGGCAATTGAAACTTACCGAAAGTACATTCATATGGAACCAGAGGATGCTATGGCATATAACAACATGGGCTATACTCTTTATAAAATGAGGAAGTTCGATGAGGCACTCAATGCATATAACAAAGCGTTAATAATTGACCCTAAGCATTCTTACGCTCGGAGAAATAAGGAAAATCTACTTAAGAAGATGGAGGTATCTTAATTTGATGTAATGCCACTGTGAAACTGAATGGGTCATGAGAATATTCAACTATACTTTTTTGGGGTAAAGAGCAATTATTTGATTATAATTACTTTAATAATTACTATGACAGGTGGACTTAGAAGATGGAACTAAAATCGGTAGACCCTAACCAGGGCTATTTAGCGGATATGATACTGATAAATTTTCTCATTGCTTTGGGAAGTAATACAAATCTTCATGGTGAAATTGATAGTATTTATTCTTCTAATAAACTGGAGTACTATGATTTCTATAGAAAATCACGTTACAAAAATAATAGACTAATATTTTCTTTTCCAACATTGTATACAGAACAAATCATTAAAGTTATCGGGATATACTACTGGTGTAATGAAAGAAATCAATATGACTTGGTTACAAATTTTGTAAGACTAGGGTATAAGAAGGTCTTGAATTACGTTATTAATAATGAAGTCATATATTTAGATGATTTTGTAAACAAAATATTCGATAATACTCATAAATTTAATAAGGTCACTAATCAAGAATTTAATTCGATTTTAGCGGTCATGTTTTTTCTTTGTTTTAACCAAGATAAGACATGTGAACTTGGGTCAATTGGTAATGACATAAGAATGAAATTCTTTGAGGATTATAATTTTGAAAAAGGACTTCCTGGTCACGAAGAGGTGGGACCTCAACACAAAGCAAAAGTTAAAGAATTGCATGATGTATATTGGCTTTCTAGCAAATCAAAGAATAAAACATTAGACCAGCTAATGGAAGCTAATGAATATCAAATATCTAAGGAATTGGATACCATTTTGCATAGTCGTAGAAGAAAAATCAACAAATATTATGAAATACTTTTATCGTATTTTAAAAGTCTAGGTATCGGAGCTTATGTGTTTGCTGGAGAATCTATAATAACGTCGAAGGATTTTGATAAATTGTGTGAGACGTTTTATAGAGAACAAAGTGATGGCTCTCTAACAGATGAAGAATGCGATTTTTTCATAATCACGTGTTTACTTATTAGTGCCTTTGTTGCAGAATATGAAAACACTCGAAAAATATATTTATCGAATGCTAAGGATGATTATTACTTAGATACACTAAATCTGAAGCTGGAAACAGAAGCGAAATTGGAATTGCTCCGTAAAGAAAAAGCAGATTTCAAATCAGAAATCGTCCGATTAGAAGATTTGATGCTTAGCTGTCAAGATGAAGCAAGCCGTTGGCAACGTGAAGCAACTCGATTGCAACAAGAGCTTAACCAAGCTGAGCTAAACAAAAAGGAACTTCTGGCTCTTCGTGATTTTGTCTTTGAACAGCAAACATCGAAAGAGGAGTTAGAGGACGATTCTAACGACTATTCTAGGGCGTTGGAATCACTTGGAAAACACAACTATGTGATTACAGGTGGACATGCTAATTTAATAAAGGGATTGAAAGAGATTTTACCCAATCTAATCTATCTTGATATGGATAATTTGCACAAGGATTTGCGATTTTTAGATAATCAGGAAGCAGTTTTTGTAAACACAGCATATCTTTCTCATGCTTTTTATTATAAGGTCATGAGCAGAATGGAAACGAACAAGACTAGGCTCTTCTACTTAAGTAGCTCTTCGGTGAGGGGCGTTGTGCTTAAAATGAGTAAGCTATTAGGTATATAATTTCTGTCCAGTAATTAGTTAATTAGGACGGAAAGGCCTCCTTAGGAAAATAAAGACCACCCAGAGGATGTTTGGTTTGTTTATATAATGAACAACCTTATTAATTTCGGATTTACTGTAAACTGTTTTCAAAGGGTATATCATTAACAAAGTCATCATCATTTCCCAAAAAGGTATTGTTGCGGAATTGAAGGGCTGTTCTCTTCAAACGAATCGGTCTTAAGTCATAATAAAATTAATAACCCCTTGCATAGGAAAAACCTGCTCTTAAAGGGCAGGTTTTTTATTCTCCTTTTATAAGTGCATCACGATTGAAAGCATAGAACGGGGTCATGCAAAAAAGCCCTTCCAGACTCTTTACAAAGAGGCTATTATTTGTTCATCGAGTAAGTAAGGGGGGATGTAGATAAGCAAAGTGGACAATCAGGTAACTAAGATAGTACAGGTGGCAACCCGTAAGGGTTATATAAGCTAAGCTTAGGAAAAAAGGAAATAGGCTCAAGAAGTATACCTCTCATACTAAGATGGAGCCAATCTGTCTACATTCCAATCATTTTTCTATTTCTAGTAGTGAAATCACTATTATTGCTTGCCCCACAATAGTAGGGGATTATGGTCTAGTTTAATGGATGACGAATTTGTAAAGCAACATAGAGCATAAAACTTGTTTCCTTACAATTCACTAAGGTGTAATATTTCGCTTATAGAAGCCGAGGCTTCAAAAACACGAAGGAGGAATTAGATGACAAATAATTATAACAATATCCCTGATAAACTCAAGGAGAAAAAGTATTGGGTAGGATGGAAAAGAGAGGAGAGAAATGGGAGACTTGCAAAAATTCCAATTAACCCTGCCGATGGTAAACGAGCGGATACGACAAGTCCTCAGACGTGGGGGACATTTAGGGAAGCATTATCCGCTTATGAGAGATTTAAACTCGATGGTATAGGGTTCGTATTTACTTACGAGAATCCGTATGTTGGAATTGATATTGACCATTGTATTGATGAAAATGGAAATATGAATGAAGTTGCTAGGGACATTATTTTACGGCTCAACAGCTATGCAGAAATTTCTCCCAGTGGTTCAGGAGTCCATATTCTTTGCAAAGGACAATTGCCAGAAGGTAAGAAACGGGATAGCAACATTGGGTTGGAAATGTATTCTGAGAAAAGGTATTTCACAGTCACGGGGAATATTGTTCCTGGAAGCTCCAGGTGCGTGGAAGAAAGGAGTGATGCACTTAGAAATATTCATAAAGAATACCTTGGGGATAAGGGGAATAGTGAGTTCAAGATAAAACAGGAGTCAGTAGAAGAAGTGCTGAGACAAGGAAATGAGGCTATTAGAAGAGGATTGTACACTCGAAATAATTATGATTTGACGGATGAAGAGATAATCGAAAAAGCGAAGCGGGCAAATCGAGGCGATATTTTTGATATGCTATTCTCTGGCAATTGGCAAGGTTACTATAAGTCGTGGAGCGAAGCGGAAATTTCCTTTGCCAACATGCTGGCATTTTGGACGGCTAAAGATAGCGAAAGAATGGACAGGATTTACAGACAATCGGGACTTAAGCGAGCTAAGTGGGACGAAAAGAGAGCAAGTTCAACATACGGCCAAGGAGTTATTAATGACGCTATTGCAAGGTGTACAAAAGTCTATGATAGACAGATGAAGGAGCGAAAAAGAATTGATGGAAATTCTGAGATTCAAGGAAGGAGGAGAGAGTTTGAAAAAGAAGAAAATGCTGACTCTCGTGATAAAGAGTCTACTGGTTCTAATGAACAAAAAGTTACTACGCCAAATCTACCTGCTTGGTATCAAATCCTACCTAATGGCAACCTTAAGTTTCTCCCCGCCGTGCTCGCAAGATACCTTTATGAGAACATTCAAGTAGTCTATTCGAACGGACAAGCCTACAAATATGAAAAAGGGGTTTATTCACTTGCTGAAGATATTGAATTAGATGTAATAGTTAAGGACCACTTGCGAGATGACCATGCAACTATGTATGCTATTCGGGATGTCCGAAAACAGTGGAAGATAGAATGCTCACGAAACCGAGTAGAGTTTGATTTACCTTCATTATCCTATATTATTAATCTCAAAAATGGCTTGTATGATGTCAAACAAGAAAGGCTCTTATCCCATACACCCGAACATCTTAGTTTAGTACGATTAGATTGCTCATATGAACCTGATGCCAAATGTGAACGATTTAAAGAATTTATTAATCAGGCTCTACCGCCAGAATCGGTGGTCTTGGCACAGGAAATTGTTGGGTATTTTCTAGTTCCAATTACTCATGCACAGAAAGCTGTTATCCTCTATGGCCCAGGTAGAACTGGTAAGTCTACGTTTATCCGTGTCATTGAATCAATTATTGGAGAAAATAATGTTTCTAATATTGCATGGCAGGATTTATCCGATAGATTTCGTCCAGCGAGACTCTTTGGGAAATTATTGAATACCTTTGCCGATTTACCAGATAAAGCGTTAAAAGATGTTGGCAATTTTAAAACCCTTATTGGTGAAGATAGAACTACAGCGGAAAACAAAAATGTAAACGCTTTTGAATTTAGAAATAGGGCACGTTTTCTATTTTCAGCTAACCATCTTCCTCAAAATTCTGGCGACAGCGGGGAGAGTTTTTATAGTAGGTTGACTATATTACCTTTTGAAAATAGAATCGACAGAGATGAAATGGATACTCACCTAACAGAAAAACTCATTGAGGAAAAGGATGGGATTTTCCTCTGGGCTATTGAGGGTTTGAACCGCCTGATTAAAAATAACTTCATATTTATCGAAAATAAGTACTCACAAAAGGTTCTTGCTAAATATAAAATAGAATCGAGTAGCGTTCGTTGGTTTGTTGAAAATAATTGTGTTTTTGAAGCTGATTCTGTGATGTCCGCTGAAGAACTTTTTGGGCGGTATCAACAAAGTAGCAAATCTGATGGAATTATGCCAATCGATAACAGGAGATTCATTCATGAAATGGAAGAAAACTACGGGACTACCATATCAAAAGGAAAAGATGGAAAAACGAGAAGGGCTATTTGGCGGGGGTTAAAGCTCATTTAGTTGTTGGTTGGTCTTGATATTGAACATTTAATTAAAGCAGGTAAGGCATCTGAAATTTGAAAATATCGGCTAAAATGCCTTAAATATAAAAGGTGCGAAGGGATAGCAAGGAGCTATTCCTTTTTAGTACATATTTTTTGACAACTACAGTGGGGGGTGCAAGCCGAAGGTTCTTGAATGGCTGTCATCATTGCTACAGCTGAAATCGAAGGTATCGAAGGTATTTTATTATACTTAATACAGTGGGTTGGTTATTTATTTATATATCTTTATATTAGTATCTTTACGTTAATAAATATAGTTAAATAACCACCTTCGTGAGCTACGGTCTTGGTTGAGATGCCCCCCCACCCACACCCCACCCACACCCGCTGTAGTTGTCATCTCATGATGACTAATGTTGTTATGACTAATATGTTAATGATTGTCTTATGGTTATAGATTTCTTACGCTAGGGTTTAATTTACCCAAGGTCTATCCTAACCGCATGATAAATTAGCTTAGTAGGCAAAGCTTTTAAATGACCTTTTTAAGCTCTATTTGATTGGGATTGAGATAAGTCAAGTCAAATCATTACAGTATTAAATGCATCATTAAGTAGGGATTTGATTTTGATTTGAGGCGGAATTCCAGAACGTTACCTGGCGTTCTGGTTAATTTTTGGGATGCTCGCGTTTTTGGGAGGAATATTTGGAAATTTGTTGAATTCATGAGAGAGGGAATTTGTGGAATGTTCTAAAAGGGTGTTTAGGAGCTTTATGCATCATTAAATGAGAACCTAAGCTTTCTTCATAATTATATGGATGGTGATATAGCATTGCATGACGAAACAATGTTTGATATAACTTCACAAGAAAAGGCAAAGGGGTTTCTGAGCAATTTTTTAAACATAGGTATAGATAATATTGAAAATTACATTAGTAATAATGCTGTAGAGTATGATGCTGAAGATTTTATAGATAAGAATGATATCAAACTAGAGAAAGTACAGATTCGCAATTTGCAATTAATTGTACAGCATATCTCTACCAGTCATGATGAATGCCAATCTTTAAGGAAGTTTGGCTTATTAAATCTTCAGCAATCATTAACCATGGAAACAATACTTAAGGAATACTTAGCGAGTTTCGGGATTTTCTTTGATATATCGAACAAATGGATGGCTTGTAAAGGAGAAAAGATTGATATTACATATAAATCCGATGATATAGGGCTTCCAGGTGGTTCACAAAAACATAGAATTTGTAGAGTCGCCCATAAAATATATTACGATTATCAAATCAACGGATTCTTTAGTATGGCAAACAAGACTTCGTATGGTGGTAGAGTTCACGAGAGACCTGAATTTTTGCATAATTTGAAAGAACTTTTTAAAGCTAACATAATTGAAGATAATTGGATGAAGCGAGTAAACCCATATCTAATTACATTTAAAGCGAGCTTAGACAGTTTTGCTTGGTTTAGCTTTTACAATAATAAACGTGAGTACGAAGAAGATTATTTCGAAAAAGAGGAAATTAAGAAGTGGTTAATAAAGAAAGCCCTTTATGTGATATGGAAGGATTTCCGTTATTCAAGGCCTGAGATAATTGCGTATATGAAGCCAGAGGTCATTATTCCTCCAAGTGATTTTTTGAGTATAGAAGAAATAATGAATTAGAATTATTGTCACTATGACGGAAAAGCAGGAGTATTATACTCTTGCCTTTCAAGAGGGAAAATGAAAAACAAAAATTGGCTAAGGTATATGGTGAGTGGTCTGTTTTGGGAGGTTCAGTATGAATAGCATTACGTTTTGGCTTAAAAACAAAAAATGGGTTATTAGAATAGTTATCATATTTGGCATCTTGCTTTTAAGCTGGTTTGTCCAATGGAGATTCACAAGCATTAAGCCGAATGATGCAAGCGAAATCCAAAGGCTAATTTTAGATTCCGTGGCAACGGAGCAAACGGCTATTATACTAGCAGAACCATATCGTTCAAACCCTAACATCAGTCTTACAGACGAAGTTAAGAAAATAGCAAATGAGAACATTGAAGATAAGCTTTCTAAATCCTATACTCCAAACTCGCGGATTTTAAAGAAAATAGTTGGGCAATCAGTAGAGATGATAAATGCACAGGAAACAGGTAACTATAGATTTTCAGACGGTGGAGTTTCCAAGTATAAAAATATTAAGATAAGTGGACATGTCAACATGGCCACCGTCAGTGCTGACATTTGGGTTTGGAATAAAGCGTTGATTAACAATGTAATTGCTCACCCTGAAGTTGGATTGCATTATCGATTTTCAGTTGTTCGAACAGGTAATAAATGGGCAATTAATGATGAAAGCTCGCATGTCATACCTGGCGAAGGTGCATAGATTCATTTACTGGAGATTATTGTTCTAGGGATAAGGGAATATGAAATATTTCTATTGATTATTTATATCTGACATAGGGGGAGCGGTTTCATGGAATATATGAACATCAACGGGAAAGAGTATGAATTTGTGCATGGATACGGGAAAAACAATGAACTCAGAAAGAGTTTTAATGATTTAACACAAAAAACATTTGGATTTGATTTTGAACAGTGGTATCAAGATGGATATTGGAAAAATCAGTATATACCTTATTCGTTAATAGATGAAGAAAAGATTGTTTCTAACGTATCCGTTAATATCATGGATTTTAAAGTTTTTGGAGATGAGAAACGGTATATTCAACTTGGAACTGTAATGACCCATCCCGATTACAGAAAGCAAGGCTTATCACGAGTGCTGACAAATAAAGCGATTGCTGATTATCAGGACAAATGCGACTTAATATACTTGTTTGCGAATGACTCCGTGCTCCATTTTTATCCTAAGTTTGGATTTTATGAATTAAAGCAATATCAATGTGTGCATAAGGCAAACTCAATTCAAACAGACGTATCAGTCAAAAAGCTGAATATGTCTGATGAGAACAATAGTGCCTTCGTAATTGACAAGGTAATGCACGCCGTTCCTGTTTCCAAACTTTCTATGTGCACGAATTCAGAACTGGTTATGTTTTATTGCACCCTATTTATGAAAGACAACGTTTACTATTTGGAAGATTATGATGCCGTTGTAATTGCAGACTTTGTGGAAGACACGTTGGAAGTGATAGATATTTTTTGCTCTGAAAGTATTCCATTAAATATAGTACTGAACGCTATGACAAACAAGAGCGTAAAAAGAATAGCTCTTTCCTATACTCCCCTAGATACTTCTTCATTTGAAACAATATTGCTTGAGGGTGAGGAAACTTTATTTGCAATGGGAAAAGACCTACAACTGCTTAAAAGCAACCAATTCATGTTTCCGAAATTATCTCATACATAATTTGAATTAGCAGAGACAACACGAGATTAATATTGTAAAGAAATGTTGGAATACCTACAGGGAGAAGCATCTGCCAGTCAATTCTCCATTTTCCTTCTTGGTGAATACGGTGAAATAAGCCTGGTACTCCTAAAATCTTTCCTATCAATATAGGGTATAACATACAGTACCGCTGTAGAGGCAGTAGTGTTTTTAGTAGTTTGGCTATTCTATGGAATGGTTATGGGATATTTAAAGGCAAAAAGCTTTACTAAATTCATATCGCTCTATTGGGGAATAAGTGGTTTAGTATATGTACTTTCTATTTTTCTTGCTCCCATCGGTAAATTAGCAATTTTGTTTATCCCTATAGTTATACTTACCTTAGCTCCAACTTATGGGCCTGGATATTTTGTGCATTTAGGAATACATGGATATCTCTTTGAAATAAAGTGTATTACACTATCATGGTCATCAGGAGCTATTGGGTAATCACTTGGTTATTTACTGAAAAAGTCCAAGGTTAGTATGTTGTTGGATAAATAAATATGTCGCGTTCTTCTAATGCTGTGACGCATCAGTACGATATTTTGAAGTAAAAAGGGGGCAACGTTAAGGTGGAAACAATGGATGCAATTGCGAAACATATCTTACAACTAGAAAATAGTTTATTGACATCTGAAATAAGAAAGTCACCACAAAAAATAGCTGGACTATTAGTAGATGACTTTATTGAGTTTACAGGTTCAGGGAGTGAATACCATTATAAAAATGGTGATGTATTTCAAGAGCAAAATGATAATTCTGATTTGGACTGGGAAATAATTAATTTTAAGATTAGAGAGCTAGCTACAGATTGTATATTAGCGATGTACAAGGTAGATAAACATAGCGATTTAGATGAAAGGAAGAAGTATTCACTCCGTAGTTCCATATGGAAACGTTATGATAGTAAATGGAAGATAGTTTTCCATCAAGGAACGCCATCTTTATCCCCTTGAATAGAATTCGAAAATCTATTCAAGGGGATAAAAGGTTACTACGCATCATTCTGATTATGTAGAATTTAGGTCAAGAAAAGGAGACCTGCGGGTCGTCTCTCAATTGCTCGTGTTGTATATTAGGGATTGTAAATTTCGTGATTTGAGGTGGGAAAATGAAGAGATGGGTCGTAGGCACAATTTGCTCATTTGTCATAATTCTCTTTTCGTTAGCATCTATGATTCAATTTTCTAACGGATGGACAATAGGGGATTATATTTTCAAGTTCCTAAATCAACTACCCTGGTCGAACGGTTCATCAGGGACACATTATAGTGTAATAGCTTTTTTGGTATTATTACTTGTAGGGGCAATCTGTTTAAGGTTTTCGTTAGAGTCAGCACCTACAAAATTAGCTAATAGGCTGAATATTATTACACTAATTTTGGTTTTATGTTGGTTGCCAATTACATATGCAGGTGAACAATTAGTTATGAGATTTTCTACAGGGATTAACTCTATTGGATATGATAAAGGGATAAGCTCATGTAATTTCAAGGTCAGTGATGATGGTAGAATAATAATCTCTGCCGAGATAAATTTAACTAACCATGGCAAGAGACCTGTAACATTCCATATGGAGATTAAATCGCATAGTACCGATGATGACTTAAAACGTTTCTTCGGGGATGGCTTGGTTTTAAAAGATATGGATAACATGATGGAAACATTTGAATTGAACCCAGGCGAGGCTCGTACATTTGAGATAGAAGCATATGCTGATAATTTGAGTGATTTACATATGTCAGGAAGCATGAGTACTCCCACATTGGTACTTTTTAATGAACAGGGTGAAAGGACATTTGCAAGATAACTTGTGGTGAAGAGGGTAAGCTTAGCGGAGCGATGAATGAGGTCTCCGAACAGTTATGAACCTTACTGATTAAAAATTATGGATAAGTTGCAAGACTATAATTTGAATATTTAAGAGATTAGAGAAGTGTTCGGTTATCGCTTTCAAAGTTCTGACTTCTAATATTTCTGAGCAATAATTTTATTCATTGCATGTTGATGGGGTATACCCGAGGAATTGCAGTCAAAAATTACTTCTGTGCATTCTTGAATTAACCAATCGTGATAGTGTGTGAATATCTCACCTGAAGTCCAGTTACAAGCAGTTGGCTCCTTTTCAGGTGGTGGAACAATGAATGGCTTGTTTACGAATACATTTAGGACGTGAAGTCCATTTGGATTGGTAAACTGTTTATAGTTGTTTAAGATTTCTTCTCGTAATTGAGGTTTGATGTAATGAAAGACACCACTCGAAAAGATGACATCAAAATAAGTGTCTAAACGGTAGTCTAAAATATCTGCTTTTAAAACCTTTACCTGAACATGGACGTTGCCAGCAAGACGCTTTGTTTTTTCTAGTCCAGCATCAGAGATGTCAATAGCTGTTACATCATATCCATTTCTTGCAAAAAATACAGCATCTTTACCTTCCCCACAACCTATGTCGAGGAGTTTTAGACGACGTGTGGATGGTGGCAAAAGTTCAAGTACCCGTAAACACGCTTTGGAAGGCTCGATTCCCCAATAATATTCTGATATTTTATATTCTTCTTCATAGATGGATATTTGTTTATCGTAAAAAGAATACCCCAGCAACTTATCAACGCTAATGTCAAATACTTGCGATAATCTTGGTAACAATGTTATGTCTGGAAAGGTTTGACCTGTTTCCCATTTAGACACGGCTTGAAATGTTAGGCCGAGCATTTTTGCCAGTTCCTCTTGAGTTAACCCTTTTTCTTTACGATATCTACAAATATTCTTTGCCAATTCGTCCTTCATATCTTCTCGCTCCTTTATAGCCATTATCTTATCGTTTAGAGAGAAGCGTTTCAATAACTCAATATTTGATTTTCTTGAAAACTCAACTCATGGTTGAAATTCTAGAAGGGTTTATATGGAGGGATTTCAGATGGAGGTTTTGGCGAAGCCTGGTGTTTGTGGAATAATTGAGCAAACTATTAATAGAGTGCATCATATTTTACAATGTCTGCAAGAAATACTGTGCCATTAGTGTTTAAAAATAGACAGGAATTTAACTGGAGGTATGAATATGTTAATGCAGGAAGCAACACCAGAAATGTTTGAAGCACGGGAAGTGACATGGAATGAGTATAAGGATAGGCTGAACCCAAATCGCAAGTCTGGTGCAGAGATTGTTGCATATCTCTCAGGCAAGTATTTACTATCGAAAATTCATGATGATGAGGCACTGCAAGTGATTATCGATAATGTACTGAACAATGAGCCGTATGCAGAGAAAATATCTGTTGGAAACACCCCATCACCAGTGGCTTTTTTCGTTAAGAACACTGGTAAAGGGAAAATACTCTTTGAAAATCAAGATGAAGTTTTTAAAGAGAATAAAATCTTTGTTGGCGTTGACCTCACATCTGGATTTTTCTGCGTTGAGGGTAGCAGTATGCTTTGGGATGAACTATGTGCCTTTCAGGGCTTGGATGAAAAAGACATACAAAACCCTTACTGCGTTGCCGAATATATTTCCTGTTTGAGGCGGTTTGGCTTACTGGATGAAATTATAGATACAGTCGGATAAATTTCAATGTATAGGGTGGGAACGCTCTATATAAAATTGTTAATAATCAACAATATGCTGTGACAGAGCCTTAATCTATTTGAACAATTAATATCGCATTCGTTGGATTATGTGCATTAAGAATTATTTGTATAATAGGTGGTGGCTAAACTATGAAGGATACAATTGAAAATGTTTTTAAATTTGTACCAGAACCACATTCTGGAGAAGAGTTAGTGCAATTTTTGAAAACAAACTTTAGTGCTGTTGAAATTAGTGAAGAATTTGAGGATTTAGCATTAAAAGATTCTGCTTTGCAGGTCATTGCTCCGAGCTTCGCTCAATCCCTCCCGATGGATTTTGTTCAAAGGTTAAAAAGAGTCCGTGATATTCCTAAAGAAGAATATGCAATACAAATTGTCGCATTGCACTTGCCTCAATTAAATATGGATTTTCGAATTGAACTAGAATCCGCTTGTTTTATTGCTTCATACTCAGGTGATGATGAAATGGACGAAGTCAATCGCCGTTTTTTAAATAAACTGCGTCTTTGGTTGGGCATCTCCCAAGAAGATATTGATAATCAGTCTGGTCGCTTTATGACTTATGTACATGCCTATAAGGAAGTTAGTAAACACACATTATGAGCTTCATGTGTTGTTGAGTTACTGCACATTTTTCTTAGTATGTTCAGTCACGCAAGTTGAAACTTTGTGTGACAACTACAGTGGGGGGGCTAAACAGGAAAGCCGAAGGTTCTAAATTGACTGAAATCCTTATCACACCTGATATCGAAGGTTAAGAAGGTGCTTTTATTACTTTAAACATAGTGGGTCATATATTTATTGTCTATGTTGCTATTATATTTACATTCTTAACGGTCGAAAAGTGGAAAAACTGCCTTCGTAACCTTCGGGGTTGCCCCCCACTGTAGTTGTCATTTCTTATGCATAAGAAGAAATATGGCTATCTTACTATCTCCTGCTTGTTTCTCAACATCTGTTTGAATCATTTGCTTTTCGATATGTTCCAAAATGTAATTCCAGAGACAGAGCCAATGAACGTTAAAATAGCTGATAACAAGCTCTATCACCTCCTCTCTTAGAAAACGTAAGAGGGGAGGTTTTCTTTTCCTACCATAATTTCTTTCAGCCGTCCCGTTCGACAAGCTCGAACAGTTTTATTACATACAGCCCATTGATAAAACTCTATAATTAAATCAAAGAGAGGAGGTGAAGTAAAATAATTGGACATTGAGTTGTTAGAAAGTATTGAGAAAGCCATTTTTATGGGATCTCTTGAACATAATCTAAAAAATCATGAACTTGGCAAAATGTATGCAAAACTAATTCAGATGCGTAACGATGCTCTGGATGAATTGCCTAGAGATACTCTGAGTATCGAGGAAATTAGGGAGATAGCATTCAGGTTCGGTGAGGATATACTTAATTTGAGAATCCTGATTCGAGAACAGAAGGGATTGGATATTAGTTGGGAGATTGAGAAATTGAAACAACTTTACAGGCAGGGACATTAAGAAGATATAACTATAGGATTTTGTAAGAGACCGAAAGTATAGGACTTTTATCCCTGTTTTTACTTAAAATGTAGAATACTCTAATGAAAAGTAATATAATTTCGGTGCTGTTAGCAATAATTTCATCATGAAATTGGATTCGAAACCCCGAAAACTACAGAAAAAGAGACTAAGGCAATTAATATAGCAACACCTAAAGTGGCAAAAGAAAAGAATCAAACGATGGATTATATGGAGGACTTTGTAATGCTTTACAAGGCTAAAGGAAATTCTGGTTACGAACTAGAGGTTGATGAACGGAAATTATTTATTAAGTCTGCCAATGAATCACAAAGTGCCATATATCGAATACAAGAGGTAGCCGTAGAAGATTTCAAGATGTCAAGCAGTGATAATGGTTCAATGAAAATTGTTGCCGTTAGGCGAGAAACTTCAAGAGAATATCTCATAACATTTAATAACGAACAACAAAGAGACATTTTTCAGGTTGCTAATTGTATAACGTTCTCGAAATTTAGACCAAAAAACGGGAATCCCTCGTTTGCCATTGGCATCGGTGGCTCCCTAGAAATAACCGACGAAAAGTTATTTGTTTCCAGAGATTCTAATCAACTAATTTGTCCCTGGGCAAAAAAACATAGAAGTTTTGAATTGAACTTCACAGATATTAATGAGATTGGTTTTTATGCGGTTGGTATGTTAAGAAAAGATATTATCCCAGGAGTTAGAAACATAGGTTGTATTCGTCTGATTTTAGAAAATCAAGAACACATGGAATGGAACCCTTTAACCAATGAAAATACCATTTTGTTTGACGAGAGCATGGAAATGAGCTTTTATAGGCTTTTCAGGCTTGTTAAAAAACTAACAGGTTCTCCAACTCCTAGAATTAAAGAGGTTAATTTATGGTATTTCTCAGATTGGGTAAAAGATGACATGGAGAATTATCTGGATAAACATCAAAATACCGATTTTAAGACAAAAAAGGAGATAGATAAACTAAAAGATACCTATCTTAAGGATGTTTTTAAATTAGGGTCCCGAGACTATATTTCTAAAGATGAAGCATATATGTTACAAAAAAATTATTCCAAAGAAATAAACTTTGTAGGTTTTTTATCCTCGATGAAGAAAATTAAGGATAAAGAATATGAAGAATTGCTAAGGTCACATAGAAGAGGGTTAATAATTGAGGAAGAGTGGAATAGCCTTGAGCTTGACTATTTGCGAGGATATTCTAAGAACGAAGCATGGAGGCGTTTACGGGCGAAAGAAAATACCGCCATGAAAGTTAGCCCAGAGAAATCGGTAGAGCAGGAACACCTTATCGAAATATTGGATGAAGAACTGACAGAACCGATTGCTAAGTCAACGAAAGCAAAACACAAGAAAGGAAAGCTCATTCATTTTCCGACGAGAAAAAGGTAGTTTTCTCTTAGGACAAGAGAGTATCTTTGGATTTAAGGGGAGAAGCAATATGGAGAAAAACCAAGTAATTATTATCGATAACAAGAAATACAGGCTGATTCTTGAGCCTTAGGTAATTAAGGATGTTGTGAAAGGAAAGGCCAGGCGTGTTACTAAAGAGATAACATTATCCTCACGACCTACAATTTTCTTTTCTTAAATAGGTCCCCCTAATGGAAACAACTTATTAGGCATATACACCATCCTTAATTACTTACATTCTTTGTAATATTATATTACAGAGAATGTAAGTATTACGAACTAAAAGCAATAGCTTTTTTGATAATGCCCGATAAAGAGTCAATATCCCATGGAACGCAAGGAATTAAGGACCTTGTGTCTCCAGTCGATGCAATATTTACAAAAAGAGTCTTTGAAAAGGGTACATTGAAGTAGGGATATCTATACATCGGACAAGGGGAAACTATACATTTTACTAGGGAACGTAAATGCTCAACTCCAGGTATACTGCGGGTTTGATGGTTTTAAGATACTCTAACTAATATAATTAATATAACGACGGGGAAGAGCTTGATAGCTCTCCCCGTTTTGTTTCTATTAAGGTTAAAGAAAAACTGCTATCTTTTTTGCATGAAACAGATGGACTTCTCTTTTAATTGTAATTATGCTTTCTTCCTAAACAACTTGGCAGAAGGAATTTATGTCAGTCATTAATGGTGTGACACCGTAAATTGCAATTTGTGGGTCTGGTCTGCTATTGTCGATAAGATTGGCTATCAATTGCTGTAATAATGTGACCACAACTTGACGTTGAAGGCGACCAAGTTGGATAGTCTGCCATGTCTGAACGGCACATTACGACTGAGTATCCGTACCATTTATTTAATTGTTAGACATTCTAATAGGTGTCATTCTTTGGACTGGTAATGCCGTCATCAATTGTACAGATTACCATGCAAGCTATTAAGCTATTGGCTGTGTTTATAGAATACTTTTGAATAACTGAAATTATATTTATTGATTAGGAGGGGGGCTGGCATAAGTCGGCTTCTATGTGATGGATATAGAGTTTTATTATTAAATTTAGAGGTAGAACCATATAGCCCACGATGCTTATACCCTAATCGTTATAAATTTATTATCAAAAAACTATAATCTAATAATTATTGCTAAAGAACCCGAAATTCACACTAAAAAGCATATACAAAAAGTCGGAAACCACAGAAATGAAAGAAGGAATATATACAATGAAAAGAATTAACGGGGCAATTTTCTACTCGCTTAGAGAGATAGCCATTATTTTGAATAGAAATTACCAAACTATTTTGAGATATTTCACTGTCAGTCAAAAATTAAGAGACAATGGGAAAGAGGGCCTGTTACCTATTCCGACCCAAATTGGCAAGGGTCATTATTATTATTCCGAAACTGAAGTCAGGCAGATTAAAGAAACAGTTAGAGGCTTCAAACGAGGAATGTTCAAAGATTTCAGCAAAAATAGAACAACATATCAGAAGCTCAAGGAAGAAAACGAGAAGTTCAAGAACAAGATTAAAGAGCTGGAAACGGGGGTGAGATGAGTGCGAGAAATTGACGGAATTGTTTATTATACCTCTGGTGATGTTTCAGCTTATATCACGAGGAGCCGTCAGACGACTGTTGCATTAGATGTTCTAAGTGATTTTTGGGAAAAGGAACATGGGGAAAGGTTTGTACCGAAGCCCATCAGAGTCAATGGTCAACGCCTTTACACAAAGGACCAAGTTCGGGAAATAAAGAGATTTACCGATACAAAGAAAGGCGGAGAACTTGCAAGGGCAAAAAAGGAATACGAAGCAAAGAAAAAAGCAGAAACAAAGCAGGAGAAGAAGCAGTGTTGGGCGATTGCAGAAAAGGGAAAAAGACCAGATTGATTTATTTAAGGTGAGTGAGGTTAGGAGTTTTAGATATTATGAAAGGAGGAGAGTTTTAATTCCTGACGCAGTATATATACTTTATATATAACATATATATAAAGTATATATGTCATTCATATATTTGAGAGGTCTCACACACTAAATCAAAGGGAAAAGTATATACATTATATATATAATGTATATACTATGTATTTATAGAATTTGGAAACGACAAATAGGTATTGTTAAAATGAAAGAAGAAATATATTCTTGTCATAAAAGATAAATTAATACTTGACAAATGATATTTTTATGATTATAGTTGTCATATAGTCAACGCAAAGAATTCCTTGACTAAATAGAATGATGATGAAGCTTCTAAGAGGGGAGCTAGATTTACTGAATATCAGTAAGTCTAGCCCCCTCTTTTTGTTTATCTATCGACAAGTATGTATTTAGTTTGGGAAGAAGTCCAACGGTTGATTAATAAAAATATGGAAAATGGAGGTAAAAACATGATGAAGAAAAACGAAAATGAAATGTATGGCGGTATTGAAAAGGTTAAGCGGGGAAAAAAGAATACGGTTCATTCTTCAACTATATGGCAAGGATGGAGTAAGCCCCAAGGAGCTGATAACGGTTTAATGGTATATAGACATGTCCAGATAAAGAAAAAAGACTGAGACTGAAATACAGATGAATGACGAAGAACCTTATTTTGAAACAAAGATGGCTAGGAGGAAGAAAGATGATTAATCAACAAGTAGTAAACAATTGGTTAAATAAACTACTCAATAAAGTATTCAATGGGAACGCACAAGAATACTCAATTCTTAAATCTGGGGACAACTATTTGTTCTGTGAGGAGCCAAATTCGAGAGGGGAAATTGTATATCGTTCGTACTTAACGCTTCATGTATCCGATGTTCTAAATGTAATTCGTGCCCCAAGTATCCCAAAAAGGAGTTTGGATAACGGTGCAACTATACTATACAAAAGTCAAAGAACATTTGCAATTAATGAGTTTAAAACATACCTAATAAATGAAGTTAATAAATCCAATTGCAAGAGTCTAGATTTAATTAACGCATTGGAAAATGGGTTAAATGAAGTGCAACGGGAATTTAAAGGTAAAATATTAGAAGAGAATATGCCACCGATAGATATTTGTGAGAGTTTAATGCCATTTGTTTGGGCTAAAGAACTTTTAAATAATACTACTGAGACTAAAACATTTTATCTTTTCTGGAGTGGAAGGAGATTTTCATATTGCACAGAATACCAACAGCAACTTCCTCTTGTATTAGAAGTGATACCAGACAGCAAAATTGAAAAGGTTGAATTGGTAAAACAAGTGCTTGAAAAAGCAAGTAGAAGTGATTACGCATTTGATAATGAGATTAAATTCCTTAATCAGGTAATTCAAAAAGCTTTAAGTGAAATTCAAGAAAAAGTTTAGTAAGATAGGTCTTTCTTGCGGAAGGCGGTGGAGTTGCTCATTCGCTGGGTATGAAATCCGTTTTTCAAGGTGCTGGAATGGTTGGGAATGTAGCAGGGGGACTTATTGGTGCGTCAAAAGCAAAAGAGGGTGGCGGTAGTAATAATATTGGCTCTAGCAATAGTACCAGCGTCCTTTGAGAATGCAGGTGCTATTGTACGTTATTTGGGTTGCGGTTCTTTAGAGTACGCACCTGGAAAAGCCTACCCCGTCAAGGCGAATACCTTTGATTTGTTAGCCATTTTCCCATTTTTTCCTAAAATAAAAACTGCAATACCTTTCGAGTATGCAGTCTCTTGGCTATTACTGGTGCATGTGCCGAGCACAAGGCCTCTCTTGCAATTATTTGTATTTCACACTGTTTTAATAATGTTTGTCAACTAAGAAGCTAGGGGTTAGTTGGTACGTTCACTTAACCGATTTTAGTCTTGTTATATTTTGCTAGTTGCTTACCTCTCTGCAATTCGGACAAACATCTTGTCGTGTTCGGCTTTATTAACTTCCGATAAATGCTCTAGTGCTTTCAAAATTCGCATATTCTCTTGAATTTGACTTGCCAAATTCTCAAATTTCTGGTCATGCTCTAAAAGTTGTCCTTTAATTCGAAGGATGTGTTTTAATAAATGGAAAAAGATGAGTTCCAGAGATTGGTTTTAGAGTCTTTCAAAGAAATTACCGTTAATGGCATTATTATACCGCATAAGTAGTTCCTTGAGGCAGGCTATCCGTCCATAGAAAGAAGTCCCGAAAGGCCGACAGAAGGTAAATCTGAGGCTCTGAGTGTTATGTCAGCCATTTATGATACAATACCTCAGGTTTTCTTCCAAGTTTTCTTTTTAAGCTTTCCTTCACGCATAAGCTTCATTTCTTTGAGAGACTCTTCTAACGATTCTAAAACATTATGCTTTTCTTCAGTCTCTAATTCAAGCTCTACATCACAAACATCACAATTCTGACTTTCTTTTTTTCTAGCGTCTCTTAAATCGTTCAGTGACATTTTTGTAGAATATGCCCCTATTATTCGTTTAAGTACCTTCTTTTTTTCGTCAGTCATTCTTTTCTCAGTCACACTTTTCTCCTTCATCATATAACCACTGCGGGCATATATCTTGACCGTGAAGCCACCGAACTGTACCCTCCCATGCTTTAACCGTCTTGAATAACGAAATATCTTTCAACTCATTCCATTGTTGTTTATTCAACAAAGGTTTAACATCAAATACTCTTTTTTCGTTATTTTCAAATGTCACTAAAATCCGATAGTCGTCAAGAGGTTTGACTGCTACTACATCTAATAACATATTTTCACCTCATTTTCTGAGTGAATAAATATATCTTGATAGATGTTTCAATAGAGTGAGTTGTCTATCTTCAAAGGGTATCGTTATTTTTTTAGGGAGTTTCAATCTCTTCACTCATTTCATAGCTTTTTTCTCTTCGAATACGAGAAGCTTCTGACTGCATCTTATCAATCTTTTGATGCATCCTCTCTGAATTTTTTTTGCTCAATCAATAATTGGAACAACGTTTCTAATATCTTCGTCTCTTCTATTTTTATCATTCTCCTACATATTTTGTCTTCGGTGTTCTTTTTCTGCCTTTGCTAATGCATTTTCAAAAGCAACCATATTGCGAGCGAGTTGCCGACGCTCTTCAACAATTTGTTCGTGATAAAAAGTAGATTCAAGTTCATCTTCAGCGACCATCTTTCGATACTCATAATCATCGGCAGACGGGTCGAGACTATTGAGTCGATTGAGGTGTCCCCAGATGAGTCGGTCAAGCCCTGCTTCAAACATAAAAACCCCTTTTAGTAAGATTATATCATCTTATAGCGTCTGGATATTATTGCCAATATAAGAATTTTCAAGAGGTTTTGACCAGAGTATATGGCTACCAAGAATGTTTTTTGCTTTTCCTTGCCTCATTGCATTAACTTCTTTTATAGTTGTTCTGGTGATTGAGTAACAGATGATTTACTATATTCCTGGCGTAACCGCTCCAAATCTTCATCATGTGTATCAAGTTTTTGGTATCCGTCGAACATGAAAATCTTCTCGCAATTTATGCAATAGAAACCAATTAGAGAGCGTTGTATACTGGAGTAAATAACAATGTCATCATTACCACATTCTTCGCACAGTAATCGAAAGTCTAATTTTTTCATTGGTGGCACCTCAGTTTAAATATTGACTCAGTTGAATTATAGTGTTGATATTTATACAAATTAAGGAATGAATCAAGTTGCGGTAGAAATTGGGTGTATCATAAATTCCCTTTTTCTATCTGTCTTTGAAAAACTCTATTTCTCGTTGGTTTTATATGATTTTCAAAGAAGTCCTTCATTTTTTTAATTGCTTCAGGTGGAAGCTCAACTGGTTTCTCTTCCATGCCTGTAAAAAACATATCTTTTCGCCTGTTTTGTTGACGTATTTGCTCAAAGTCACGCATTCTAAATTCACCTTTCTTTTATGCTACTTCAAACTGAGAAAAATAAACGGATTAACGGATTTCTCCTTACCTGTTTATTTGCCAACTTCTTAAATGTTTCATCAACGCATTGACGTCTATTGTCATTATACCTCCGAAAGGAGGTATTGTTAATAGTCTGAGCCAAATATTGCCGTATACAGTTATTTTCATTGACTATAGTCGATATGGATTAAATACGTCTTGATATATAGCTATTGCTATTTATTTTGCAATATATCATAATAATAGAGATGTATGTCCTTTAGCAACTTATGAAAAGGAAGTGATTTTGTATGGGACAATTTGTGAAAATGTACTCTTATGATTCTAATTAAGTAAACCAAAAGCTAATCAGAATCATAAGAAGATAAAACTAGCAAAATAATTAAGAATAAAGATGGAGATTGAATATGTCTGATGAAAAAATGCTTATGGAGATATTGGCAAGATTAGACGACTTAAACCAAGCTCTAAATGATAAACTTGATTTCAATACAGCAGAAAAAAAATATATGGAATATTCTCCAGCATGGATTGACACTAAAGAAGTAATTGAAGAAGAACTTGACACCACTTCCTCTCTAATAAAACTGAAAGGAGTTTATCTTTCAATTGAGTCTTTAGCTAATTTAGCATATTTGAAAAAGAAATTTAGAGTTTCGGAGAGTTGCATTGTAAATAGTGCAGTCAAAAGAATTTATTATGAATACATGAAGGAAGGAGATTTAGAAATGAAGGAGATTATATGTCTGAAGAAAGAATAGCCGACAACCGAAAAAACGAACAATAAAATCCGCCTTGAAGGCGGATTTTTGAGCAAATGGTGTTATTTAACAAGTCTCTTAAACGACCCATGAATACGGAATTATTAATCAATACACTACAAGTTAATGTCGATATTCAACAGTAATAATATAGATATGTCACCTAAATTCGCCACTATTCGCCGAACTTCTGTGAGATAATTAATATTATTATTAATTTAATTTCTCGAGATTCATAGCGATAAGAAGTCGATAGGAGGAGTATCAAATGAAATCAACGACTGCAACTAGAAGAGAACTTGTTGATTTTCTATGGGAATGGGCAAATAATTATGGGGATTGGAGCAAGCTACTTGTAAATTTGATTGTGCAAAAAGAAGACGTGCTGACGATTTCTGAAAGAAATAATGTATTTGACTATTTCCTTCAATCGATTGGTCTGAAAAAAGGATTACCTTCTTTGACTATTTCAAAACCAATATTTACCCCGACAACTAAAAAAATTCGTATTACCTCGTTATCAGAAGTTAAGGGTGTAAATAAACTGGCTGAAAATCAAACTATTAATTTTGGTGAAAATTTAACTCTGATATATGGTGAAAATGGTACTGGGAAGACAGGGTATGGCAGAATTTTAAAATCTTTAGGTTTTAGTTATGAGTCTAATAACGTAATTTATGCAGACATTGATAATTCAAAAGTTCCTCATACAGCAATTATTCAATATCATTGTAACGGGATTCCGAATACTTTTACTTGGGATGGTGAATCCCCTAATATTGATTTGCAAACAATATCAGTTTTCAATAATAATTGCGTTAATATATCACTTAATGAAAGTCGCGAACTAATAGTATCTCCTCTTGGATTTCATTTATTTAATCTTATTACAAATGAGTTGTCAGGACTTTCAAAGATGTTAGAACAAACAATCGATGAACACCCAACATCATTGAATTGGAGTGACAATTTAAGTAATGGTGGTACTCCTCAGTATAACTTCATTAAAAATATTTCAGCTAAATCAACTGAAAAAGAATTACTTGAAGTCGCATTATTTACATCAGAAAACGAAAAGGAACTAATAGAAAAAGAATCAGACCTAAAGAATCTTAATAAGACTTTGCTTGAAAATATAATTAAAAGTTTTACAACCCAAGTTACAGAATTTAATGACTTAATACAAAAAATTGAAGATGCACAAAAGAACCTGACAATGACAAATTGGGAAGAAATAAAGAAATGTAATAAAAAAATAGAGGAACTTGAAAAAGTTGCAAAGAAAGGGTTAGAGGAGATTGTTGGGTCTAGGGGAATTGAGTTTTATAAGTCTGTAGAGTTTACGAACTTCTTGAAATCAGCTGACAACTACATTAAGATTCTGGGTAAAGCGAATTATCCTAATGATAATGACGATGTTTGCATATATTGCAGGCAACTATTAGATAATAGCTCAAAAGAACTATTATCCAATTATAAGCAACTTTTAAATGACACTACACAAGCTGAAATTGCTACTTATAAAAAGATTAAAACAAACATTGCTTCTAAGATTAAAAATATTGATACTGCCTTGATTTTTCACCAACCTACCTTTGGTCTAAATGACAAACAAGAAATTACTCAACCAGATAAGATTCTCCAATACAATCAAAAGGTAAGTAATTATAAATTAGCAATTACTTCTGATACGGTTGATAATGGCGTTGTGTTTGAGTTAGAGTATTCCGATTACATACAGCCATTAAAAGATAAGAAGGAACAAATTATTAAATTATCACTAGATAGTACCGCTACGTTGGACAATATGTCTATAAAAGAGAAGGAACTTAATGGGATAATTGCCGAACTCAAGGACAGGAGGTTATTATCTACTAAAATCGAAGAGGTAAAAAAATTCATAGCAAATAAGAAAATAATTGCACTACTTGAATCTTCTAAAAGCAAATTCTCAACTAATTCAATTAGCCGTAAAACTACAGAAGCAAGACAAGAACTAGTTAACCAAAATTTCGTCACGAAATTCGAACAAGAATTGAAATCGTTTAGAAAATCCCAAATCAAAATTGAACTCAATTTTGGAACAAGCAAGGGGCAATCAAAAATTCAACAACGGATGAATTCAAGTTATTACTTAAAGGATATTCTTAGCGAAGGGGAACAAAAGGCAATAGCACTAGCGGAATTTTTGACAGAATTACAACTAGATAGTTCCGTTTCCCCTGTAGTGTTTGATGACCCAGTAAATAGTTTAGACCACAACATTATCGATGATGTTGCTAGGAGGCTTATTAAACTTTCAAATGACAGACAAGTTGTGATTTTTACTCACAGTGTATTACTTTTTAACAGCATAATGTATTTATTCACATTACCACCCAATAAAATCTTAGAACATAAATTCTATGACGTAAAAACCGAGTTTGGAAAGACTGGAGTAATTAGTAGTGCAGAGGAAGAAATAAATAAGGTAAATAACTACATCAAAAAAATAAATACCATGGTTAATAACACTCCTAAAGGTCAAAGTGAAGGCGAAATTGCCTCTAATGGATATGGCTATTTGCGGTCTGCTATAGAACTCTGTGTAGAGCATGAGATATTTCAGGGAACGGTAAAACGATATCAAAAGAATATTGCACTATCGCAATTCGTAAAAGTGGATGGCAATTTATTAAACCAACATAAGGATGAATTAAACGAAATATTTGAGAGGTCATGTGGTTATATTAATGGACACAGCAGTCCAATAGAGATACATAATGAGCCTAAATTACATGAATTAAAAACAGACTTTGAGGGTTTTAAAACTATTAGAAATGCTTTTATCGCGTAATGCCCTCCCATTTGTCAAGTTAAATAAGGTTAAACGCCAAAGTCAAATAAACAGGCTCGTTCTAAAAGTGAAGTCCTTATTCCCAAATGCGTTCCCAAAAAGATACGAAAAATATTGGAATTATCAATACCAGATGGAATATAAAAATCCCTAAACCCGCATGTTTAGCGTATTTAGATATACATTGATACCAGCCGATACGGGTTTCAACTCACTCGTAATGAGCAGGTCGTCGGTTCGATTCCGACCATCGGCTCCATAGGAAAACGAGACCCCGCAAGCGATTGCGGGGTTTTTGTGTTTTGTGGAATAGGCTAATTTTTGCTTATCGTTGCAATAGCGTTGTCACTCCTTTTTTCTTTTTCTTTGGTCTCTCAAGTGGCTATCGATTTTCGAGGCCGCTTTTCTTCGTTGGTTGAGATGATAGAAATTCTCGCGCCAACGCATTTGATTTTGGGGTCTTACAATTGACACACATAGAGCATCTAGGTATGATATGCATAGAAGTATTAGGTATAGCGGGGGGATTGAATGAATGTATCTAAAGACTTGGTAGCAGCCTCTGCTACCCCACTCATTTTGGCCATTCTCAAGGAAAATGACAGTTATGGCTATGCGATTATCAAGCGCGTGAAAGAGATGTCTGAGAATCAACTAATTTGGACGGAAGGTATGTTGTATCCGGTATTACATCGTCTAGAAGAACATCGATTAATCGAATCTTACTCGAGTAAATCAGAGGCAGGCCGGCAGCGTAAATATTACAGGATTAAAGAGAGTGGGTTAACCGAGTTGGAACTGCAAAAAAAACAGTGGGAAATAGTTCATAATGCTCTGGACAGGACATGGAATGAAGAAAGTAATTCGTAAGGAGGAGATCAAGATGTTTGATTTGGAAACACAGATTCATTCTTGGAGCGATCATTTGAGAACCCATGGTAATTTAAGTGATGCGGATATTCATGAATTGGAAAATCATTTAAGGGATGAAATCGAGGACTTAATTGCAACCGGACTCACGCCAGATGAAGCATTTTTAATTAGTGTCAAACGTTTAGGAAATGTCGACGCGATCTCACATGAGTTTGCCAAAGTGAATACCGAGAACCTGTGGAGACATTTGCTAGTAGAACCGGTAGATTCACTAGCCAAGCAACTGAATCGGCGCGATATTACCCTGGTGGTGATTTTTGCGTTGCTAGCCGGGACACTGGTCAAACTTCCTGAACTTTTTGGTTTCGGATTACTAGATCAAGACGGTGAAATTAAGATGTTCTTCATTAAAAACTTCAGTTTCTTTATTTTACCTTTCATAGCGGCGTTTTTCTTGATCAAGAGGAAATCAGAGTTAAAAACATGGGCAACGATCCTGGGAATTTTTATCCTGGCAGCGGTGATTATCAATATGTATCCATCATTTGATCCTCACAATACAGAAGTTCTTACCATCGTTCATCTTCCTTTGTTTTTGTGGTTGGTCGTCGGGGTAACTTATATAGGCAGGGAGTGGCAAGGCAGCCTAGGGAGAATGAATTTTATACGCTTCACAGGTGAAGCCTTTATCTATGGTGTCTTAGTCATGGCAGGTGTAATGGTGTTATTCCTGTTCACGCTAGGTATTTTCCAAGCCATCCAAATTGACATTGGAAAATTTCTTGCAGAGTATTTGCTGATTTATGGAGGGTGTGCGGCAGCCATGATTACTGTTTATTTAGTAGAGGCTAAAAAAAGCGTGGTGGAGAATTTTGCACCTATTTTGGCCAAAATATTCAGCCCGCTCTTCCTGATAATTATGGTTGCTTTCTTAATAGTTATGATGATTACTGGTAATAGTCCATTTATGGAAAGAGATTTCCTAATTGGATTCGATTTTATGCTGGCCTTAGTATTGGGGTTGGTTTTGTACGTCATTTCGGCGCGAGATATTCGCCAGCCAGCCAATCTGTTTGATTACTTAAATCTAGCCTTGATTATGGCGGCACTGGTTATCGACGGGGTTGCTTTATCTGCGATACTTTTCCGCTTGTCCGCCTTTGGAGTTACCCCCAATAAGCTGGCCGCGCTAGGGGAAAATTTGGCTTTGCTAGGCAACTTGGCCGGACTTGCCTGGTTATATATCGGGTATTTCAGGAAGAAATTTGATTTCACAAAGATCATAAAGTGGCAGACAGATTACCTCTATGTTTATTTCATTTGGACAGCAATTGTTGCATTTATATTTCCCATTGTTTTTAGGTTTAATTAATTTCTTTAAACCTCCATCCTTGGTCCTCACCATGATTTCGGTAGTACCGACGCCACCCCCTTGATGTCCATTGGTTGTTCTTGGTAGATACGATTGGGAACAAGTGCCAAGGTAAAAGGCCCAGGTATTACCTAGGCCAACCTTTATGCTGTTGTAGTTGCTATTGTTGTTATGAGCCCAAACTATGAAGAAATTAATAGTAATAATACAATTAAAAACGCTAAAAAACCTAAGAATCCAAAGATAAACATTATTTATTCACCTCCTCACTTGGGGATTCCATAAAATGAGAAGGCTCCTGATGTATACTATGCGGCATGTCCATTAAGTGTAATGGCCTACGATTTTAGAGGATACCCACCAAACAATCTCTTAATATATCAAAATTGGCAGTGGAAGCAGCTAGGTAATCTGCAGCGCGAAGCCCTGTCTATCAACGGTCAGAATGAACGGTTGATAGACAGGGCTTGTGTTTTATCAAGAATGGCCTAGTTCACTGACGGCCTCAAAATTTGTCCCGCGATAAAGTTTATCCTCAGGTTGTCCATGTTGTGATGCAGAAGTTTGGTGCCTTAACTTAGTATAAGCCTGTTGCAAATGGGAGTATTTCTCCTTAAGTTCTCCTAATTCACTGGCTAAAGCGTCTTTTGTAGCTTCATCTTTATGGCTCAAAAAGCTCCCCTCCTTTATTTAATTATTATTTAAACAGTATCTCCTGAATTACAGGAATGATGTTTATTTCCTTCGAATTTGCACTAAGAAATTTGAAGTATATTTACCACTTTTATTTTCATGGAGGGCATACTAATAACCTAACTAATTGGGAGGGATTAATTTGTATGAACTAGATGAAATAGTAAATCAAATCGAAGAATTACGTTCAAGCACGATCAAGATAAAAGAGGATAAATGATTAGAAATTTTTATTACTAAATGAAATTTAAAGCTATCGTGATGATAATTCCTACCAGATTTGGTTATGCAAACAGTTGCCTACAAGTTTACATGGTAAGACCCCTTCAAGTGATTGCGGGGGGGTTGCTTTTTAGGAATAGACTCATTTTACAAAGATAGGACTAACGGACCTTGTAGAAAATGATCAAAGGAAATATACTTATTTAACACTATATTAACGGAATAAGTCACAAAATGGTGAAAGAGGAATCTTTATGAAATGGTTAATCCCCTACATAGTTGTAGTTGGGTTACTATTATTGTTTAATCACGGAGCTCACATGAACGATGAAGATTGAGGAACAAGGGTGATTGGAGTCACGCTTGTTTTTTGGCTTAAGCATTTGCAAAAGTGACAAACGCCTTGAAAAAGGGGGCGTTATTTTTATGCCTTAAACTGAATGTGCGAATGAATCAATTTATTTTATGCTGCTGATTGGTATATCGAAATGGAATATTATGGAAGCGTCCGATAAAGCCGCAAAAAACCATGCTAATAGAGAGGATTTTTAAAATGAATTCTTAAAAGCAGAAATGAATAGATATTAAAGCCGATAGACCAATATAAATTCCATCCATGATAATATCTGAAGTGTCCTATTTTGAGTATAAATTCAAAAATACTAAATAGTGCTACCCAGGCTAAAATAAACATGCTTTTTTAGCTATACTCCCTTTTTCGGGGAAACGTCCTAAAAGAGTAGGACTGTTGCAGGAAAGGTGATAAAATCTATAAACATCGTATTAAAGGTAACCTTTCCTCCAGAAGAAATCAGTTCCCACAGGGGATAGTTATAAGTCAGGTATCCATAAATATAATGCCTAATATCAAAAGAGGATAGTTGGATAGTATATTTTATGACTCTCGTCGGTTACGATGGGAGTTTTTTGCTACAATTCGACAAGTTTCCCCTTACTTCTCAAGAAAGTTATGAGATGATTGGGACTGGAAAGTTAAAGTATTCAAGGATATTTATTAGTTAGCCCTTCAGCAATTTGAAATTAGTAGCGAATATTTGTGGTTCTATAATGCTTGGTTTATGACGAAGTAATTTAGAAAATTGTAGTTTTAGGCACAAGAAAGAGAGTAAAGACAATGAAGAAGATAATTATGTATGTATTATCCGCAACACTGGTGTTCACTACTTTCAGTTTTGGTATTCCAGAAACAGTGCAGGCAGCAGAGAGAGCAGTGAATACTGCAACGGTCGCTAAAGTTCAGACCTTGAAAGGGATTAAAAAGTTAAAAAACGATAGAGTTAAAGCCGTAATTCTTGGGGATTCAATTGCTGTTAGTCAAGGTGCTTCAGATCCCTTAAAAAATGGTTGGTACAAAGATCTTAGAAGATCTTTGTACCAGACGTATTCAAACAACATTGTGTGGGATAACAAAGCTTTATCAGGGGTTCTTATTGATTATTGCTTAACGAGAGCAACAGAAATAGAAAGTAGTACAGACGTTGTATTTATATGTGTAGGAAGAAATGATAGAAATTTTTATACTCCATCCCAGTTTAGTAGAAAATATACTCAGTTAATCCGTATCATTAAAAGTAAAGCTCCTAACGCAGATATATTTTGCATTGTGGAACCTCCAATGGTTTCATTAGATGAATCTTCATTTATGGGTATCAGAACAGCAATTATTAATGTGTCTGCTAAGACTGGGTCAAACTTATTAGATGTTTGGAGTGCATTTCCTAAAGATCTAGTTGACTTGGATGCATTCATGAAAGATGGACTTCACCCAAATGACAAGGGGTATGAGTTAATGTCGGACTACATGTATAGTCGATTAGTTAAGGTGATAAAGAGAACCTAAAAATTGTAAAAGGAAGAGAAGCAGTAAAGGGGGAGCCTAATCGCTCTCCTTTTTGTTCTTCAGGTGTAAATAAAAATGGCCGCCCTTACGGACGGCTCTGTCTCAATCAAACATACGATCATTATCTCCCCAGACTTTGCCTAACCAAACCGCTGCACTAATACCAATAGCATGGATAACTAAAGAGCGAGGACTGAATAAACTACTTTTGCGTTTCATCATTCCCATCATTTATATAAACCTCCTTTTAACTTTGTAACGAATCTATTTTTTGTTATTTCAGTCTAAAGAATACTGGCAAAAATTTGTAAGCATGAATGGTTTTTAAAAGAGCAATGCATAGGATAAAAAAGAGGCTTAGGTCATAAGAGTGAGGGGGATTTATATATTCTAATCAGCCTGAGAATGTTCGTGGGGGACTAGCCCTCGCTCCTTGAGCCCTCAAGATGCTTTCTCATAAGAATCTTTGATTGTTCCACGTTGTGACTGACAATAGCATCATAGATTGAGATATGTTCTTGAATCGTGCATAGTCCCCCGATGTCATGACTAAAACGGAGCGGTCCGGCTTTCTTAATGAGTTCTAAAATATGGACGACAAACGTCTGCAACAGTCGATTCATCATCGAATTCTGGGAAGCTTGTGTAATCAGAAAGTGAAACCGCATATCCGCTTTAGCATAAGCGTCCAGATCTTCTAACGATGACTTCATATCACGAAGGGCATGGGAAATTATCTGCAGATCTTCTTCCGAGGCTCGCAATGCTGCTAAACCCGCACATTCGACTTCGAGGGTAATACGCGTTTCCCACAGTTCCTCTATTCGTGTCGGCTCTACCGATAAAGCTAAAGCTAAAGGGCTAATAACGTCATTTAACTGTGCATTCCGTATGAAAGTGCCGCCTCCAGGCTTAATTTCAACCCATCCTAAGAACTCCATAGTTCTTAGCGCTTCACGCAAAGTGGTCCGGCTAACTCCCAATTCCCCAGCCATTTCTCTTTCACCCATCAGTCGGTCACCGGGACGGAGCCTTTCTTCGATAATCAAGCTATTGATTTGTTTTAAAACCTCTTGAGACGTTCGCTGAGGTTTCGTAATCTTTTCAAACTGCATTGGAACCTCCCATAAGCGCACGGAGCTAAACTTGAATACCTGCAGGACAGTTTTCATTACACAATGAGCAGTCCCCACAATCCGGATCTTCAGCTTGTTTGGAACCCTCCAAAAAAGCTGCTAAGACGTTTGCCCTTTTGCCGGAGTAATAATAGCCCCTCTCTAATCCCTCTTCAAGATATTTTGGACAATCGACGAGACATCCTCCACAGTGCAGGCATTTAAGCAAATCCCACTGCTGATTTTCAGATGTTGCCAAACGTCCATTATCCAGTAAAATGACATACACCTCTTTGGGGCCATGCATACCTTGGACCATTCTAAACTCAATATCGGCTGTTCTGCTGGGGCCACTGATAAAGGAAATATACTTAAGAATATCTCTACCTAATCCATATACACTGATCGCCCGACAAACGCTCAAAGCATCTTCGAGAGAGGGTACGATTTTATCGATTCCGGCCACCACGATATGGTTATACGGAAGATTCGAGGTAAATCGTACGTTTCCCTCACTTTCTAACAGGGCCAGGGTTCCATTTTGTTCAATGATAGCCTCTGCACCTGTAATACCATATTGCATATGGGCCGCCTGCTGTTTAATCTCATTCTTAATTTGGGCTACCCACTCTTTATTGGAGATTGGTGTATTGATACTGGCAATCCAAGGGTGTGCTTCGACCTTAGTCCCGGCAACTCTTTCCCCCAGGTCGGTATCGAGAATCTCAACATTATTTAATTTTAAATACTCTCTCAGAGCAATTTCGGTGAAAACAGAGTTTTTACTCATGGCTATGCGCTGATGACCCGCCAGGATTTTCAGGATTTGCTCTTGAGCTTCTGTGGAGTTCTTAGCAAAGATCACATGACATCCTTTACCTTTGAGGGAAGAAGTTGCTTTTTTCACATACTCTTTAAGATTAGCCGCAGTCGTGCTTTTGATCTCCTGTACTTGGCTAGCCAAATTCGGATACTCTTTAAGAAGTGTGTCGCGGCGAGAACTGATTTGCTTCAAGATAGTTCGAACTTTTGTACTGCTCATTCTGCTTATCTCCTCCCATAGGCGCGGCTAAGAATCTGAACCACGTGAGAAACTTTTTGCTTCATTTTGTGCTGAGCAATCCCATCACGGAAATGAACCATACATCCGGGACAACTCGTCGCCAGGGTGGTAGCCTGGGTGTCAGTGACGGTCTTTAACTTTCCTTCGTTAATCCGTTGCGAGAGTTCATAGAAACTTAAGCTGAACGAACCACCGAACCCACAACACGTATCAGCATCCTGCATTTCCACATAATCCACCCCAGGGATCATCTGGATGATTTCCCGGGGTTCCTTTTTTACACTCATACTTCGAGCGAGATGACAAGGATCATGGTAGGTTACTTTTTCCATAACTCCCTGTTCAGGAAGCTTTAAGTCAATATCTTGGATAAGAAATTCATTGATATCTTTCACTTTCAGAGCAAGTCTTTTTACCTTTTCCTGAAGCTCAGGGGAATCCTCCGCAAACAGTTTAGGGTACTCTTCTTTAAAAGCGACAGCACAACTCGGGCAAACAAAAACAAAAGCATCCATATCAAAAGAACTATAAGTCTCGATGTTTTTTAGAGCCATGGTTTTGGCATGATCTAAATCTCCACTCACTATACTAGGAATTCCACAACAAACATCCTCTTTGGGGAGTTTAACCTCAACGTTATTTTCACCTAAAACATGAAGAAGCGCTTCTCCAAGATCTGTCTCCGTGTAATTCACGACGCACCCGGGATAAAAACCAACCTTTTTAATCGGTTTAGCAACCGTTTTAGGTTTGGCGATTTCCATAAAAGACTTGTCTGAGAATCGAGGAATCACGCGGTCTTGCGGTAACCCGAATGAATTGAATGTCAAACGGGAAGTCATCCCCGTATCAGACTCTTTTAAGGCCAGCTTCCCGAAGGTTGTTGCTAGTTTACTTACTAACGGCAGTGTTCGGGGTTTGGTTAACATCGAGAAGACTAAATCCTTCTTCCAACCTACTCCTTCTTTTGCTACAGCATCTTGCCGAAGTTTCCATAACATTGCTGGGGTCGCCATCTGTACGGGACAGGCAGTTTGACACTTTTGACAACCGATGCAGAGAGATAAGCCATTTTCTTCAGACTTTTCCAAGTCACCATGGAAGGCAGCAAAGACTAAGCCGCGTCCCCCAAGATACTTATATCCGTATTTGCCGCCAACTTCCGCATAGACTGGACAAAAGTTCAAGCAACTTCCACAATTGATACAATAAAGAGACTCTTTAAATCCTACATCGATCGCTCGCTTACGGCCATTTTTCAACAAAACGATATGCACTTCTTTAGGGCCTTGACCGTGCGTATATTCCTCAAGATCAGGATCAAGAGCTTCGCTTACTCCTGAGATCACAGAAACATAGGTTCCTATGTCCTGACCTACGCCGTAGACCGCTGCGGCTCGTACAACTTGCATAGCATCTTCAAGAGACGAGACAATTTTTTCCACACCTGCGATCACAATATGAACTTTAGGCATCATCGAAACCGCCCGAATATTACCTTCATTCTCAGTTACGAAAACACTCCCTGTATCGGCTGCAATCGCATTCGCTCCGGAGATCCCCACATCCGCTTTAACCAAAAAATCACGGAGTCCTTTACGAGCAGAAACGACCAGCGCTTCGGGAGTGCATTCTAATTGGGTTCCCTCCTCGTCAGAAAAGAGCTTGGTTATCTTTTCAATAGGAATATGGATAGCTGGTGCCAGTGAGTGACTCGCTTCACACTTTGCCAGCTGATTAATTCGATCTCCAAGATCAGTTTCTACGACCTTCACGCCACGATCTTCGAGGTAATGTGAAATATTGATTTCTTTACCGGCATTTGACTTGGACTTAACGACCAAGCCTTGATCAGGAATGAGGCTTGCAATATACTTCTGAGCATCTTCGGCAGTTTCAGCTAGATATACTTTACAGCCCTTTTCTTCCAATGATCGTTGTGCTTTTGCGATCACTTCATCCAAATGCCCCATACTGTATTCTTTGATTTTGCGTAAACGGTCAGAAAGCTCGGGATAATTGGGGACCATCTTCAACATGGCTGGGCGAATCGCATCAAAAGCTCTAAATCTACCCTTCCGAGATTCCATATCATGGAGTCCTTCGGTGACTTTGCTTTTCACGATTTTATAGGTTTTATTTCCCATGGTAAACTATCTCCTCTCTTCGGTTTACTGGTTGGACCGGCAGGCATAAATAAAAAAACCCTTCGTAAAAAATAATCCCCACGCCTATGGATATAAGGGGGGGATTAAAGCAATGAATAAACAAAATAACTTGATTTATTAGGTATCTGCCTTCGCTCCGCCCAAGTAGGCTTCCATAACACGAGGATTCTTGGCAACCTCTTCAGCTTTTCCGTGCAGTACGATCTTTCCTGTTTCCAGAACATAGGCATAGTGAGCAATCTTTAAGGCTTGACGGACATTTTGTTCAACGAGAAGTATGGTTGTACCTTCCTGATTGATCTCTTGAATAACTTTGAAAATATCTGAAACTACTAGAGGTGCCAAGCCCATGGAGGGTTCATCGAGCAATAGAAGCTTGGGTCTGGCCATGAGTGCACGGCCGATGGCCAGCATTTGTTGCTGTCCGCCAGAAAGAGTTCCTCCTAATTGTTGTTTGCGTTCCTCTAAGATTGGAAAACGCCTAAAAACCTTCGCTAAATCCGCCTGAACTTCTTTATCTTTCCGCTGATAGGCTCCCATTTCCAAGTTTTCCAGAACCGTCATCCCTGCTAGAATCTTACGTCCCTCCGGCACCAGAGACATTCCCAAGTTTACGATTTTGTGGGGGGCAAAACCTCGAATCTCCTGGCCTAGGAACTTAATCTGGCCAGACTGAGGTTTGAGAAGCCCAACAAGAGAGTTCATTATAGTCGTCTTTCCGGCTCCATTTGCCCCGATGAGGGACACAATCGAGCCGTGGGGAACGTCCAGGTCTATCCCTTTGATTGCTTTAATACTGCCATAACTCGTTGACAGACCGCTAATGTTCAGCATCTCTACGCCTCCTCCCGGCCTAAATACGCCTCAATGACCAATGGGTTTTTCTGAATTTCGGCCGGAGTACCTTCAGCAATCTTTTGTCCGAAATTAATCACCACGAGTCGGTCGCAGACGTTCATTACTAGGTTCATATCATGTTCAATTAAAACGACGGTTTTCCCCATCATTTGTATTTTCTTAATCAGAAGACGCAGGTCTTGGGTTTCACTCTCATTCATCCCTGCAGCGGGTTCATCGAGAAGAATTAACTCGGGTTCTGTTGCGAGTGCCCTGGCAATTTCCAAGCGGCGTTGTTGCCCATAAGGGAGCGACCCCGCGGGAGAATCTGTGTCATTTTCAATCCCCACCAACTGCAGCAGAGCCTGGGCTCGTTCTCTGGTTGATTTCTCTTCCTTGCGCTGAGCGGGAGTACGCCATAATCCTCTCCATACGCCGGCTTTAGTTCTGCAGTGTGCCCCGACCATGACATTGTCCAGCGGACTCATATGGCCAAATAGACGGATATTCTGGAATGTCCGAGCTAAGCCCAACGCTGTAACTTTATACGGCCGTAATCCTAACAAGTTTTTACCGTGGTAGCTTATCTTCCCCTCAGTAGGAGGGAAAATCCCAGTAATTAGATTAAAGAGCGTCGTCTTTCCAGCACCATTAGGTCCAATAATTCCTACAATTTCCCCGTCATTGACCTTAAAACTAATGTCACTTAAGGCCGCCAAACCGCCAAAGCTTTTACTCACTTGATCAAGGACTAATGTCATTGATTAATCCTCCTTCCAAGCTTGCGTTTCCAGAAACGAACCGTCTCCTTACTAATGAGTCCCTGAGGACGAAAGGCCATCATAATGACCATTAGTGCGCCGTAAATCATCAGGCGGTATTCAGATGCCGAACGCAACAGTTCAGGCAACATGGTTAGCAGTAATGCCCCGACAATTGGACCTATAATTAGGTCGCTTCCACCTAAGACAGCAAAAGAAAGGATTTCAACGGTACGGTGGTAGGCAAAATCCTTTGGCCCGATGAAAAAGGTTAAATGGGCAGACAGACCGCCAGCCATCCCAGCGATGAAAGCTCCTAAAGCAAAGGCAAGCAGTTTATAATAGGTCGTATTGATTCCCATAGCTTCGGCTGCCGACTCATCGGCTTTAATAGATGCAAAAGCTCGACCGACTCGTGAACGGTTAAGTCTTGTACAGAAAAATACCAGAAAAGCGAGAATGAAAATCAGAACAACTAAAACCAGCAAGTTACTGGTCTGCTGAGCGGTTAATCCTCCAAACCGCGATAAACCAAAGGAAGACAACATTTTGCTAATCTTTGTTCCAAGGGTTGGAATTCCGGATATCCCTAAGGCACCATTAGTGATTTTTAAGTTCAAAATGATGACTCGAACAACTTCTCCAAATCCGAGCGTGGCAATAGCCAGGTAAATCCCAGTGAGTCGTAAAGCCGGATATCCAATGATTAGTGAAATGAAACTTGCTGCAGCGCCACCGATAGGGATGGCCAGATAGACGGGAAAGCCTGCTTTTACGGTCAGAATCGCACAAGTATAAGCTCCAATGCTCATAAAGCCGGCATTTCCTAAAGATAACTGTCCGGTTGAGAGCGTCATATAAATGCTCACCCCAAGGATGGCATTCACCAACACAAATATAACAATTTGAAGATAATATTGGTTTAGTATAATATCCATTTAAAATCGTCCCCCTTGTCGTTTCCCAAAAAGTCCTTGAGGACGAATGAATAAAATCAAAATAATTATACCAAAGGCTACGGCATCCCTATAGGAAGAGGCACCGTAAGCTACAGTGAATACTTCGGCGATTCCTAAAATCAGACCTCCCAGCATCGCTCCGGTGATATTTCCCATTCCACCAAGGATCAGTACAGCGAGCCCTTTCAAGCCCATGCTTAATCCCATAGTAGGTTCCACAGCATTAATAGAGAGACCAACAAGAACTCCTGCAATCCCACCTAATGCTGAAGCGAGTGCAACGGTCAATAAGATAATTTTATTAGTGTTGATACCTAGCAGGTTGGCAGTCTCAATGCTCTCAGCTGTTGTCCGGATGGCTTTACCAACACGAGTTTTAGACAGCCAAAAACGAAGAACAAACATCAAGCCGAAGGATATCCCAAGAATTACAATTTGGACAAGGGTAATTCGAATCGGCCCAAGTTGCAACTGAACTCCTGATAAGGCTCCCGCAGGAAAGGCCTGTGATTGCGGCCCAAAGATCTTTAAAGCTAGATTTTCCAGAAAGATCGATACCCCAATAGTGCTAATTAAAGGAGCCAGATCGGAAACGGCCCGGCGTCTCAAGGGACGCAGGGCCAGCATTTCGAGAAGAATACCTAGCAACGCACTCGCCGCCATGGCGCCAGCCATGGCCACAAAGATATTTACCTTCAGATAATTCACCAGAAATAATCCGACGAACGCCCCGAACATAAATACCTCTCCGTGAGCCATATTGATGATATTTAGGACTCCCATAATCAGGGTATATCCTAAAGCGACTAGTGAATATGTGCTTCCCAATGTTAAGCCATTGACCAATTGTTGCCAGAACAAGACGTTCACTCCCAAAGTTTATTTTAGTTCCGTAAACTGACCGTCCTTAACGATCAAAACAGTAGCGTCCATCAAGGGATTCCGTTTTTCATCAAAAGCAAACTTTCCGGTTACACCTTGGAAATCTTTAATGGTTGCTAGGCTGTCACGCAGCTTTGCGCGATCCGTGCTTGACCCGGCTTTCTCCAAAGCGCTGGCATAGATGTATAGCGCATCATAAGATTGGGCAGCAAACTGGTCGGGTATTTTATTGTATTTTGCTTTATAATCTGTCACAAACTTTGTGATTTTTTCATTTTCCTTACCTGGGTACCAAGGGCTCGCAACAATTGCATCATCTGCTGCTTGTCCGGCGATCTTGATTAACTCTGGAGAGTTAAAGCCATTTGTACCGACAAAGGGGACAGTAATCCCAATTTCTCTGGCTTTCTTTAAAACGAGGGCTGCTTCCTGATAGAGGCTTGATACCATGATGGCATCTGGTTTTAATGAGGAAATCTTTGTCAGCTGAGCGGAGAAATCCGTATCCTTATCGGCAAAGGTCTCGGTAGCTAACACTTCCACTCCGTTATCCTTGAGGGCTTGCGCCATTGTCTTATAACCGGAGACGGCCCAGTCGTTATTACTAGAATACATCATCGCTACTTTTTTTAAGTTATACTTTTGAACAGCCATCTTGACGGCCTGGGGAACCGCTGAAGACTCTGGCAAAGCATTCCGGAAGACAAACTCCCCAATATCAGTTATCCCTTCAGCCGTGGTTGAGGTTCCCATGATTGGAACTTCTGACTGATTAGCAATCGGCCCACTCGCAAACATTTCTCCACTCAGGGTTGGCCCAATAAGTGCTACGACATTATCTTTATTAATTAATTTATTGACCGCATTAATTGCTTCGGTATTGTTCCCACGGGAATCTTCGTAGACGAGATCGATTTTGACCTTTCCTAGGGCATTAATTTCATCCTTAGCGAGGTCCAGACCTTCCTTCTGTGACTGACCATAGGCGGCTCCCCCCCCAGACAGATAGGCAACGACACCGATCTTAGCGGCCCCTGCACCTTCTGACTCAGAATTCGCGGCCGGAGCGGAACCTCCTCCACATCCCGCTGTTGTTAAAAGCAGTGTTCCAATCATCATTCCAGTCAACCATTTTGTAAGCCCTTTTTTCATTGTTACAAATACACCGTCCTTAATTTGATTGTGTTTTATAATAGAATTAACTATTCGTCATATCTTATGGAATACCTGCTTGTAGCAAAAAAAACCACGAAGTTTGTAACACTTCCCAATCTCGTTGAATAGAGTGAAAGGGGAGGTTTTGACATGAAAGTATGTATTGATCCAGGGCATGGCGGTTATGATCCAGGGGGTATCGGAAACGGACTGAAAGAGAAGGATTTAACACTGGACGTATGCCTTAAATTAAAGCCATTGCTTGAGTTCAACGGTATAAGTGTTATTCTGACTCGTGACGGAGACTATGCTCCTGGGCATTATGAGAATGACCAAAAAGGAGATTTGGGAGCGCGAGTTAACAGCGCAGAATTAGGAAAAGCAGATCTATTTGTTGGGGTCCATATAAATGCTGGTGGGGGCACAGGGGTTGAGGTACTCGTTATAAGTACTGGTGGACGAGCGGAAATAGCAGCCAACAAGGTCTTGCCATACCTTGTTCAGGTTGGTGGCTGGGCAAACCGTGGAGTAAAAACTCAGAATGTCATGGTGCTTAGGGAAACAAGTATGCCTGCAATTTTAACGGAAAATGGGTTTGTCGATACAGCAACCGATGCGGCAAAATTAAAGGAACCCATTTTTCGTCAGGCGCTTGCAATAGCTCACGCTAAAGGGATTTGTGATTACTTTGGGATTTTATACAAGGAAGCAAGTTCAACGCAACCAACCCCTAGTGTCATGTATCGTGTCATTTTAGATGGCAAGCAGACTATGGCTTTAAGTTCTCAAGAGAGCGCAATTACTGAGGTGAAAAAAGCAGTTGACAGCGGGCGATCTTTAGGGGGGGTGGTACAGCGAACGACCGATAATATAAACGTCTTTGAGTATGCGGCTAACTCAAATGTTTCGAGAACTCAAATTATGGGTGAAGAAACCATTACAATTGAACAGTGTAGACAGTTTTTGTTGAAGAATAATTCTAATGCACCAGATATTATTCACTTCTACAAGAAGAATGGAGAAATTCTTGGCATAAGATGGGGTTACGCAGTAGCCCAAATGATACGAGAAACTGGCTACCTAAGATATACTGGGATTGTAAAGGCAGATCAAAACAACTTCGCTGGAATCGGAGCTGTTGGAAATGGGGTTCAAGGTGCGTCGTTTTCTTCACAGGAAGAAGGCGTGTTGGCCCACTTAGAACACCTCTTTGCATACGCCACAACGCAACCTCTGCCTGTAGAAGTACAGAAAGTAGATCCTCGCTTTGATTTGGTTGAGAGAGGAAGTTGTCCAAACTGGGAGGATCTTAACGGCCGTTGGGCAGTTCCAGGGAATGGGTACGGCCAGGATGTAGTCAGAATCTACGGTGAAATGGCTAAGGAGACGATATCAGACAGTGAGGAAACATCTATATTGAGGAAGATATCCCAAATTATTTCGAATTATTTCAATGGGAAATAACTTAATATATAGTAATACGAAATTATTTAACAAGAAATTAATTCTATGACAAGATAAGGCTTAGGCAACGACAAATGCCGAAAGCCTTTAATGGTTTATTATAGTAGTAGAATTTGAATAATTTTTCTGGATAAAAGTAGTATGAAAGTTGTGTAAGATAATGTGTAAAAATTGAATTTGCTACCTGAGTAGAGGGTTTAATATATAATTAACTATGTTATAATTGCTGAGTTAAAGAGGTTAACAATTGAGCTAAAATGGAATAGAGGAAGAGAAATGTTCCAATCACATTTAGGAGAAATTGCTGCACTCGTAACTGCGTTGTGTTGGACTATTACAGCAGTTGCATTTGAATTAGCAGGAAAAAGAGTGGGTTCAATATCAGTAAATCTAATTAGACTTGTCATAGCCTTACTCTTAATTTCTGTCTTTAATTTATTTACTCGAGGAATGTTGCTTCCACTGGATGCCTCAGGTTCAACCTGGTTCTGGTTATTCATTTCGGGAATAATTGGCTTTGTAATCGGAGATTTGTTTTTATTTCAGGCGTTTGTATTAATTGGTTCGCGTCTGTCGATGTTAATTATGTCAGCCGTACCACCTATCACAGCTATAACTGGTTTTATAATGATGAGGGAAAGAATTTCATTATTAGGTTTAACTGGTATGATGCTGACGATTAGTGGGATCGCCTTGGTCATCTTGACTAGAAATCCAGAGAACAGGATGGTTAAGTTTTCTTATCCGATAAAAGGGTTAGTATACGCCCTTATTGGTGCTTTAGGACAAGCTTTTGGACTTGTTTTTAGCAAATTTGGCATGGGCTCTTACAATGCTTTTGCAGCAACTCAAATTCGCATTATCTCAGCTATTATAGGATTTGGTCTCGTAATTACGATAACGAAAAATTGGAAAAGAGTATATTCAGCTGTGAAAGATATGCAGGCGATGAAATATATCTCCATAGGGTCGATTTTTGGTCCTTTTATAGGAGTCTCATTAGGCCTGTTGGCTGTACAGCACGCACCAACAGGAATTGTATCGACAATAACCTCAATTACGCCTATACTTATTATCCCAATGTCAATCTTTGTCTTTAAAGAAAAGGTATTACCAAGAGAGATTTTTGGAGCAATAATAACTCTGGGAGGAGTTTCCCTTTTATTTATCAAGTAAGCATTATACTTTGTGAATACTAGTAAATCTGAAAATCTATAGACACTTTTATTTTTGACAACTATAATAAAGTTAACAGCAAATGGCAGGATCTAGAGAGCAAAGAGGCTCTAAAACGGCGTTTATTAAAACGCTCTTTTAGAGCCTTTTTTTTATTCTTAGCCAATCAAAGTTCACTAGGGTATTATTTAGTAAGTTTAAAGAGACGAGGAGGATTAATAATGACAGCATTAAATACTGGGGATATTGCTTTCCTGGTTATATGTACTCTGCTAGTTTTTCTAATGACGCCCGGCCTGGCATTATTCTATGGGGGAATGGTTAGAAAACGCAATGTGCTTTCCATTATGATGCAAAGTTATGCTGCCATGGGGGTAGTCACCGTTATTTGGGTATTATTTGGATACTCATTAGCTTTCGGACCGGATCACGGTCATATAATAGGAGGTCTTGATAGGACTTAGAGGAGTGGGGCTTTCTCCCAACCCTGACTATGCTCCGACTATTCATCATTTATTATTCTTCCTATTCCAACTAATGTTTGCGATTATCACACCAGCTGTGATAAGTGGAGCAACTGCAGAAAGATTGCGTTTCACAGCATTTTTACTGTTTATCATTCTTTGGAGCGCGTTCGTATATATACCTCTGGCCCATTGGGTGTGGGGGACTCGGCGGATGGATGCGCAATCTGGGAGTATTGGATTTTGCGGGAGGTACGGTCGTTGAGGTAGCTTCTGGTGTATCCGGATTAGTAGCAGCATTTGTAGTAGGTAAGCGTTTAAAGGTAGGGTATGAGTGGAATATTCCCCATCATATGCCCAACGTTCTTTTTGGAGGTGGGCTATTATGGTTTGGTTGGTCTGGATTTAATGCCGGAGGTGCAATGGGAGCAAATGGCGTCGCGGTACTTGCGCTTGCTACAACTCAAATAGCCGGAGCAACCGGCATGATCGGATGGGCGCTGGTTGAATGGATTCATCGTCGCCAAATAACCGTCTTCGGTGCGGTCAGTGGGATTATTTCTGCTCTGGTAGCCATCACACCAGCAGCGGGATATGTCTCGACGGTTAGTGCTCTGCTTATCGGATTTATCGCGGAAGGAGTATGTTATTTAGCAGTCAGCATTCTTAAAGCAAAGCTAGGATATGACGATGCATTAGATGTCTTCGGAATTCATGGAATTGGAGGAACATGGGGGACAATTGCTACCGGGATTTTTGCTGATTTAAGCCTTAACCCACAAGGAAAAAACGGTTGGATCAATGGAGGCGGATTTGAACCGATTTTATTACAATTACTTGCGGTGTTAGCTACATATATATTTGCTGGAATGATGACGTTTCTCATTCTAAAGGGAATAGCCTTGATTACCCCCCTTAGAGCAAGCGATGACGAACAAGTTAATGGACTGGATTTAACTCAACATAGAGAAAAGGCCTATCCAGACTTTGAACTTAGCGAAAATGTGTATATCTAAAGAGCCGCCTCACCGTGTTCGCCTGTTCGAATGCGGACTGAATCCACTACGTCATAAACGAAGATTTTACCATCTCCAAATTCACCGGTTTTCGATGTATTAACAATGGCTTCGATGACTTCATCTGTTTTCTTAGATGAAACCACTACTTCCAGTTTTATCTTTGCTAAAAGCTTTGTGATGATTTCTTGACCGCGGTAAATTTGAGTGTAGCCCTTTTGATTTCCAAACCCCGAAACGTTAGTGACAGTCATCCCATTAACACCCAGGTCCGATAGAGCGATCTTTACATCATTAAGTTTCTCTGGTCTAATGATTGCTTCAATCTTTTTTATAACTACCACCACCTTAATTGTTTATTCTTAGACAGAAAAGTGTCTAGGCTACTCCATTATATCAGAATGCTTTTTTAGATTACATCTCTTTTAAACGAAAAGCCGGGCTTATGCCCGGCTTTGAGGAGTTTTTTTCTTGAAAGGAGAGTTTTTACCTCAATCAGGTTTACCTGTCTGCGCTTTATCGGTTGCTCGATTAGACATGTGTTTCCTCCTTTTACATTAGATATTTAAGGAAATATCAAGTTTTTGAGATACTTTTATCCTTTATGGATTGTCTCTTGATCTTTGCCATAATCAGTTCTGCCATCTTGATCTGGTTGATGACTGTAGGGCAGATCTTCACGCTTTGGAAACCTTCGTTTGTTTTGTTGGGATTGATCCTGATCCATAGAAAGCCTCCCTTAAGGTGGAATACCTTTAGGATACCCTATGAACAGATATTTATGTTGAGCTTTGTATTAGATTTTCCCAACGAATTTAAAATCTTTTAAGATTCCAGTCATTCCAGGTTGCCAGTACGCGGGTACACCTAGCCCGGTCGTTTCTTCATACATCAGTCCCTGAATAACGCGAATAATCTCAGCGACGTTACGACCAACCTCGGGTGGATAGAGGCTGGTGTACTTTACTTGGCGATCAGGAGAAATAATAAAAGTTGCTCGGTAGGAAATTCCTAAGTCTGTTCTAAGGACTCCGTATTGATTAGTTATGAAATGAGAACGGTCGGATAATAATGGATAATTTATGGTGCGTGCAGAGGGGGATGTTTCCGCGAAGATTTTATGAGAATAAATGCTGTCAGTGCTAATGGCTAAAACTTGAACACCAAGTTCTTGGAATGTTTTTTTCTGGGCAGCCACGGCTGCCAATTCAGTCGGTCAGACAAAGGTGAAATCACTCGAATAGAAGAATAAGAGAACCCATTGGTTTTGAAAATCACTGAGTCGGATCGTCACTTTGTTGCCACCGGCGTATGCTTCTGCTTCAAAATCCGGCGCATGTTGGGTTGGACTAATCATCTTCTTTAACCTCCCTGAAAAATACTCTCTCTTAAAATATGCTTTCCCGGGGCACCTTGACATGAATCTAACACAATAGAAAAGAGATCTCCCTAAATTTTAAGGAGATCAAAGAAGAGGACTAACTACATGAAGAAAATGAGAATAAACTTAACACTATTATATGTAGGAATATGTCGATTATATTATGTTCATTTTATGTAATAATTTACAATTAATTTGATTTAAGATCGGGAAAAACATCTAGAAATCATATTGACAGGACATTAGCTTAAATGTTAGACTCAGCATAATGAATTAAATTAATAGGCTCTTATCCGGAGTGGTGGAGGGACTAGCCCTATGAAACCCGGCAACCAGCTTGATACGCGCGATTTATGTCTTAGCGTGGAGAAAGCATGGTGCTAATTCTTGCAGGAGAAGATTTTCCTGGCAGATAAGAGGAGTGTCGAATAATGAAATTTTGACCTCTTCTATCACAGAAGAGGTCTTTTCTAGTGGAAAAATTCCATGAGTATTAACAGTTAATCTACTGGCTCAATAAATCTGGAGGTGGAGATAGTTATGAGTGTTGAAAAGACTTACGCAGAAATCAATACTAAAATCAAAGCAGGAAAAGCAATTGTTGTGACTGCCGAAGAGCTTATTACCCTGGTGGAAGAAAAAGGCCTTACCAAAGCAGCTCAAGAAGTTGATGTGGTAACAACCGGCACTTTTGCTCCAATGTGTTCCTCAGGTGCCTTTTTAAGTTTCGGGCACACGAAGCCACGGATGAAAATGCAGAAAGTTTGGCTGAACGGTGTTGCCGCTTATACAGGGATTGCTGCTGTTGACGCTTATATCGGGGCAACTGAGATGCACGAAGATGACCCGCTAAACAGCAACTATCCAGGTGAATTTAGATATGGCGGGGGTCATGTAATTGCGGACCTCGTTGCTCGTAAGCCAGTTAAACTAAAAGCGCTGGCATATGGTACAGACTGTTACCCGCGTAGAAATCTAGAAACAACCATAACCCTTGATGATATAAATGAGGCTATTCTATTTAATCCTCGAAATGCCTATCAGAACTATAACTGTGCGGTAAATTTAACTAATCGTACCATTTACACATATATGGGAATGATCAAACCTCATATGGGAAACGCCAATTATTCTACTGCCGGACAACTGAGTCCACTTTTGAAAGATCCACATTTTAAGACAATTGGAGTGGGAACTAAGATCTTTCTCGGCGGCGGGATCGGATATGTTGCGTGGAATGGCACTCAACATTTTCCATCGATGATTGATGTTGAGGGAAAAGAACTAGGCAGTGCAGGAGGGACACTGGCCGTCACTGGGGATCTAAAACAGATGAACCCGCGATGGCTTGTGGGTACAAGTTATCTAGGATATGGTGCAACGCTAAGTGTTGGAATTGGCATACCCATACCGATTCTAAATGAAGAAATTGCTCGGTATGCCGCTAAAAAGGATGAAGAGCTATTTGCACCCGTTGTCGACTATGGAGAAGCGTATCCTTCGTTTACACCGGGTAATCTGGGATATGTCAGTTATGCAGACCTTAAGAGTGGGAAGATCACTGTCAATGGCAAGGAAATATCTACTGCTCCTTTGTCAAGTATGCCTCGGGCTCGTGAAATCGCTGCAACCTTAAAAGGGTGGATTCAGAAAGGGGAATTTCAGTTGACTGAACCAGTCAAAACTCTTCCCTCACCCGCTGATGGCTTTACCGCTCACAGTATAAAGGAGGATTGATTATTGTGTCGCCAAAGAGAATAGTGTTGCGTTTTGGAACAGATATCTCGGTAAAACCCATTGTTTATCGTTTGGTTAAGGATTATGATTTAGTGGTTAATATTGTGAAAGCAGACGTCAACCCTCAAAAAGAAGGTGCGATGATCTTAGAGGTTACCGGAGATCAAAGTGAAGACGGGCTTAATTATTTGCGTAATTTAGGAGTTTCGGTACAGAATCTCACTCAGGAAATCGTGCGAAATGATGAAAAATGTGTCATGTGTGGAGCATGTACAGGGGTTTGCCCAACAGGTGCCTTATATATGGAACGCCCATCTATGGAAGTACGCTTTGATGGGGATCAATGTGTTTTTTGCCAACTATGTGTGAAAGTCTGCCCAATGTGGGCTATGGAGGTTCGTCTGTAATTGGATTTTACGGAACGCAGTTATCGCCAAGATCATCGTCAAGAGGATTTAGTTCATTTCCAGCTTGCCGTAAGAGAAACTGATTTGGATATTGGTATACGGAAAGAACGATTTACTTCCGAACTGGTTGAGTGGGTAGCAGAAATCATTCGAGACTGTCGCAGACCGCTAGAAGACTATATTCAAAAGGATCCTGGTTTTGCAAGCTCTTTAACTCCATATACAGTTTTGTCAGATGCTCCAATAATTGTTAAGAGTATGGCGGAGGCCGGGAGACTTGCTGGAGTTGGGCCGATGGCCGCGGTTGCAGGAGCAGTGGCAGAGTGGGTTGGGAAATTTATTGCGAAGCGCTCCCGGGATGTGATCGTAGAAAACGGTGGGGATATCTTCATGCGTACAAGCCGGATTCGCAAAGTCGGGATTTTTGCAGGGGATTCACCGCTGTCTAATCGTGTTGCAATTGAAATCAGTTCCAAACAAACTCCGCTAGGAATATGTACTTCATCTGGTAAAGTAGGTCATTCCTTTAGCTATGGCAAAGCTGACGCCGTAGTCGTGCTTTCTCCCTCGGTGCCTTTAGCGGATGCTGTTGCTACTGCAACTGGGAACCTTGTTCAGACGGCGGATGATTTAGAAAGGGCCATTGCATTTGCATCTCAGATTGAAGGAGTTACGGGTATCTTGGTCATCAAAGATGACCGTTTAGCGGTCTGGGGAAGTGTAAAGCTGTTGCCAATCAAGGCCTGAATTTTAGGATGCCATGATTTATTTAAAAGTGAATTATTATGACAGAGTCAAAATAATTCTAATACCATTAATTTTAGGCGTTCAAAGGGAGGGATTGGCCAATAGGCCTAATCCCTCCCTTTTATTCTAGGTAGGTTAGAAGTGTAAACTGACTGTGTTAGTTAGTGATGATTTTCTAGAAGGTCTCGTCACGCAATCCTCGGCTACTGGGACACTAAGTCATCATCGTATATAGCCAACCATAGATCGCTAATCTCGACCATTTCCGTTCTGAGTCATGACCGACGCCAATGGCTTGGTGTCTAGACAAAATTTCTAAATTAAATTCAAAGACACCACAACACATAGAAAGAAACCTCCCCGTCGGGAGGTTTAAGTTTTTGCGCTAATGTCTTAAATTTCTTTTATATAATTGGTACAATACAAATTTAGCACGAATTGAAGGAGGAATCAATGCCCAGTTTTTAGGAGTTTATAATAAAAGCAGTTAATTTGTTGGTTAAGGGGAGCTTTAAAGACTTTTTTATATAAATTCTAGAAATAGGAAGGAGACAGTCTGTTGCATATAGAAATTCTTGTAAAGGAGTGATATTTTCTGAAACGCATGAGACTTACTCTTCTTATTATAGGATTTTTATGTTTAGCTTCAATGGGATGTGGGGTCCAATTGGTTATATTATCAGCTTCAATTCAAAATTCGAAGCAAGTCGCTGATGAAGTGGGAGAGTTATCCGACGCAACAAAAGCTAAACCCCCTGTCAAAAAAACGGTTACCCTAGTGGCGACTGGGGACATTCTAATGCATAATACTCAAATTGCATCAGGGCAACAGGCTGATGGATCATTCCAATTTGATTCTTTTTTCAAACCTGTTAGATCTTTGATTGAGTATGGAGATTATGCTTCAACTAACTTTGAAGCGGTAATGGCTGGTGGAAGTTCTGGGTACACAGGATATCCTAAGTTCAATAGTCCTGATGAAATGGCTGCGACTCTAAAAGAAGCGGGATATGACGTGGTTATTACTTCGAATAACCATATATTAGACAGGGGTTACTTGGGAGCAATCCGGACCATGGGCGTATTAAGAGATGCAGGTTTAGACATCGTTGGGACATATCAAAGCCAAGAAGAGAAGGAAAGCTTTTTCATTAAGGATCTAGACGGAATTCGCGTCGGTTATTTAGCGTATAGTTATGGGACCAATGGTATCCCTGTACCAAAAGAACATCCCTATTTTTTTAATTTCCTTAACAAAGAGACTGTTTTAAAGGAAATCAATCAATTAAGATCGAAAGTGGATGTTCTCGTTCTCGTATTGCACTGGGGAGTTGAGTATAGCCTCCAGCCCACTGAGGAACAGCGAGAATTGGCACGGATATTTCTAGAGGCCGGAGTGGATGTCATCCTTGGCAGTCATCCACATGTAATTCAGCCTATGGAAGTTATGAAAATCAATAATCAAGATAAGTTTGTTATTTACTCAATGGGCAATTTTATAGGAGATCAACGTGGAGTTGAAAGGAACAGTGGAGTTATTTTAAACTTAAACTTTCAAAAGGACATGTCGGGAGGACAAACCGTTCTGAAAAATGTATCGTATACTCCAACCTATTCACATAGCTATCTGGATAAAGGGCGCCGTCGTTTTCGCGTTGTAGCGGTCGAAGATGCAATTCGCAAGGTGCAGGAGGGGAAGGATCCTTATCTTAAAAGTTCAGATTTGGTGGTTTTGAAACAAGTTCTGGCGCAGACGCAAAAGCAACTGGGTACGCCGTTTAATCAAACAGAGGAATTGAATTCCAGTAATAATTAATCATAAGCACCAACATAAGTTAGCTTATGTTCAAAAGAAACTTTTTGCCTTATTGAGCGTAGGAGGTTAAGGTTTATTGTTTTCTGGGTTTCCAGTTTAGTGATATTTTTATACTTTATCCTATAGGATAAGTTGACAGTACTTTATTAATCGTCCAATCATAGGAGGGTTAAGGATGAAACGAAATATAAAAGGGACATTCAATAGAGTACCTAATGGTAATTTTCTAAAAAAAAGCGAGACTAAAGCCGATTTTCCGGAAGCTTGGTTTCAAATCGGTGGAAATAAGGAATCTAGCTGGAATTTTAGGCATGAACCGGATATGTCAGCTTTGAAGATTAGTAATACTACTGCCATTCGCGCTGGAATCATCCAAAGTCCGGAGGCTTCTCTAGGGATTGATAACGTTAAGGAATGGATCATTAAAATTATTCTAAAAGCAGATAGGCCTAATGCACAAGCTTATTTACGTATTTATCCCATCTCTTCACAAGGGGATGTAGCTAAGCCTTGGGAGTATTGCTTTGGAGCCGGGTTGGAGCAGGAACAGTTTCAGCAAGTCATTAGTGCTGATTATGACGTGGATTTGCTACGTCTGGAGACAGGGATTTTAGGGGCAGGGTCTCTCTGTATATACAAAATAATTGCATATTCTCTCTCTCCGAACCGTATGAAAAGGCGGGTGAAGAAGCCTAAACAAGAGATCCTTCATATAAATTCTATACAGACGATTGGAGAAATAATTAAACCGATTCAACTTGCTACCCCAATTCCCCTGAAGATTCCGGTCAATGTCCAAGCACATGTGAATGCCGATGTACGAAACCTGACGCCGATTCGAGACAAAGTGCAGATTTTCGGAAATAGCCAAGTTCCAATAGCGACATCAGTATCTGGACGAGTTCAGGTGGAGATTAACGGACATGGATTTTATGAAAGCCTCGAAGATGTTACCGCTAGTGAAACAATATCCTCAACCATTACTCGCGATATTTCAGCACTTCTTCGTTGCTCCTTTGCTGTTTGCAATTTTGGAAGTAACCTCGCATATGTAGATGCAGAGCTTAGCCCTGACGGAATCCATTGGACTGCAGAGGATAATCCACACGAGGTCGGCCCCGGAAAACTAGTGATCATCTCCCCAAAAAAGTTTTTGCGATACACGAGACTAACATACAAGGCAGAGGATTTAACTTCCTTGAGAATTTGGGTTCAAGCTCAGAACTAACAATATTCACATAACCTGTTAATATGTCATACTATCAGATTCTTAATTTGTAGATTATAAATGTTTTAAAAGTGGGACGGAAATAACGGATAAAAACTAAGTTTATAATAGTCATTTCCTATTAGAACAAGAGAGTAATCTCTATTTTCCAGATGGATGGGCTCAAACCGGTGGAGACGGTGCAACTAAGTGGTAGTGGGTTTGCACCCCAAATGGTTCAAGAGCTATAAAGATTATGCATCCGTTTGGACCGAGAGCGGGATTATTCTTGAGAATAATGTTATGATACCTGCTGGAGAGGGGCAACAATGGGAATTCAGGGCGGTTCTGCAAACGGAGCCAGCAGAGGTTTTCTTGTTATATTCGAGTGTACCTTGGTGCTGTCAGGCAATATTTATTTACCGTGTGCCCTAGTTCAGAGCTGGAGGAATTTACACGGGTTTTTTGCACACCAACAGGTGTAACGGGAGTTCGAGTTGAGGGAATCGTTTCTATTCATGAGATTCAGGTAAAATATTACAGGGAGCGCTTTCGGTTTTTACCCCAAATCGTTTTCTTCGTTATGTCCGCCTTATTTATCGCTCTCAATCGCCTAACCTTTTAATTATATGGTTTTTTCAGGCCCAAGGATAGGCGTTTTCACTTCAAATGACTGTCCCTCGCTTCCCCTAAGAACATTACAAAGGAGTAGGAATATTATGGAGATGTGGAGGGAAGTTGATTTGGAGGAGAGATTTTTAATGGACGGACTAGCTTTGGTTTTTATGTTAGCGGTTCTGGTGGAGAAAGTCGTTGAGATTTTTAAAGATATAGTTTATGCTATTCCCTTTTTCCCGGATAAGTTTAGGCCCCTTACTCTGGAACTTTTGAGTTTAGCATGTGGGGTTCTTTTTGCATTTCAGAGTGATATTAATGCATTAGAATTATTAGATGTTAAGATCACTAACCCCGGGGTAGGTATTGTGATTACCGGACTTGTTATAGGAAAAGGAGCAAATTTTGCGCATGATTTTTTCCATTCGTTTAGTAAGGGTAATAAGCGATAGAGGGACTTGGGGGGACTTGTATGACACAGCGCTCGGTCATGCGACGCAGGGCAAACTAACCGTTTAAGCGACTGACTTTGGGGAGCGGGGTTCCCGCTAGATGAGCAGTCCGACGACCATGGATGGGTCTAGTGCCCCTGTAGCCCGAAGACACTGTCTCCGCACGGATTAGCCTTCTTGCAGGACGGCGAGAAGGAGCCGTGGCTCACTGGCGGCAGTGTACATCCCTGTACACTGCCCCGCGTTTCGGGTCGGTCCCTTAAAGGAAGTTTGCTAAGCTGCTTACGTAAAGACGTCGCGCTCGTGTCATACTGCGTCCCGGGCTGGGGTCCGGGGAACGGAATGTTTGGGTGACGGCACATTTCATGTGCACCGCCTATGATGTCGTATTGGGAACGCTTAAACGAAAGTTGCTAAGATGCTCTTTAGATGTCGCTTTTACTCCGCTGTTTTCCTAGAATTGAAAGTCGTTCGTAAGGTTAAGCGGATTTAAGCAAGTCATAGATTCTGACATAACACATACTCCTTTTGCCCCTGTTTTTTTTATAACCTCTATTTTATTTTTTGTAATTCCACCAATAGCAAAGACAGGGATGGTGACTGAAGCGCAGACTTCTTTAAGAAATGAAAGACCTCGTGGGGGAACACCTTTTTTAGAGTCTGTATAGAATATATGCCCTGCTATTATGTAGGAAGCACCTAATGCTTGTGTTTCCTTGGCTTCAGGCACTGTGTGCACTGAGGTGCCGAATGTAAATTCACTGACTTCACTTTTATATTTTCTTAAGTCTGAGATTGATAAATGGATATTTCTGAGTTTAAGTTTAGTGGCGGTTGTAATATTTTGATTGATAATAAGGGGGACTTCATGCAAGTCGCAGATTTCACTTACTTTAACTGCCAGGTATTCAAATTCTGTCAAACTTAAGTCCTTTTCTCTTAGCATGATGGCATGGGGTTTTCCTTTGGCCAATTGACTTATTCGACTTAAATAATCGTCTTTACAATCCTTTCGATTGGTTACACAAATTAACATGTGTTTTCCCTAAACCCTTATGTAATCTGTATAAACTGGCTGGAGCCCTCTGTTGAGAATCATTTGATGTACTTCGCGCACACTTCGTGAGTCGGAGATCTCAAATTGTTCATCTCCTTTTTCGTCTTCTTTGTGCCCTCCAACGCCGACACATACACCGGCAGATATTTTTGTTGCCACCATTCCTATTACATTATCGCGAAAACCCGCTCTTTCCCTGGTGGAAATGGTAATGCCTGCAAAGGGCATAAACAGACGATAGGCAAGCATCACCTGTAAAAGTTGTTTTTCATGGACATCATGAGGGCTGTTTTTCTCGTTATTGATATAAGGCCTTAGACGCGGGGTGGAGAAGGAGATCTCTGCGTGGGGATATTTTTGTTGAATGAAACACGCATGCAATCCTACTGCGAAGGCATCTTTTCGGAAGTCATCCAGTCCGAGGAGTGCTCCAAAAGCGACACCTCTTACTCCACCTGCTAATGCACGTTCTTGTGAATTAAAACGATAGGGGAAAATTTTTTTTGGCCCTCTTAAGTGTACTTGTTCATACTTATCCGTATTATAAGTTTCCTGGTAAACGGAAACAAAATCTGCACCAGAGTCTTTTATAAAGGCATATTCATCAGTATTTAAGGGATATATTTCAATGCCGACTGTAGAAAAGTATTTGGCTGCCAATCTAACTGCTTCACAGATATACTCCACTCCTGACTTATGTCGAGATTCCCCAGTTAATATTAAAATTTCTTTCAAACCTGTCCGGGCTACTTCTTTAAGTTCTTCTTCAATTTCCGCGAAGGAAAGGATGCCTCTTTTTATTTTGTTTTTGCAGTTAAATCCACAGTAGATACAATGATTTTCACAGAAGTTAGAAATATATAAGGGGGTAAACAGGAAAACAGAATTACCAAAATGCTTTTTTGTTTCGGTTGTCGCTTTACTTGCCATTTCTTCTAAATAGGGCATAGCTATGGGGGATAATATTGCCCCATAATCTTCTATCGTTAGCTGGTCTTTCATCAGTGCTCTTTTTACATCGTTACTTTTATATTGACGATAATCGTATTTTTTTACTAATGCCAATACCTTTTCCATAATGTCTGAATCAGTAACTTCCATGCCCTCTAAATAGTTCATATGATTAACATTTACGGCTTTCATAATTAGGCCTCCAAAAAATCAGTCAAAGGACTGGATGCCTCTGCCCGATAATTTAATACTCTCCCCAAGCCTGCGAGATAGGCTGCCCGACCGGCTTCAATCGCCAGTTTAAAGGCTTTGGACATTAAAGCCACATCAGTTGCTGTTGCTACGGCGGTGTTGCACATAATAGCATCAATGCCCATTTCCATAGCTTCACAGGCTTGGGATGGTCGGCCAATACCAGCGTCTACGATAATCGGCAAATGTATTTCATCGATTAAGATTTGTATGAAATCTTTTGTGCACAACCCTTTGTTGCTTCCGATTGGTGCCCCTAAAGGCATTACTGATGCTGCGCCGGCACTTTCTAATGATCTTGCTACATTTAAATCAGGATAGATATAGGGCATAACAATAAATCCTTCTTTAGCAAGAATTTCGGTTGCTTTGATTGTTTCATAGTTATCCGGCATTAAATATTTGGAATCATGAATTACTTCTAATTTGATAAAATCCCCGCAGCTGATTTCTCTTGCCAGACGGGCGATTCTAACGGCTTCCTCGGCATTTCTTGCCCCGGAGGTGTTTGGTAACAATGTAATTCCTTTAGGTATATAATCCAAGATATTTTCTTGACCGTCTAAATTAGCACGTCGCAACGCCAGAGTTACTATTTCAGCTCCTCCATTTTCGATAACTGCATTTGTCAATTCCAAGGAAAATTTGCCAGACCCAAGGATAAATCTCGATTGAAACTCATGTTCGCCAATTATTAATTTTTCGCTCACACTAAAACACCCTTTCTTAAACATCTTTAATATCTAACAGTAATCGAAGAACCATATTAGCTTGATGCCCGGCACAGATTTGAACTCTAGGTGCCATTAACCCTTTTCCAATTTCAGCTCCGTTTTCCAGATCACCACACACGTATAAACGTTTCATGGGCATTACTGTCTTAATTAAATTGGAACTTTCATAGCCTGCCATGCCGGAGGCAGAAACTATCCTCATATTAGGAAGCTGATTTAAGGCACCATTCACCAGCATTGATTTCGCTTCCGGCCGATCAAATGCTTCGCAAATAATGTCATATCCATTGAAAAGCTCTAGAATCTTGTTTTCTGTGACTTTTACATTCTGAGTTATTATTTTAATAAAGGGGTTAATTTCTTTAAGCTGATTTTTTAGTGCCATAGTTTTTGGCATTCCCAAATGACTTATATAATAACTTTGTCGATTCAAGTTACTTGGCTCAACAATATCAAAATCCACCAGAAGCAACTGTCCCACACCAATTCTGGCAAGCATAACTGCAATATTGGACCCGAGGCCGCCTAATCCGGCTATGGCTACCTTGCCTTCTTTTAGCTTTATGTGTACATTAGGCGTATGCCTTGCCATCATCATGCTCTCAAGTTCTGTCTGCTCAGGCATGGTGCCTTTACGAATGAGGGTTAATGTATCATTCTCGGATAACTTGCTGTCCTTTTCTATCTGAAAACCATTTAAAATTACGAGGTCTGTTTTGTTCCCAATTTGTTCTCTTGCCTCAAAGGCCGTCTGACAAACCAAGTCCTGCTTTGTCCCATTAACTTCTATTATCATCAATTAGCCTCCACCCACAAATCGGACAATTTCCAAAGTGTCTTCATCGCTAAGGACAACGTTTTGGTAGGTCGACCTTGGAATAATTTCACCATTTCTTTCTACAGCAATGGTATTAACATCAATACTTTGGGATTGTAAAAAATCAAATAAAGTTTGATTTTTGTCTATTAAAATATGGGTTCCATTTACTTGCATGTCTGCCTCCTTAAAAAACATATAAAAAGCACAAAATGAAATTACACCCTTTCGGTGGTGTACCCCATTTTGTGCTTTTTTTATTTATTTAGGGTTATATTATATCGCGCTATTGTTTTAGTCAAGTCTAATGTCAGTCAGTTTTTCACTTTTACTAGGTTATGAAGATCTTCTTGGAGGGCTCTCTTCAATAAGATGAGGTTACGGTTTCTCTTTTTGTGACGTATCTTCAGAGAGAAATTTATGTTTCAAGATAGGGTATTTGGCAAGCCCGACTTTTTCTTAATCCGGTAGGGAGACCTGCTCATGAATCTTGCCGACATACTGATAACTCACGTTGTTTCTAAACAACCTGAGCACGTAAAACGTATTATATTCGTTCGTGGAATCCGAGAGAGGGTTAAGAAGAGGGAGCAAGAAAGCTTCCTTGTCTTTTCTAGATTTAAAAAGGTATGAAAGGAGGTTATATCTTGCACTCAACTTCTTGATCGGCATCTACAGCCAAGATCCAATCACCTGAAGCGCGTTTAATAGCATAGTTTCGAGCGGCACTAAAATAGTTTTCCCAAGGAAAGAAAATACGTTTGGGTATAACGCTGAGCAATGCTGACGGTATCATCAATGGACCCGGTATCTACAATAACTATCTCATCAACTTCATTTTTAACACTTTCCAAGCAATTGGCTAAATGAGCTGATTCATTTCTGACAATCATAGTGAGGCTAATCCGCTGTTGGTTCATAGTTGGACGAGACCTCCTCCGATATTTTTCTGAAGATATCGTTTTCGGGATACTTTGCTAAAGCTTCATTTAGAATTGAGTGTATTTTCATAGTAAATTAGTTGGAGTAATGTTATTGCTAGATGCCGATACATTTTGGGAACAGAGTGGTCTTCTGTCAAGAATTCGGACAGGTTAAAAGTAGAAATAACCCCAGTTTATT
>NZ_JAJDOO010000022.1 GCF_020595055.1 Desulfosporosinus shakirovi | reverse complement strand
CGCATATGCGAGTCCTTTTATTCGTTTTCTTTAAAAATTTTTTCATAACCAAGATACAGATTCCAAATAACATCCCATAGTTCTCCATGTGCTTCAGTTACTTTAATCCCTAATTCTTTTGCTTCTCGACGTCCGATTGGATATCCGTGGGAAAAGTATCCTTCTGTTAGAGCATGGGTCACGTTAGAAACCTTCTCCGGAGAATTTTTAAGCATATAGCGCGATAATAATGTTTCTGCATATTGCCTTGATGCCTTGATTGTCTTTTCGTAGTCCCCGATAAGCCAAGGATCAAGCTTAGCAAGCATTGGAACAGCAATATCAGTTGCAACTTCAGGGGTAGAACTGTTGACAATTAACCTTTGAAAAAAATCTAAGCAATGCCAAACTGCTTGAACGGGTACTAAGACATCTTTATAAATTGGATGCTTAACCAGTGGATCAATGGGGCCTAATTCGGAGATCGGTCCCATTACAACCTCATCCGCCCCTAGGGCAAGCATCGAAGCAGCTGATTTGGCAACAAAAGGAACAATTACTGCGAATTCTTCACAAAACTCTCGAATCAGCATCACAACTTTATAAGGTGTATCCACCGCCCCCCCATAACTGTGTAGTACTAAATCAATCTTTTTAGTATGCCCTATTTCTTTCAACTGTTTATATAGGGGGACCAATATCGAATCATCTAACGGTGTATAAGAAAAATAGACTAAGACTTTCGAATCTCTTAATTCTTCTAAACGTTCGATATAACAAACGCGTTCCTCTGCTTCCAAACCGGTCGCCTCCCAGTTCCATCCTCACATCCCATATTATTCCTGCAGGGCTTTTGTTGTGAGTACTGGGAGGATATATCTTAATCTAAATAAGTTTATTTTAAAATCGATCTCTCACAAAAATTGCCTCCTTGCTAAAATAATTAGCTAGGAGACATTGAATTACTCTACCATTGTCCCATTTACAACATTTGTTGAATCTTGCTTAATTAATGTCTGCTATCAAAACCTCCATTTAGTCGATTATCTTCGTCATCGCTATAGCTCCTTTAATGTCCGCATTCATCATGGTGCTGATGTTCATGGCAAACTGAGCCAGTAGTTTTTAGTTTACCTTGTGAATAGAGATCTGCCGCAACCTTTGCCAGCCCTTTTGCGCCCGTAATTACTTGGATACCCTTCTCGTTAAATATTTGGATCGCGCCACCACCCATACCGCCTGAAATAATAACATTAATTCCTATTTCGTTTAAGAAGTTCGGTAAAAAGCCCGGCTTATGCCCAGGGTTTGGGATGGACTCACTCTTAACAATCTGATTGTTTTCTGTTTCAAAGATACTGAAACTCTCGCAATGACCAAAATGCTCTGTAACCATTCCATTATTACTTGCTACTGCGATTTTCATGCTATTTCCCTCCATTTTTTCTTAATATTTACAAAATATTATCAATCCAGTCCCATCAAAAGATTCACACACGCTATTATCAAGTTGCTAAGCTGATCGGTTTGTTCATATTTAAACTTACAACACTAAACTTTCATTGAATAACAGTTTAATTGTCTTATCAAAAACAACTTTGGCAGCACGTCCTGCTTCGCAATCCATCTCAACAATGCTCCGACCTTGGTTGATTGCTTTAACCGCATCCGGGTCATAGGGTATTCTTCCTGCACAAGGCAGATAGAGTTTTTGACAAAACCGCTCTATCCTTTTTGTGTTTTCAATATTGGTGTCATATTTATTAATACAAATGGCGATTCTGGTATGGAATTTTTCCGCTGTTTTAATGATGCGCTCCATATCACTAATGCCTGAGATAGAAGGTTCTGCAACAATTAGCACCATATCAGCACCGCTAAGCGAGGCAATGACCGGGCATCCTATACCCGGAGATCCATCAATGATTGCAAGCCCACCATCTGCAGCCACTGACTTCATCTGCTTTTTCACCTCGGTGACCAGCATCCCTGAGTTACCGCTCCCCATTTTAAGCTCTGCGGTTGAAAACACCGAATCATTGGTGTAGAGCATTAATTCTCCTGCCAGGGCAGGTTTGAGCGATACAGCTCCTGCCGGGCAAAGGGCTTGACAAACTCCGCAACCTTCACAGGCATAGTAATCAACTTTATAATCAATCTCCGCCTGAATAGCATTGAACCGGCAGTTTTGCCTGCACAAATCACATTGCACACACTCATTTAGATCAATATGTGCCTTGGGCATTCCATAATAGCCTGAGCGTTTGGCAACGGATGCCTGATTCATTATTAAATGCAAATTAGGTGCATCCACATCACAATCTGCATACACTTTAGCATTTGATAACTGAATAAAAGCACTGGCGATTGTTGTTTTTCCCGTACCGCCCTTACCGCTAAGAATAAGCAACTGTTTCATGTTGCACCTCCTTAGCCACAATCTGAAGCATAGAAGAGAACATATCACGATACTTTTGGTTCTCTCTAACTGAGATGAGAGCATTGGAATTCAGTGTTCCAAGCTCACTGTCAAAGGGTATCTTGCCTAAAATCTTAATATTCATTTCTCGGCAAAAGTCTTCAGCAGGATTTTCTCCCTCCAGACATTTGTTAAGTACTGCGGCATGCGGCTTCTTGAACAACTTTACCAGTTCATAAACCATATTGAGGTTATGTACTCCAAACATGGTGGGCTCGGCAACCATAATACAATAGTCTGCATCCTTGATGCTTTCCATGACAATACAGGCACTCCCAGGTGGACAATCTATAAAGGTCAATGCTTTTCCTGATAAATTGTTGTTTAAGAGCTTCTTAATAAGGGGAACGCCGGATGCTTCGCCGGTATTTAATATCCCAGTAATGACACTGACATTTTCTGAAACACCACTCTGAACTTCTCCAATATTTTTGTCTTTCTCCGACAAGGCCTTCTCCTGACAAAAAAGTACGCACCCTCCACAAGAATGACAAACGTCATCAAACACGATCACCTTGTTGATGATAAAGGCTATAGCATTGAACTTACAAAAATCAATGCATTTCCGGCAGCCAACACAAAGCTTTTGATCTGCGAAAGGAATTTTAATTGAGACGCTTTCTGATGCAATGTTCTTAGGCTTAAAAAAAAGACGTCCGTTCGGCTCTTCAACATCGCAGTCTATATAGATAGCTTCATTAGCTGCCGAAGCTAGATTTACAGATACAAGTGTTTTTCCTGTGCCTCCCTTGCCGCTTAGCACAGCTATCTTCATGCTATTAGCCTCCATGACCATGAAACCCGGGATGAATATCTTCTAACAAGGATAGCTTCCCGTCATTTAATGCATCAATATTGTCTTGAATAGAAGCATTTACAGTCTTGTATAATTTGATATTGGCTGCCTTGAGAACATCTGCGGCATTCTCCCCACATCGAGGAGTAAGTAAAGCGCTCACCTTGCTGTCTACAATCGTCTGGGCGGCCTTGATCCCAGCGCCGCCTTGACTGGCTACTGCACTGTTATCTAAAAAAACACTCTCCTTTGATTCGGTATCATAAATCAGATAATAAGGGGTGCGACCAAAGGATTGGCAGACACTTGTTTCCATGGATTTGTCATCGACTGGAATTGCAATTTTCATTGAGAATCCTCCTTAACACTTGTCTTTGGTGATTTCGCGGTAATTGTTTATGGCATCACGCAAAGCACTAACTCCTAGATTTGAACAGTGCACCTTAGCCTCAGGGAGACCATCCAGTGCCTGGATAATATCTTCTTCGGTAATAGCCAAAGCATCCTCCAGACTTTTTCCTTTAGCCAATACTGACGTCATACTAGATGTTGCAATTGATGCACAACAACCAAACACCAGATAACTAATCTCTTGAATACAATTATCTTGTACTTTTAGAAAAATGATGAGTTCATCTCCGCATGAAGAATCCCCACATACTCCCTGAGCATTAGCGTCAGGCATACTATAAGCATTTTGTGGACACATAAAGTGTTCTATTACTTTCTCCGAATATATGATCACTCACCTCCATTATCCTCAAGCCTAAAACTTCTATCGCATTTATGTCTGAGGCAGCCACCACAACCGCATGTTTTTTCAAGTCCGTCACACAGCTTATAATCACCGCCCTCAATTCTTAACATTTTTCCGTTGACCAAGGAATCTGCCAGTTTTCTCCTCGCATCATTATAAATGCGCTGAACGGTTGTACGTGCTATATTCATTTGGTCGGCTGACTCTTCCTGGGTAAAACCTTCCAAGTCAATGAGTCGTATCGTCTCATACTCATCAACTGTCATAATTACAAAATGTTCTTGATTAATTAATGTATTAAGTGGCCCAAAGCTGTTGCTTTCCGGCAAGCAACAAACTTTTCTCCATTTTCTGGGTCTTGGCATAATTCGTACACCTCAATTATTTCATTAAGAAACTTACAAGCCTGCAGGCGTGCTTTCAACTACCAGTTATAAAATCTCTAATTGCTTGCTAATATCAGCAAGCTTTTTTTCAAGTTGCTCTTTTTGCTCTTGCAACAATTCCTTTTGCGTTTTTGACACTATTAAATCTTTGGTAAAATTTCTTCCCGGGCCCCTTCTGTAACCTGACCCTTGGCCTAAGCCAGCACCCTTCATAGATCCGCCCATCGGACCCGTTCCATCTCTTCTAGGCACACTACCGCCTCCTTCAGTTATTGACATATGCCCTTTATGAATTGAATTATACTCTGTTTTGAACATATGTCAATAACTAATAACGTTCTGTTTTTACCTGACCTCCCCTAACTCAAAGAATTGTCATTTCTCAACGTAATTTCCGCTGAACGAGTTCACTTACCTGACCTCCCTTAGGATTAAAATGCAAACCATTCAAGATATTAAGAAATCCTATGCTTAGGATAATAAAAAACGTTTATTGACATATGTTCAATACAGAGTATAATAAAATCGAATGGGGCATATGTCAATAACTATACAACTATATTAACCTGAATTATATCATATTAAGATTATCTTTTTACTCACTTCATCATTAGGCGATAAGACACATCCTTGGGAATAACTACATATTTTGGAAAGTTAACTTGTCGAAAGAGGAGAGTTAAATATGATTAATCAAAAAGATTTACGCCCAAAAGATATGGGACGGTCAGATGAGCAACTGATCAAACTTGAACCAGAACAGCTAATGCCTTTATTTCCGCCCTATGATAAACCTGGAATGGAACCGCCCTTAACCGATCCCAAGCCTGCATGGAAAGAAAAGTTCTGTACATCTTTGGATGGCTACGTCGGAATTGATACGTTGATTCGCCCAAAAACCAAAGCTGAAGAGGATGAATTTGTACGGAAATTCCTCAACGGTTTAGAAAAAAGCTTTTCAGATGCCAACAATGGAGTGCTCCAGCCCCTCCTATTATCCTTTGAATACTGCGCAAAATGTGATACGTGTTCAGCGGCCTGCCATATCTACGAAGCCTCGGGAAACAATGAGCTGTATCGCCCAATTTTCCGCTCCGAAGTTCTTCGCAAGATTGTAAAGAAGTACTTTACCAAAAGCGGAAAGCTTCTGGGCAGTTTTGTCGGAGCTGATATCGATGTGAATTGGGAAACAATTGCTCGGCTTGGAGAATTAGCCTATCGCTGTAATCTTTGCCGTCGTTGTGCTCAGACTTGTCCATTGGGCTTAGATAATGCCATTCTCACGAAAGAAATCCGAAAAATATTCAGCCAAGAAATGGGCATTGCTCCTCTTCCCTTGCATACCAAAGGTACGATGCTTCAAATAAAAACAGGTTCGTCTACGGGAGTTAGCAAACCGGCGTTCTTAGATACGATAGAGTTTTTAGAAGAGGATATCGAAGAGAAGTATGGCTTAAAAATCAAATTTCCTATGGACAAAAAGGGTGCTGATATTCTGCTGATACATAATGCGGGTGAATATATGGCATGGCCGGAAAACCCTATCGCATTTGCTATTCTCTTTGAAGAAGCCGGTTTGAATTGGACACTCAGCAGTGAAATCGCAGGATATGACAATGTAAACTATGGAATCTGGTATGATGATTTCCAAGCAAAAGCTCTGGCCACATTACAGATGAAAGTTGCCAAAGAACTAGGAGTCAACCGAATAGTCATCGCAGAGTGCGGACATGCCCATAAGGCTTCAGCGCTAATAGCGGATCGCATGGTGTTTGCAGATGCTAAAGTTCCGGTTGAGAGCTGTCTCCCTCTTCTTTGGGATATGGTCAGGCTCAAACAATTAAGGTTAGATCCCCGAAAAAATAACTTTCCTGTAACGCTACATGATCCTTGTAATTATGTTCGAGGAATGGGGATTGTGGAACCGCAACGAAATGTCTTAAAAGCCATATGTCCTCAGTTCAGAGAAATGACACCACATGGCGTTGACAATTACTGCTGTGGCGGCGGCGGTGGTTTTGCTATTACGAATTCTATGAACTTCTCTGAATGGAGAAACAAAGTAAGCTCTCGTATGAAGTTTAACCAGATTCTCGGAGCCTTTCAGGATAGTATGAAAAATACTGCCCTGCCTAAATATGTATGTGCACCTTGTTCTAATTGTAAAGGAGCTATTCGCGACATTCTGGAGTTTTACGAGGGGACAGACAAATTTAATGTTCAATATGGCGGTTTAGTAGAATTGATGGTTAATGCACTTGTGAGTATGGAAAAACCATTTTTGGAGTTCTTGGAATAATTATTGTGTATTTCTTAATTTAATGAGGGGGAGCTTTCATGAAAGTAATTATTGTAGGCGGGGTTGCTATTGGTCCTAAAGTAGCTGCACGTTTAAGGCGCATTAGTCCGGATGCTGAGATTACCATCCTAGAAAAAGGAAGTCTAATCTCTTACGGTGGATGTGGACTGCCTTTTTATGTCGCTAACTTAGTGCCTCGATTAGAGGATTTAATGACGACCTCCTACGGTGTAATTAGAGATACGGAATTTTTTGCGGCACAAAAGAATGCAAAAGTTCACACTCAAACAGAAGCTATAAAAATTGACAGGAGTAATAAAAGTGTTTGGGTCCGAAATTTGCTTACTAATCTCGAGGAGGCCTTGCCTTATGATTATTTAGTTCTTGCAACCGGGGCCAAGCCGAGTATACCTCCGATTCCCGGAGTTAAGTTAGGACGGATATTCACTATGCATCATCCCCATGATGCCCAGAGTGTCAAGGATTTGATCAAAACAAAACAGGTGAAGCATGTCACCGTAATTGGGTCCGGGTTAATCGGAATAGAAACAGCGGATGCACTCGTCAGCCCTCGTTTGAAGGTTACAATGTGTGAGGCAGATTCTCGGGTATTGCCAAAACTACTTGATTCTGACATGTCCAAACTGGTTGAGCAAAAAATAAAGGGGCATGGCGTTGATTTGCAGCTTTCCTGTAACGTGAAGGCTTTCGAAGGGGATGCTGAAGACAATGTATGCCGAGTCATAACAGAACAAGGAACAATTGAAACAGAGATGGTAATTATCGCCGCCGGCGTTCGTCCGGAAATCGGACTCGCCAGAGAAGCCGGGCTCACCATTGGCAACACAGGAGCAATTCAAGTCGATGAGCATCAGATGACCAATGATCCGGCTATATATGCTGGCGGAGACTGTGCCGAACAACGTCATCTTCTTACAGGGGAACCTGTTTATATTCCGCTGGCCTCGACCGCTAACAAGCAAGGCCGCGTAATCGCAGATCATATTGCTGGAATCCCCGCCCGCTTTGCCCCAGTCGAGGGAACATCTATTCTTCAAGCCTTTGATCTTACTATCGGTCGCACGGGATTAGGAGAAGAAGAGGCTCGCAATCGAGGATACAATGTTGTAACCAGTGTGAGCAGCGGCCTTGATGCTACTCACTATTATCCCATGCATGCTCTTATCACGATTAAATTAATTGCTGAACAGGAAAATGGCCGCTTACTTGGCGCCCAAGTCTGTGGTATAGGGGAATGTGCTAAAAGACTTGATGTACTGGCAACCGCGCTTAAATTTGGCGCTAAAGCAGAAGATTTAAGCGATTTAGACCTAGCCTATGCACCGCCATTTGCCACCGCTATTGATGTGCTCATACATGCTGCAACAACTTTAGAAAACATGCGTCAGGGGATAGCGTTAGGAATCACAGCGGAAAACGTCACCAAACGCTTAGCAGCCGGGGAAAAGCTCTGCATACTTGATATCCGTGAGCCGGACGAAGTGGCGGCTAAGCCGCTGTCCCTGAATGGGACCATGGTGATTGGGTTAGGCGAACTGCGAGATCGTTGGGAAGAGATCCCCAAGGATACTTTAATTGTAACCGTATGTGGCTTAGGAATAAGGGGTTACGAAGCTGCATGTATGCTCCAAAGCAAGGGGCTCTCTCAAGTGGCGTTCCTCCAAGGAGGACTTAATGTTGGAAGTGCCTTCTTTTAAACAGTAGTCCCTCCGGCTGTTGAGAAGGTATTTCCTAGACTTTCCTGTCATTTTCGATGTCTTTAAGGAAACTTGACAGGAATAATAATAAAAGCACGTTGACGTGGACAATCAACGTGCTTTTAAATTATTAGTTCTTTATATTGAGTAGCCACACTTCCATAAGCAGTGGCTATTTTTTTCTTCAAACAATCCATGTTGATTTGTTGTAAATGGGCGAATAGAGTACAATAAATCTATGGCAAAAAAAATAGGCAGGGTTGTTAGTAAAGAAAGTTATAAAGGAAGGTAGTTTATGTTTGAAGAAAACCAAAACATTACTAGAATAAATTTAGATGGTAAGGAATTTATTCTTATCGGAACTGCACACGTCTCTAAGCAAAGTGCCGAGCTGGTGAAGGAAGTTATTGAATACGAAAAGCCTGACTCTGTTTGTATCGAGTTGGATGAACCTAGATATCAGACGATCATTGAAGGTAACAAGTGGAAAGAGACCGATATTTTTAAGATTATTAAAGAAAAAAAGGCCACTTTACTCTTGATAAATCTTGTAATATCTTCCTTCCAAAAGCGTATAGCAAAGCAATTTGGTATTAATGCTGGACAAGAAATGATTCAGGGGGCTGAATCAGCTAAAGAAATAGGTGCAAACTTGGTATTAGCTGATAGAAATATTCAAATAACCTTTGCTCGTATTTGGAAAGGTGTAGGATTCTGGGGTAAAGCTAAGCTTCTTACTGGGATTTTCTTTAGTATTTTCGATGACGAAGACATTTCAGAAGAGGATCTTGAAAAGATGAAATCTCAAGACATGCTTAATTCAATACTTAATGAGTTTACTGTAAACTTTCCCAAATTAAAGCTTCCTCTTATTGATGAGCGAGATCAGTATTTATCTCAGAAGATTAAAGAAGCTCCGGGTAATAAGATTCTTGCTGTTTTAGGAGCGGCACACGTTCCCGGTATTAAAGAAGAACTAAAAAAAGAGCACGATTTAGCGCTTTTATCTCAACTTCCTGCTAAATCAAAGGCTCTTAAAGTGATTGGTTGGTCGATTCCACTTCTTATTATGGCGGTTATTATCTATACTTTCATTGCAAATCCATCTGCTGGAGTTCAGCAAACTATAAGTTGGGTACTATGGACCGGATCTTTTGCAGCACTGGGAACTGCGCTTGCTTTTGGTCATCCGCTTACTATTCTTACAGCCTTTGTAGTCGCTCCGATAACTACCTTACATCCACTAATAGCAGCCGGATGGTTTGCCGGCATTGTACAAGCTTATATCCGTCGACCCAGTGTAGGAGACTTTGAAAATCTATCTGAGGATGTTTTTACTCTTAAAGGTTTCTGGAATAATAAGGTGACGAGGATTCTAATTATAGTCACTATGGCAAATTTAGGAGGCTCAATAGGGACTATAATTGGGGGATTTGATGTAGTCCGGTTATTCCTTGAGAATTTGTAGTACCCTTTGACACCGCGCAAAGAATTATCTCCTAGAAATACGTACTTATGAGTTATAGTCACATTTGCATGCAGGAGTGATACTCTTGAAACAAGGTAATTTATTTGACCCAGAGTCACGTCACCAACCCCTGACACGATACACGCGTCGTGAATTTATCAGCCTGGGCATGTTAGGCACGCTAGGATTGACAGGAGGTTATTTCGCTATTAATAATGTCTTAGGCGAGCAAAGTGGAGAAAAGTCCGGACAAAAATTAATAAAGCCCAACTATATTCCAGCTCCCAGTAAATGGTTAAACGATGAAGTCACGGTAGCTTGGCTTGGTCACGCCAGCTTTTTAATCAACTTCTTTGGTACAAGAATCCTTATTGATCCTGCCTTAAACTCAAATATTGGTATTACCCCCCTTGGTGATCTAACAATAGGGCCCAGCCGTTATATAGCTTCCGCCCTGAGCAGCGACGAAGTGGGTGCTATTGATTTATTACTTGTATCCCACGCTCATACAGACCATTTTGATTATCCAACCTTACGTAAGTTTCAATCACCTAATACCTCTGTTGTTACCGCCAAAAATACCTCACCCTTGTGGAAGGGTATGAAGTTTAAATCCATAGAAGAAATGCACTGGCAAGACAGTAAGTCTTTAGCAGGAGTCACTGTTAAGGCTATCGAGGGTAAACACTGGGGAGCCCGGATACCTTGGAAAAAAGGTATGGAAGCGAATAGTCTCCTCTTATCTAAAAATGGTATTAATATATTTTTCGGAGCCGACACGGGCTACACTGAACTCATTCAACAACAACTGAGTGGGGTACCGATTGATATAGCTATAATGGGTATTGGAGCCTACTCGCCAAAGTCCTTTGAAGCTAAACATGCTACTCCTGAACAGGCCTGGAAAATGGCCGAGGAAATGTCGGCGAAATGGATTATCCCCATGCATTGGGGAGCTTTTAACCTATCCAGAGAGCCTATGGATGAACCCATTACCCGTTTCCGTCAAGCGGCATCCGGCCAAATAGAAAAGGTAGCCATCCAAGAAACAGGTGTAACCTGGATACTACCACGTTAGTACATACAACAAAGCACAAGCGTCCTCACTCCACTTTGATAGTGGAAAGAGGACGCCTTTTTGTTGTAACCACTTGGGATTTAGAACTGAACTTTCACACAATCCCTTACTTTCTAATTAGAGCTTTGAATCCTCCACTCCATTAAGCCAGTTTTCAATGACCTTTACCACAGAGGAGATGCAACCATCTTGAAACGGTGAAACCAAATTCGCTAACTTAACAAGTTCTAAAAAGGATTGACTGCCCCCGGCCTGACAGAGCCTTAGGTAATCTGTCCAAGCGGATTCTCTATTTTCACGGGACCTCTTCCAGAACTGAAAAGCACAAATTTGTGCTAAGGTATAATCTATGTAATAAAAGGGATCGCCAAAAATATGTCCCTGCTGATGCCAGTAACTGCCCCTTTCTAGATAATCATTGTCTTCATAATCTCGATGCGGCAGGTATTTTCTTTCAATTTCTCTCCAGGCTGCTTTTCGATCCTGTGGAGAGGCCTCTGGGTGATCGTAGACAAAATGCTGAAATTCATCCACACTGACCCCATAAGGGATAAACAGTAACGCATCACTCAAATGGCTAAACTTATATTTATCCGTATCTCCTTTGAAGAAAAGTTCCATCCAAGGCCACGTGAAAAATTCCATGCTCATCGAGTGGATCTCGCATGCTTCGTATGTTGGCCAATGATATTCGGGAATTTGAAAATTTCTGCTGCAATAAACTTGAAAAGCATGCCCAGCTTCATGGGTCAAAACATCAATGTCCCCTGATGTCCCATTAAAATTCGAGAAGATATAGGGAACCTGATATTGACTAATATAAGTGCAATAGCCGCCCCCCGCCTTGCCCCTTTTACTTACCAAGTCCATTAGTTCATTTTCCACCATAAACTCAAAAAATTCACTGGTCTCTTTTGACAGCTCATTATACATACGTCGACCGTTGCTCACTATCCATTCAGGATCCCCTTGAGGAGTAGCATTACCCGTTTGAAAACTGAATTTCTCATCATAATATGGCAAAGTATCTAACCCCAGCCGTTTTCTTTGTCGTTCTCGCAACTTGCTTCCCACTGGGACAATAGACTCTTTAACCTGCTTACGGAAGTCTGCCACCATTTCTGGTGTGTAGTCTGACCTAAGCATCCTGGCATAACCAAGTTCAATATAATTTGCAAAACCCAGCTTTTGGGCCATCCGTGTCCTGATTTTAACCAAGCCGTCATAGATTTCATCCAGCTTTACTTCATTAGCCTTAAAGAAAGCATATTTAGCCTCATTGGCACGTTTCCTCGTGGCTCGATCAGTTGATAGCTGAAAAGGAACCAACCCCGGCAAATTTCTTTCTTCACCTTCAAACATTATCTTCGCCGAAGCAATGAGTTTGGTATATTCACTAGATAGTTTATTTTCCTGTTGCAAGTCTTCAATGATTTCTGGTTCGAAGGTTTTGATTGTTAGATCGGCTTTGACAAAAAGCTGTTTTCCCCATTTTTCTTCCAAAGCCTGTCTGAATTTAGAGTTGACCAAGGACCGATAATATCGGGATATCAGGCCCTGATAAATTGGTGTTCCTTCGTCAAAAAAGGCCTGTTCCTTCTCGTAAAAAGGGTCCGTAGTATCAATGGTATGCCGTATATGTACAAGTTGCTCCATCGACTCAAATTCGCTTCTTAGCTTATTAAGCGCTACCATCACAACATCCTGTTGCTGAAAATCTTCAGCCTGTTCGAACTTTGTTAAAAGTTCAGAAAACTTGGTCTCTACCTCCCTTAAATCGGGCCGTATATAAGCAAACTCCGTAAATTTCATGGTATTCACCTTCCTTATGTCTGATTCTACCTTTATTATTTCACAGATTCAAATTTACAAGTAAAAAAGTCTTAGCAATAGTTTAAGCCGGGAAACTAAGAGTTCTTCCCCGGCTAATGGATTGCAGCGTGACTCTAACCCCCTCATCACTTCAAGATTACATAGTTTCAATTATACCATTTATAACCTATAATGGGATTAATGAAATAATTTTTCACAATATTGAATAAAGACACTATTATGTATTAAACCATTCCTTTAAACCACAAGAACATAGAGATACCGATCATTACTCCTAAAACTATGAAATAACCATATTTCCAATTCAATTCCAGCATATTGGATTTATTATCCGGATTTAAGTCTATCCTATCTATTTTATCCTCTATCTCATACACGGCTGGTAAATTCCGATCTACTATTTTATCCAGAATTTCAGGGCAAGATGAAAGGAGACTAAAAATGCCTCAAGAAAGCTATGATCTAAAACTTAGGGCCAGGGAACAGTTAAAGGGCACATGGCTTCAAGCCGGAATTGTGAGTTTTATTGCCTGGCTACTCACAATTGCTTTTACAGAAGGAAATGTAAATACGATACATTCCGTTCAATTTATTTGGCTTAATGGAGAACTCATTAGTGTTCCTTATACAAGCACCTTGACACCCTTAGCTGATTTATTAAGCTTCATTTTGATCGGACCAATAACACTCGGGGTATCTGGCTATTTTCTCAAGTTAGTAAGGCAAAAAGGACCGATCATTGAGGATATGTTTGGAGGGTTTAAGTTTTTCCTAAAAGCCTTTGTTCTGAATCTCCTCACGACATTTTTCATAATTTTGTGGAGTCTTCTTCTTATCATTCCGGGAATTATTGCTGCTTTACGATATTCCATGGCCTACTATATTATGATAGATAACCCTCAGCTAAGTGCCTTTGAAGCATTAAACCAAAGTAAACTCATGATGGTTGGCTTTAAATCTGAACTGTTTAAGTTTTGGTTAAGTTACCTAGGCTGGTTTCTATTGGGCGTAATAACTTTAGGGATAGCATTTTTATGGGTTACTCCCTACTACGAGACAGCCAAGGCAAACTTCTATCAAGACTTGAAAGATCATCTCTAAGGGCTCACGAAGCTACTGCTGCCTAATTATAAATAAATCATCTATTAGCCCTTAGTTTTCAGCAGGAAGTGTTTAGTCGTTTAGTCTGCTTCGAAAAAAACAGCCAAAATTGCAAAAACGCTGATAAAAGATTATCTTTTTCAGCGTTTTAATTGGTAAGTAACCGAAAATTGGTTGGATCAGTTGAGCCTAACAACTATTGCGAAGGTTTTTGGGGTATCAGTACGTTTACCCCTGATTGATCATGACAACTCTGACAATAAACTTCGCCGCCCAGACCTTTCTTTTCATGACATTCATAGCACTGTTTCCAAGGTTGCTGGTTGTTCATGACAGCATACCCGTGTCCTTTGGGTCCATGAATCCAAGTTTCTTCCGGCACCGATGAATGTGGATTCGATGGATCGCTATTTTGTGAAGCATAAAGCACAGCTATCAAGGCTGCTATTAAGCCTAACGTAATAAGAGTTCTCACGACCCTTTTAGATTTCATGCAGAAGACACCTCTCTGATAAGGTTACCATAAATAACCCAGTTTACCCCTCTGTTCTCTTTCAGGACTAGCTTACTAGAGAGTTTTAAGGACGATTCGAGCTTGCTCTAAGGTTTGGTCAATGTCCGAGTCTGTATGGGCCATTGATAAAAAGACTGCTTCAAATTGACTGGGAGCTAAGTAAATGCCACGCTCTAACATTCCCCTGAAGAACTTAGCAAACCGTTCTACATCTGATGTACAGGCGCTGGCATAATCCTTGACCGGTATATTTGTAAAAAACGCGGAAAACATGGCACCGACGGCATTGGTCCAAATAGGAAGTCCGGCTTCTTGAGCAAGCTGTTTTAAACCTTCAGCAAGCCGAGTGGTCTTGGCTTGTAAATTTTGATATGTACCTGGTTGTTGAAGCAATTTCAAGGTTGCTAAACCGGCGTTCATCGCCAAGGGATTACCCGACAAAGTACCCGCTTGATAAATTGGTCCGCTAGGGGATATCTGGGCCATGTATTGGCGCTTTCCACCATAAGCGCCTACCGGAAGCCCCCCGCCAATGACTTTGCCCAGACAGGTTAAATCCGGATCTATTCCATAATAGGCCTGGGCCCCTCCATAACTTACTCTGAAACCAGTCATTACTTCATCAAATATGAGTAATGCACCATACTCTTCTGTTAGACGTCGAACCCCTTGTAAAAACTCTCCTTCAGGTAAGACTACACCCATGTTTCCTGCCACTGGTTCTAAGATTACACAAGCAATCTCTTCCCCTTCGCGTTTAAAGATTTCTCTTAACCCTTCAAGATCATTAAACTGAGCAGAGATTGTGGTGGCTGCCGTTTGGGCCGGAACTCCTGGAGAGGTTGGAACTCCAAAGGTAAGAGCCCCACTCCCGGCCTTAATCAGAAGTTGGTCAGCATGACCATGATAGCAACCCTCAAATTTAACGATTTTGGCCCTGCCGGTCACCCCTCGAGCCAGACGTAAGGCACTCATGGTCGCTTCCGTTCCGGAATTAACCATGCGTATCATCTCCATGGAAGGATAAGCTTTCAAGACTTCCTCTGCTAAGACAGTTTCGACTTCGGTAGGTGCACCGTAACTCGTTCCGCGCTCGGCTACTCGCTTAATCGCAGCCACAACATCAGGATGAGCATGTCCAACAATCAATGGGCCCCAAGAACCAACAAAATCAAGATATTGATTACCGTCAATATCCCAGATATGGGCTCCCTGTCCCCGATCTATAAATACTGGGTCACGACCTACGGATTTGAAGGCCCTAACCGGCGAATTTACTCCTCCGGGAATAACAACCTGGGCCCTGGCAAACGCTTGGCGGCTTTTTTCATCTACAAGACTCAATATTTTGCAGCCCCTTTCTAATCAGCCTCTTCTTCCAGAAAATATTGCATACTGCTCTTTTTTAATTCAGCAACACTAAAGAGCATAGAATAAGTCTTTACCCCAGTTGCCAGCGAAATTCTCTTCATGATGTCTTCACAATCCTCCGCCGAGCGACCATGTATCATGGTGAAGATGTTATAGGGCCAATCAGGAAGTGTTGGCCGCTGGTAACAATGGCTAACTTCCTTGAAGCGTGCCATGATTTGCCCGACCGTATCCGCCTCTTCTGGATCAACCTGCCAAACTCCCATAGCATTGGCTACGAAGCCTGCTTTTTGATGACGAAGAACCGCACCAAAACGCCTCAGAATTTTTACGTCTAACAAACGATTTGCAACGGAAATAACCTTGTCAGTAGGCCAATAGATACTTTCGGCCAGGACTGTAAATGGAGTTGGGGAATCCGGCAGATTACCCTGAATTATTCGAATTAGGACAATCTCATCATTTATTAATTCATAAGGAGAGACTTCTTCCTTATGCGCACCGCGCAATACATCATCCCCAGAAGCATTCTGGCCTTCTTCGCGTTCCATATCGTCAATAGACTGATCAAAATCGAAATTAACGTTGATTTTAAAAACCCGGGAGGCCGGAAGGGTAAAGATGTCGGTTAATCCCATCACTTCACGGATGTTTTGAAGGATGCTTTCTGTGACAGCGTGTGAGCGAGCTATTAGAGTAAACCAAACATTATAGACGTGATCACGAATATAGTTGTGTGTCACCCCGGAAATTCCGTCAAGGAGTTCAGCCAAGACAGGAATTTTCTCTTCTGGGATCTTACCGGCACATAATGTACTGTAATACCCTAAACGGCGAGAATCAAAGACCCCGCCTAAGCGACGAATAATCCCATCCTGTCTAAGTTGTTGAATTCGTAGAAAGGCCTCGGTTTCATTTATGCCAACTGCTTCCCCTAAGATTCGATAGGGATATTCGGCTATCGGAAAATCATTTTGGATGGCATTCAGTAAGGAGCGATCGGTTGCATCCATACTAAACCCCCTTCCTTCCGTGATATAAGCACCACGGCTCCTCGGCCATGTAATCCCCTTCGTTATAATAGGCAGCACGTGCACGGCAACCGCCACAAGCATGTTTATACTGACATGATCCACAGCCGCCTTTATAATCAAGGGTACGCAAGGTCTGCAATACTTCGTTATTACGCCAAATTTCATCAAAGGGAGTCTCTCTGACATCCCCCAGCGGAATATTTAAATAAGCACAGGGTTGGACTTGGCCCTTTGGTCCAATGATGCAATAAGCAGTACCTGCTAAACAACCGCGGCTAAAGCGCATATCAATCCCCATTTGTTTGGCAATTCTCATAAACTGAGGGGCACATGTAGGTTTTAATTCGATATCAACCGTCTGCTGTTTTTTCATGATTCTAGTTAAGATGTCTTCGTAGGCCTCAGCCCTTAAGGACTCTTCCTCGATGGACACAGCTCTCCCTGTCGGTACGAGGAAAAAGAAATGGTGAGCTACTGCGCCCATTTCCACGGCAAAATCCGTGATGGCTTCCACCTCGTGTGCATTCCAATCCATAACTGTGGTATGAATCTGGAATGGGAGTCCGACTTCGCGGCAATTTTTCATCCCACGCACTGCCCCGTCCCAGGCGTCCGGAAATTTTCGAAATTGATCATGTTTTGCTTTGTCAAGAGAGTCTAGTGATATGCCCATTCCCATGGCACCGGCCTCTTTAAGTTGACGGGCTAACTCTAAGGTAATTAGAGTTCCGTTCGTTCCGAAAACAGGTCGCAATCCAAGTGAGGTGGCATAGGCCACCAGTTCAACAATATCCGGTCTTAATAAAGGCTCTCCCCCACTAAAAATCATAATCTTGAACCCTGCTTTGGCAATTTGCTCCAGCAAAGTCCTTGCCTCAGATGTGCTAAGTTCATCTTCTGCTTTACAGCCTGCATCACGATAGCAATGATCACAAAACATATTGCAATCATTTGTCGTATTCCAAGAAACAATCATGCTTAACGCTCCTCTCTTAGCCAACGGGCTACATCTAAAGCGTGATAAGTGATCAGCAAATCTGCTCCGGCACGCTTCATACTCAGAAGGGCCTCTAAGACAATGCGCTTCTCATCAATCCACCCATTGGCAGCAGCAGCTTTGACCATGGCGTATTCTCCGCTGACATTATAAGCCACAAGTGGCACACCGTATTTCTCTTTAGTTCGATATATAATATCTCCATAAGACAAAGCCGGCTTTACAATGATCATGTCGGCTCCCTCTTCTATATCCAAATCCGTCTCCAGCATAGCTTCATTGCCATTGGCTGGATCCATTTGATAGGTTCTGCGATCTCCGAACTGAGGGGTCGATCCCGCTGCCTCTCGGAAAGGTCCATAAAATCCGGAGGCGAACTTAGCCGAATAGGCCATAATCGGAATATGAGAAAAACCCTCTTTATCTAACATTTCCCTAATAGCTGCTACTCGCCCATCCATCATATCGGAAGGGGCAACCATATCTGCACCTGCTCGGACCTGAGAAAGAGCCGTCTTGGCAAGTAAGTCAAGCGTCGGGTCATTTAATATTTGTCCATTTTCAATCAGGCCACAGTGTCCATGATCCGTATATTCACACAAACAGACATCCGTAATAACATAGAGGTTTGGGTAATGTTGTTTAGCTAATCGTGCAGCTTGCTGTACAATTCCATGCTCATGGTAAGCCCCTGACCCCACACTGTCCTTGCTCTCCGGAATCCCGAATAACAAGACAGCAGGTACTCCCAGTTCTACAACTTCATGAAGTGCAAGGATAAATTCATCGAGTGAATAATTATATACTCCAGGCATGGAGGAAATCTCCACCTTTTTCTTTTCTCCAGGCATCACAAACATTGGGTAAATTAAGTTCTCAATTCTGATATGGTTTTCCCGTACCATACTGCGGATAGTCTCGTTAGCTCGCAAACGGCGGGGACGCCTTTTCAATTCCATCTTTAATAGACCCCCTCTCATCCTAAACCTCGTCCTTTACCCCTTCGTAGCCAATGAATGAAATGAAATTGCAAAGAGAACCATCAAGCCAACCACAAAGAACCACTTCCTGAAGCTTTGGTGAACGTGCAATTTCATTTCTATTCATTCAATTTCATTTCTATTCGTCACTTTATTCCGATCTCTTCATCCGTTAAATAGCATGCCGGATCGGACTCCCAGAAATCACCGGTAACAGCTTCCGCCCGTGTCCGGAAATTACCGTTACACATGTCTAAGTATTGACAAGCTGCGCATCGTCCTTTGAGCAAGGCTTTGCGGTCTTTGAGTCCAGCCATGATAGGATGAGTCACATCTGTCCAGATCTCTGCAATTTTGCGTTCGCGAACATTTCCAAAGGAGATGTGCTGGGTGAACTGATCCGGATGCATATACCCCAAGGGATCAACTTCTCCAAAAGCTATACCCGAACGGTTTCCCCCGTTAAGGCCAATTAGATCCTTGATTCTTTGAGCTCTGGCGGGATCCTCTTTTAACGCTTGGATGTACATATATACTCCATCGCAATGATTATCAACCGTTAGAATTTCCTTTTTCAAGCCGCGTTCTTCGAAATCCCGAGTTCTGCGAATAATCGTGTCCATCGCTTGACGGGACTCTTCCGGCGTCACATCTTCTGCAATCATTTGGTTTCCTCGGCCCGAATAGACCAGATGGTAAAAGCAAACGCGATCAATATTCTCTTCTTCGATGAAATCAAAGATCTTGTCTAGTTCTTTAATATTATGATGATTGATTGTAAAACGAAGTCCTACACGTTGGTCTACAGCGACGCAATTTTGAATTCCTTGCATTGCCGCTTTAAAGGCTCCTTCTTTACCTCTGAATTTGTCGTTCACATCTGCAAGCCCATCGAGTGAGATACCGACATAAGAGATCCCAATCTCTTTAATGCGTCTTGCCACTTCAGACGTAATCAAAGTGCCATTCGTTGAAAGTGTTGCCCTAAGCCCTTTGGAAATAGCATACTCTGCCAATTCGAAAAAATCCGGGCGAATCAGCGGCTCTCCTCCAGAAAAGAGTAGAACGGGAGATTTGAATTCGGCCAAGTCATCGATAAAGTGCTTAGCTTCTTCTGTAGTCATTTCTCCCTCATATTTTTGAGCATCAGACTCCATATAACAATGAGCACATTTTAGGTTACAGGTCTTGGTCGAATTCCAAACGACCACAGGCCCGGAAAGAGTGGTTGTTCCATTTCGAGCACCATGCGAGTTTTTATTATAACGCAGAGAGTCTCCGAAGTATTCCGTATCAAATAAGAGCTTTGTGACACTAATCATACTTTTACCCCTCCAATAAGGCTTTGACTAATCCCTGAATCGTATATTCGTTAGCCTCTTTATAGATCGTCAGACCAAGCTTTCGAGCAGTTCCACTGGTAATAGGCCCGATGGAAAAGAGAGAGACACCTTTTAGTAAAGAGATTTCTCCTTCCAAGAGTTCTACAAAATTGCGCACTGTCGAAGAGCTTGTAAATGTGACCGCATGAATCTCTTTTTCACGAAGCATACGCTGTAATTCTTCTCGATTTGCTCCTCCGAGTACGGTCTTATATACTGGCACATCCCAGACTTCCAAGCCCATAGCCTTAAGCGATTCAGGCAAAATATCTCGCGCCTCTTCCGCCCGTGCCAGAAGCACCCTTTGACCAGCTGAAACACGGCCGGTAAGACCTTCAACAATCTTTTCGGCGCGGTACTCTTCCGGAACGTAGGCCGCACGAAGTCCTCTTTTCTCAATAGCCGCTTGCGTAGCCGGACCTATAGCAACTATCTCTAAGCCTATCAAATCACGAACATCTCGTTCTTGATTCTTAAGCTCTTCAAAAAACGCCTCTACTCCGTTGACGCTGGTAAAAATAAGCCATTGGAACTGTCCCAGATTATTCAGAGCTTTGATGATATGCGAATTGTCAGTGGGAGGGACAATGTCAATCGTCGGAAATTCCCAAGCCTCTCCGCCCAAAGTTTCGATTTCCTGCGATAACACACTGGCCTGATGACGCGCCCGAGTGACCACAATCCTTTTCCCAAATAAGGGCTTCTTTTCGAACCATTGGAGTTTTTCTCGCAGAGAGACGACTTCGCCGACGATAATAATGGAGGGATTCGTAAATCCCTGCTTTTTAACCTCTTCGGCAATAGTATCCAGTTGCCCTACGAGGGTTCGTTGTTCTGGTCTGGTACCCCATTGAATGATTCCGACTGGAGTCGTTGGCTTCTTCCCATTCTCCATTAGTTTTTGAGCAATTAAGGGGAGATTTTCCATGCCCATGAGGAACACAAGAGTTCCATGGGATAGGGCAAGGTGGTCCCAATGAATGCTTGTTTCATTTTTAGTAGGATCTTCGTGTCCTGTGATAACCGCGAAGGAAGACGTCAGATCTCTATGGGTTACGGGTATACCTGCATATGCTGGAACTGCAATAGCAGAGGTGATGCCAGGTACCACTTCAAACTGAATCCCTGCGTTGAGTAAAGCTTCGGCTTCCTCGCCCCCCCGACCAAAGACAAAAGGATCCCCTCCTTTTAGGCGGGTTACGACTTTTCCTTCCAGGCCTTTATCCACAAGAACTTGGTTAATTTCATCTTGTTTAAGTGTATGGCGATCCGGAGATTTCCCCACATAGATGAGTTCACAATCAGGGCGGGCTAATGTCAAAAGGCGCCGCGAAGCTAACCGATCATAGACTAAAACATCGGCTTTGGCAATACATTCTGACCCTTTAATGGTTATCAACTTAGGGTCTCCGGGACCAGCCCCCACCAAATATACATATCCCTTACTCAAACCAAACACTCCTATTCAATCAGCTACCAAAGCTTAATTATATTATATAGAAATATATTTAAATGAAGTACTCTCTCTCATGAACTCTGGATTAGCGACGCTATTCTCCTGAATACTCGGTAAAAGCGTACTTACATCAGCGAGACGGAACACGAAGTGTTCCCTCCAAGTGAGCATTGTAACGCAAGTTCCCTATCGTATTTCCGCTAATATCGAATTAGCCCCTAGTTCTATCAGCCGATTGGCGACTTCGATGCCCACCGATTCGGGATCGGTCCCTTTGGCTTCCGCCTTAATCAAGCGAGTTCCATCCAAGCTTGCTACCATTCCCCGAAGAATAATTTCTCCCTCAACCACTTGTCCTAAAGCTCCAATGGGGACTTGGCAACCGCCTTCAAGCTTACGCATTAATGTACGCTCTGCCTTTACCGCTTTTTCAGTGGCAATATGGTTTAGACGAGATAGCAATTCCGCAATATCTGAACGTTTCTCGTCGATTTCCACAGCTATGGACCCTTGCCCGACTGCTGAAAGCATCATATCTTCGGGCAAGATTTGAGTGATTCGCTCTTCCCATCCTAACCGTTTCACCCCCGCTGCAGCAAGGACAATACCAGCCATGTCAGACTCTTGCAATTTCCTCCATCGGGTTTGCAGATTACCTCTTAGATCCATAAAATTAAGATCCGGACGATAATGCTTAAGCTGTGATTTACGACGCAAACTACTTGTGCCGATAATAGCACCCTCGGGCAAATCCTCAATTGAGACCCCGTTTCGGCTTAAAAAAACGTCCCTAGGTTCTTCCCGTTCACAAAAAGCACTGATGATTAACCCTGGGGGTAACAATGTCGGCATATCTTTAAGACTGTGAACTGCCATATCCAGTTCATCATTCAGCAGACCCTGTTCCAATTCCTTGGTAAACAATCCCTTGTCCCCAATTTTGGAAAGGGGTACATCCAAGATCTTATCCCCTTTGGTTTTCATAGAGACAAGTTCAAAGTTAAGATGAGGATAAAGTTCAGTTAATTGACTTTGTACCCACTCGGCTTGCCACATTGCTAATTGACTATCCCGAGTTCCAATGCGGATGTTCTTCATTCAGCCCTCCTATGATACCCATGCTTATGACTCTTTTTCATCATCAAGTTTGGACATTCGCCCTCTTCTCTAACATTTAAATCAAATAAGTTTTGCAATATTTCTGTATAGAGATGACCTTGGCTTGTGTTGGCATATTCTTTTAGGTTAATAATTGGCAGATGCAAGAGATGATTGACGATGGAATTAGCCATAGAACGTATTACCTTTTCCTGTTTTGGAGTTAACCCTGTCAAATGCCCCAGAGCGCGTTCCACTTGCATATCTCTGATCTGTTCACCTTTTTTTTGTAAGGCTAAAATCGTCGGTACAACAAACAATGAATTGTGCCAGTTCAGAAATAATTCCATCTCTTCATCGATAATCTTTTCTGCCTTGATTGCTGCGATTTCACGTTCTTGATGATGATGATCGATAACTCCCCGCAAATCATCAATATCAAATAAAGTAATATGAGGAATTCCCCCTACTTCAGGGTGTATATCTCGAGGCACTGCAATATCAATGAGCAACATAGGGCGATTCTTACGGTTTTTCATAATTTCCTGCATGCGCTCAGGAAGCAACACAAAATGTTTCGAGGCAGTTGAGGATATCACTATATCCACTTCTTCAAGATACTGATCTACATCATCAAGCCGTACTGCCCGACCGCTGCACTCCTTTGCTAATACAACGGCTTTTTCATAAGACCGATTCGACACTAAAACAGTGGTGGCTCCTGCTGAAACCAAATGTTTGGCTGTCAGAGTACTCATTTCTCCCGCTCCCATAATAAGAATCCCTTTACCTTCAAGTTCTCCAAATTGTTGTTTGGCAAGCTCAACGGCTGTATAACTTATGGAAACCGGATGCTGATCAATCAATGTATCTGTGCGTACGCGCTTGCCTACCGCTAAAGCAGTTTGAAAAAACACATTGATCACTTTATTAGTGGCTTCTGCATCATTTGCTTGTTGATATGCCTGACTGACCTGTCCAAGGATTTGTGTTTCCCCTCGAACCATCGAATCCAACCCAGATACTACCCGAAACAAGTGGCGGACGGCATCATACAAGGTATGAGCGTACAAATATTGCTCCAGAATATTTTCTTCAATTCCATGATGACTGGCAAAAAAGTCCTTAATGGAGCGAACCCCTGTTTCTACATCCGTTGTAGCAGCATATACCTCAGTACGATTACAAGTGCTGAGTATTACAACTCCCTGAATTGCTTGACAGTTTTTTAATTCTTTGAGGGCCATCTGCATTTGAGAAGGGTGAAAGCTCATTTTTTCCCTTATTTCAACAGGAGCGCTCCTGTGATTTAATCCGATAGCGACAGGAAACATTTTTCTAACACTCCTTTCGCTTCGGTTAAGCGTTGAGCTTTAATAAGGGTTCTAACTTCTCCGTCTGTAGCACGATTCCAAAAAACACTTCGCTTTTCCGGTGGTAAGTCAGACTTAGCTCTATTTCTCCAACTTTTAAGCAATGTTAGATATTCAGCCATTTCATGACCGTACAAATCTTCTAACTCTGCTCGCACTTGTCGAGCTACAATAGGGCTGCTTCCTCCAGTCGATACTGCAATCTTCAGATCTCCTTGTTCCATAATGGAAGGTACTATAAAACTGCATTTCTCTGGATCATCAACAACATTCACCAGGCGATAATGAACTTTAGCATCCTGAGAGACTTGCGCGTTAACTTCCTCGATTTCTGTACATGAAAAAACAAGCCTGGCATCTTGAATATCGTCAGATGAATATTCTTTTTCTACCCAAAAACATGATTTTCCATCAATCAGCTCCCGTAACTCAGGGACAAGACGGGGAGAGATAACTTGCACCAAAGATCCATGGTGCAAAAGGGTTTGAACTTTCCTTAATGCTACATTTCCTCCACCAACGACCAAAACCGGCAGAGCATTTAAGTCTATGAATATAGGATAATACTGCGACATAAACAATAGTCACCTTCTCCACTTTTCTCCTGAATTTAAATTCGTTCTATTTGGACATATTTCCTTCTAAACTCATGGATTCTCGAATTATCAATTGTCTTATACAAGTATATTAGGTTGACTAATCGCGTAAGAATGCAACCCCGGCAAAAAGTAGTTTACACCAAAGAACGTGAACAACACTGCAGCAAAGCCAAATATCGTCATCCAGGCCGCCCGTTTCCCTTTCCAGCCATACATCAACCTGGCATGTAAGTACGCCGCATAGATAATCCAAGTGATTAACGACCACGTCTCTTTAGGGTCCCATGACCAATATGTACCCCAAGCATAATTTGCCCAAATCGCACCTGTAATAATGCAAAGAGTCAGCAGTGGAAAGGCAAATCCAATGACCTTATAGGACAGCTCATCGATTATGTCTAAGGCAGGGAAACGCGAAATTATTCCATGTGGATTAGATTTTTTCCCTTTGCCCTCTTCCCCTATTTTCAACAAATACATGATTCCTAATCCGAAGGATGTGGCAAAAGCACCATAGGAAAACATGGCTGTTACTACGTGAAAGGTTAGCCACTTACTTTTAAGTGCCGGTGGAATTGCCTGGGCAATTCTCTCCTCCGGTCCCATGCTCATGATAATAAACATCAAGATTAAGAAAGCGATGGGCATGACAAAAGCGCCGAGAGACCTGAGCTTATAGCGATACTCTATAAACAGATAAACAAATATTATCCCCCAGATAAACGCCAACAAAAACTCATAGGAATTGGAAAGCGGCGGACGACCCGCAATAATCATACGCAAAATGATAGCCGCAGTGTTAGCGACTAAGCCAACAATTGAAAGATATGTTGCAAATCGGCCCATTAGTTCTTTTTTTGTGCCTATCCAAGCCCAATGAAAGAACATACAAAGAGTATAGGCCATTAACATAACATAAAATGATGAAGTTTCAAGGTTTTGCAATCCCTGATCCACGGTGCATATCCTCCCTTTTTCTGTACTAATCTTTAGACAGTCAGGCTTTATGTTGAGTTATTTTGCTTGAATGTCATGAATCAAACGATCAAACTCTTCCTGAACCCCACCCGTAACTTTACCCGCCATCGTCCCCATTGTCAGTTCTCCCTCTGTTCCCTGTCCAGATTCGAAAACTCCCAGGACAACCATTGAACGCCAATAGAATGATAAGAACAGTCCTAACAGCAACAAGGCGCATCCGAGCCAAACGACCATTACGCCTGGGTCTTGTTTTACTTGCAATCCAGTAAAACCAGCATTGGCCTCGAGGGTTAACTTATATTCACCTTGAACGTCAATAGTTTCCCCTGCATTAATTTGCCCCGTTTGTACAGGTTGAACACCTTTCCCTCTATAGACTTGATAAAGCATAATTGGCTTTTGGGGATCACTCTTAATTGCAGCGGCGATAAGATAGAGTTCGGTTCCCGGTGCTTGAAAGTAATTCCCGCCGTGGTCTTGCAAAACAATTGGGAGCTTTTGATCCTTCAGGTCAACCGTCAGGCTGGCTCCGTTAGCAAAACTTGATTGATAGAATGTTACCCCTCTATATGTAAGCGGATGATTTACCGAGATTGTCTTACGGAGCACTTCAGTTCCGTTTTCAATAATCCCCATATCTGTATACCAATTATCTCGTTCTCCATTAGGCAAAAAGCGGTCCTCGGCTGAATAGATACGGACACTAAAATCTTGATTAATTCTTCCCTTGGATACACTAATCGAATTTATAGGTACAGTTGACCCTGCACTGCTCATCATAAAGCCCTTAAAACCCATGGTTGTTCCTAAGATCGCCCCGATGACTAAAACAACAAATGAAATATGAGAAATAAGTGATCCCCAGTTTCCCAGTCGCCGTTTAATCGCTATAAAACTCCAACCATTGTCTCCTGAATTGATTGTAAGTTTAAATCCATTTCGCTTTAGTACATCTTGAACAGAAATCTTGAGAGGTTCGCTTTCTCCGGCTAATTTCGCTTTAATCTTGCTAAACACGTTTGAAACACTCACAGGCGGCTTAAGGGCGAAGGTTCGATTATAAATTCCCTGAAAACGTTGGATACTGCAAACTACTAAATTGATGCAAAGTAAACCCATTAATAAACGAAACCAAACAGTACTGTAAATTTGTGTAAACCCAAGAGTTTGCCAGATCTCACCTACTTCTTTGGCCTTCCCCGGGTCCAAGTTCGCTTGAGGAAAAACAGTTCCCACTCCTGAAACAAGAGCTACTAAACCTAATAATATCAGCCCTAATTTCATTGAGCTGAACACGCGCCATATATACTCTACAATGCCCTCGCGTTGTTCTTTCACTAAATCGCCCCTTCTCTAGCCATGTCATTTTCATTATTATGGAAAATCAAGCAAATGCTTCATACGTTTTTTATTATACCCCAAAAAATGATGGATATGAAGTTATCACCCCTCGCCATCGTTCCGCTTAATAACACCCTCTAAGAGCAAAGAATGTTTATAATTGATATTAGCTATAAAGGAAAATTCCAGCTTACTACTCATTGTGGACTGAAGAATACCAGAGAACATCTCAATGATTATTTCGGGTGGAATGTCTTTTCTGAACTCATTTTTGACTTGTCCTTCTGTAATGATAGTGGATAGAATCTCCTTGAACCATTCCCCATGAGGTGCCTTCTTCTCACCTTTATCGGGATTATGGTAAAATTTCATATATAAACTTATCAGTAACTGGTTTTCCTCATGAGTTTTTCCTACAGCTTGAAGCATTTGGGATAATTTTTGGGTTGCGTTTAAAGATGATGTCTTTATATCTTCACAAGTTTGTTTAGCATTCTCTATTCTTTCAGCAAGGCAGTATTTTAATATAGCTTCCTTAGATTCAAAGTAATTATAAAAAGTGCCCGTTCCAAGAGCTGCTCTCTCCATTATTTCCGCGACTGTGGTTTCGTTCAGCCCTTTGCTGAAAAATAATTTTAAAGCGATTCCTGCAATCGTCTTTTTGGTCTGAATTTTCTTTCTCTCGCGCCTGCTTAGTTCCTGCAACATTTTTATCCCCCCAGAGATTTAACCCGTTTATGAATGTTCACATACATACAGTATCCACTACAATATGATAAAAAGTGAATTGATTCACTTTATTATATTTGCAGATACAGACATTGTCAATTAAAAATGAATGCATTCATTTTTAATTGACAATGTCTGTATTAACGGGCCTTTCGCCTATTATATGGTTGAAACTTACTTGTAAATTGATCAAGCCCCGCAGACGAACTGCAGGGCTTGATCAATTTGCTTATACTTGTGGTTTTTTCTAAAACTTACGGGTCCGAATGAATTCTGCCAGCTCTTCCAACGCTTTACGCGTAGGAATCTTAGGCAGTTCCTGCAGATGTTTTTTAGCCTTCTCAATATATAAATCCACAAGCTGCATTGACTGATCAATCGCCCCGGTGGATTTAATAAGGTCTATAGTTTCCCCTACTTCATCATCCGTCTTATCCATTTTCTTGAGTAAAGACTTTAACCCGGAAGACTCCTGTGAAGAATTTAGGGCAAGAATCATAGGTAAAGTCATTATGCCCTGACGCAAATCCCCCCCAATTGGTTTCCCGAATTCTGAGGCCTTAGCAGTAATATCTAAAACATCATCGACAATCTGAAAGGCCATTCCAAGAGAGTGACCGTAAGCCCCCAAGGCCCATACTTGTCGTTTAGGGGCTCCCGAAACCAAAGCTCCCAATCTGCAACAGGCAGAGATCAATAAGGCGGTTTTACGTTTAATACGGTAATAGTATTGTTTTAGAGTTTGCTCTACGTCGAAGGAACATTTAATCTGCTGAATCTCTCCTTGGCACATTTCAACACTGATTTCCGCTAAAATGCGTGCCACCTCTGGATGATCAATCTTCGAGATGAGCATCAGTGATTTTGCCAATAGATAATCACCCGTTTCCACCGAAACGACATTGCCCCATTTCGCTTTGACCGTCGCCCGCCCTCTTCTGGTCATTGACGCATCTACGACATCATCATGAACAAGGGAAGACATATGAATAAGTTCTAAAGCCATCGCAACTGGCATTATTTTTTCCAACGGATAGCCATAAAATTTGCCGGCTAAGAGCGTAAATGCAGGGCGTAATCGCTTACCGCCGGCAGCCAATAAATGGACAGCAGAATCTTGGAGAATCGGATAACCCGTCTCCACAAATTTAGTCAGTTCTTTTTCAACCCGTTGTAAATCTGAATTTATCTGATTGAAGAGCCAGAGTTGTTTCAAAACCGATTCACCTGCTCGCACCCTTTTCTTCATAAGATACCATATCTAATGGCAGTTCCGCCAGTGGGTCCTTCGGGATTTCATCCTCGTAGGTCAGAAGTTCTTCCTCTGATTCAGGATTCTCCGCCCCGCTTTGGGATGCGGCTGTATCCTTTTCGGAAGCACGTGGCGCAGTGGTTTGTTCAAAAGCTTTATTAATAATATTGCTGGGTGTATTTATTGTACTTTGGAATTCTTTAGTTAATTCATTAGTTGCTTTACGAATTTCAAAAACAAGTTTACCAATCGATCGAGCGATAACCGGCAGGTCTTCAGGTCCAAACAGAATTAGTACAACAACCAAAATCAAGAGGATCTCACTTAAACCCATGTTTTGCCCCCCTTACTTTAATGCTAGCTCTTTTTCTCTGCTGCGAGCAACAAGATACCCTAGCCAGATGCTCATTTCATAGAGGAGATACATTGGCCCAGCCATGAGGAGTTGGGTCAGTAAATCTGGAGTTGGCGAAACAACAACCGCCAAAATGACAATCGTGAGGATCGCCCAACGTCTTTTGGCAGCTAACATCTGAGGTGTTAATACACCTAATCTAATTAAAACTAACAAGACAATGGGAAGTTGAAAAACTAACCCAAAGGTTAAAAACATCGTCATAAGAAAACCAATGTAGGAGGTCTTGGTCAGCAATGGGGTATACGAAGTTACGGCATCCCCACCTACAAAAAGCAAGAACTTAAGCCCAATCGGCAATACTACGAAAAAACACAACCCAACTCCGCTGAGAAATAGGAGTACTGAGCTGGGAAAAATAAGATATAAGTATTTCCGTTCATTTTGCTTTAAAGCCGGCAGGACGAAACTCCAAATTTGCCAGAATACCAAAGGTAGAGCCAGAACTACCCCAATGAGCATGGAAACTTTGACTTTGACTAACATTGGCTCCAAGGGCGTTGTCGTTATGAACGTAATTTCTTGTAGTTTGATTATCGGATCTGCAAGATAGGCAAAGGCACGATCACTGAAAAACCAGCCGATAACAGTACCTAATAATATTGCATAGGCAGATATAATCAGCACTTTACGTAAGGCTTTCAGATGTTCCAATAAAGGCAAATTCGCCTCACTAAGCTGTCGCTTGCGCCTGCGCATCCTCCTACACTTCCTTCCTGTACACCTTTAGGGATTCGTAGTGCGTATTACGTTGCACAGCTTGGAAACCGGCATCTTCAATACACCGAATAATTTCCTGTAACGGGACACGCGTCTGCACGCCGGCTGCTCGAACCACATTTTCCTCTAACATAGTGCTGCCAAAATCGTTAGCCCCGAAACTCAAGGCAATCTGAGCCATCTTAGCGCCTTGAGTCACCCATGACGCTTGGATATTGGGTACATTATCCAGCATCAAACGTGCTACTGCCAGTGTCCTAAGATATTCTACCCCTGTACTGCTCTCTCCACCCAATAAAGTGTTTGAAGGAGCAAAACTCCAAGGGATAAACGCAGTAAACCCACCCGTTTGGTCCTGGGCTTCCCGAACACGTACCATATGTAAAATTCGTTCTTCAAAGGTTTCGACGTGTCCAAACATCATCGTCGCAGTGGTTTTCATCCCAAGCTTGTGTGCCGTGGTCATGACGTCCATCCATTTTTGCCAACCAATCTTATTAGGGCTAATCAGATGTCGTACACGATCATCCAGGATTTCTGCTCCTCCCCCGGGAATGGAATCCAGCCCTGCGTTTCGAAGGCGAATAATAACTTCCTCAATTGGCAATTCAGATTTATTCGCAAGGTCCCATATTTCAGGAGGGCTAAATGAGTGAATGTGAATGGGATAATGGGCTTTAATATCACGCAACAGGTTTTCGAAGTACTCTAAATTCAAATCAGGATGCAGTCCTCCTTGAATTAAGAGCTGAGTTCCCCCGACTGCAATAGTTTCTTCAATTTTAGCATGTAATTCATCCTGTGACAAAATATATCCTTTAGGATCTCCCTGTTTACAATAAAAAGCACAAAATTTACATTGACAGGAACAAATATTTGTATAGTTAATGTTTCGATCAATAACAAATGTCACCACTTTTTGGGGATGCATCTGACCTCGGAGGAAATTTGCTCCTTGTCCCAAAGAAAGAAGATCGGCATTTTGCAACAATGCAATTCCATCTGCTACGGACAACCGTTCACCAGCCAAACGTTTTTCAATAATTTTCAAGGGTTCCGTTTGCATGCGCTTCTCCTCCTTCCCAGCTTAGCCGGTCTTGCAGACCCGATAGAGAGTATCCCGCTCCACGGCATCTCGCCCTGCCTTTTGAATGAGTTGGATCAAGGCACCCTTACTCAGACTGTGATCCGACCTTTCTCCGGTCATAGAAGTACTTCGGTCTTCAGTAACGGTACCGTCTAAATCATCTACTCCAAAAGTTAATGAAACTTGTGCCAATTTGGGACCTAACATCATCCAAAAAGCTTTAATATGATCAAAATTATCCAGCAGAATCCTCGAAATCGTTAGCATCTTCAGATCTTCATACCCTGTTGTATTTCCGACACCCATAGTTCCTTCCAATTTCGCAGTTTTCGAATAAAAAGGAATTGGGCTAAAGCTTAAAAATTCTTTGGTCTGGTCTTGAAGTGTTCGCAGTTCTAATAAACTCTTAATTAATTCCTCTTGGTTTTTTTTACCGTAGACCATCATTGCGTTAGAGCGGTTTTCATTTTCTTCAAACGAAGCACAGATATCCCTATAATCAATAGGACGATTGACAATGAAATAGGTTTGGTTGCCATTTTTACGTTCGCGTATGAGATTGGCCATATATCCAAGTGTCAAAATCTCTTGACTGTTGATCAGGCGTAAGCCTTCATCAAAGTTCAATCGTTGACCCTCTTCAACTTTGAGGATCAGCTCCCAAAGTTCGCTTTGCGCGTACAACGAGGGCATAACCTACCCCTCCTTTATTTCAGCTCAATAAGATTATATCCAAAACGGAGAAAACAAAAAGCAAGATGCTTAAGTAACCGTTAAGGTTGAAAAAAGCAACTCCGATTTTTGAGAAATCGTCTGCCGAGACAAGACGATGTTGACGAAAAAGCAATACGACAGCCATGGCGACCCCCGCATAATAGAGCCAGCTCAACGACATTACCACTCCGACAGCGATAAAAAGCAGCGGTGCGATGGTATGCAGAAATGCTGAAATCTCTAACCCTCTCTGTAATCCAAAAACCGCCGGAATAGAGTGCAGTCCTTCCTTGCGGTCAAACTCCACATCTTGACAGGCATAAACCACATCAAAACCTGCCACCCAGGTCATGACTCCCAACCCTAAGAGAACAGGCGCCAGAGCCCAATGACCGGTTATCCCGATCCAAGCTCCTGCTGGAGCTAAGCCCAGTGAAATTCCTAATACTAAATGGCAGGCCCAAGTAAACCGTTTAGTATAAGAATATAAAACCAGAAAAAAGACAGCGATCGGCATCAAGTACAGTGCCAGTAAATTAAGTTGATACGCAGAAATACCCAGAAGCAGAAATGACAATACAACATATAGGTAAACCTCATCTACTCTAAGCTGGCCCGCGGGCAGTGCTCTCTGGGCCGTCCGAGGATTACGCGCATCAATATGCCGATCAACCAACCGATTCAAAGACATTGCGGCTGTTCGAGCCCCTACCATAGCCAGCGTTATCCACAAAAGCTTCATAGCAGAAGGAATACCTTCCGCTGCCAAAAAGGCCCCTAAGTAAGCAAAGGGCAGCGCAAAAATTGTATGTTCAAATTTAATCATTTCGAAGAAAACTTTTAGTTTATGCATACTCCACCCCGTTCGTTACGATCCTATCTCAAGAGGTCTATAATCTCCACTCAATTGCATGGCCAAATATCGATGAACTTCACGGAGAGGATAGAGTTCAAGTTGTGATTCCGCCGAAATATCCTCTAAGATATCATTCGCCCGCTGTAGAATTGACTGGACAACGGTAACCTCCATGCTTTCCTTCCAAGCTCCCCATGCTAATCCTATTTCCCACCCAAAAGCCTCCAGCTTTTCTTGCAAAGGAAGTGAGACCCCCGCGAGTTCAGCACTGAGTCGAGCAGCCGTCCCAGTTAAGGAGGCACTCTCCAATTCAATAATTTGAAGCAACTCATCCCCGCTTAGCTTCTTATCTCGAGAAAGCCATCGGGAAATACCACCTTGACTCATTGTTCCCATCACTTGAGCCAGGGGTTCTAAGAAGAGCAATAGCTTCTCACGACAAAGTTCCAGAAAAAACTTTCCATATAACAAGTCTCCAACCAGCACTGGAAATTGTCTCAGTTCTTCAGCAAGATCATCATCATCCTTCATAAGCCTATGAACCTTATTAGCCATAAATATAAATTGAATAATGCCAGCCAACGCTTCTGATTTACGGTTATTATCTGCACACGACCCACTGACAGCTAATACTATAGCGGGATTAACCGTTTGATCCATCTCATTCATTTCTAGGTGTACTAATTCCTCAAAACCAGCTGGCTTAAAATTAATTTCTTCGCGCAAATGCGCCTGAACTGTGTTCAGTTCCCCACGGAAGCTGAAATCTACCGGAACCATCTTATCGCTCCTTGCCTTCCCACTCAGACATTAACCTATTATGTATTCGATATATTTATTCAATCTCCTGCCCTATTTATGCAATATACTCTGATAATATGACATTATTATCGAAAGAATATGTATTTTTTCCTAAAATATAAATAGACCCTGCAACTTTATATTGGTAAGTTACAAGGTCTATCTAGTACCCGTAATAAAGAATAACCTGTCTTCTTCATCCGTACTCAACTTAGTCCGGAGTAAAATAAATATCCCTCCTAAATATTTACCGCTTCCTTTGGATCCTCAACAATACCACGCTTCATTTCTGTTGCTGTCATATGCCCTGCTTCGAAATGGTCGGTTAGATAGTTACAGGCATCCCAGGGATTGACACTGTCCCCGCACGTGAAGACGTCTACCGCCGCGTATCCGAGTTCTGGCCACGTATGGATGGCTAAGTGTGATTCTGAAATAACTACCACACCACTCACCCCTTGAGGACTAAACTTGTGAAATACAACCTCACGAACCTCGGCACCAGCTTCCAAAGCTGCGTTGACCATTAGTGCTTCGACCTTCTCACGATCATTTAAAATGTCGAAGCTACATCCATAAATTTCAGCCAACACATGACGTCCAAGAGAATTTGCCAATTGTGATCTTTGCCCCCTTTTCTACTAAAAAACAGGAAAGATCTGGGCCCGATCTTCATTTTCCTCAGATCATCTCCAAATTTCCATCACGTTAAATTTTAGCATAAAGTACAGTCTTGTCAATAAAATTTTATTTTATATTAAATCATTCTACTCAGGCTCACGTCAATACGTGTCGTTAAAATTCTTTACAATTAAAACCAGACTTAACCATACATATTATATGACAAAAACCTTAACGAAATCCCTTTATGAAGCTAACCAAACTTTAGGATAACCAGCTTAACCAAATTAAATCTATTTATCCTATCATCTCTATTGACTTGCACGTACCAGTTATTCTAAACTTAAAATGACGAGTTATAAAGAGAGGTGAAATTATTTGAGCCTAACCTTAACAGCTGCTGAAGCAGCTAAAATTCTAAAGGTTTCCAAGTATACTCTTTATGAGCTTGTAAAACGGGGAGAGCTACCAGCTCACCACATAGGTCGGCAGCTTCGAATTGACCCTGCCGTCTTAGACCATTACCTAAGAGGAACCTATGGCGCCGGCAATACTTCGCCTGCTGCTATATCTGCATTCCCTCCTGTGTCGCCAACGATTCGCTTCATAGGAAGCCATGATCCGGTCGTTGAACTCCTGTTTGAGTTTCTTAAACATGCTCCCTTCCCTGTAGAATCCTCGCTTTCTTTTAAGGGAAGCATGGATGGACTCATGGCACTTTATCGGCAGGAGGCTGATATCTCTGGGATACATCTCTGGGACGATGTCTCAAAAGATTATAATATTTCCTTCGTCAAACATGTTATCCCCGGTGAATCTGTTTGTATTGTTAATCTGGTTCAACGTGAACAAGGTTTTATTGTAGCGCCCGGTAATCCTTTGAATCTCCAAACTTGGGATGATATCACTGTCGAAGGTCTAAACTTTATTAATCGCCAGAAAGGATCAGGAACCCGCCTTCGTCTTGATGCCTACCTGGGAGCGGCAAAGATTTCTCCCGGCCGAATACTGGGCTATGAAAATGAAGAAAACACACATTCTGGCGTCGCCTGCCACGTTGCCAACGAACAAGCTGATGTCGGAGTCGGAGTGAAAGCTGCCGCCCAACGCCTAGGTCTTGATTTTATCCCTTTATTTCAAGAACGCTATGATCTGGTTTGTTTAGGAATAACCACCAAAACTCCTGTCTGGAAACAACTCATCAGCACTCTGAAATCTCCTGGATTTATCCAAGCTGTTAATCAACAAAATGGGTATGATACTTCTTTGACAGGGAAAATCCTTTTGAATACCTAATTTGCATTTAGCATAGCACTCGAATACGGTTCTCTTCCCTCCTTGGGGGTAAAGGTAACGCCATTGCACGTTCACACAAGTTCTATTCACATGCTCGTTGGATGCTGATGAAGCTTACGCCAACCTCTAAGCCGCGCGAGATATGAACCTCGGCGTAATATACTGCTTCAGCGTCAGCACTCGCTTTACCGTGAACTCCACTTGTGTTCTCTTTGCAATTTCCCCTTATCTTCAGGTCGTTAGGTATTTTTTAGTGGGTTTGCAAGTTGTGGAAGTTGTTTGGAGTGGTCCTAACTTGCATTTCTTGCATGCCTACATAGAATGGGCGCAACAATGTGAAAATCAACTTAAATTAGAGGAGGAAAATATTTAATGAGAAAGAACTTACTTACCCGTTTAAACTTTTTCGCCTTATTTATGATTGTCATCATGGTGACCCTCGCCGGATGCGGAACAACTGCGACACCAAGTCAAACAACACCCCCACCTCAAGCTGAAACTCCAAAACCTGAAAGACCTGATATTATCTTAGCGACTACTACCAGTACACAAGACAGCGGTTTACTTGATGTGCTTGTTCCCGATTTTGAGGAGAAAACCGGCTACAAAATTAAAACGATTGCTGTTGGCACAGGTGCTGCTTTAGCCATGGGGGAAAAAGGAGATGCTGACGTCTTGTTAGTCCATGCTCCCGCCTCAGAAAAAAAATTAGTAGATAATAAAACGGCTATAAACTATCAACTTGTAATGCATAACGATTTTATCATCGTTGGACCGGCAGCGGACCCTGCTAAAGTAAAAGAAACTAAAACTATCTCAGATGCCTTTAAGCGGATTGTTGATAGTTCCTCAATCTTTGTTACCCGTGGGGACGATTCCGGAACCGATAAAATGGAAAAAGGCTTATGGACAAAGCTTAACATCAAACCAGCGGCCGATAAGTACCAATCGACTGGTCAAGGAATGGGACAAACTCTCACAATCACCTCGGAAAAAGCGGGGTATACTCTAACCGATCGGGCAACCTATTTGGCTACCAAGAAAAATCTGCAGCTTGATATTGTTCTAGAGGGCGATGCTTCTCTCTTAAATATTTATCATGTCATGCAAGTTAACCCCGAAAAATTCCCTAAAGTAAATGCAGATGGCGCTAAAGCCTTTGTCGACTATATGATTAATGCTGAAACCCAAGCAACCATTGGCTCCTTTGGTAAAGATACATATGGTCAAGCCCTCTTCTTCGCAGATGCAGGTAAATAAATAGAATCGAGAGGGTACCTCGTAGTTATTCACTTGAATCCCGCCATTAGTGTAAGCATGAAGTTTGAAGCTCGAAGCAGTGGTTTGCAGTCTTAGTCCAGACTCGAACTTCACACATCGAGCTTCGAACTTTAATTTATTCTTACTCGAAAGGGAAATGCAACGTATGGAAAAGATCTGGCAAGGAATTTTAGCAGCCCTGCACCTCCTCCTAACCGGGGATCCTGAGGTGATTGGCATCACGCTCCTCACCCTAAAAATATCAGGTACCGGAACTTTTATCAGCCTGCTTATCGGCATTCCATTTGGCACGCTCCTGGCTCTTAAAACCTTTCCGGGCCGTCGGTTTGTCTTAAGTGTCGTGAATACTGGGATGGGCCTACCCCCAGTGGTCGTAGGACTTTGGGTTTCAATATTCCTCTGGCGCTCAGGACCCTTTGGCTTTTTAAACATTATGTATACCCCAACGGCCATAATTATTGCCCAGGCAATCATCGCCTCTCCCATTGTCGCTGCCTTAACCTGTGCCGCTCTTCAACAAACCAACCCCAAACTCAGGCTGCAAATTCAAGCACTAGGTGCCACTCGTCTGCAGTATATATGGCTGCTTTTAAAAGAAGTCCGCTATTCTCTGCTTGCAGCCATTATCGCCGGGTTTGGGGCTGTTGTCTCCGAGATTGGAGCCTCGATGGCAGTAGGGGGCAATATTCAAGGACAGACCCGTGTTTTAACGACTGCAACCGTCTTGGAAGTCTCTAAAGGCAACTTCGACATTGCTATTGCCTTAAGTATTATCTTGTGCTTGCTGGCTTACGGAGCTACCTTAGGTTTAACCTTACTTCAACAAAAACAGCAAGGAGGGCCTTAGTGTGCTTGAAGCTAAGGAGATAAGCTGGATACAGGACCATAAAACTATTTTGCAACCCCTACATTTTCATTTGTTGCCTGGAGAATGCGTTGGGCTAATCGGTCCCAATGGTTCTGGCAAAAGCAGCTTGTTGAAAATTCTCGCCTTTTTGGAATCTCCAACTTCCGGACAACTCTATTTCCAGGGGCAAGCAGTACCAAAGTCGGTTCCACTTAGGATTAGGCGTAGAATTGCGATAGTCTTTCAAGAATCTCTCTTATTAAACACAGGCGTTTTTAACAATGTTGCCATGGGACTCAAAATTCGAGGTTTCTCCAAAGAAAGGATTCGAGAAAAGGTGGACTATTGGTTGGAACAGTTTGGAGTGATCCATCTTTCTAAACAATCTGCCCGCTCCCTATCCGGTGGAGAGGCCCAACGTGTTAGTCTGGCACGAGCTTTTGCTATAGAGCCTGATATTTTATTTCTGGATGAACCATTTTCAGCCCTGGATGCACCCACCAAAGAAGGACTGCGCATCGATCTGGCCAAGGTTTTCAAGTCTACTCAAACTTCAACTGTCTTAGTTAGCCATGATTTCAAGGACATCGCCCATTTAGCAAATAGAGCCTTGATTCTCCTCAAAGGACAAGTGATGGCTGAAGGCTCTCCTGATAAACTATTAAGGAATAGCCATAAAGAAGAAGTTGACCGTTTCCTGGCGTATTTCTCAACTTAAGCGAACTGATTCCTGTAAACTCCATCATGTACATTAAACATTATTCAATTATAAAGAAAGGATAGGCTGTAACAAATTTTCTCCAGCTTGTTACTACCTATCCTTTATAAAATTTCACTGAATCCATCAGAAAATGCCCTTAATCTTACAGCTCGGATTTTTTCACTTAACAGTTTATTCTCCAATTCCCCTTTGAACTTTAATCAACTCGCTGAGAATGCTGACAGCTATTTCTTCCGGAGTTTCCGCACCAATTTTTAGACCGATAGGAGAATACAACTTTTGTAAGGCTTCTTTGGCTACTCCCTCCTCTTCTAAGTCAGCGAGTAATGATTTAACCCTTTTTCGACTGCCAATCATACCGATATAAGCGGCAGGGTGGTTAATTACTTTCTTCAGACACACCTTGTCATAACGATGCCCTCTGGTAATAATCACGACAAATGTTTGAGGATTTATGTCAATAGTCTCTAAGGCTCTTTCAAAGTCAGCGCATAAAACTTTATCAGCCGTGCTAAATCGTTGGACATTGGCAAAGGAGGGCCGATCATCGACGACAGTCACTTCATACCCTATGATTTTAGCCATTGTTGCAAGCGGGACAGCAATATGTCCTGCGCCTAAAATCAACAATTGTACAACCGTTGTCGGTGGCTCAACCAGTAAGCGATAAGCTGCTTTTAGGGTTGAGCTTTCACACGGATTGAACTCAAAATCTAAACAGATTAAGAATGGCTGACATTTTTTGTTGCCTATCTTGCCTTTCTCAAACTTAATATTATTGAGTTCCTTTTTACCTAGATCGCCCGCAACGTCTCCGTTAGTCTTAATGACGAGCTTATTTCCCAGCCATGACTCTTCCTCCGCTTCGATCACAGTTACAAGTACAGGATTATTATGACTCTCTACAGCTGCAAGATAATCTTTATTGAGATCCACCTTTTCCACGGGGGTATGCGTACCTACATACTCCATGAATAGTTCCATAATACCCCCGCAGACCATCCCCTCCTCCTGGGCCATATCTGCAGTCATATTCAAACTATATGTTTTAGAGTCGTATGTAGCTAGAACATTGAGAGCCTCCCGTTTCGCCTCAGCCTCACCACATCCGCCGCCGATGGTACCAACTGTCATACCATCCGCAAAAACTAACATTTTCGCCCCGGGCTTGCGAGGTGTAGAGCCCAGCACACTGGTTACGGTAATTAGGACAGCATCTAAGTTTCGTTCAAATACTTTTTTCAGTCCAAGATACACTTGTTTATCCATAAGTCTCTCCCTCTGGAACATCTTCACTTCAAAGGCATCTTCATTATATCAGTTTAGCATAGTTGTTGGGAATAGTATAAGAATCTTTACCAATTTCAGAGAATAGAACCGGCTTATTACTTGACCTCCTGCTGAGAATGCGATACCATTTAGTTAAGAACAGATCATTTAGGCCATGGTCCCGCCTTACTCTTTGGCCTTTTCAGCTCACTGAAAAATGTATCATACAAACTCACCTTTAATGATGTATTGGAGGCTATTCCCTTGGAAAAAATAAAAGTACGCGATTCTGTTGGTGCCATTCTTATTCATGACATGACGCAAATTATTCCAGGTGTTATTAGAGGCCCTCGGTTTCGCAAGGGACATGTCATTCGCGAAGAGGATATCCCTGTTCTCTTAAGTATGGGCAAAGAACATATTTACGTCTGGGATCAAAAGCCCGGTCTTATACATGAGAATGAAGCCGCGGAACGACTCGCCCACGCAGTGTCCGGTTCCGGATTAATCCTTGACGAGCCTAAAGAAGGGAAAATCACCTTAATGGCTGCCCATGATGGACTTCTTTACTCTTCTGTGGACGGTATTTTAGCATTGAATACCTTAGATGGGGTTATTCTCTCCACACTTCACAATCATTACCCTCTTAAAAAAGGTGACAAAGTCGCGGGAACCCGTGTTGTTCCACTAATGATAGATGAGAAGGTAGTTCTCGAAGCGGAGGAAATTGCCCAAACATTTACAACTCCTATTTTGGAAGTTAAGCCGCTAAAGCCTGCTAAGGTCGGCATTACGATAACCGGCAGTGAAGTTTTTCACGGGCGAATTCAAGATAAATTCGGTCCTGTACTGCGCTCAAAAGTCGAAAATTGGGGTTCAACCGTCTTAGCGCAAACCTATGCCAGTGATGATGTATCCCTGATACAAGGCAGCATTCGCGATCAACTTGCTAAGGGAGCAGAAATGATCCTAGTCAGCGGCGGTATGTCTGTCGATCCCGATGATGTCACCCCGACAGCCATTAAAGAGATGGGAGCGGAACTGATCACTTATGGTGCGCCTGTTTTACCTGGTGCTATGTTTCTGCTTGCCTATATGGGAGATGTCCCCATTATGGGATTACCTGGATGCGTCATGTATTCTAAGACAACGGCCTTTGATTTAGTCGCTCCAAGATTACTCACGGGAGAGAGATTGACACGCCATGACATTGTCAAACTTGGAAGTGGCGGTCTTTGTCTCGACTGCCCGGTCTGCACATATCCGCGTTGTTCCTTTGGAAAATAATCAGTAAGCATGTCGACAAGCTGAAGTATTTAAGAGCATATAAATAATGTTAACGAAAACTAAGGCTACCGCTAAGCTGCAGGCGCGGAGATAGCCTTAGTTGCATTTATGCGCTATCCAAGGGTAGCTGAACATCCATCTCTGTAGCCAAGACTCGAACAGGGATGTTCGAGGTTAGTATACCGCCATAGATGATAAGATGTCGTGATGGCGAGAAGGAACTTTCCAGAAAATATGCTGAAAAATTATACTTTCTGACCATCGGATAGGAGGGCGCACAATACAAAAAAGCTCGTTGAGGAATTCCCCAACGAGCTTTTTTATATTTCATTTCATTTAATCAGACACTCCCAATTACAGAGCGTTTTTATAGATTTGAATCACTTGTTCAAGTGTCGCAGTACGAGGATTGGTGAATTGACAAGCGTCTAATTTGGCATTGCCAGCCATTAGTTTAAAGTCTTCTTCTTTGACATTCAGTTCTTTCAACCCGGAAGGAATTCCAACATCAGCAGACAATGTAGCAATTGCAGTTAAGCATTTTTCTGCTGCATCCCTGACAGAAAGTCCATCAACATTTTCTCCCATTGCCTCAGCGATCTCTGCAAAACGATCGAGATTTCCGATCATATTAAAGCGTGAGACGTGGGGAAGAAGAATTGCATTACATACCCCATGAGGTAAATTATAGAATCCACCTAGTTGATGGGCCATTGCATGAACATAACCTAAACTAGCATTATTGAAGGCCATACCAGCTAATAATTGGGCATAAGCCATTTTGTCGCGAGCCTCAAAATCATCACCATTTGCCACAGCACGACGCAGATATCTGGGGATTAGTTTAAATGCCATTAAGGCGGCAGAATCGGTCAGTGGTGTGGCGGCTGTAGATACATATGCCTCAACCGCATGAGTGAGCGCATCCATTCCGGTAGCAGCTGTCAAACTAGGAGGTTGTTTCATCATTAACAAGGGATCATTAATCGAGACATTAGGGGTTACATGCCAATCAACGATAGCCATTTTAATATGTCGTGCGGCATCCGTGATAATACAGAATCTCGTCATTTCAGCGGCAGTACCGGCAGTGGTATTAATCGCAATCATTGGAGCCATAGGCAAGGGAGATTTATCTACGCCTTCATAGTCATTAATCTTCCCGCCATTACCTGCAACAAGGCCAATCCCCTTGGCACAGTCATGGGAAGATCCTCCGCCAACTGAGACGATCAGGTCACACCCTTCTTTAGTATAGATGTCAAACCCATCATGTACGTTTTTATCCGTCGGATTTGGTTCAGCACCACCATAAATTACAACTTTGACGCCTTCTTTTTCAATTATGTCAGCAATTTCCTGAGCCATACCTATTTTTTCGAGATAGGCATCGGTCACCAGCAGAACTTTTTTTCCACCCAGTAATTTTGCTTGCTTTCCTGTTTCTTGTGCTGCTCCAGCACCCATAAGGTTAACTGTAGGCATGAAATACCCATAAACTTGATGAACAATTGACATATTCGTTTGCCTCCTTCTTCTTGGCGTTTGTTACGCTTGTCTTTAGAGTATTGCAAGACCCATGCCAATAATCTGAATATTTAATTTTGACAGGACCTGACCATTGATTCTTAAGAGTATTTAAGAGTATTATTAAAAATAGTCCTAATTTTATCCTAAATTAAAACTATTTACTGTTCTAATTTAACTCACTTTGCTCGGAACACAGTTAAATTTTGGAACACTTTTGCTTTCACCCTACAGATTAAACAAATCAATGTTTAAACTAAGAATGGATTAAATTGTTCGAACAATTTAATCCATTCTGTATAGATCTCGATTTATTATAAGGTTTAGACAACTCAATCGGTTCTTTAAACCCTCCTTGGTGATTAAATTAACACAACCATAATTTTGTTCAAGTCGAAAAACTTTATTTAAGGGCATCCCTAGTATATGGCATAAAATTACTCTATTTACCCCTGCATGCCCAACAATTAAAATTGTCCTTTCATTCGATTGGGTAAGTCTCTCAAAGGCTGGTATCACTCTTTTATGGCAGTCAGCAAAGCTTTCTCCGTTGGGTAGGCTGTAATTCACGATATCCTCACCACGTTCTTTGAATTCTTCAGGATACCTAGCTTTAATTTCGGCAAAGGATTTTCCCTCCCAATCGCCCATATGCAATTCCCGCAACTCCGCACAAGTAGTAGGAATGATAGGGTGGACAGAGGCAATGATCTCCGCAGTTTGTTGGGCTCTTAATAAATCACTGCAATATATGTTATCTATAGGTACTCGGCTAAATATTTTCTTCAATAGGACGGCTTGTTCACGGCCAAGGGTACTTAAGGGCAGATCAGACTGTCCAATATAGCGTTTCTCCTTTTCTAGTCCGATATCCCCGTGTCTGACTAAATAAATAAGCTTTCTAACCATGCTTTTTTATGCTCATTTTAGTTTACCGTTCTGATTCGACTCCCGCTGAACCTTAATCAGCTCACTAAGAATGCTTACGGCTAATTCTTCCGGAGTTTCCGCCCCAATTTTTAGACCGATTGGTGAATACAGCCTTTGTAAGGCTTCACCGGAAATCCCTTCTTCCTCTAATTCTGCAAGCAAGGCTTTAACTCTCTTCCGGCTGCCGATCATGCCAATATAGGAAGCTGACTGATTAATTACTTTGCACAGACACATTTTGTCATAACGATGCCCACGAGTAATAATGACGACAAAAGTTTGCGGATTGATCGTTATTTCATCTAAGGCACCTTCAAAATCATCGCATATGATTCTATCAGCTGTAGGAAAACGATTTGAATTGGCAAAGGATCGACGATCATCAACCACTGTAACCTCATAGCCAACGATTTTGGCCATGGTGGCGAGGGGAAGTGCAATATGGCCTGCTCCTAAAATTAGCAATTGGACAACCGTAGTCGGGGTCTCCACCAAAAAACGGAATGTTGCTTTGTTTACGGTGGTATCACAGGGCTCAAACTCAGAATCTAAACTAACTAAGAGAGGCTGACACCGTTTACCCCCTAATTTGATGCTCTCCAGTCCCACTCTCGTGAGTTCTTCTAAACCCAGATCACCTGTTACCTTCCGGTTATCCTTAACGAACATTTTCTTTCCTGCTAATCGCCCTTCAGTTGCCTCAATCACCGTTACAAGAACAGGATTTGCAGCCTCATCGACAGCTGACAGATAATCCTTCATGAGAGTGACCTGTTCCACCGGGCTATGAGAACCTAAATATTCAATGAACAATCCCATAATCCCCCCACAAACCATTCCCTCCTCCTGGGCAATGTCTGCGGTCATATTCAAATAATGAACTTTTGGAGCGTGAGATGCTAAAACATTAAGAGCCTCCCGCCGCCCCTCTGCTTCTCCACATCCTCCGCCGATGGTTCCCACAGTCGTTCCGTCAGCAAACACTAACATTTTAGCGCCAGGCTTACGGGGAGTTGACCCCAGCACACTTATAATTGTAATCAGAGCCACATCCAAATTTTTGTCACTCGCTTTTTTAAGTCCTTGGTATATTTCCTTTTCCATTAGCCTTGTCCCCCCAGATCAACCTTCCTTATTTCATGTAAAGGTATCTTAATAATTTGTTCTATTCTTGTCTGGATTCTTTCGGCGTTAATCAAGCGTTGCCTAATTTTCTCCGTTACCTCTTGATCGTTCTTATACTGCTCTATGGGGCCGGAGAATCTAGCCTGGAGAGAAATAATCCGGTCATCTATGACAAGCTTATCAGCCAAATAGACGATTTCTTTTTCTGTTATGGATGAATCACCTGGGTTCAGACAAATATCCGTATGTTCTGCAACGATTTCTGCTACCTTTGGATAATTGACGAGCATTTTGGCTCCAACTTGGGCATGGTGAGGTTCACCTTTGGCCAAGTCATGTAGCAGGGCAGCTGCCCTGATTAATTCGAGGTCCAGATTACTTCCGGACCTGATTAAATGGCTTCCCATGGCACTGCTTAACTCAGCTACCTGCTTGCAATGATTAAAGACCTTTACTGGCGTGTCAGCATTTTTCAAGATTGAATAACACTCTTCTTCTGTGGGGACCCGGGTATCGGTATAGCCACAGTACTTCAGCATCTGCCTGTAGTCCTCCGGTGTATCCATATCGAGCAAAATACCCGGATCCTCAACCTCAACATTGATGGCATCATGTTCATACTGTTCCAATAAAGCTCTCATTCCCCCCGGTTTATCCCAAGATATTGCCTTTTTCACATAGCGGCTGGAAATTAAGGGGGGATGTCCCCTCATTCCCCGATAAGTTGGATAGATAATGCCGAACTCCGTTGTGAAAAACGTGCTCTGAAGCTTTTCCAAAGTCTCCCTGTTCACGATGGGATTATCGACGGGTAATAGGAAAAATCCTTTGACCGTTGGCAACAAACTTTTAACGCCCGCAATTATTGAGGAAAACATTCCTTCCGAAAAATTGGGGTTAACAATGGTCTGTACTCCTAATCTATCTAAGACTGGATACAATTCATTGGCCCGATGCCCAACCACCACTCGGATATCCTTAATCCTGCTCTTTAGAAAACTATTGACAGCTTTCTCTAAGACCGTGTCTCCCCCCAAGGATAAAAGTGGTTTAAAGCGTTTCATTCGAAAAGAGTATCCTGCGGCAACTATGATCGCTGCTAAGAAATCCTCACCTGGTTTGTTCTCTGGTTCAGCCAGCAATTTAGGCACTCCCTCTCTTGTCTTGAATCTGTCGTTTAGCTGTACTTTTTCTAGCTGTCACTTTAGCGCTTGAGAATAGATAAATGAGCACCCTCAAACTTCCGCTCTGTCTGGCACCCCTTAGTACAGGGATTTTATCTAAAGCCAGTTGAACGTTTCTTTTCGCTTCTAATGAAACAGGTCCCTTTAGCTGAATATCGAGTTGTAAGCAGTTTGCTTTTTCTAGCAGACTCTCTGTTAGGGACACCTCAAAATCAAGAACGTTATCAAGGGCAAACAAAACCTCATCAAAGTCTGCCATGGTTAAGAAATCGGCTGAAGTCAGATAAACCTTTTCTCTGGACTTTATTCGTTCCAGTCGCTTTAGTACCGTGTGGCAGGTACAAGGGCCTATCAGAAACCTAGAAATATCACCCGTACGATAACGAATTAAAGGCATAGCTGACCTGGTTAAAGTGCTAAAGACTATCTCACCCAGTTGCCCATCCACAACCGGCAGCCCTGAACTGGGATCGATGATTTCGATAAAGAGGTCTGCTTCCCTGAGGTGGTAACCACAGAAGCCCTCACATTCCAGCCCGCCTCCCAACCCCATCTCAGTCATGCCATAGTGATTAAACACCTTACACCCCCATGCCCTTTCGAGTTCTTGCACAATAGCCCAAGGTACATGGTCTGTACTTAATAAAACATTTCTCAAACTCAAAGAGGGAGTGTTGCCCTGGGAATCTTTATACCTCGCTAAACTCAATACTTGAGTAGGTATCCCTACTAATACGTTGATATTGTCCCGTTTAATTTGTGCCAGGATGGACTCTGGATTCGTAACCAGACCATGGGCAAATCCTGTTGCTCCTGCTCTTTTTAAACCTATACGCAATAAATCCCCGACACTTCCCGGTGTATCTCCAGGTAACATTATCAAAACCCTGTCCTCGGGCTTTACCAAGGTTAACATGCCATGTTGAAAAAAATCGATGGTCAATTCTTGATCCGCCTCAGTAAAGAACAGACGTTTGGGTTTACCCGTGGTACCGGCACTTTGCAAAGTGACGATCCTGTCGATGTCATTTTGAGGAACACACAAGAAGTTGAGAGGATTATCCTTTAAATCTTCGGCTGAAGTAAAGGGCAGTTTTAACATATCTTGTAAACTTGACAGCTTACAATCTATTCCTGAGTACAAACGTTGATAAAATCGACTTTTACTGGTTACCAAGTCAAGTGTTTCTTGAAGTTTACCCAACTGATAGCCCTCAATCAACTTTCGGGTTAAGACACCTGAACTTTCTCCGGTAATCTTGTGCTTTATCCAACCCTCCAGGGAGGTGGTTTTGATGCCCAAACCTATCTCTCCCTTCTATAAATTGAGTGCCCAAACTTATCCGTGAGGTTATAGGCGCAAAAAGGAATTAACTTGCCTTCAGGGCTTACCACATGTATGCAGCAATTCTTTAATCTGTCAATATCCAGATTCCACACGTCTTGAAAGGCCATACCGCTGATGGAAAAAGCATAGGTTTTTAGCTGTTGGATTAGATTATCCCATGAGTTATTAACAGGAGACTCAATTGTTAACTTTTCTGCTCCTGACCACTGCCTGGCCACAAAGGTTCGTGTTTTTCTGGCTAATTCATCCGCTCGCTCCGGTCCGGCACAGCACGAATTATTGATAATTGCTTTCAAGCTGCCATCCTGTTGTCTCGTGAAGTTGCCGCTAAAAGAGCAGCGTCCATTGTGGGGTTTCAGGTTGGCTGCCTTGATGAGTCCCTCCGTCTGTTCCTCGATGGCTTGAATAACTTCGGGGAGTGTGATCCGGTCTTGATCCAGGGGTTCTTTAGGAATCCTTCCGAAATAACTGACAGGCTGAAAGTGCACCCCTCGGACTGCAGGAAGATTTTCCAAGGCAAACTTGATGATTCCTCCGATATTATAAGTGTTTATCCCCGGTATCAGGGTAGGTACTAACACAACCCCAATCCCATATTGAGCACAGTTCTCTATGGCCTTGGCTTTAACCCCAAAGAGCCTGCGACCCCTGATTGCCTCATAAATGGAATCCTCTGTACCGTCAAATTGCAAAAACACGGAACTAAGTCCAGCTTCCTTCAAGCGGCCCACAAAGCCAGGATCTTCCGCCAGTCGCAAGCCATTGGTGTTAAGCTGGATGAAGTTAAAACCCAATGTCTTTCCCATTTCCAGTATTGCCGGTAAGTCGTTTCTGAGGGTTGGCTCACCGCCGGATAACTGGATATTGACAGGACCGCTGGCGGCAAGGACGTTTTTGTACCACTCTTCTATGACGGCCAAGGAAGGTTCGTCGAGCTCAGTTCCTGCATTAGCAAAACAAAATCGGCAGTTTAAATTACAACGCTGGGTAACTTCTATTAAAGCTGTACAAGTGGTCTTGTAATGATCTTCACATAAACCGCAATCAAAAGGACAGCCTTTTTCAACCCGGGTAAAACACTCCTTTGGAGGGGTTGGAATCGTTGGTCTGACCCATAAATCCCATTGAGGGTTCCCCTGCCAAAGCAGAGTTCGATACTCCCCGTGTTCAGGGCATTGTTTCACCATATAAACCTTTTCACCCTGAGCCACTCTTTGCGCTGGAATCCTCTGCAAACATTCCGGACACAAACTCTCGGTACCTGAACTCTTGGCTGTAGTAATCAAACATTTATCCATTATGTCCATATGCTATCCCTCTCTAACTGCAGTGATCATCCTTTTGGGCAATTAGTTGAAAATATCCCATCTTCGCCTGCTTTAACGCAACCTGAACCAGGCTAGGCTCAACCGAATCTGCGCCAGAGCATGAACATGAAGAGGTCTTAAGCCAAAACTGGGTCATAGAGCCATGGGCCATGATTAGATCAACCGTCAGTTGGGTCAATAGGTTAGTATGATCCGTCCAATCAACGATCTTAAACCCCTGTTCGACAAGCTTATTAACGAATTGCTCCCTGGGTAACGCTCTTCGGATACAAGAGTCAATTTTGAGCTCCCGAAGCCCTTGGAGACCCTCAGGATTGCGTGCATATACATCATTTACGAGCAACCATCCCCTCGGTTTAAGCACCCTGAAAATTTCGTTTAAGACTTGATCCAGGTCCTCCATCACAGACAAGGCACATTCAGCCAACACCCCATCCATGTGTTTCACCGGAAAGGGCAGGTCTTCCCCCAGCCCTCGTATCAGGTTTAAGTCCGGATTCCTCTTCTTTCCACTCTCTAGCAATACCTCTGAAGAATCCAACCCAATAGCTTGGAGCTGATACTGAGAAACTAAACGTTCTACCGTTGCACCGCTGCCGCATCCTACATCCAGAACCCGTGCTCCCGGGAGCAAGTCACATTTTCCGATTCCCAGGTCGGTTAAAGCAAACCCGCCCGGTCTCAAAGTAACCCCTGTGGTCTGACTCAGCAGGTCACTCTCATACAATTTAAACGCATCATTTTTCATAGTCTTTAACCCTCGTCCATCGACTCAGGGTCTTCGGTATAGACCGCTAAAATTTCATATACCTTACTAAAGGTGGTTGAAACAATATTGCCGCATTGTACAGGATACTCGTTGCCCTCATCCAGAGAGTGATCTAAAATTCCTGAGCATTCGATACTGCCATGGGTTTCTTCAAACCACTCCAGTAAGACATTAATCATAGGGTTTATTTTGGCGTGGCTGAACTCGCTGGGACTCCCCTTCCCTGCGTTCAATCCTACTAAACATGCCCCCCCGGTAAGTGCACCACAGGTTTTCCCCGACCTGCCTATACCACCACATAATCCTTGCATTGCTTTAATCAAGTCGGGGTTTTCCGTTCCTTGTTCATCTAAACCGAGAATTAGCATAATCTGACTGCAACAGAATCCCTGAGTAGCCAATTGAAACAGGCGAAAGGCATCGACCGCCATTCTGCTCCCTCCCTCTACTTATCCTCAAGGCTTTGTTCTACTTCAAACATTTTGCCTAAAGCCAGCTCTTCAGTGATCAACACCAAGCCGCAATTAAGGCATTTCAGTTCTTCAACTCTAAGATCATTTCCTAGATAGGTTATTTTTACCGTACCATGCTTTAGTTCACCACCACATTTTCCGCACTTCCATACAGGTTTGGGCGGCAGATTTGCTGTCTTATTCATGGCTTCACTTCCTCAACAATTTCCATCCGGTGGCTATATGCGTTCAAGACTACAAAACCATCCTCTTGAGGTTGGTATTCAACCCAATATGTCACTCTAGCCGGGCGAAAATAGGCTAAATAGTTGCCGTTATCCGGATTGATAAATTTGCTTCCCGTGCCTTCTGCATGTTCTATTACCTGCTGAACATCTTCGATAAAAATTAGTCTTTCTTCCATAAGCTTACTTATTTCTTCATTGCATATTATTTTTATAGTCCTATAACCCCTTTCCTTTTCCTGCGGCGTTTGCCAGAACTTATGCAGTAACGTTCTTTTGAGTCTTGCCCGATGCTCATGCCGTTGAGAAAATCCCGAATCAGGTCTGGTGGCAGCATTTTGCAGATCATCAGCAAAAATGAGATCTAATAAATGTAGTGTACGCTTACCATGAGCAGCAAATCTGTCTCTACACATGGCACAGTAGGCTACATAGTCCACAGTACTTTCTTTTATCCTATTTTCAACGATCTGCTGCGCAAGTCTCGGATTGGCGAAGGCCGTTAGGCCGCCAAAGCCGCAACACTTGGTTAGTTCTTTACTATAAGGTAATTCTTCAATTTCACAACCTAGCCTGAGTAAGATATGGCGAACTGCTTCATGTATTCCTTGTTCGTATCTGGTAGTACAGGGGTCCTGTACAGCTACTTTACCGTAATTTGCACCATCCCCTTGAATGGGTAAATCCATATCTTTTATTAGTTCCCAAAGAGAGACAACTCCGGGTAATTTTTCTCGAAACATACTGTGACAGGTAGAACAGGCTACGATCAGCTGCGGTTTACCCAAGTTCTCCCATTCCACAACCATCTCCTCGAAACTGGTTTGAAACTGTCCCTGATCACCGCCCCAATGCGCAGGAGCACCGCAGCAGCGCAACATCAGTCCTACTCCTCCGACAAGCTGTTCTGTTAAATAGGCATATACTTTTTCCACATGTTCCGGAGATGAGCCGCTCAATTGACAGCCTGGAAAGAAAACATATTTGCTGGAATCGAACCCTGGTTGATGTCTAGTCAAAGCAAATTGTTCACTGTTACTAAAAGCCATATCCCGCAGGGCAAAATCATGGGCAGACGGTGGCATTTTCCCTCTCCTAACCATACTTTCCCGGGATGCAAGACAAACCTGTCCCATGTCTAGATCATTCGGACATACTTCAGCGCACAACCCACACTGGGTGCAGGAATTAATCATCTTGTTGGCGTGGCGTGTGCCCATGACGATAGATTCGTTATTGTATATTTCCCGCAAATATTTTTTGGGATAACCACCATAGGACTCCAAATATTTGCAGGCTTTTACACATTCAAGGCATTGACAATTTAAGCACCTACCGGCTTCCCGGACAGCTTCTTCGCCAGTGTAACCCCCGGATTCATGACTCATGGGTACAGCAGGCAGGGATGGAATTTTGTTCACGTTGACGAATAGTTTCGATTCGAAGGCCCCTTCGCCATGGCGGGAGGCAGTTAGAGAGGCTCCTTGCAGGTACCTGTCGATAGATACTGCACCTCTCCGGCCATCAGCAACAGCATTGATTGGGGAATTATTGCCAAACCGTCCACCAGCAAATACACCTGCTATTGGCGTAGTACAGCTTATGGGGTCAACTGTGCTATTCTCACCCAACAATTCCAAGGCGTCTTCAGATTGTGCAGCAAAGCCAATATATAAAGCATCAAACCGTTCTTTTAGTTGAGACAAATCCTGTCGGGTTATTCCTGCATTACGCTCAATTGTCACATTTGGACGATTCAAAACTGAAAGTTCGTTCGTAATTACCTGAGCTGGAAGTTGTTGCTCTGGATGTTTCCACAAGTTCCCGCCCAAGCGATCTGATTTTTCAAACAGCGTAACAATGTACCCTTTTCGTGCTAGGTCATAGGCTGTAGTCAGGCCTCTTAACCCACTGCCAACCACCGCAACGGTCTGGCTTTTAGGGGGAACAGCTCCTACATTGGCAATTTTGGGAGCATAATTTTCCAGACAGAATCTTTCTAAGTTAGAAATAGCTACGGTTGCTCCAACATCTTTACGTTTACACACATCCTCACAGGGATGGTCACAAATCCTGCTAATAATTCCCGGAAAGGGCTGTTTCTGCTGTAGTATTGATGCGGCGCTTTTCCAGTCTTGATTTTGAATGGCCAGCATCAGCTTACGAACATCTACATGGATTGGACACCCAGCTGTACAAGCGGGAGGATTTTCTTGGCTGCACTTACTTTCTAGCCTTCTCAGTTCAACCTGATCCATAGCAGCACCAACTTCTTTATAAATATTTGCTCTGTGGGTAACCACAGGGAACCTAAACTTGAGTGAACAAATTTAGATCCCCTCTGTAAAACAAACTATTACTGAGCCTTTAATCCGGCAAGTACTTTTTCAGGCAGGGCTGGTAACTTGGTAATCCTTACCCCGCAGGCATTTGTAATTGCATTAATGATGGAAGCATGAGGAGAGGTCAGCGGTGCTTCACCGGCACCAGAAGCTCCGAAGGGACCATGTTCTCTTGGAGTCATAACATAATCGACAACAAGTTTGTCAGGTGCGTCTTTAATGAAGGGCAGACCGCAGCTAACCAGATCGATATGCTTTTTAAGATCTTCGAAATCTTCGCTGAGAGCCAAGCCAATACCTTGTACCATTCCGCCAAACATTTGCCCGTCAACGACTAACTTATTAGCAAGGGTGCCCACATCAAATATTCCGTTCATGCCAAGAACCTTGGTTTTACCTGTCTTGACATCGACTTCCACTTCAGAGAGGAACGCTGCATACATATAAGTGGTGAAGGGGACTCCTTGTCCTGTTTCGAGGTCACAACCATTATACCCTGCTGGAGTGCTATATTTGCCTACAAAGTGGGTTGGTAACCCTGCTGCAACCTGTTCTCCATAGGTCCGGTAAGTTCCATCGGGTTTTTGAATTGCTTTTAACAGTTCTTCGCAAGCAATTTTGATGGCGTTGCCCGTCATTACTTGGGAACGGCTGCCACCGGCAGGTCCGCTGGCGGGAACTTTAGAGGTGTCATTCATGACCAATTTGATTTGTTCGGGTTTAATTCCCAAGGGAAGCAAAGCCTCATGGGAAGTAGCCAGTGTCCCCATGTCCGCACCTTGTCCGTGATCTTCCCAACCGTTGAAAATTGTGACACCGGTTTCCGTATAATCAGCCCAAGCCTCTGAACCGTCGGGGTTATCCAGACCGGCACCGTAGACGCCGAGAGAGATGCCGGCACCGCGTTTCTTGTCGGCAGTGGATTCAGCTTCGGCCTTTTTCTTAGCTGCATCATAGAGAGGCTTAAGTTTATCCATTATCTCCACCATACTGTGTACGTCAGGCTCACTGCCGGTAGGAGTAGTATCACCGGGTCTGTAAACGTTTTTGTAACGCAGCTCAAAGGGATCCATTCCTAGTTTTTCCGCCAGTTCATCCATCAATACCTCGGTTGCGAACAGGCTTTGCGGAGATCCGTAACCCCTGAAGGCCGAACCCCAAGCATGATTTGTGCAGACAGTGCGGCCATTGCTGCGAATATTGGGAATCATATAACCGGCACCAATGAATTGACTGCCCCGCAGGGTAACCAGATCGCCAAACTCGGAATACGGACCATGATCACAGCTCCAATCGGCTTCCATGGCAACCAGTTTACCTTCTTTAGTAGCCCCGTATTTAAGATTGATAAAGAACGGTGAACGTTTCCCTGTGTAAGTAATTTGTTGATAGTAGTCAAACTCCAGGAATACAGGCTTACCTGTAGCCAACGCAGCTACCCCTAGTAAGGCTTCTATGGTTGGGCTGAACTTATAACCAAAGGTACCGCCGGCAGGATTTTGTACGATAACCAATTTGTCTAGTTCCAGTCCGAGCCCCGGGGCAATCATAGCCTGGTGGAGATGAATGCCGATACTTTTGGAATGAATCACTACGCGGTCCTCTTCATCAATAAAGGCAAAACCAACGTCAGGCTCGATGGGCAGGTGGGGCTGGCGTCCTACATAAAAGTCGTCTTGAACAACTATATCTGCTTTTTCCATCAGAGGAGCTGTTTCCTCGCCTTTAATCACCTTGGTTTCCCAATAAACGTTAGGAGTTCCGGGATGAATCTCGATAGCGTCGTCTGCCATGGCTGCCGGGGCACTCATGTAGGCGGGGAGAATTTCCAACTCTACCTTAACTTTGTCAACTGCAGCTTGAGCATGCTCAGCGGTATCGGCCGCTACAATGGCGATGGCGTCACCAAATTGGAACACTTTTTCGTCGCAAAGGATCGGCCTGTCCCAACCATCCCCTTTGTTATTCGGGAAGGTGATTAAGCCGGTAATCCGGTTTTTGCCTTTGACATCTTTATGGGTGATAACTTTATATACACCAGGCATTTTTTCAGCTTCAGAGGTATCGATAGATATAATATTGGCATGAGAAACCTTGGCCTGAACCAGTTTTAACTGCAAAGTACCACAAGGCATTTTAACCCCTAAATCTGCGCCAAAGTCACAAGTACCGGTAACCTTGGCCAAAGCGGATGGACGAATGTAATTGCTTCCCCAGATGGAGCCACTGGACGGCAGTTTTTCCCATAGGTCTTCGGTCTTCATCTCGCCGCGAATCAACTTGGCTGCAGTCATAACCGCATCAACCAGGGGTTTGTAGCCTGTGCAACGGCAGGCATTTCTGTGTTTTTGGAACCAGTCGCGGACGTCTTCTCTTGTAGGATTGCTATTATCATCTAAGAGCTGTTTAGCAGAAACAATAAATCCGGGACTGCAGAAACCGCATTGAGCAGCTCCATGGACCATCCAGGCCAGTTGTACGGGATGTAAGTTCTTCTTAGTACCTACGCCTTCGATCGTAGTAATCTGAGCATCATCGGCAACCCGTTTGATTTTCGTCACACAGGACCGGATCACTTTTCCATCCACAATGACAGAGCAGGCACCACATTGAGCTTTTCCACATCCAATTTTAGTTCCGGTCATGTGCAGTTGTCCTCGCAACACATTTGCCAGGGTAACTTCCCCATCGACTATCAATGTCTGAGGGACACCGTTAATAATGACATGTTTTTTAATCAATCTTTTTCTCTCCTTTTCTGAATCACATTTACTCTCTGTTCATGTTACTTCATTAAGTCTATCGAGTTATTGTCTTGTCGAATTTCCAAACCTCCATTTCTTTTTCTCTTGTCATTAGCGATACTTGTTCAATTTGGTTTAGTTTGATATTATTTGTTCTACTTGGATATACTTATTATTTATGCAATATTCATGCCAATATTTCGACAATTCCACATTTGGCGATCCAGATGTATATCCCCACATAAAACAGCACTACTAATTAGAATAATTTGTCGAAAAATAACAGCTAAATTATGCTCTATAATTGACATTGAGAAGAGCCTTCGCGCTTGACATATCATCGTACAAATTGAAAAGCACCTCCCCATCAGTAGGAAGGTGCTTTTCAATTAAATTATTGACACTGTTAAAGACAAAAGCAATTGATTAGGCGTAAAATACCCCGGTCTCTCGGACATCATACCCACCCAGTGCCAGAACATCCTCTTGGAAGGCTTTACTTTGGATAACAGAAATCATCGCCTTCATGCGGGGTTCTTCAAGATATTCACGCGGAATTGCCAGATCATATCGTTCTTCTCCAATGACAACATAGTCTAGGCCCAAGGCTTCCGCCGCACTTTGAATACCCAATCCAACATCGGCTGCCCCCGAGGCAACCGCTATAGCAACCGCTAAATGCGTAAATTCTTCTCGTTCATACCCTAAAATCTGCTCTTTGTTAAGCCCTTGTTGCTGGAGCAAGAAATCAAAAAGCACTCGGGTCCCGGAACCGCCCTGACGATTAATAAATCGAACACCCGGCTTAGTAAAATCCGCCAATGCCTTAATATTCAGGGGGTTACCTTTGGGTACGATAAGAACTTGAGTCCTATAGACCAGGTTCATCAAAGCAATATCTCTTTCCGGTAAAAACCGTTTTAAATAGGCGTGATTGTATTCCCCCGTCTCGGGATCGAGCAAGTGAATTCCTGCAAAATGAGCTTCCTCTTTGCGCAAGGACAGAATTCCTGCTAGGCTCCCTACATGTGCTGAAGCGATGCCCCCATACCCGCCTCTGGCCTTCATATGACTGCTTAAAACATCCAGGGTAAGGTCATGGGAGCCAATACACACGAGAGTTTCCTCCAACTCCGAAACAGGGCGCAAAAGTTCTATCGGCACTGTTTCTCCCTCGTGAAACCCTTCCTGTAAGCGAGGAACCCGAAGCATCCCATCCGCCCTTACCAAGCTCATGGTGACACCCGCCCCTCTGCTCAAAGGAGCGGCAACCCAACGCTCTCCGACTTTTCCCACCTTAACCCGCACGAACTCTTCGCTGCCGAGCGAGGAAAAGACTTTTTTACTGATCACAGCATCTAAGGAAGTCTGAGTATCTTTACCCAAACCTTGATAATGCTTCACCCAAGGTTCCAAAAATAAATGCGCGGTCAAGTAAGCCGACACCGGATAGCCCGGGATCCCAATAGCAGGCTTATCTTGAACTTCTCCTAAGACAACAGGTTTGCCTGGTTTAATGGCAACACCATGCAGATAAAGGGTTCCATGCTTGCCAACTAAATGAGACGTATAATCGTCCCTCCCCTGGGATGATCCGGCAATGATGACTAGAATATCCTGAGAAGCTGCCATTTGCAAGATAGCAGCTTCCAGTTGCTCTTGTTTATCCGGTGTAATCGGCCATATCGTCGCAGATCCACCCCATTCTTCCACTAAGGAAGCAAGCACTGTCGAATTACTGTCTACAATATCTCCCACCTGCAAATCAGCTTCCACGGGCCGGATTTCATCCCCTGTCGGCAAGATTCCTACCCGTGGTTTGCATCGGACTTCAACCTCTATAACCCCAGCAGCCAGTAATGCCCCCTGGTCTTGAGGCCGAATGCGGTGATGAATAGGCAGCAGCACTTCCCCTTCAACAATATCCTCCCCTACTGGACGAACATGATTCCAAGGAACGATAGGGGCTTGGAGCAGAATTCCCTTTTCACCCAATTCCAAGACATCTTCGAGCATGACGACTGCATCCATTCCTTCAGGAAGCGGATCACCAGTATCAACTTGAATTGCTTGAACTCCCAGTTCTAACCAACGAGGCTCACGCTCCGAGATTCCATGGGTATCCTTAGCCCTAACAGCATATCCGTCCATCGCTGAAGCCGCAAAATGAGGCGAACTTTTTTTGGCTCTGACGATCGCCCCCGTGATTCTATGCAGTGCTAAACGAACATCTATCGATTCATTTTGGGGAAGACAACGCCCGGCAAGCTTGTCCATCATTAACTTTAGGCCTTCTTGCCAAGCCGTATTTTTAAGATATATTTGTCGTTCCAAGTTTCTTTACCTCCTCTTCAAGACAGTTATATTTTAACGCAAGAGCCGGAAAAAGACCTCTTTCCCTGCTTCAATACCTTCTGTATCTAAAGGAATGTGCACTATAGCATCAGCTAGTACCATAGTTCTTATTAAGCCGGATTTTCCTCGAACCGGCTCAACCTGCCATCCTTCACCCTTCGGTATGAGCCGAACTCGTACAAACTCCTCACGCCCGCTTCCTGAATATAAGTTTTGGGATAAGGCCCCCTTGGGCAGAGGATCAACTTGGGGGTTTAACAATGAACCATCCAACAACGGACGTACAAGTGTGTCAAAAACGACCATCGCCGAGGCAGGATGTCCCGGGAGTCCGAAAATTAATTTACCATCAACCACCCCACCGATCGTTGGCTTACCTGGCTTAAGTGCTAAACCATGAAAAAGCAGTCCCGGCTCTCCTAATTCGCCGATAAGTTGGGCGGATAAATCCCGTAACCCTACTGAACTCCCGCCGGAGAGCAAAACAACATCATTTTCCTTCAACATCTGGGCAAGTACTTTACGGAGCTCTTCCAAATCATCTTTCACTATTCCGTAATAGCGGGCGTCCGCACCACTTGCTAAGGCTTGCCCCAGCAAGGTATAGCCGTTAATATCTCTTGACTGACCAGGCAAAGGTTCTTGTTCAGGAGGAATGATTTCATCCCCAGTCGAAAGAATCCCGACGTTAAAACGGGGTAATACCGGAATGTAAGCCAGTCCAAGAGACGCCAGGAGTCCCATTTCCTGGGCCCTGATTCGTGTAAATTCAGAAAGAATAATTTCCCCTTCGACCAAATCTTCCCCAATGTCAATAAGATTTTCTCCAGGTGCAACGGCCTTCGTGACACCATAAAGAGTTTCACCAAAGTGTTCAAGCCGTTCAACCATCACAACTGCATCCGCTCCCTCAGGAAGCATTCCGCCTGTGGGCATTAGTAGTCCTGTCCCCTGTTCCAGCGTTTTTGAGGGAGCTTCACCCATTCGTATTTCGCCACGACACTCTATTAAGGCTGGCATACTTTCACTGGCACCGAATGTATCTGCCGCTCGGACAGCCATCCCATCCATGGTAGATTTACGAAAATGAGGTAAGGCACAGGTCGCTGGAATATCCTGCGTCAGAATACGTCCCAGTGATTCAGCCAAAGGTATCTTTTCAACCCGCTGGTAAAATGAGAGAACATAGGGTTTTAATGAGTCGATTGCCTCAGCCAAGGTTTGGACCCTAAATAATTCACTGCTGCTTCCCATGCTCTATTACACCTTCCACGATCATATTTTGTCATTTTGAATAAGGCAGATTTATTTCAAAGTACTAAACCCAAACGGAAATTATGTATTATTGATTTCAAAGCGTTCAAATTCCATAGTTAGTAAATCCACCTGCAACCATGCCCTGCGCAGGGCAGGCATACGTCCTGCCAATAATTTCACACCCTCTGCTACACTTAGGCTTGCTAAGACAGCGGGGGTGAAGGCAGGGTTGCCCCAGGTACTCTCTACTCCCCGTTCCCCATGACCAAATAAGCGCAAGACGCTAAAATCCCCTGGTAAACTAACTCCTATTTGGCCAAACCACCCAGCAATGCTCGCAAAAACCAGTGGTAACTTGAGACGGTGACAGACCCGTTCCAACTCGACTCGAGTGGCTGGGGAGTCAAGGGCATCAAAAACCAAGTCGACTTCTCGAAACATTTCCGGTCCCTTTTCTTCCTTAAACCACTCTTTAATACTTTCCACTTTCACCTCAGAATTTACACTTCGCAATCTGTCCCGGGCAGCTTCCACCTTCCACTGCCCGATATTAAGTTCAGTCGCCATAATCTGGCGATTAAGATTACTAACCTCTAAGCGGTCCCCATCAATCAGCACTAATCGACCAACTCCGATTCGAGCGAGCTCTTCGGCTATATAACCGCCAAGCCCTCCACAGCCCACGATTGCAACGCATGACTTAGCCAGTTTCTGCTGATCCTCATCAGTCAAAGTTTTCTTGTTTCGAAGGTAACGGCCTTCTATCGTCATTTAGCCCCCTCCCACAGGCGGAAAGAGTGCAATAGTATCTCCATCATTCAGGACGTGCTGTTCCTTAACGTCCCGCCCATTAACCAAGCAAATGGCGACTTCTTCCGGCAGAATATTCAACAGTTGGAGGACATCAAGAACCTGACTGTCTTCTGAAAGATTTTTCTCTTCAACTTTAAAACGGCCATCTCGAAACGTCGCAAATAGTTTAACCGTCACACGCATTTCACTACCCCCTCTCTGTTATATACCCTGGAAAGCCGATAGTTATTTGCACATCTTGCAGATGATAATTATTTGTTCTATTATACCATGATTCAAGGGGAGACCCCTAAAAAAAGGCCCCCCCTCAATATTTGTTCAGCGCTTACCGTCTAATCTAAATTCTAAAACAGTTTGAGTTTCGGATTATAACCTATGATTATAAGAGTCCTATATTCCCAGCATATTTAGACGCTCTGGGGTTGGCACACCTGCTTTATCCCATCCGCGTTCAGCATAGTACTGTACCAGAAGCTCAGGCAAGTTATGCATTTGTCCTTTTGAAGGACCGGAAGAAATTGGATCGTTTAATAGTCGTTTAGGCAAGGTGTCATCAACGGCAGAGTATCCAACTTTCAGGTTGTGTAAACGCTCAACATTCCAAATTCGTTCTCCGCAAGCCAGAAGCTCCTCATCGGTATAATTAAAACCAGTCACAGCATTTACGAGTGCTGTATAATCAGTTAAGCCCAGTGCGAAGGAAGAGAACAAACAGAGTCCTACAGCATCAATAACGGCTGTGAGATCTTGGAAAATCTTAGTCCAGGTTGCTTTTCCTTCGAGGGAATTACGATCAAGTTTTTCCGGAAGCCCCAAAATTTCCGGAGAAATCATGTACCCGCGAACGTGACATCCTCCACGGTTGCTTGTTGCATAGGATAAGGCTTGCCCTTGTATGCCACGTGGGTCGTAGGCCGGCAGTTCTTGCTTCTTAACGCTCATTGAAAGTTCCGGGGCGCCATAGCTTTCTGCTAGATTATAAGAACCCATCGCCATTTTGGCTCCCAATCCTTCAACATAAGCAATTTTTCGTACCCATTCAACCATGCCTTTAGCATTGCCAAACTCTAATGTTGTACCATCGAGTTCTTCCGGTTTAATGTAGCCGCGCTGAACGAGTTCCATTCCTGCTGCAATGGTTCCACCGACAGAAATAGTATCTAAACCTAGTTTGTTGCATAAATCATTGGCCTCATGAATTGCATCAAAGTCATGGATACCACAGTCCGAACCAAAGACCCAAGCAGTTTCATACTCTGGGCCTGCCCCTTCTTTGCCATCCCATTTACTATAGCGGCCACAGGCAATGGGGCAACGATAGCAAGGATGCTTCTTAAGCAAATATTTCTCAGTCAAGGTTTCTCCGCTGATTAAATCTGCCTCAGGATCATAGGAACCTTGGAAGTTATTGACCGGATATACTCCTGTTTCATTGATAATATTGACAAGCACAGCCGATCCGTAAGTTGGGAGCCCTTGTCCTGTTACACCATTTTCCCGAATTTTCCTCAAAGAATTAGCAACGACTTCTTTCATTTGGTCAGGATTCGCATTCTCTACTTTTCCTGTTCCACGGACTACAATCCCTTTGAGGTTTTTAGATCCCATAACAGCGCCTACCCCAGTACGCCCTGCAGCCCGATAGAGGTCATTTACAATCGCTGCCATTAAAGAAAGATTTTCTCCAGCTGGTCCGATGGCTAGAACTTTCGCTTTGTCATCACCAAATTCTTGTTTTAAAGCATCAGTTGTCTCATAGACATCCTTACCCCAAACCTTGCCTGCGTCCTTGATTTCCACTTCTCCATCTTTAATGGAAATATAGACAGGATGATCTGACTTGCCTTCCAAGACAAGCATATCATAACCAGCAAATTTGAGTTCTGCACCCCAATATCCCCCAGAATTCGAAGATGCGATAACCCCATTCAGAGGAGACTTGGTCACAACCATATACCTTGATGGTGTTGGGGCGTTTGTACCAGTCAGCACTCCGGCAGCAATGAACAACTTGTTCCCAGGAGAAAGCGCATCTACATCCGAAGCTACCTCATCCGCAAACATTTTGCCGGCAAGCCCCCGCCCGCCTAAATATTTCTTTGCAAGTTCCATGTTTAAAGGCTCAGTACTAGTTTTTCCTTCTGCGAGATTAATTCTTAATATTTTCCCAGTATACCCACCCATGAATCTTCCCCCTTATTTCTATAAAATATCTTTACTAAAACTTTTCTTAAGAGAATAAATCTTTCTCTCATATAGAGATATAGCAATATTCATGCCATTTTTAACAATCAAAAAAATAGATTTAAATTTACTAATAAATCTAACTCTATCAAAATAAAACAAATTAAAACAAATTAAAACAAACAAGTTTATTTTAATCGAAGTGTCCTCTAAGGATATTTAGAAGGACATTATTGGCATATCGCCCTAAAAGTGTTCCATATTCGAGCATTTTACTTTAAAAAACCGCTCCAATATAGAACACTGATGAAATATTTATATTTTTCGGACTAGTTGTTTCAATTGAATAGATATGGTATTGTGACAATTGTAAAGACAAATTAAACCATGTCAGAGAGGAAAGGGAAAGCGATATATGGATAACTATTGGAAACGTTTTATAAATGGCGAGAGCGTTGAATCCGAAGTATCCCCTACCATCTATCGTTCCTGGCAAAGAAGCATTGAGTATCAAGTAGACCATACTCTAATTTCTCATCAGGATATTCTTTCTACTCCGCGCTTAAGTGAACGTCGCGAGGCACAAGACACCCTGATCAGAGCGAGCGAACCCGTTTTGCCTTACATTTTCAGCTTGCTAGGAAATACTAATTATACCGTGTTGTTGGGCGATAACGATGGCTACATCATCGAGGCCGTAGGAGATGCGCCCTTTATGAGTAAAGCCCAAAAAGTAAATCTAAGTCCCGGCGCCAGTTGGCGTGAGGAAATCCGAGGGACTAATGCCATTGGAACTGCCCTCCGGGATAATGCCCCCATGTCCGTCTTTGGTTGGGAGCACTTTGTGCACGATAATCACTTCTTAGCTTGTTGGGCTGCCCCAATTCAGAGCAGCCAGGGTACCCCGCTTGGGGTTTTAGATATTAGCGGTGAAGCTAATCCAGACCGTCAAAAGATTTTAAATATTGCCATGATGGGTGCGAGTATGATCGAAAAAAACTTGCGACTTTTCGAGCTGGAAAACCAATTGAAATTCTACCAAGAAGGTTCAAAGTTAGCTTCCTCACTATTGCAACAAGGATTTCTGGCTATTGATCACAATGGTGTCATTACTAACATCAACTCCTACGGTGCCGGACTGCTTGGCCGCAGACAAGAAGATATCATTGGGCGACTCGCTGGCGAAGTTTTTAGTACGCCAAAAGGATGGATGTTGAACGGACATTCCCTGAATCTCCATTTAAAGGATAGCTCAGGGAAAGAAATTACCTCCCACTTAAATCAGGTAGTCAATGAAGCCGGTCAATCACTGGGCGCAGTAGGTACGCTGCAAATCTCCAAGAAAGCCCCTCTGTCCAATATTACGTGGATAGGAACCAGCCAACTTTCCCAGCGGACTTTGGCACGAGCTTCCAAGATTGCCTCAACCCACTCTTCTGTGCTCATTCACGGAGAAAGCGGAACTGGCAAAGAGATTATTTCTCATACAATCCATCAACTCAGCTCACGCAGCGAAGGACCTTTTGTCGCCTTAAACTGCGCCTCACTCCCAGCCTCACTCATCGAAAGTGAGCTATTTGGCTATGTTGAGGGTGCCTTCACCGGAGCGCGCAGAGGAGGAAAACCCGGTAAATTTGAATTAGCAAACAAAGGAACTATTTTCCTTGATGAAATTGGAGACATGCCCTTAAATGTTCAAGTTGCACTTCTTAGAGTACTCCAAGAAAAGGAAGTTTCTCGAATAGGGGACACAAAGGCGATTAAAATAGATGTAAGAGTTATTGCAGCAACCCACAAGGACCTTACTGCCCTGGTCGCTGCGGAAAAATTCCGTCTGGATTTATACTATCGCCTGAAGGTCGTCACTTTAGAATTACCTCCATTACGCGAACGTTCCGAAGACATTTTAGAGTTTGTTCCGTATTTTATCGATAAAACATGTAAATCCCTTGATCGTCCCCCACTAGGAGTTCAAGAGGAAGTATATACTCATCTATTGTCCCATGACTGGCCCGGTAATGTCCGAGAATTGGAAAACTGTGTTGAGGGCATGGTAGGTTTAGCAGAAGGCCCTCTTCTAACGATAGCTGATTTACCAGACGAAATCCTGCAGAACCTAGTTAAGTCTGAATCGTCAGCCTCTACGGAACCCTTGCTTAATCAACATGCTAAGCAAGCAATCCTCTATGCACTAACCCAAACCAAGGGGAAAATCGCGCCAGCCTCTAAGCTTCTTGGGATTGGACGAAATACTCTCTACAGAAAAATAAAAGAGCTTGATATTAAGTTTTAAATCAAATCCTGTATCTTCAGTAACTAAAAGAATCCTAAAAACAATAATCCCTGGAAGCCTAGTTTTTGCGGGCTCCAGGGATTATTGTTATATGCAGAGGGGGCAGAGGGAATTTCTTGCTTTTAAGCTCTGCCGACAGCTTTGAGCAAGCCTTGAATCAAGGCTTGCGGCCGCGGTGGACAGCCTGGTATAAAGACATCTACCGGTATGATATTATTGACTCCCCCGGAGCTGGCATAGCTTTTACCGCAAATCCCCCCACTGCATGCACATGTTCCCACAGCTAACACAAGTTTAGGTGCAGGGGTCGCCGCAAAGGTCTTACGCACTGCGATTTCTAAGTTTCTGGTTACCGGCCCGGTTACCATTAACACATCGGCATGACGGGGAGATGCCACAAAATCAAAGCCCAAACGTTGTATATCGTAAACAGGCCCTGTCAGAGTCGTCATTTCCCAATCACAGGCATTACAAGACCCTGAATCAAGATGCCGTATGTGAACTGAATGTTTAAAAGCCTGAGCTTGAGGAGCTCTATCAGCACTTTCTACGAATTCATATTGCTCACCTTGAACAATTGAGCGGGTACAAACCTCAACACAGTACCCACAAAAAATACATTTCTTGGGGTCTACTGTCCAAAAAGCTTCCTTCTTTCCGCTTTGCAATTTTATGGCCTTTGTTGGACATATGTCTGCACACTGACCACATTGAACGCAACTTAGCACCTGCCATTCCGGCAACCCTTGAAAACCAATCCCCGGAACACTTGGAGTTTGCGGATAGTCCGTTGTAATTGTACCTGTCTTTAAGCTCTTGCGAAAAAGTCTGAGCATCATAGCCCTCCTATTAAAACATACTCATAGCATCATCTATCCAGACAAGAGTAACATAGCTCAAAACTCTTGTTAATTACCGGAAAATCAGGAATGATATTTCCCGGTACCGTTGAAGGAATCACCGGCCAATTAACATAGGACGCTGAGCGCACCATATAGCGATATATTGTTTGATCCTTACCTATCATGATAAAGTGTACATTTTCTCCCCTAGCGGACTCTGTCATACCTATAGCATAATTGTAGGGAATCATCTCTCCTAAGGTTTGAATTAATTTACCATTGGGCACCGATGCTAAAATCTGTCTAATGATGTTGATGGATTCATAGGTTTCATCAATCCGCACTTTGACCCTGGCTAAAACATCCCCTTGCTCATAAACCGGCACTTTGAATGAAACACGGTTGTAAGCGGCATAAGGATGGTCCCGCCGCACATCCCGATCAACGCCTGAAGCTCTTGCTGCTGGTCCGACAGCATGCAAGTCCCTGGCAATCTGATTCAATAATACACCGGTAGTCTGGACTCTATCCATATAGGAATTAGTATCTAACAGAATTTCAACTAACTCTCTAAACTCAAGTTCAAGTTTATCTAAGGTAGCTAAAATGAGGTCACTGTCCAGAACTGAAATATCTCTTCTAACCCCACCGGGGGTATTAATTCCTCTCAAGAACCTGCTTCCAAAAACTGTTTCGTTGAGTCTCATGATATCTTCTTTCAGACGTGCTCCATGCATCGTTCCGAAGGCGAAACCAACCCCTGCACAAATATTCCCAACATCCCCCACATGATTATATAAGCGTTCTAATTCCAAAACAACCGTCCTTATATACTGGACCCTTGTGGAAACTTCAGTTCCAGAGAGTTTTTCTATGGCCTGACAATAAGATGTGGCATGAGAAAAAGAACAAGCCCCACAGATTCGTTCCACGATTGGAAATGCATCTAAAGGAGTTTTTCCTTCAGTTAATTTCTCCATTCCTCTATGAGTGAAAAATAACCTGGCCTCCAAATTAATGACAGTATCTCCCACTGCACTAAATAGAAAATGCCCTGGTTCAATAATTCCCGCATGAATAGGCCCGACGGGAACTTGCATTACTCCTTCACCTTCAACCCTATCGTAGGATTGCCGGCCCTCCGTCCTTGGGACCTCAGAATCTAAACTGAAATCCTTACGCAAGGGATACAATCCCTCCGGCCAATCTTCATGGACAGCCAAGCACCTTTTGTCCGGGTGCCCAATAGAATCCAAGCCAAAAAGATCCTGAATCTCGCGTTCGTACCAATGAGCTGCCGGAACTACCTCCGTTATCGAAGGAAAAGACAGCTCGGTTTCAGCTATGGACACACTCACAATCATCAGAAAATTTTCAAGATCATTGGCAAAAGTATAAAACAGACGAAAATCCCCGGTATTTCCCCGCTCATCTGCAGCCGTAAGTTGAATTAAAGGGAAGCCCCAATCCCGTAATTTAACAGCCAGGATAGGAATTTCGTTCTTATCAATTTCCAGATGCAGCTCATTATAATGGACCTTAGCGATGATTACCCGTTCCCCAAAGCAACTAGAAATCATAGCAATGACCCTGTCTTGCCTTATCATCACTGGTTCCCCCCTATAAACACGGTCGTTACCTGTTGCAGAATGTCTTCGATAAATCCTGGGATGTATACCCCGAAAACAACTACAGGCACTAGTGAAATCAGAATAAGGGCATTGCCGAATTTCCCATCCTCGCCCACCTTAACCCTGCTCGGCGGTGTCCCAAAAGCCATCTTGCTAATCGCATAAATAAATCCCGTAAAGATTAACGTAATTAAGATTAAGATTAAACTTGTAACCGCGTACCTCCCTTGAGCAAAACCTGAACTAAGAATTATAAATTCGCTGGTAAAAATACTAAATGGAGGCGCTCCAGCGATTGCTAAGCCCCCAATCATTAAGGCCGGACCTGTTACGGGCATTGTTTTAAGTAATCCTTTTATTCTAAGAATCCTTTTGGTGTGATAATGTTGACTAACATTACCCGCAATGAAAAAGAGTGATGATTTGGTCAAGGCATGATTAATCATGTGTAGGAAAGCACCATACAAGGCAAATTTACTTCCAAAGCCTACTGCAACAGCGATAATTCCCATATGCTCAATACTTGAGTAAGCGAGCAACCTCTTAATGTCATGCTGAATAAGAATAAAGGGTAAGGCAACGGAAATTGATACTACACCAAAGATTAAAATTAAATTCGATGAGAACTGCGGCCCCAGGGATTCGGAAACAACCAAGTGAAAGCGAACAATACTATAAAAGGCACAATTTAAAAGCACTCCTGAAAGCATTGCACTGATGGGAGAAGGAGCTTGGCTGTGAGCGTCAGGCAACCAAGTATGCATAGGCGCTAAACCAACCTTTGTCCCAAAGCCCACTAAGGCAAAAATGAAGGCTAGTTTAAGCAACATCGGATCCAGTCGTTCGGCGACCTGCCTCAGAGTCTGCCAATCCAAAGAACCGCTTTCGCCAGTCACTGAAACAGCAGCATAATGCAAAAGGAGGGTTCCGAACAAGGCAAAAATAATGCCTACTGTACAAATGATAATGTACTTCCAGGCAGCTTCCAAAGAATTCTTCTTGTTGTAAAAACCTACTAATAAAGCAGTAGCAAGCGTCGTCCCTTCGACAGCTACCCACATGATGCCCAGGTTTGCAGATACTAGCGCGAGAAACATGGTAAATACAAAGATATACATCCAAAAATAATACCATTTGACTCGAGTTTCTGAAAACTCCCCAATTCTAATATCATGAGCAAGATAACCTACAGAGTACAAAGCAACCATCAACCCAATAATGGCGACCAGACAAAGAATTAAAGCACTTAGTGCATCAATAACGATAAATTGACCCCAAACCACACTAGAGCCGGCAAAAACCTGTCGAGCAATGAGTAATGCTGTTAAGACGGTCATCCCAGAGCCCACTATACTGATAGCCCCTAATAGTCTTCGATTCGAAACCATCATGCTTAAGAGAGCTATACCCAAGGGTAGAGCAAGTAAAATCAGCGGCATACAATCAACCCCGTAAATTCCTTAAATTTTTTGTGTCAATCGTGTCAAAGCTCCTATTAATTTGGAACACTAGCACACCCATGATTAAAACACCTACTAAAATATCCATGAAGATTCCCAGCTCAACAACCAAAGGCATACCATGGGTTGTACCTATCCCAGCCAAAAAGATTCCATTTTCTATGACAACTAAGCCCACGATTTGCATAATTGGGAACTTTAGATTTATCATGAGAAACAACCCAATCAGCATCATGGAAATGGCAGCCGGCAACGCCTCGTGAATAAGACCTGATCCTTTTCCAATGACTTGCCCAGTCACTAAATACGATGTGAAAACGAGACAAAAGGCAAACAACAACATTAGTTTCAAGCTTAGAAAGGATTCTACCACCCTGTTGATTGCCACTTTATGGACAGCTTTATTTAGCACAAAGGGAATTATTCCCGCTTTCACCACTAAGGTTAATAACGCAGCGATATACATCTCATAATTTCCAGTCGCCCATCCCAAGGTAATACATAAAACCCCTAGTAAAACTCCTTGGATAATCACCGCCATAATCACATTATTAAACCGGCGGGCAATAATGATTAAAAAGACAGTTGCCAAAACAAGCTCTATTAAGAAATCAACGAGGCCCTGATAATTTTGCATTTCCACGTAAATTACCCCCTGAACACAAACTTAGAAACGAGTCCTATTAAGCCTATAAAAAAAGATCCCAGGAGTAAATCAGGTACCTTGAATAACCTGGTTTTAGCGAAAGAAGTTTCTACAATGGCCATGATTATGCCTATGACTGTTACTTTTAAAATAAACACCAGGCTGCCGAAAATCAAAGCTCCTATCCCAAAGGCGGAAGCTATTCCCCATGGAAAAAAGATATTAACCAGCAATGTAAAGATCAGCAATTGTTTAATAGATACCGCCACTGACAGCAACGCCAGATTCTTACCTGAGTATTCCAACATCATGCCTTCATGGATCATGGTTAACTCTAAATGAGTATCTGGATTATCGACGGGAATTCGCCCGGTTTCCGCAACAGCCACAATAAACAGAGCCACAAAGGACATTAGATGAGCGAGGGTTAAGACCCCCTCTCCGCCATTGATAACACTTTCTACAATTCCCGTCAGGTTTGTCGTCCCCGCAGCAACTGCCATAGTAAAGAGCGGCAACATGAACGCTGGCTCTGAGATCGCGGCAACGGCCATTTCCCTGCTGCTGCCCATTCCGCCAAAGGCGCTTCCGGCATCTAAACCTGCCAGAGCCAAGAAAAACCGAGCAAGAGCGAAGAGGTAAATGATAAGAATGAGATCTCCAGTGAAGTCTAAAAAGCTTTTAGTTGCTACTACCGGAACTATTGCGGCTGCCGTTAACATCGAAGCGAGATAAATATGAGGAGTTACTCTAAAAATCCATGAAGCATGTTCTGATACCACCGACTCTTTTTGCATATACTTATAAAGATCATAATAAGGTTGAAAAACTCTAGGCCCCTTACGCGTTTGAAAAAAAGCCTTGGTCTTCTTGATTATTCCTGTGAGTAAAGGTGCAAATAATACAATCAAGAGCATTTGGTAAGCACCGACAGCTGCTTCTCTAAGCACATAATCCCCTCCTATCTGGCAAAAATAAGCAATACAACCAAGGTAACAAAGATATACGATAAATAAAGCTGAATACTTCCGGATTGTAATACAGTAAATTTATTTGCTAATTTTAAGAAAAATCTAAATTGAGGTCTGTAAAGAGTATCTTCAAAAAAGGGTTTAATGCCCCCTTTATATTTGATACGACTGGTAAAATAGGGTTTAAGGACATATTCTTTTTCGATTTTTCTAGTTGGCCGAAATATTGCTCGAAACATGATTCGGATAGGTTTAGAAAAAGAGGTGGCAGTATACTCCATGTTAGAAGTTTGAGCTACCCCGCAATTCCAGGTTTCATCAATTCGAGTCTTTCTAAACTTGCCAAATCTAGTGAAAATCAGATAGACCAACAAGGCACATAACATCAGAACAGCCAGCATAATTACAGGGGATATGGAAGTGGCACCAAGAACTGTCCCCTGCTCGATAATCGAAGTAATGGCCAGCCAGTCATACCCGCCCATCTGAATCGTTACTACACTAAGGAGGCTAGCCGTAACAGGACTTAATAGGTCAATAACCAAAGAAGGCACAACCCCAAAGAGAAAGCATAATGAAGCTAATAGACCCATGCCAACCAGCATTGTTCGAGGTACTTCTTTAGCTTTTTCAGCCTTGGCACTGCGAGGTAAGGCAAGAAACATAATCCCAAAGGCTTTGACAAAACAGGCAGCGGCCAGAGCACCAGTTAAGGCTAAAGCAGCTGCCAGAATCGGCCCCATAATATTAATACCCGCTCCCAGATTCGCCGTACCCAACCCCAATAATGATTGGAAAGTCATCCACTCGCTGGCAAAACCATTGAAAGGAGGGATAGCGGAGATTGAAATCGACCCAATAAGAAAAAAGAATCCCGTCCATGGCATTCTTTTTAAAAGCCCACCCATTTCTTCTATGTCTCTTGTATGTGTCGCATAATGAACCGCTCCGGCTCCTAAAAAGAGTAACCCTTTGAAAACCGCATGATTGAACGTATGAAACAAGCCCGCCGTCAAACCGATCATCGCAAGATGATGGCTGCCATCGCTTACAAAAATAAGAGCGGAGCCGATACCCAATAAAATAATTCCGATATTCTCTACGCTATGGTAGGCCAACAAGCCTTTAATATCATGCTCCATTAAGGCATACATAACCCCCAGTAAGGCAGACACTGCCCCAATAATGAGGATTAATCCCCCCCACCAAAGAGGACCTGTACCTAAGACCCCAAAGGTGATTCTAATAAATCCATAAATCGCTGTTTTTAGCATTATTCCGGACATTAGGGCCGAAACATTGCTTGGAGCAGCAGGATGAGCCTTCGGTAACCAAATATGTAAAGGTACAATCCCTGCTTTAGTCCCAAATCCAAGAGTGACTAGAATAAAGATAACAGATTTCATCGTTGGGGAAAGACTTTGGGATACACCAGCGTATTGACTAAAAAGAAGATAACTGCCTGTCTCATTGTATAAAATTAAAAATGCAATAATTAGAAACGCTGTGCCAATATGTGTCATCACTATATAAATGAAACCAGCCCGGCGAACTCGATAATCCTGATGTTCAAATACTACCAAGAAATAAGACACCAGCGACATTATCTCCCAAAAAAGCAGAAACATAAATGTATTACTGCTTGACACTAGAGCTAACATCGAGAAGATAAAAAGGTTATAAAACAACCCTAAAAGTCCTACATTTTGTTTGCCTATATAAGCTCTGGCATAGCCATAAGAAAAGACAGACGCCGATAGACCGAGGACCGAGATAACAGTGATAAAAAACGCGGTTAAAGGATCAACCGTAAATTGAAGGGCAGTCCCAAAAATTGACCAAGGCAAAATTATTTCTAACGAGCGCTCAGACAATAAAAGTGTCGGACCTAAAATCAGACCAGACAGACTAGCCATACTGGCAAAGGAATAGCCCATAAAAATGCTTATGTGTGGTTTCTTTTGCAGGACATAAGAGAGTATGGCTCCTAATAACAGAGACCCTAACATAAATACAAATAATGATTCAGCAGATACTGGCATTTCTACCCCCCTTCCGAATTGTATAAATTAATATATTATCCCTAATATTAGAAGATAACGTGAATTTAATCATAAGCAACAACTTCATAAAGATCAATCAGCAAAAATGGCCTTCTAAACCTAAAATCATAATATTCCGTCGTTTTTAAGCGTATAACATCTAAATCCCCTATGTTATTAACATTTTTAAGACTAGCTTCCTAAGATATTTGCAAATCCTTTTCCTCAAGTCTTCTAACATTTACCGGAACGTCTCTTTGGTTAACGACTATGAAAAAGACGCACCCAAATAATGGATGCGTCTCTTAATATATGCATTTTAACCTACTTGTAAACCATAGTTTGCGCAAAGGGCAGCCAGTCCCCCTGAGAAACCACTGCCAATAGCATTAAACTTCCATTCTCCTTGGTGACGATAGAGCTCGCATACTACAAGTGCTGTTTCAACCGAGAAATCTTCGCCTAAATCATACCGCATGACTTCTTGTCCGTTAGTTTCGTTGATAACGCGCACAAAAGCATTCGATACTTGGCCAAAGTTCTGCGATCTTTGTGCGGCATCATGAATTGTAACAGTAAAGGCAATTTTTTCCACATGTGCAGGTACAGTGGCCAGATCAACATTAACTTGTTCATCATCCCCATCACCTGCTCCAGTAAGATTGTCCCCAGTATGTTGTACTGATCCGTTACCCCCAACGAGATTGTTGTAATATATGAAATCTTCAATACCGCCGGCTTTACCGTTTTTGTCAAGTAAGAACACCGAGGCATCCAAGTCAAAATCTGACCCGCCAGAATACTTGTTGGTATCCCAACCCAATCCGACAATGATCTTCGTTAGACCAGGGTTCCCCTTAGTTAAGTCAATCTTTTGTCCTTTTTGAAGACTAATGACTGCCATAAAAACACCTCTTATTATTCATTTAGGACATATCTTTATATCAAAGTTAAAGTCAGAAAACCAATTGACTAAAGCTTGATATCAAATCTTCAGAAGAAACTACAGCTATTACCTATCCGACCTCTGGCTTCTGACCTCCGCCTTATACGTCTAGTCCGAAATCTTTACACAACCCGGCTAAGCCGTTTTGGTAACCGCTGCCGATGGCATTAAACTTCCACTCTGCATTATTCCGATAAAGCTCGCCCACCACAACGGCTGTCTCAACTGAGAAGTCTTCCCCAAGATCGTAACGAATTAACTCTTCGCCCGATGCTTCGCTTAAAACTCGTACATAAGCGTTAGAAACTTGCCCAAAGTTTTGACTGCGTTCTTGAGCTTCATGAATTGTAATCGCAAAGGTGACCTTAGATACACTACTTGATACGAGTGCTAAGTCAACTTTGATTTGCTCATCATCCCCGTCACCAGCACCCGAACGATTGTCGCCGGTATGTGTCACTGAATTATCGGGACTCTTTGGGTTGTTAAAAAAGACAAAGTTCTTTTCATCTGTGACTTTTCCTTCGGGATTTAACAAAAATACAGAGGCATCTAAATCAAAATCTTTTCCGCCATCATACTTGTTGACATCCCAGCCCAGACCAATAATAATTTTTGTAAGACCCGGATTTGATTTAGTAAGATCCACTTTTTGTCCTTTTTGTAAACTAATCGCCATTTTATTATCCCCCTTAATATTTTTTCAAACTATTGATATCGACGAATAAGTTCACTTAGGGATGCATCAGTCGTACCTTCACCAATAGCGGCGAATTTCCACTCATTGCTGTGACGATAAACTTCTGCAACCACTAAGCTAGTTTTACCAGCATAACTTTCAGTTAAATTAAACCGACAAAATTCTTGCCCATTAACTGGATTGACCACTCTAATGAAGGCATTAGCAATGAGTCCAAAGTCTTGTTTACGTTTCACGCAATCATAAATATTAACGACAAAAACTATCTTTTCAACGCTGCTAGGGACACTGCTTAGTTCTACATTTATTTGTTCATCGTCTCCATCTCCAGCACCCGTAAGGTTATCTCCAGTATGTTTTACGCTTTTGTCACCACTTTGCAGATTACCAAAGTAAACCAAACGATCCTTTGAAGTAAGCTTACCTTGGGCATCGAGAAGAATCGCTGAGGCATCACAGTCAATTGCAGCGCTTCCGCCGCTGCCCCCTCCAAAAAGACCTCCAAGGAGTCCTCCCGATTTCGACTTCGATACTTCATCCCATCCTAAGCCTACCATGATTTTTGATAAGCCAGGATTTCCTTTTGTTAAATCAATTTTTTGCCCTTTTTGCAAATTAATTCCCACTATGAATCCCCCTTTTTTAAATACCAAGTGTTATATCATCTGTCTTCTCTACTTCTTTATTTTTTCCTTTATTTCTTAAAGCAAAATGTGAAAATAATGGAATACTTGTATCTTACCACAGGAAAGCTTTGGGGAAAAACCCAAAACATAATGTTTCACATAACTTTCACATATTTTGCACCCAGCAATTAATAATTCATTAATTACTAATCACCTTCATTATGACATAGTTATTTATCTCTCCACCCAATGTTTACCATTATATATTTTACAATTAATAAGAATTTTATACTACCAATTTCGGGGACAGGGTACCATCTACATAATCTAAAATCTCTTCTCCAGCTTTAATTCCACTTTTCTTAGTAAATCTTATCATTTCCAAGTCAGAATTTCTCTGTGAATAAAGAGAATACAATTCTCCATGTGCTGGTGCAACAGCAAAATTTGCAGCTTTTAGCATATCCAGATCCAGCAAAGAATCTCCCGCTGCTATAACCAGGTTAATCCCTTCTTTTGCTCTGATATATTGGACAGCCGCCTTCTTATTGACATTCATGGGAACTAAATAAAGCTTTCTCCCTTGAATAGATAACTCCCAGTTTTTATCCTTCGCCCATAGTTTAAAGGCTGCCAACTCGGTTATGGGAATTTTTTCACGTTCTATTAAACAGTAAAAAAACAAGTTATCCGCTAATTTACCGGAATCCGGATTTACCCATGAAGGATGTCTTATTTCATTAAACCTACTGATGAGATCCTCCGCTTCCAAACAATTATCTTTAGAAGCAGAAATTTTTCGCATCCAGTCTCGATCTTCAATCCCGTTATAAAAGATTGTCCCGCCATTACTAGTTACAGCGTATTGATATGAAATGTTATAATCAAGTAAGTTTATCCTCTGATATTGAAGTTTAGTTCGAGTTGTTACTGGCACGAAAAGAAATTCCTTAGAAATCCGCTGTAATTTAGTTAGGGCGCTTTCAGTCATATAAGAAATATATCGATCCTCGAACCATTCAACCGGATGGGTTTGTACCTCAACCTTTTCGTTGATAATTGATCGGTATGAATAAATCAAGGTTTGATCAAGATCGCTCGCAAACATCGTTTTATTCATCATGATATTTGTTTAACTATGCCGCAACAGGAGTAGGTTAGATAAGGATATTCTTCGACCGGAACTCCTTTATCCTTACAAAGCAACATAATATGTTTCAATTTGGTGTTCTCAATACTATCCACTAAAACTCTATCCGGCAATCGCCTTAAAAGAACTCTTGTTGTTTCTCCAATGCCAGGTTTAATAAAGTTGATATCTTTAATCCCATACTTCTCTTTGATAGTTGTTAATGATTTTAAGCCTTGCCAAGAGACCTCGACCTCAGCATTGTCATCGATAGTCTGGGATTTCACATCTTGAAGTTTTAGCTCTTTAAATTCCTTAGAAATTGTATCTACGAAAAGATTAGATACTTCTCCTTTTAGAAGTTCTTCATAAAATCTTGCCCCGTGGAATTCTTTATCTCCAATGAGATCAGTCCGAAATACAGTGCGACTAACCAGCCCCGAGACAGTTGAATTCAGACAAGCACTGGGAATTAAAAAGTCCTCTCTTGTTCCAAAAGTTTTCACACAGTGCCCTGGATCTGCAAGGACTGCTAAATCACTATCTAATTCGAACTGGTACTTAGCTTTAAAATCTACACACGCTTGCCTTAAAACCTCAGTTATTGCCCCTTTGCCTGTCCAACCATCAACAAACTGAATTTTTGCACCCTTGTGATTCTGAAGAATATATAGTATCGCATTCTCATCAATACCTCTGCCTCTAATAATTGAAATGCTGTAATGAGGCAGATCTAAGCCTTTTTTTTCTAAGAGGTAACGTTTAATAAGGATTCCAATGGGAGTTCCTGCACGTGCCAGAGAAGCAAGCACTATCTTTGGTCCGTTATTCTGTAAAATGCGTTCTGATACTATACCCACTGCCATGGCAACTTTAGTCGCACTCTCATGAAGTGTTTGATAGAAAAGATCGAGATAGTCCTTGGTTGGTTCATACTCTATCGGCAACATTTCTGAATAATGACCGCCAGACTGAATTTTTTGCTCACGAGTTTGAAGATCAGTCTCCGTCAATAACCCATTAAGATTTTTAAGTAAAAAAACCACATCTTTAGGGTTATAACATCCCATTGGCTCGGGTTCAGGAATGGGATGAGTGAAGAGCTTATCGTTCACCTAACAGTCACCTCTTTTCATTTTGTTATTATGCGAATGGCTACTTAACAGGTTAGTCTTGGACGGCTCTTGAAGAGCTAATAACTAAAACCAGTCGTGGTATACCTATCTTATGAAAGACATTCAACAAGGAATTTAATCCCTCAGGGCTAACTTCTCTTTCAAGAAACAAATACACCTCATCGTAATAGTTTAAGGGAATATTATAAATGTAATTAGTGATACTCTCATTGTCAGGACAGTTATAGGCAAAACCATTTTGAACCCCATACTGAGCTATAGGGAAGGGATAGATTGGACTCCTCGTAGTGGTATGATACCTTATTCCCTTTCCCATATAAGCTGAGATGAGCATGGGCAAATACATAAATTCGCCGGTTCCCAGGCAAAGAGTTTTTCCGCCTGCCCTATCGCGCTTAAGTGATTCAGCAATCTTCTTTGCTAAAGGCAGAATTTCCCGGTCCTCCCTGCTTGACAGTCCAAATCTCCCTGTCAACTTTAGATAAGGTGACAGACTGCTGTTTCCCTTAGAATCTACGGAAAAAACCGAAATCACATCCTGGATGTTGAGAAATTTTTGTTCGTTATTTAAAGGGAAACCTTCTGGAAAATATGTCTCTGGCACAAGGTTCCTTTGACCCATTTGCTCAGAAAAGGCTTGACCGCTAACCTCTATTTCCCCTTCTAAAAGGGAAATAGTATCAATTCTAATATCCAACTGTTGCTCCAGCTTTTTATAATTGTCCCTTTCTTCTCTCGTTCTCCAATCTAAGAGCGATAAGACAACATAATTCGTTTTGGGAAATTTCAAATGAATTGCCCCAATTATATTTAAAGCAGTGTTTCCCGTCGTAATCTCATCATCAACGAGAATGACAGTTTTTGGATTTCTAAGTATTTTAGGGTCTATAGGATAACACCTATGATTAACAGCATGGGAATGGTCTTCACTAAAATCGAGTTCAACGGGCAACAGCGGTATTTCCTCGCGTGTTGTATGAAGGTAATGTGCATTATCAAACACACTGAACACTGCATGCCCCAGTCCTGTTGCTGTTTCGGCGAAGCCAATGAATAATGTTTCCTGAGGCAAGGCAAAGGGTGATTTTGCGATTACGGCTTCATAAACCTTTCTTGTATCCTCATTCTTCTTCAGGGCTTGAATAATAGCTTGGGTATCAACATGATTGATGTTATGTATCTTACTCATGAATTGTACAGCAAGCGCAAACCCTGCAAGCAGAGGGACGAAAGGATCAACAGGCACATGTTTACCCAGAACGTTACTTACAAATAAAAACCCTCGTTTCTTATTCTGTCTAGCCGCTAATGAAAATAAAGTCTGAGGGTCAAAATCAAAGGGGTTGCTTTCCAGGACAACAGATACCCTTTGCCCTTCAAGGTTATACGTATATATCTTCGGTGAAGAGGCTGATGAAATTGTGTTGTTCATGAAACACTCCATAATTCTTTGCTCTTAACAAGATCTTTTGGGCCCATTTATAATGGGGTTTTACTTCGTTCATTTTATTAGTATAATGGCTTTTTGTCACGCCTTGCAAGCCATTACTGTTTTCAATGATACTTAATGCGTCTAAATATTCTTCGTACCCGACAATATACAAAGATTGTACGGGTATGATATGACTGGGATGAATAATGGTTTTCCCAATAATTCCATTTTCCTTGTCTAGAATTACTTCTCGGATTAGACCATCAACATATTTATTTAAAAGCTGGCTTCTAATTTTAGTTCTATTATTCCCCTGATTATCCTGGAACTGTTCAAAGGGACTCTTGCGAAGCTGAGGTTTAAGAAATCTTCCTCCATTTGAGAAGTACTCCCAAACGGGTCCCGAGATTGTGTAATCGCTTTCAACACGTCCAAAAATGTTAATTATATCTGCGATGCAATCACGAATCACTGTGATATCATAGATGGTTACATCTGGGCCTCGACGGATTCCATAATAGCCGGAAAAATCGGTTGCCCCTATTCTAACATTTAAAACTAAGTCATGATAGCTGTCTAAGAGCCGCTTGGTTTCTATCAATTCATGGATGCGTGATTCGCGATAAATAGCTTGAGTACTTTCAATAATCGGCATTCCGTAAAAAGGACCGACTGATTGTTGATTGAGGCTCTTAACCGTTTCAAAATATTCATGACTTTCCGACGTGAATTTCGGAAAGATAAAACCTGTAATAAGCTTTGAACTGTCACCCATCCTATCCATTAGTCTGAGAATCTGTTCTGCACTGCGAACCCTTATGAAAATGAGGGGAAGATCAATCGGTTCGATCTCCTGCTCGTTCAAGGCTTTATAAATCCCTTGTACTTGAGTTGAAATATTCCGCTCGGCACGAGGCACCTCTGCATCCCCGATGGAATCCTCTAGGCAAAACACGGTTGATGCAAGTCCCCTATTTTTTTTAGAGATTATATCTTTCGCTATTGTTTCTCTGGTTCCAGGCATATAAAGCGTCGCACCAAGTGCATGGGAAAGAATCCCTCGATGAGTATTATTATCGAAAACCTCTGGAGCTCTAAAGAAAGTGGCTTCTGCACCCTCTTTTGTCAGATAGTTAAAATGTCTCACTTAATCGTACTAGCCAAAGCTGTACTTCTCTCCTTTCAATTCTCGATTATAAACATATGGCTTAGCTACATCTTAAGTTTACTACTAAATCCTTCCTATTTGGTGAAGTTTCGGTGAAATTTGTGTTAAATTTTGGCTAAATTTAACTCTATTATTAAGGCAACATAAAAGAAACCCGGATTAAACTAAACGTTAAAGCGAGTTTCCTTTAGTTGCTTTAATAACACTGCCATATACCGTGCATTTCGAGACCGTTATTACATCCCGCTGTAAACCTGTTAAACTAGAATGTAAACACTTTCGATTCGACCGCTAAATCGATTAGGTGTGCGGCTGTAGATAATTTTGCGCCCTCGATAAATTCGTCCTCGCCGAAAAGCCTGTACCTTGCGCAAGGTGTACAAATATAAAATGCTACCTTCTTCTCGACTAAATAATCGATATAAGCTTTTGCATCATCTCCGGTGGGTGCCTTAACATTATCAGCTAATCCAAAAACTCCATAGACCACAGCATCATCAACTAAGAAAATATTAACTTCATGCCCCTTTTCTTTAGCGACCTTCGCAAGTTGAAATGCCCGGGTTGCACGAACCGGATCCTCAAGTCCGCGACTGAGGATAAACAAAAATTTCTCCAAAGTTGTTCCCTCCTCAAACTTAATCTGTAACCTATTATGTTTAATCTCTTAGCTGCCAGTCTGAGCATATGCCCAATAGCAGTTTCTTTTACTCTTTCTCCACAAATTGTAATTCTCCTGTTAAAAAGTAAAATACCGCGCAATTTTCTTTAGGATTACCCATAGTATCGAGCACCCTCAAGCCGAAGGACCTAGGGACTCAGTCTGATTTCTGACGACGACAGAGCCTAAATATACGCCTGACAGAACGAGCAGTCCTCCTGCTAAATGATACCAACTGATACTTTCACTTAGAAAAACCGCAGCCAAAATTGCCGTATAAATAGGAAGAAGGTTATAGAAATAACCAGCTTTAGTAGGACCTACCGCTTGAATACCCTTGTTCCAAAGAATATAAGTGATCGCTGTAGGAACTATACCCAAATATATAAGCGCTAAGAAAGCAGACCAACTTATGGTTACATGCGCACCCATAGACAGCTCATATATAGAGGCCGGATAAAGAAAAAGCAACCCCAAGTATATACTGTATGTGCTGGCCTGTAAGGCAGAAAGATGCTTCATCGCAATCTTGGATGCCAATGAATAAATAGCCCAACTTAGGGAAGCCAAAATTACCAGCAAGTCGCCTTGGTTAAAAACAATCCCGCTCAATCCACTCCAAGCACCCCGCGAAGTAACTAGCAAAACGCCGGCTATTGAGAAAAACAATCCAATCAGTTGACGTGCATTAAAACGCTCCTTTAAGAAAAAGGCAGCCAGCAATGCGGCAAGAACAGGATATAAGGAGTTAATAATTGAGCTATTTGTAGAACTGGTATAGCGCAGTCCGGCATAAAGCAAACTGTTAAACCCAAAGACTCCGGCAATCCCCATTATAAGCAATGGAATAAAGGCCTTTTGCCAAGAACCTTGTTCCGGGCTTTTTGACTTTGCCATTATTCCTGAAAGGATTAATACTCCTACTGTAAAGCGCGCCGTACTCATAGTTAAAGGTGGTATGGTATTTACTACTATTTTGCCAAGAACAAAATTGGTAGACCAAAGAAAAGGTACAAGCATCAGATATAAGTATGGAGATCTCCAATTAAAATTACGTATGGTCATTCACCCTTTAGCTTATTAATTTTATAGTAACGAAATCGTTTTTTTCAAGCAATCTGGATAATCCTATAATCTCTTCAAGCATACCACATCTTTCTTTGATATCCTCTCAAAAGATAAAATAATCTTTTGTTGTTGCTGCAAAAAAGATAGCCTTTCAGGTTAGCTTCCACCCCAAAAAGGCTATCTTTAGAAAATGTGTTATTAACCAGTTTCTATTACTAGCAGTTCTTTAAGACCCGTCTTTCGAATATTAATATTAATATTAATAATTGAAATATGGAATTGATGTATCCGTCTTATATCAAATTAAGTTTTTTAGCCTCTTCCCGGAGTTCAGCCCGAAAGTCAGGATGTGCAATGCCAATTAACTCTTGCGCACGCTCTCTCATAGTCTTCCCGCGCAGTTGGGCAACTCCGTATTCGGTTACGACGTAGTTAACTTCGTGACGGGGAACGGTAACCGTAGTACCGTGGTTTAATAATGGAGCAATTTTAGAAACTCTGCCCTTCTTAGTATTGGCTGTTGAACGGAGGCATATAAAGGCTTTCCCTCCAGACGAAAGTTGTGCTCCTCGGACGAAATCCAACTGACCGCCAGTACCACTATGTTGCCTCGGACCGATGCTTTCAGACGCCACCTGACCTGTAAGATCCACTTCAACCGCTTGATTTATGGCAATAAGTTTATTATTTTGACCTATTACATAGGAGTTATTAGTCCAAGATGTGCTGTGCATCTCTATGGACGGATTCTCGTGCATCCACTTATAGGTTTCAGCTGACCCCATAGCAAAACATGCACATATTTTATTGGGACACAAGGTTTTCTTTCTTCCGTTTAGAACGCCTAATTGCCATAGATATTTATAGGCATCTCCAAGCATCTCCGTATGGGCTCCTAAATCATGTTTATTTGCCAGGAGTCTTCCCAGTACATTAGGCATCCCGCCAATGCCCAACTGTATTGTAGACCCATCCTCAATCATGTCTAATAACAAATCTGCAATAGCCATCTCCTCTGGAGTGCCCTCTGTCACTGGAGGAATCGAAAAGAGTGGTCGATTGCTTTCTACGATACAATTAACCTGGGATATGTGAATAAAGTTATCACCAAATACATAGGGTTGATTCTCATTAACTTCCATGATGATAGTTGTATTTTCCATCTTTGCCACATCGTGAAAGTATAGGGGTGCAGTTGCAGTACAGAAATATCCATTCTTATCCATTGGGGCTGAAGCGGATATTACCTTGGCCTTACCTGGCTCAAGGTCTTGAATCCTGTACTTAAAAGAAGCAGCATTACCGCTTACATTATCCGGAATATAATTAGCATACCCTTTACTTACACCTTCTCTCAATTTCGCAGAATTAATGAACACAGAACTTGCCCTTAGGTGAGGGTAAATTTCGGGTGTTATCCAATCTGTCGATGACGTAGGCCCAAGCCCAAGGACCTCAACATCATCAAATTCTCCTGCTTCAGCCCGTTTACCAATTGCATTTAATATACCTATTGGTTCGCTGACGAATTGATTTGCCACAATCTTGTCTCCAGATTGAATCAGCTTTGCAGCTTCTTCCAGTGACTTTAACTTTCCTTTATATTGTTCTTTGAATTTCGAATACAAAAAAAACTCCCCCTTATGATACATGACAGTTAAATAAAAATAATTAGATGTTCTCCTGCTAAACCCCAATTTGTGATTTTATTATGCAATCTATAGTGACGATTAATTTTAAACACTATATATTGCATGTGAATCAAGCAACTAAGTAATACGAAATGTTTTAGGCTTTAACACCGGAAATGTTATCGATGCTTTTTCCTTTACTCTCAACAACAAAGAGATATGCAACCATCCCAGCCATTACTGATGGAATGGCAAAGTATACGAAAGTACCAGTAAATCCAAAACCCATCTGTTGTACCCAACCAGCACCGATAGGGCCAATAAATCCTCCAACGCGACCGAATGCCTGAGCCCAAGAAACACCGGTATTTCTAAATTCGGTTGGGTAAGCTTCCGCCATGATCGGCTGTGTACCACTTATCGCCCAATTTATGGCAAAACCCACTATCACACCGCAAACAACTACTTGCCATTGGTTTCCGGCAACTCCCAGCAAGAGAATTGCTACGGCTGTGAATATCCAACCAAAAATTACATTTTTTCGGCGTCCAACGATATCTGCTACAAAACCAGTAGCCGCCCCGCCAATCATTCCAAATATATTTTGTAAAATGGCGAAAGAATAACCCTTAACTAAACCATATCCTTTTTCAACAAGAAGGGTAGGCAGCCAGCCTGATATTCCATATATCACCATTGTGCCAAAGAAGTACAATACCCAAATAGTCATAGTCACTTTGCGATATTCTGGACCAAAGATAGCACTCACACCAACTTTTTTACGAGCAGGTGGTGCAATTAAACTACCCAAAGCCCGTTCAGTTGCTACACCTTTAACAGCTATCTCCATCTTTTTGATTATCCCTAAAGCTTCTTTTTCTCGCCCTTTGCCTAAAAGCCAGTGTGCTGATTCATTGAGTTTAAAAATCAATAATAAAGAATATAGGGCAGGAAGTGCTCCAATAAGATAGACAACTCTCCAACCAAAGGTAGGAACTACGTAAATGGCTACAATACCTGCAATCACCCAGCCAAAGACATAAAAGCTCATGACCGATCCTATAAAATAACCCCTATTTTTAGTCGGTGCATTCTCCGACATCATTGTTATGGCAATAGGTATACAAGCACCAAGACCAATACCGCTAAGTATCCTTAGTAGAGCAAATGTTTGGAAACTTTGCGCAAAATAAATAGGCAATGTTAACAAGGAGTAAAATGCCACAAAGAAAATAAGCGTCCTTTTCCTGCCAATGAAATCAGAGATCAGCCCTGACATCACTCCTCCAAAGATTAAACCTATAACGCTCCAGGAAGAAAGACTTCCTGTTTGGATTTTTGTCAGCGCCCATTCTTTGGCCATCTGGGGCATTGTATACGCAACAATCATATAATCAAACCCATCAAAAAGAAGCGCCAGACCAACTAAAAAATAAACAGTCCAAGTATATTTTGAAACGCCTAAATCATCAACAATCTCAGAAATTGTAAATTTCTTATCCATTCCTGTGTAACCTCCCCTTATAAATGCCATATAGAGTTGATGGTTTAAAACCATCCATAACGTTCCTTATAACTTTCTTTAATAATTCCGATGAATTAATTCACTCGTTGAATCTCAATTACTAAATAACGCTTTACCAGAGAGAGAAGAAGGTAGACAGATCGATGTACGTCCCTCCGCTCTAACTCCGACATTGTTCTTAGCGCTCACCCCTTTTCGCATTAATTTTTGTAACTCCTATCGACCCCGACAATCCCTTTTCCTGACCATCATGGCCATGGCCAGGCAATATTTAATAGTTGCAATATTCATTCCAATTCAATTAGAATTTATATTCAATATTTTCAGATAATTAAAGCCGGTATTTGGCCCTTTCTTCTCTTTACGTCCTGATTCTTATTGAGTTTGAGAACTCTCTATTAGTCATTTATGAGCGTCAATTTTGACTTTCTTAGTCTTCTAATTCTTCTGGTTAGACTGGATAAACTGATATCCAGCTGTACGGCTGCTTCTTCCCTGCTCCCACAGTGTGAAA
>NZ_JAJDOO010000021.1:61580-86026 GCF_020595055.1 Desulfosporosinus shakirovi | reverse complement strand
TCCATTTTCGTTCCAAGCGGAAAAGCTTATCACAGTAGGCTCGTCCGACAGCCCCTCCGGAACCGGAAATCTCTTTTTTCCCGGAATCCAACGGAATTGCTTCAAGATAATATCGCCTCAAGTGGCTGTAACAAAGGCATCGGGTAATCCCTTCTACTTTTTCATAGCCAGCGTAAGCATCACTTACATGAAATCCGCGGAATCCTTCGAGAAATTTCTTGGCGTGGTCACCCGACCGAGTTCGGGTGTATTCATAAAGTATGACGGGCGGCCCTTCACAGCTTCCGCTGCGATGGATCCAGATATATGATTTACTTGAAGCTTTCTTTCCGAGCTCATGGTTGACCTGCCAAGTAGTCTCATCACTCATGATGATGCCGCATTTCAACAACTGACAATGCATCCGGTCATACAGCGGTTTCAGCCAATATTCTGCGAAGCGTATGACCCAGTTAGCCATGGTATCTCTTTTTAGAGCTGCTCCCATCCTCAAAAAATCTCGTTCCTGCCGGTATAGAGGTACCGAAAGCATATATTTTTGATACATGATCCAGGCTACAATGGAAGATGAGGCGAAGGAGTGCTTAAGTACCGGTGCCGGTACGGGTGCGCTGTATATTGCATCATAGGGATTATCCAGGCTCTTCCCGCATTCTACACATTTATAGACATATTGGACATAGTCTTTCATGACAAGTTTTGCGGGGATATACTCCATTTCAGATCGTACTTTTTTCTTTCCAATAACTTTCAGTTCACTGCCACAGATCCCACATTCAGCTTCATCAGTCCAGCTAGCGCAGTTGGTTTGAAATCACTGGGGACAGTTACCTGCATGCTTTTGAAGAAGATTTGGAATTCAGAGGCTGATGCGGAATGCTGTCTATTTGCATCATTATTTGAAACGATGGAGGAGATGTCGGCAAACGTGATTTCTTCGTCTGTTTTTTGCTTTTTACTCACCCGCCGCTTCCAATAATTATACTGATACTTGCTCACACCATTCTTCTTACACCATTCCCCAATTGTCATTCTATTTTGTACCCGTTCTTTTATCCGCTGCTCCCAGAGCATCAGGTTTTGAGTGGTAGTTTTCAATTAATAACCTCCCATCTGATCACTTTCTCTAAGTGTATCAAATGGGAGGTTGGGTGACACGACGGTGTTTGTTCCATCGCTTACAGTTCATTAATCGCTTACAACCATAACAAAACCTCCTGGCTTCTAATATTCACTGTTGTTAACAGGATACCAAAAGACTGAAGGTTTTTTCGTGCGGCTATTTATCCCCCGCTTACATTTAGAAGAATACCCTCACATCACATTTATGATATGAGAGTATTCATATTTAGCCTCTTTTTTAAATTGTCCTTTACATAGGGTCCACTTTGCTATTTAAAGACGGAAGGCCCTTTTGCTTAGTTGTCAGAATTACTCCCTATTGTGTGGGACTTATCCTGTGAGAAGTAGCTATTAAGCTACTTCTCACCAGCATGTGTTAAATTACAGAGCTGCATAATCAGCAAGGGCATCTCTGATTGCTTCTGCGTCTGCATATCCGCCACCTATCATTGTGTATAAATAATCAGCAGCTTCAAGCGTAATTGCAGTGCTAATCCCTAAAGCATTGCGATTATTATTTACAGCTGTTTTCATATCAAATTTGTTAGTTGAAGCATTTACAACTATTACTGCAGCTGCTTCTTCAAGATCTGCAGTTGCTGCTTCAAGAACTTCAGTAGCATCCTCAATGTCAGCTGTTATTTCAGCTGTTATCGCATCTGTTACATCTGTGTAAACTGCGTCACCTACTGAACCACCTGCTGCTATATAAGCTGCTTGTGCATCTCCAGCTGCTTCTATTGCATCCGCAAGAGCATCCGATGCATCTGTCAGAGCTGCAGTTGCAGCATTAAGAAGTGCAGTTTTTGATAATATAGTAGCCGTCACTTCACCTGTTATTGCAGCTGTTACATCTGTGTAAACTATGTCACCTACTGCACCACCTGCTGCTATATAAGCTACTTGTGCATCTTCTGCTGATTCTATTGCTGCTTCTAAAGCTACTGCTTCTGCATCTACAGGATCTCCGATAAGGAAGAACTTAACATAGTTAGCATTTTTAGTGTCCCTAACAATAGTTACATTGTTCTCGCCACGAAGATCTGATAATGTCTCTTTACTGATGTCACTGGTATCTGTTACATCAAGTACCAGACCATTGTCAGCCAGTTTGAATGTTTCAGACTTACCTTGGAATTTAACTGATTTGTTTCCAACATCAACACTACTAACAGTCAGTCCTGAAGTTACACGAGCAGTGAACTGAGTAAAGTCGTCATCAGGTTCCTCAGTGGTTTTAGTTGCAGTGACGAAGCCTACTACCAAATCATCATTATCTTCGTCAAAAACTAGCATAACTGTATCGCCCTTGTCAAGATCACTACTGTTTTCAAATCCATCAACATCATCTACTGCATAGGTTTTCTCTTCTCCACCAGCATATACAGTAATACTGCGTACTTCTTTATCTGTATTACGAAGTATTTTAGTAACTACAGCTTCATCATAAGTTACCGCTGAATTGTCTGTTTTACTGTACCAAACAGCTTCTACTTCATTATCCTCATTAAGAACAAAATATCCTTCTTCGATTTCTGCGGTTTCAAAGTCTCCAAAGGTCACTACTTCAATATCATCTGCATCTGCATTAACACCGCCGTCAGTTGCATCAAACATAAGTGTAGATGAAGTCATCTTATGACCGTCAAGATACTTATCACCATCTTCAAGACCTGCAGCATCACTATCTCCTGCCACTTCAGTATTGCTAAAGAATTCTAGCTCTTCGATATTACCATTATCATCCAGGTGTAGCTTGACTAAACTTCCGGCGTCAGCGTGGTCTTCAAAAGAGATAAATAGAGTGTCATCGGTGTCGGCATTATTTGTTAGGATAATACCCTCTTCACCGTCATAGTCATCCTCACCTACTAGTACTAGGTCTGCCGACCATTTACTAGGACTGTCGTTATCGATATCTTTTTCTTCGCCATCTAGAGTGATTGTATCAAGACTGTCTAAATTAATATCAAAGGAGAGCTCCTCCTCGTCTTGAGTTAACACTTCAATCTCTATTTTGTCTTTAGATGTATGATAACCCACGATATCCTCAGTTAAAACTGCAATCTTATTATTGCTTTCAACAAAACCAGTGTCTCCAGCGATATAGATCAGGTTACCAGCATAGTCGCCGTAAAGTGTCACGTCACCAGCAGCTTGAAGTTCCTCTGCTGCATCATCGTCAACATCAGCAACGTCACCGTCTTCATCAATGTAGATTGCTTGATAAGAATAATCGAATTCCTCTGCATCATCACCGTAATCAAATGCATAAATCTCACCGTCTACTTCAATTGAGTCAGAATAGACTTCCTCAATCTCGCCAGATGCCATTTTGTTATTCAGAACTTCAGCATAACCGTCTTCATCATCTGCGTCTTCGCTGAAGAATAACAAATCGCCTTCCTCGAGATCTGCAAGATCAATTACTTTTCCATCTTTTACGATAGTAGCATCTTCAGCATCAAACGAACCGCTTGAAGCACCATCTACACCAATAACTTCGTCATCATCGACAGACTCAACAATTAAGAAATCTTTTAAAGCATAAGCACTAACGAATTCGATGTCCCCTGAAGTGTCAAAGCCTACTTTAGCAAAGTTGTACTTCTTATCAACATAGTCATCCATGTCGTCAATGTCTACTTCTTCACCATCTACATAGAAAGTGAATTTCGCTTTGTTAGTTTCCGTGTGTTCTGCGTCAGAGATATCATACTTCTTGTCTTCTCCAAGAAGTTTGATTTCATCTTCATCAGTCACTTCAATAGCATCATATTTTGCTGTTGTACTTAAAATTTTGTAACTTACTAATTCGTTATCACCGTTGTACCAAACCTGTACAAGTTCACCCAGTGCACCTTGATAATCAAACTTAAGGCTCTCAGGCACTTCAAGAGTTACCTCTTCACCCTTTTTAGTATCAGCCTTAACAACTATCTCTTTATCGCCTACGTTGATATCCTGCACGCGAACTTTAAGGGAATATGGACGATTGAAAGTAGCTGTCAGAATTGTTCCATTAGCATTTACTGTAACAACATAATCTTGAAGATATTCAAGTACTATATCAGCATCATCTGCTGCGTACAATTCAACAGTTGCTGTTAAATTGTTAGAAGACATTTGCACTGATTTAACACCAAAACGAGCTAAGGTATCAGCGTTTTTAACTGTAATATCTGAGGTTCGAAGTCCAGATACAGGTTTGCTGAAGACAATTTCCAGGTACTTATTTGAGGCGTCAAGTGCACTTACCGAGACAATTTGCAACACATTCGAGTCAGGTGTAACTTGACCTTTAGCAACGCCATCACGTACTGCTTCAGGAACAACAAACTCGCCACCAAGAGCAGTTACTACAGTATTAGCAGATGCTTTACTGAATGTGAAGGCTGCAACAGCAGGAACTGTTTTTCCGTCTGTGAGTACGATAGGTGATTTGGTTTGAGCTGCAAGTGGAGCACCTGCGAGAGCATCAATACCGGTTACGCCGTTAGCAACATAGACATTGTCAAATGCAAGAGCAGCAGCAAAGTCTTGGATAACTTGGTTGTTGGTGTCATAAGCAGTCATACCAGCGTGACGAGTTGCGCTTGGAAGTCCAGCTTTTACTGCATCACTGATGACGCCTGTTCCACCAATAACATCACTGGCTGCGACACCAGCACTTGCTAAGTAGGTAGCTACACTGGCAGGAAGAGCATCTCTGTCAGTTAAGAGGATTGGTTGGTTAGCAGCAGAAGCTACTGCAGCAATGGAGAGTGCGTCTACAACAGTGTTGGCGACTGCAACTTTGGTTACGCCTGTCATTTTCTTAGCGATATTGACGGATGTTTCAGCACGGTCATATCCACCAAGATTAACAACTTCAATACCCATAGCTTTTAACTCATCAATAACACCTTGTTTAATAACAGCAGTTCCGCTAGTTACATAAACAGTTTTAACTTCGAGTTTAGTAAGTTCAGCTTTAGTAGCCGCATCGAGTGTAGTGCCGGCTCCGGTTAATAGGATAGGAGCTTTCAAGGAAGCTGCGAGTGGGCCAGCGGTCAATGCATCAACCATACCATAGGAAGTTGAGGATGCAAGGATTGCTGCACCTGTGTAGCCGGTTTGTTCAGCGATTTGTACAGCGGTTTGTTCAGCAGTTACACCCGCGATACGAGTTGGAACTGTTGAAGCAGCGAAAACGTTAAAAGGAATCATGCTTAACGACATACCTGCGATAGCTAAGGAAGCTAAGGCTTTTTTAGTTTTCTTCATGTAGTGAATTTCTCCTCTCGTAATTGGATCTCTTTCTTTTTTTGGGAAATAAACCATCTCTTTTTTACCAGGACGTCTTTTAGTCGCCCCTCACCCCCTTAAAATGTGTAGCACAATCTTTAGACATTGCGCAATATCTAAAAGCATTCCACAGAATAAGCGGGAGCGTCCCCCCAAAGGATGACGGTGTTCATCCCTCCTGTGGCGTACCATTTAGAACGCATGGGAAATGAAGAAACCACAAAAAGGTCTATATTAGCTATATATATTCTTCATCATAGCCAATATTCCTGCTTGCTGTCCGATTTTTTTTGTAGAGAGTTGGCGCTATGCCTTATATCCCCTCGGACAAATTTCAGTTTCCAATGTTACTCGTCTTAGTTTACACTAAAACCAACTAGTTTTCCACCATTAGTCAAAAAATATACTTGCTTTTAATGGAATAAATAGAGTATAGCATATAATTCGACTCTAAATGTGGACTTTTTGTGGAGTTTCTACAAATTATTTGTTTGACCTTCTTAGTACTAAACAAATTTAACATGCTTTGCCTTAAGAATCAATCCCATATTTTAGGGCATACTAAAGCGTTATTCCTAATATCCTCTGAAGCTTAGAATTCCTCGATATATTCCTTGCGCAGCCGTTTTTTGAAACTCTGGTGAGCTTAGAAGATTTTCTTCGCTTGGATTAGATAAAAAACCGAGTTCTATTAAGACTGCAGGCATTTTTGTGTTCTTAACTACATAAAAAGGTGAGTTCTTAACTCCACGGTTGGTCAAGCCAATTGATTTGACCAGTTCACCCTGAATGTTCTCTGCCAGGGACATGGATTGATCGGCCACTGGATTTAGTGAACTGTAATAGGTCGTCGTCCCCGAGGCAGCAGGGTTGCTAAACGAATCGTTATGCAGGCTAACAAATAAATCTGCATTCAGATCGTTGGCGATTTTAGTTCTCGCCTCAAGGTCTGCCCGTTCTGAATAAGCTCCCTCAGCCGGCGAAATGTCCGTGCTTCTTGTTAAGACAACGTGTGCACCCGCTGAACGCAGCACTGCTGCGAGATTAAGCCCAACTGGCAAAGTGTTGTTTTTCTCATACGATCCTGACGCTCCGGCAGCACCCGGATCAGGTCCGCCATGCCCTGGGTCAACAACAATCGTCAGGCCGGCCAAGAGGTAGGAAGGTTGTTCGGTACCCTCTAGCATACCCTTGACTTTATTTGTGATTACAGCTGTTCCTCCTATGATTATGACTTGGAGGGGGCTTTCTGCAGGTCTGGACAAAACCGAATAGGTGGGTCCCGGTAAACTAGTCGTTTGGGTCATGACAATGCCTGCACGCTGTTTGGCAGCCAGTCCCCCTGCGGCGAGAGCATCCGGAAAGTTTTCGCCGGTTACCAAGTACGCAGTTTGAGAAGACAATGTATCCCTGGCAAACTCATAGATTTCTGCCGCAGTTTCATATCTGTCATTCCCGAAAATCCGTTCGACATTTTTTAAACCGCTCAATGTGGCAGAAGATACTACGGCTTCCCCGCCAACGACAATCGTATGCAAATCCCCTTCATCCTGAAGGCTGTTGAGTGCTTGCTGAGTGGAACCAGGCATTTGCTTTGATTTTGTCAGTAGAATCGGAATCTCCTTCACACCCGCATAGGCTGATATTGAGAGCGCATCGGGAAACTGTTCTCCGCTTGCCAAGATAACTTCTCCCTTAGACCCAACTCGTTCGGCAACTTTCTGAGCTGTTTCATATTGATCATACCCATAAATTCGTTCGGGTTGGTCTAAACCTGCCTCGATGATATCTTGCTCAACCTTTTCGCTTAAGGCTACGGTTCCTCCTAATAGAATCACTTTCTCCGCACCCAGACGTTTAATTTCTTCCATAACCTTTGCATCGACTCCCCCGGATGGGGTTAACAGAATAGGTGCATCCAGCTGATGAGAAAGTGGTGCCGCTACTAAAGCATCGGGGAAATTATCGCAATTGGCCAGTAAGACAGTCTCTGCCTCTTCCCACCCATATTTAGAGACGGTAATGGCTGTGTCTATCTGACGCACCCCATAAATTCTCGACGTTTCTAAGGCTAATGGAGTGGCGTAGACCGGATTCTGAAACCCTGCCAGAAATCCCAAGCCTAGTACCAACATCCCCAAAAATCTCCATTTCAACTTTGCCACTTCACCACTCCTCGTTAGTAGAATCTAAAACCTATTGACTAATTTCAACAAAACACCCTCTGTTCCTGCCAAACTTTCGTCCTAATTCGAGATTAAATTACTGAACCCAGGTTTGCACCGTTTGAACTACATTTTCCGGCAAGGCGAAGACTCCTCCCAATGCCTCTGTCTGATATCCCTGCCAAGACTTTAATAGGAAAGAAAGACTTGGCGGAATGTCCATCTGTGTGGGAACTAAGACGACTCTCGATCCATAGAAGGCTGCCCTTACTGCTCCTGTTAAGGCATCCGGGTAGTTTTCACCGGTAGCTATTTCCAGTCTGGAGGTTGTCGGCGGATAGGCTTGTAAGACAGCGGCTGCGGTATCATAGGCTGTCATTCCGCTGATTCGGCTGGGTAGAGGCAGTTGGTCCATAACTGCAGACCCGACCACCGCCGTTCCTCCAATCACCAGTGATTCGGTAACTCTCAGCTCCTGTAAAGCGATTTCAGTCTCCGCAGATAAAGTCTGAGGCTGTGTCAGTAGGATCGGTATCCCCTGCCTGGCTGCCCATGATGAGATGACCAGCGCGTCTTGAAAATAACGTACACTGGCTATGACAGCCCTGCCCTGGGTACCCAATTCTAAGGCAATCGCTCGAGCGGTTCCTTCTGCGGTATAACCGAAGAGACGTTTTACTTCGTAGGTTTTTTGAAGTTCTTTTGCGATTTGATCCGACAAAGCTGCTGTGCCCCCCAAAAGATACACTGTCTTCGGAGCCAGTCGCTGTATCTCCCCTCGAACCTCTTCTGAAAGTCCCGAGCTTGAGGAGAGGAGGATTGGGGCTTGCAGTTTATAGGCTAGTGGTGCTCCGGCCAAAGCATCCGGGAATTGATTGACTTGGGCTATGATGACTGTATCTGCGCCGGTTGTAAAGGTCTCCTTGGAAATCTGCACTGCCGTTCCTTCCGCCGTCGCTCCTGCGAAGCGCCGGCTCTGCTGTCCGCTATCCTGAACTGTTCCGAAGGCATAGACCCCCGGCATGTAGAGGCCGAATCCAGCTTCCCCATTGCTGATTTCCCCGCCTAAAGAGATCCAGTGCAAGCCGTTCCATCGATATAGATTTCCTCCGAAGTCTCCCTTTAGGTTGGGATCTCTCCATTTCAGAGAGAGCATCTTCTGAGGTGGGGTACCTCCCCAGTTAACTTGGAAGGCTGGGGTCAAAAAGGCCGCGCCATTTGGCAAGTCAGCAGGAGGGAACACCGCATTTAGGGTTACGTTCACCGTTTGGTCAAAGGCTTGGGATGGAATGGTTAAATCGACTTGGGTTGAGCCTTCAGCCGCTTCGATAATTCCCCCTAAGGGATTAATGACCGCCGGAGAAGTCCGTGGATCGAGGGTTTGATTCGTAAGATTTAAGGCAAGCCCCACATCCACCAGTCCATACCCATACCGACTATCTCGCCCCGGAGTGCCTAAATCTTCTGTTCCCTGCTCAAGAGCCTGAACTACTTGATCTCTGGACCATTCGGGGTGTTGGCTCCAGATCAAAGCCGCTTCCCCTGAGACAAAGGGAGTGGCGACAGACGTCCCGCTGGCGTAGGTGTAACCGGATCCCTCCCCTCGATTCCATCCATCAGTCGGGATGAAATCTCCCGGTGCAGCTAGATCCACTTCTGAACCTGTCGCTGAGTAGCTTGTCACCTTACCCGCTTTATCCGTGGCGGTGATGGCTAGGACACGAGGGTCAGAGGCGGGGTAGCTCACTCCCGGGTTTCTTTGAGATTCCGGGTCATAGTTTCCGCTAGCCGCGATTAACAAACACCCTTTATTATGGGCATAAGTCACAGCCTGTTTTAAAATATCCGAGGAGACGGACCCATTTTCTGAGCCCAGGCTTAGATTAATAATCTTTGCTCCGTGATCTGCAGCCCAGATAATTCCGTCGGCTATGGCATCGTCATACCCTACTCCTGTAGCGCCAATGGCCTTGATAGGCATAATCTTGGCTTGATAGGCAACTCCGACAATCCCCTCATCATTGCGTTCAGCGGCGGCAATTCCTGCTACTTGAGTGCCATGACCATTATTATCCCGATTGGCTCCACCTGCTTCGCTGCCCGTAATTGAATTGTATCCCGGGACTAAATTAGCCATCAAATCCGGATGCTCCAGAGCAATACCTGTATCGATGATAGCTATGGTCACTCCCTGTCCGGTTGCTCCCATCTCCCAGGCTCCCGGTACCTCCCTGGTGATCAGTGACCATTGTTTCAAAAAAAGCGGGTCATTGGGGGGGGATGTTGTTTCCGGTATGCTTTGGATTGTCCGTGAATAGTTTTCTTCAGCGCCTGTGACTCCCGGAGTACTCTGTAATACCTCTATGATTTCTTGTATATTGACATTCTCCTGAAACTCTAAGGTAGCAAAGTTTAAGGGGCCATAGCGTACAATCTTGGCATCAAAACTTTTGGCTATCAGATCGAGGTTTGTCCCTGGGGTTAAAGAGAGGACGACTTGGTTCAGATCTATTTGACTTATTTCTCTTTGATAGTTGTCAGGGGTCTCAGCTAACGCAGGGATCGGAGAAACCCCTGCGTTCAGAAGCATTACTCCTGCAATCCCTAAAGACAGCAGCGTAGATTTAGTTCGATAGAACCAGCTCTTGGGCATCTCTTCCACGCCTTTCTTTGCCAAAAAAATGTCTGTACATTACCGGAAATACTTCTAAAGTTAGATCGCTATAGATTTATTCGACAAATTATTCAGCATTCCTTTCCTTAACTTGATTTCCGTTACTGTTATAATTTGGACGATGCAAAATCTCTCTTACTGGAAGGAATTTGCCATTATTAAAAGAATAATAAGGCTTTAGAGTCTTTTAGTGACTTCTTTTCATTCAAATTTAGAGCGCTACCACTTCAATCTCTAAAGATGCTTCCGCACATCAGCAATCAATAAAGAAAGAGGTTAGGTTATTAATGAACTTTATCACAAAAAAGCTTATCTACAAAAAATTCTTAAGTATTTTCTTTAGTTTAATGGTTCTGCTAAGTCTTGCACCTGTTCTCCCATTTCAGGTTCAAGCTGCCCCGACGGAATCCGTCACTGATCGCATCTACGGGAATACACTGTATGACACGGCTGTCGAGATATCTAAGGAAGGTTGGGATTATGCCAATGTCGCCGTCCTGGCAACCGGAGGAAATTTTCCGGATGCTTTGACCGGAACCGTCCTCGCTCATAAGGTCAATGGGCCCTTGCTGCTGACCGAGTCGAATCGTTTAAGTCCCGTAGTAGCCGAAGAACTCAAACGCCTCGGTACAAAAGAAGTTTATCTTCTTGGGGGAACGGTCGCTTTGAGTGCCGGAATTGAAGAGTCTCTTAAAGAGTTGGGAATTCAGCCCAGGCGTCTTTCAGGGTGGGATCAGTACGGAACGGCTGCGGAGATTGCCCGTGTGGCAACTCCCAGTTCCAGTCAGGCCTTTCTGGTGAATGGGGAGCTTTTCCCAGATGCTTTAAGTATCTCTTCTTATGCTGCTGCTCAAGGAATTCCTGTCCTGCTCACGCGTTCAGATTCATTGCCGGCGGAGACAGCTAAGGTCCTAGCTGAACTGGGGGTTTCCGAGGTGACGTTAGTCGGCGGTACGGCTGTCATTAAAGAAAGCATCGAGGAACAGCTGAGCAAGCTCCCTCAATCTGTCAAAGTTACTGCCCGTTACGCCGGGTATGATCAGTACGAAACAAACACCGCAGTCTTAAATGAGTTATCCTTCGACACTTCCAAAGTCTATGTTGCAACAGGGCAAAATTTCCCGGATGCCTTAGCCGGGGCAGCACTGGCCGGGAAGAGCAATACGCCGATTTTATTAATTCCCAGTACCCAGTTAGGGGACTCGACAACCGGTTATCTTAATCAAAGACGGGCTTCCGGCTCAGCCTTTACGATTTTCGGGGGGTGGGGTGTTATCAGTTACAATATGGAGAGCATGATTCGTACCGGTGCTGTCCAATCGCGGGTTTCCCTTCAATATACTCAAGGCGGTTATGGCGGCACGAACGGAATGCTCAATCAGGTCAAATCAATTCCTTCCCCTGCCACAGATTATGCCGATATCATTGCTCCAAGCTGGTATTACCTGGATGATACCGCCGATGGAAATGTCGTTGGCGGGTGGGATGCAACCCCTAATGATTACAAACAGTTTACTTCCTTCGTTCAAGCACGTAATTTGAAAGTACTTCCTGTTATTCAGTCATCCTGGAACACTCCTAAGACAGTTGACACCGTCATGGCTTCAGAAACTGCCCGGGCTAAACTGATCGGCCAAATTATGGATCGAATGAATAGTGTCAATGCTGACGGGATCGTCATTGATTTCGAATTTATGAGTAATGAGACCGGCCCTAATCTAACTCAGTTCATGAAAGAGCTTTACGCCCAGCTTCACCCCTTAAACAAGTTAGTGATTCAAGCCGTCATGCCCCGCACAGGTGCTGAAGTCTGGCTCGAAGAGTTTAACTACCCGGCTCTTGCACAATATGTCGATTATTTGCACATTATGACCTATGACTACAGTCACGGGGCCCCCGGGCCCATCGCCCCGCTGGATTGGAGCAGCAAGGTTATGAAATATACCCAAGATCAAGGAGTCGACATGCGTAAAGTTCTCCTTGGGATTCCCTACTATGGAGTAGACTGGACCGCTACTGGCAACACCTCCGCTCCCTACAGCCGTGTCTCCCGTGGGCTGCACACCCTTTATGGAGCAACTGCTGATAAAGACTTGAGCGGAGTGACAGAACTGATAGCACAGTATAAGAGCACGGTCCAAAAAGATGCCTCACAGATCCCGTATTTTAGTTACACAGATGCTGCCGGAGCTTCACACACGGTTTACTATGACGATTCCCAAAGTTGGAATGCCAAAATGGAGTTGCTTAGTCAATACGGACTGGGCGGAGTTGGAGCATGGTCCCTTTACTGGACAATCAACCCGCAAAGTGCTGGTACAATCTTTCCAGTCTTGAAACAACATCTGCGCTGATGCAGGGAATGCCTGTAAAGCGGGGAAGCTTTGGCCCTTCTCCGCTTCTCTGCTTTCCTCTTTGATATGAGTAAAATAGTTAAGCCGTTTACTGACTTAGTACAGTGAACGGCTTTTTACATTATATACGGAGAGCGAAGCATCAACATTATCGACTGATTTCCACTTAAATACTGACCAATCTTTAACTTTAGGAATAATTTTTATGAAGAAATCTTAATATGGTTTTCATTAAATACTCATAATTACACCTTTATTCTATAATCTAAGGATTTTCACTTCATATATACAATGGTTATTTTGTCTTGATTCAAGAAGACTAACAGAATAGTAATTACAAGTAATAAATGGCAATATATCCAAAATGTTTGAAATGTATTTTTTTGTTTAATATGTTAATCTCTATTTGCAGGCGAAAAACATTAACAGCAAATTCGATTCTTTATTTTTTCGCTCTTATGCTGCTCTAAAATGTACCCACTGGGCTGAAAATACTTTTCAGGGAGGGACGCTTCCATAAAATCCAGTGGAATATTTTTAGATAATGCGCAATGTCTAAACATTTGACTATTAATTATTAGGGGGTGAGGGACGGATAATAAGCGTCTCTAGAAAGAACTGAGATAGTGTATAGTCAATTAAAAATTTGTTTCTAAATTGAGAGGAGAAATTTACTAGATGAAAAAGACAAAAAAAGCCTTAGCTTCTATAGCTATTGCAGGTATGACACTAAGCATGATTCCTTTTAACGTTTTCGCTGCTTCTACAGTTCCAACTCGTCTCGCGGGTGTAACTGCTGAACAAACCGCAGTTCAAATCGCTGAACAAACTGGCTACACAGGTGCTGCAATTCTTGCATCCTCAACTTCCTATGGTATGGTTGATGCATTAACCGCTGGCCCACTCGCTGCTTCTTTAAAAGCTCCTATCCTATTAACCGGAGCCGGCACTACACTCGATGCGGCTACTAAAGCTGAACTTACTAAACTCGAAGTTAAAACTGTTTATGTAACTAGCGGAACTGCTGTTATTAAACAAGGTGTTATTGATGAGTTAAAAGCTATGGGGATTGAAGTTATTGCCCTTGGCGGATTTGACCGTGCTGAAACATCTGTCAACATCGCTAAGAAAATGACAGGCGTTACCAAGGTTGCAGTTGCAAACGGCATACCTGATGCACTCTCCATTGCATCGATAGCTTCTGCCGCTAATCAACCAATCCTCTTAACCGACAAAGATGCACTTCCTGCTAGCGTAGCTGACTACTTAGCAAGTGCGGGCATCACAGCTAGTGATGTTATCGGTGGAACAGGCATTATCAGTGATGCTGTAGTAGCCGGACTTCCAGGTGCAACTCGTCACTTCGGAATGACCGCTTATGACACCAATAACCAAGTTATCCAGGACTTTGCTGCAGCCCTCCAATTTGACAATGTCTATGTCGCTAACGGCGAAACTGCTATTGATGCTCTTGCCGGTGCACCACTTGCAGCTCAAACCAAATCCGCTATCGTCCTTACAGATGGAAACACTGTTCCGGCAGCTGCTGCCTTCACCTTCAGTAAATCCTCTGCTGGCAGTATCGTTACTGCTCTCGGTGGTACAGCTGTTGTTCCTGAAAGTGTACGTGTTGGAGTTGCTGCAGGTGATGTTACAAGTGTACCCGGAGAGTTGGCCATTGTATCGGTAACTGCCCTTGACGATAGTAACCGTTTTATAGAAATTAATTTCAACAAAGCTGTAACTGGTCTTCAAACTTCAGACATCGTCGTTGAAAACGCCGACACGTTAGATCGTTATGGTATTAAAAACGTACAAATGTCTACTAATGGGCTAACTGCAACCGTTGAATTGTATGCAGCTGATGATGCTTCAGTAGTCCTTGAATATCTTCAAGATTATAATGTTACTGTAAAAGCTAATGGTACAATCCTAAAAACTACTTTCAACCGTGCATATTCCAAGAAAGTTCGCGTACAGGATATCAATGTCGGCGATGAGCAAATAGTTGTATATGACGACAAAACCGGTGACAAGCTTACACTGGAAATACCTGCTAACATTAATTTTGCCTATCAAGCTGCACTGGGTGAACTCGTACAAGTTTGGTATAATGGCGATAATGAATTAACTAACTATTCGATTGCAAGTTCAACTGCTAAGAATGATGCAATTGAAGTTACCAAAGTAAATCAAATCAAACTTCTTTCGGAAAACAAAAAGTATGATGTTTCTGAGGAAGACTACGCCAATACTAGTAATGAGAAATTCACTTTCTATTTAGATGGTGAAAAAGTAGACATTGCTGACCAACTTAATATGAAATTCAACTTTGCCAAAGTAGGCTTTGACAAATCGGGTGACATTGAGTTTGTTAGTGCATATACTTTGAAAAACGTCTTGATCGTTGATTCTATTGAGGGAAATGAAGTTATTGGAGTTGAAGGTTCTGCTTCAGCTGGTTCATTTGACGCCAAAGACGCAACTATTATAAAAGATGGAAACGTAATTTCCAAAACTGATCTCAAGCAAGGCGATTTGTTATTCTTTAACGATGATGCAGATGATAAGGATGGCTATGCAGAAGTTCTGAATAACGAAGCAGCGACTGGTGAGATCGACACAGTATATTCAGACTCAATTGAAGTGGGCGGAGAAATTTACGATTTCGATTATGACGCTGAAGTAGTAGCTGACTTTGATTATACGCAACAAGCAGTCTACATTGATGAAGACGGCGATGTAACCGATGTGGACTCTGATGCAGCCAAAGATCTTCAAGCCGCTGGGGAAGTAACACTTTATACCGACTATGCCGGAAACCTAATCTTTATCAGTGGAGACGTAGTCAATGTTGACAGTAATGAAAAAATCGCAGTCCTAACTGAGGATATCCTAGGTTACGCGACCGCTAGGGACAAAGTAGAGATTGAAGCATTGACACAAGATGGGGACGAGCTCTCCTTCGATATCGATCTTGAAAGTCTTGATACAATTACTGTCGATGGTATCGAACACGACATCGATAACGGCGGTTCAAAAGATTGGACTGCATCTTTAATCGCTGGTAATACAGGTATTAACCTCGATGAAAATGGTGGTTCAGGTTCCGTAGATATCATGTTCAATAACGAGGCTGACGCTGGAAGCCTGGTTAAGTTACACTTAGATGACGAGGGTAATCTTGAAGAACTGGACTTCTTTAGTGGCAATTCACATGCAATTGGCTACGGCACAATTACTGGTGCTAACATCCTTGAGGCCGGTGATACGTATCTTAGCGGCTACAAGTTGACATCAGGCACACTTCTGTTTAATGCAACTGACGACAGTGTTAATACTGATGCAGAGGATATCGCAGTATATACTTTCGGCGACTACAATGGTTCTAAAATCATTAACGGAAACTTCATCTATAATGCTGATCAAGAAGTAGTGGCTGTTTGGTACGATACTACAGATAGCTCAGATGTCACTTATGAAGAAGCTGTGGTTACTAAAGTTCTTCGTAATACAAAGCAAGAAGTAGTTAGCGTTACTGTTTATGCAGGCGGCGAATTACAAACATTTACAGCAGATAAAGTAACCGGATTTGAAGCCGGTACCAGTCTTGCAAAAGGCGATGTAGTAATCCTTGAACTTGATAAAGATAACAATACGGTGGTAAAAGGATTTGCTACAGCTGGTTCCGATATCACTAATGATGGCACTGATGAGTACGCTACACGTGTAAAACCTAGCTTGACTGTTGATAGCGTTGATGTTGGCAACAAAACAGTCACATTTACAAATGGTGATTCTTACAAGCTTGCAGAAGGCGGTTTAGTCCTTGATGGTAAAGATAACAATGATATCACGATTAAGTCGTTATCTGATCTTCGCGGCAAGACTAATGTAACTGTTGTTCTGGATGAAAAAACTGGATCGTTCGCTAAGTTCTTTGTTATTGAAAACTAAGTTTTCTTCTAGGGTCTGACCTTTATACAAAAGGTAATTCTCACAATTTAACAAAGGGGTCTCTCGTCTTTCATTAAAGGCGAGAGACTCTTTTCGTGATTAGTCCCTTCTACTGAAGCAACAATCCGTCGCTACTTGAGGACTTTATGCTCTAGTCGCAAAAGCTTCCAGACCTTTTGACCAAATCTATCTTTTAATTCACTTTATGTTGCGCAAAAATAATGTGCAATGTTAAACATTGATACCAGTAATAAGTGGGTAAGAAACCAATAAGCTTCATTTTAAAAAAAGCCGAGATAGCACCTTAAAATATAATTAAGTTTTAGAAATTGTGAGGAGAAATTCAACCATGGGAAAAGCAAAAAAAGCCTTAGCAACTTTAGCTATTGTTGGAATGGCACTCACATCAATCCCTCTTAATGCATTCGCTGACGGAACAATTCCAATTCGTTTAGCGGGTGTAACTGCTGAACAAACTGCAGCTGCTATTGCTGATCAAACAGGCTATACCGGCACAGCAATTCTTGCATCCTCAACCTCCTACGGTATGGTTGATGCTTTAAGCGCCGGACCGCTTGCTGCTTCCTTGAAAGCCCCTATCCTTTTGACCGGAGCCGGAAACACGCTAGATGCTGCTACTAAAGTTGAACTCCGCCAACTCGCGGTTAAAACCGTTTATGTAACCAGCGGAACGGCAGTTATTAAACAAGGAGCTCTCGATGAATTAAAAGTTATGGGCATTGAGGTTGTTGCCCTTGGTGGATTTGACCGTGCTGAAACCTCCGTCAACATCGCTAAGAAAATGACCGGAGTTACCAAGGTTGCCGTTGCTAACAGCATACCGGACGCACTTTCCATCGCTTCAATAGCTTCTGCCGCTAATCAACCAATCCTCTTAACTGACAAAGATGCGCTTCCTGCCAGCGTAGCCGCTTATTTAGCTGCTAACTCCGGCGTTACAGCAAGTGATATCATCGGCGGAACCGGCATCATCACTGATATAGTAAAAGCTGGATTTCCAAATGCTACTCGCCACGCCGGAATGACCGCTTATGACACCAATAGCCAAGTTATCCAAGACTTTGCCGCCGCCCTCCAATTTGGCAATGTCTTTGTCGCTAATGGCGCTACTGCCATTGATGCTCTCGCAGGTGCTCCACTGGCGGCTCAAACCAAATCTGCTATTGTGCTCACAGATGGAAACACTGTTCCTGCTGTTGCTGCTTTCACCTATTCCAAATCCTCTCCTTCCGGTGTCGTTACTGCTCTCGGCGGCACAGCAGTTGTTCCTGAAAGTGTCCGTGTTGGAGTTGCAACAGGTAATGTTTCAAATACACCCGGTACACCCGGAGAGTTGTACATCGAATCAATATGTGCACTTGACGACAGTAATCGTTTCATCGAAATCAACTTCAGCAAAGCTGTAACTGGACTTCAAGCTTCAGATATCGTCGTTAAAAACGCTGAAACCTTAGATCGTTATGGTGTTAGAAGCGTACAAATGTCTACGAATAGTCTAACCGCAACCCTTGAATTGTATGCTGCGGATAATGCTGAGAGAGTACTTGAATATGCTCGGGATTATATTTTTACCGTAAATGCTAATGGGACAATTTTAAACACTACTTTCAACCGTGCCTATTCCAATAAAGTCCGGGTCCAGGATATCAATGTAGGGGATAAAGAAATAATAGCTTATGACGATAAACTTGGTGACAAGTTTACTCTAAAAATACCTGATAACATTGAATTCGATTATCAAGCTGCACTGGGTGAACTCGTACAAGTTTGGTACAATGGCGATAATGAATTAACTAACTATACAATTACAAGTTCAACTGCCAAGAATGATGCAATTGAAGTTACTAACGCAAATCAAATCAAAGTTCTTTCCGAAAACAAAAGGTATGATGTTTCTAAGGATAACTACACGAATACCAGTCAAAAATTCGCTTTCTATTTAGATGGTGAGAAAGTAACCATTGCTGACCAACTTAATCAAAGCTTCAACTTTGCCAAAGTAGGCTTTAATAAATCTGGGGACATTGAGTTTATTAGTGCCTATACTTTGAAAGATGTCCTAGTAGTTGATTCTTTCGACGGAGATGAAGTTATTGGAGTCGGCGGTTCCGCCTCAGCTGGTTCATTTGACGCATCAGATGCGACTATTATAAAAAACGGAACGGTAATTGCTCTAGCTGATCTCAAGCAAGGAGATTTGTTATTCTTTAAGGCTGCCGCAGATGATAATGACGGCTATGCCGAAGTTCTGAATAACAAAGTAGCGACTGGTGAGATCGACACAGTATATTCAGACTCCATTGAAGTGAGTGGAGAAGTTTACAATTTCGATTATGACACTGATGTAGCAGCGGACTTCGATTATACGCAACAAGCAGTCTACATCGATAAAAACGGCGATATTACTGATGTAGACTCTGATGCAGCCAAAGACCTTCAAGCCGCTGGGGAAGTAGCGCTTTATACGGACTATGCTGGAAATTTAATCTTTATTAGGGGTAACGTAGCTAACCTTGACAGTCATGAGAAAATTGCAGTCCTGACTGAGGATATCCTAGGTTACACAACAGCTAGGGATAGAGTAGAGATTACAGCTTTGACACAAGACGGGGAAACACTCTCCTTCGATATCGACCTGGAAAGTCTTGATACCATTACTGTGGATGGTATCAAATACCACATCAAGAACCGTGCCTCAAAAGATTGGACAGCATCATTAAATGCTGAGGCAACCGGTATTATCCTGGAAGACAATACCGATACCGATAACAATAACGATACTGATGCTGAAGTAAGCATCATGTTCAATAAAGAAGCTGACGCCGGAAGCCTAGTCAAGTTACACTTGAATGACGAGGGCGATCTCCAAGAATTAGAATTCTTTAGTGGCAATGTAAATGAAATCGGCTACAGCACGATTTCTGCTGCTAACAGCCTTGAGGCTGGCGATAAGTATCTCAGTGGTTATAAGCTAACTGCAGATACACTTATGTTTGATGCAACCGTCGACAGTGTCGATACTGATGCAGATGATATCAAAGTCTCAACTTTCGGCAACTACAATGGTGCTGAAATCCTTAATGGTAACTTCATCTATAATGCTGATGATGAGGTAGTGGCTGTTTGGTACGATGCTACAGACAGCTCAGAAGTCATTTATGAAGAAGCTGTGGTAACTAAGGTTCTTCGTAACACTGATAAAGAAGTAGTTAGTGTTACCGTATTCGCAGCCGGTGAAGTGAAGACCTTTGCGGTAGATAAGGTTGCCGGATTTGAATCTGAGAGCGATCTTGCAAAAGGCGATGTAGTAATCCTTGAAATCGACAAAGATAATAACACGTTGGTAAAAGGATTTGCTACAGCGGACGCAGATATCACTAATGATAGTACTCCAGAGTACGCTAACCGTGTAACACTTGGCTTGACAGTTGAGAGCGTTGATGTTGGTAACAAAAAGGTCACCTTCACAAATGGTGTGTCTTACAGGCTTGCCGAAGACGGTCTAGTACTTGACGGTAAGGATAACAATGATATCACCATCAAATCCTTTTCTGATCTTCGCGGCAAGACTAATGTAACTATTGTTACGGACGAAAAATCTATAGGGTTTGTTAAGTTCTTCTTAATAGAACCTGCTTATTAAGTGGCAGAGGAACCGTCTCCTGTCCACTGTCTCCCTGTCCTGTCCTATTCTTTCCTGTACCCCCCGTGTCCTTCCAGAAAAAGACACACGGGGACGATTAAGCGCAGAGTCACAACAGTTAAGCCGTTCACTGAACATTTAAGTTACAGTGAACGGCTTTTAATTCTATATCTGTTTATATATCTGTGCTATTATTTTTGTAGATTTGGTGTTTACCCAAAGTATCATCGATAACGTTTAATGAATATCTCTTTTCATTCATCTTAAAAATCAAAAACTAAGCTTAATTTAATGACAAGGTCCGGGAAAATCGACACCTTGACATCACCTGTCTCAGTATATAATTCAGGCCTTCCATATCGGTTATGATCCTGCAATATAAATACACTCACAAGCTTCACGTCAGGCTCTACTATCCAATACTCTTTAACCCCAAATTTTTCATACATATTAAATTTCAAGAGCCTGTCAGTTCTTGCTGTAGAGGGAGATAGTATTTCAATTACCAAGTCAGGTATTCCCAAATAACCCGTTCCCTTTAACTGACTTTTATCGCAGACTATTGCTAAATCTGGTTGATAAACATTAGTAACATCTTCATCGTCTGTTTGCGAATCTGATAGTCGTACATCAAAGGGTGAAGCAAATACTTCACATGGTTTACCCAGCAGATAATTGGAAAATTGTCTGAGTAACTCCCTTGATATGCTCTGGTGTTCCCAAGACGGTGCCGACTGCATATGAGGTACTCCATCAATGATTTCCCATCGTTCATCATCTGGATATGTTAAGTAGTCTGCATACGTGTACTTCCTAACTTCTTTTGATAATGGCATACATCTTCCTCCTCGCCTTTATATTATACCAAATATTTCAAGTGATTTCATGTCATGGATTAAATATATCTCTATCTTTATAACCCATCACCGCATATTTCAAACCTTGGTCACCAATAAAGTATTTCTCCTTGGAAACCATATTTAGGGGTTATAACCCTTTAAACTATATAAGATCCATTTGTTTTTATGTTTTAATTAAACTTTAAAGATTTTCCCTTATTACCCATATTCCGGTTTAGAACTTTCGTGTCTCAATACCACTTTGGATGTTCTTTAAGATATAATTTTGCCGCCAACCATCTTCTTTCCTTAATACACTTGCTTAAAAATGCTCAAATTGTATAATGTTTTAGAATGGCTAATCTAGAGAATATGAGGTGGACATCTTGTTAGTTCTCCTGACAATTTTTAATTCAATGCTCATGGTAACGGGGCAAACTCTCTGGAAACTAGGGGCATCCGGAAAAGAGATACATAGCCTCGGTCAACTCCTGCGCATTTTCTTAAGTCCTTATGTAATTTCCGGCCTCGCAGTGTATGCGTTTGCTTCCGTCCTCTGGATTTATATTTTGAATAAAGGCGAGTTAAGCTATGTCTACCCAATTCAAAGTACAGCCTTTATATTTGCCCTTCTAATAGGTACAACGATTTTCAAAGAACAGCTCACGGCCTCAAAGGTCATCGGGGTTTTAGTGATTTGCCTGGGCGTAATTATTATCACTCGAAAGTAGGCATTAGAATGTGGACATCGATTAAATATCTGCCTGAGAATCTGTCAGAAACCATTGAAATGACGCGTGAATACTACGGAGATTCCTGGATTTCAGACTCAGACTTCCTGAAGTGGCAGTATGAAGCGAACCCTGCCGGGCCGGCCATGATTCGATTAGCTCGAGATGTTGAGACCGATCAGCTGGCAGGACAATATGTTGTAATCCCCATGCGTTTTAAAGGGTTTAATGAACATATTAACGGAACCCTCTCCTTAAATACCCTCACCCGTCAAATTTATGGAGGACAAGGGATTTTTACCGGATTAGCCAAGGCCGTCTATCAGAACTGCGCTGAGCAAGGGTCCCTCTTTTGCTATGGATTCCCTAATCCCAATTCCTATCCGGGATTCATCAGAAAATTAGGGTTTACAGACCTAGGAAGCATCCCCCTTTTGCTCCGCCCCTTAAACACAAAGGCTTTGGTCAAAAAAAAGCTGGGTTCTTTGCTTGCTTCTCTCTCCCTGCCTTTTCACTTCTATTATAAGGTGAAGGACCACTCAGATGAACGCTATGAGGTTTATCCGCTTACTCCCTCAAATCTCTCTGAAATGAATGCTTTCTGGGCTAAGGTACAGGACAAATACCCCATCATGGGAATTCGTGATGCTGACTATCTCCGCTGGAGGTATTTCGATATTCCCCTTCGTGACTATCAAGTCTACGGAGTTCGTCAGAAAAACAGCACTCAATTGCTGGGATATATTGTAGGACGATGCACAGAAGTAGCCGCCATGTCTTCCGGTATGATCGTTGACTTCCTGGTTGACTCAGATCATCCCGCCGCAGGAAACTGTCTCGTGAATACTCTTCTGCGCTTCTTTGTCGATAAGAACATGGATTTAGCCGGCTCCCTAATGATACCTCACACCGAAGAATCCCGCATCCTCAAAGGGAGTGGGTTCTTTACCTGCCCAAAATCCTTTGAACCTCAGCCCTTTCCGGTAATTTACCGGAGGCTTGGACCTTTAAAAGGGAATTACAAAGAAGGAGAAAAGGACTACGATCCTTTTCTCCGACTGAATCAATGGTTTTTGACTATGGGCGATTACGACGTTATTTAATGTCCATTTAGCTTCTGATTAGGGTTTGCTGATTTATCCAAAAGTCTAGATTTCGTACGGGTTTGCGGGTAGTTCTACTAATAATGTGCATGCAAAAACAGCCTTTGGCCTCAAAAACCGTCAGACCCGTCCGGGCTTGTCCGACAATCGACAGCGCTGTCGATTATTGGACAAGCCGAAGAGAAGACTCCCACCCTTGTCGGGATTGCCCAAAGTCTGATTTTCATTACAAGCAATCCAAATGATGATAGGATAGGATGAGGATGAGTATTGGTTTTGGCTAACAAAGTTTAATCTATGTAATTTAACTGCTTGTGCAGACGAAAGTTGAGTTAAGCAATGAAGAATATCTTAACCATTGATCTAGAGGAATGGTTTCACGCCAACTATCATGATGACGTTTTTGATAACCAAAAATCTTATAAGGTGCGCATTATCCAGAACACGGAACGTCTATTATCCCTCTTTGATGAAAACAATGCCCAGGCCACCTTCTTCGTCCTAGGCTATGTTGCCGAAAAACATCCCCAACTGATCCGGGATATTGCTGCTGCCGGACACGAAATTGCCTCCCATGGATATGCCCATCAACTTATTTACAAACAAACGCCCAGCGAATTTGAAGAGGACGTGAGCCAAGCTAAGCAACTCGTTGAAGATATTATCGGCACAAGTGTCAAAGGCTACCGAGCCCCTTCATGGTCTATTACTCCACAATCGCTTTGGGCCTGGGAGATCCTCCAAGACTTAGGCTTTGTGTATGATGCCAGTGTCTTCCCCATTGAAACCTATCTCTACGGCCTGCCCACCGCCCCACGCTTTCCCTATCACCCAAAATACAATGGGAAAATACTCAAGCTGCTTGAAGTCCCTTCCTCAACGGTACGATTGTTAAACAAGAATATTCCCTTTGCTGGGGGCTTTTACTTCCGAGCCCTTCCCTATCCTGTGATCTCCCAGTGCATCAAAACCGTCAACAAAGAGGGTCAACCCGCGATTGTCTACCTTCACCCCCGCGAAATCGACCCAGAGCAACCCCGCCTCACCCTCAGCGGCAAAGAAAGCCTCATTCATTATTACGGCATTAATGGATGCGAGCAAAAGCTGTTACGCGTTTTAAAGAAGTTCGAGTTTACCTCGATAGAAAAGTATTATAGGCTTTGACACTCCCCACAGATGAATCTGGAGTAAAATTTATTTATAATAAAAAAAATGAGATGGCAGGTTTTATTCCTACAATCTCGTTTCTTATTTTACTGCCTTTAGCCTTGCGATGTCACTCCAATTACTGGCTGTAATTAACTCAACATTTAATAGGTCTTTTCTAATGGATTTGAGATCTCCACTTATCTCCCCTATATTAAACGACATCTTATCGTGTTCTGCTTTATTTATCTCTGCCAAATGCTCTAAAGCCTTTAATATCTGCGTATTTTCTTTAATTTGGGTTCCTTGGTTATCTACCTTTTCTGATAGCGTAGTTATCTGTTTTCCCTGGCCATCTACTTTTTCCGATAACGTAGTGATTTGTTTTCCCTGGCCATCTACTT
>NZ_JAJDOO010000021.1:0-61486 GCF_020595055.1 Desulfosporosinus shakirovi | reverse complement strand
CTACTTTTTCCGATAACGTAGTGATCTGTTTTCCCTGGCCATCTACTTTTTCCGATAACGTAGTGATCTGTTTTCCCTGGCCATCTACTTTTTCCGATAGCGTAGTGATCTGTTTTCCCTGGCCATCTACTTTTTCCGACAACGTAGTGATCTGATGTGATAGCCCTTCAAGTGCCTGGAGGATTTTATTTTCCATCCCTTCACATCCTTCTAATCTTAAATATATCTTTAATTATATCATAGCTTGGATGAATTCACTGGATTTTTCCCCTCACAACATATGTTAATTTAAGGCATGAGCTAAAATCATACAAGACATCATCCTAATATCCCGAAAACTTGCCTCAAGTCAATTGTAAGATCAGTAATGACTCTGCTCTTCAGTTGACAATCCTCCGTGAAAATGCTTGGTTTCCCGTATTGATAGTCTTCACCTAATGTAAAAACCATGACGGTATTATCAATGGGGTGTATGATCCAATACTCTTTAACATGGTACTTCTCATAGAGAGCTAACTTTTTTACATAATCAAGGCTAATGGATGTTGGTGAGATGATTTCAATAATTAAATCCGGAGCACCTAAACAACCCTTATCATCTAATTTCGACTTGTCACATACAATCGTAAGGTCCGGTTGGACCACGTTCACTATTTGCTCGTCTTTCTGCTTTGGCTCACTAAAACGAACGTCGAAGGGCGCTGAATATATCTTGCAAGACTTATCAGCAAGACAGCTACGAATCTGGTAGAATAATTCACCAGAAACTTCCTGGTGTCGACGAGACGGCGCAGCAATGTTAAATGCGATACCATCAAGCAGTTCCCACCGCTTGTCATCAGACCACTTTAAATACTCGGCATATGAATATCTCTTATTATCCTTTTGCGCAGGCAATAACATTCACTGACACCTCCGTTAAATAGCTTAAAGCAAGCTTAAAAAATCCGAGGCAACTATAGCTATATTACAATCATACCAATTACGTGGACACGTTAATATCAAAAACTTTGTTTAAATCCACGACTAAATCAGGAAAAATTGACACTGTTACCTTATCCGTTTCGGTATACAGCTCAATCCTTCCATATCTCTTGTTATCCTCTAAAACAAAGACATTTACAAGTTTGTTGTCAGGCTCTACGATCCAATATTCCTTGACACCGACCTTTTCATAAATGTTGAATTTTAAAAGCCTATCAATTCGCACTGTAGAGGGTGATAGTATTTCAATTATCAAACTAGGAACTCCATAATAACCAGTTCCTCTTAAGCGACTGTTATCACAAACGACCAATAGATCTGGCTGATAAACATTTGTAACATCTTCCTCAATGTCTTTTTCCTCAATCTCCGGCAAACGTAAATCAAACGGTGCCGCAAACACCTGACACTGATTATTGCGCAAGTACTCGCCAAACTGCAACATTAATTCTCTAGATATACTTTGATGCTGCCAAGTGGGAGCTGATTGCATATAGGATATTCCATCTATAATTTCCCATCGTTCAGAGTCTGGAAATTGAAGATAGTCAGCAAATGTATATTTCTCCTTTTCTTTTGACAACGACATTTGACTTCCCCCTTACTTATATTGTACCAAATATTTACATGAATAACATCTGGTCTTCTATCTATAAATAATACTTTTATGAATTCTTAAGTGAACTCGTTCAACTAAAGATGAATTTAAAAAAACAAGATCGAAAAGTTCCTATTCTCAGAGGATTATGGTCTGGAATAGTCACATGATGTTCTTCTCCACATATTGTTGAAGTTAACCTAATATGACTACCGGTTTGTCTTGTTACTTTATAACCATATCACGCGGAATCCTCATATAGCGACGATCTCTTCCCTAATATAATGCAATCGAATAATTCGAGGAACTTTATCTTCATCAAAGTGACACCAAACTGCATCCTTCGCTCTTTCTCTAATAGCATCAAGAGAATCACTTTCAGTAAATATCGAATAACCTAAAGCTCTCGCGACATAACCGCCTTCTGGGGCTTCTTCGACCAAAAAAATAATCTCCTTGTCCATTATTTCACCTTCTTCTCTATCATTATATTCAATTATGCCACAAAAAAGCCTTCAGGAGTCATTTTTCAAGGAAACTTAGCAAAACACAGACGAAGACGGTCGCCTTAGTTACAATTATGCTTACCATAACATGCTTTCAGATAGTGCAGAAAAGCGCTCCCCCGTACTAAGCCTAAGGAGCGCCTTTCGACAAAGCCATTCCCTTAAAACTCACCCCAGAGGAGCGCTTTTCTGCTAAGCGGAAGCATCAGTGAAGCCGCGGTCCAGACGTGCGCCGACGGTTCGCGTCCCGTAGCGCGCCGCAGGGCTTGTCCATGGATGGACTGATGCCGCGGTGCCAAGGATGGCAAGGAGCGGCGCACATTCATCACGCCCTGAGGTTCGGACGCGCTCGCGAACCGTCCAGCACGTCAGCGGCGTAACGTGCTGACGCGTGCAGAAAAGCGCTCCCCTCCAAACGAAGGCTTTCGACAAAAAGCTCCGCCTAATCATTCCAAATCCTACTCATCATCGAGTTAAGAATAATCGCCAAACTCACTTTAAACATATAATACCCGCTCTTAAAAGGCGTAATAGACGAACTCCCTGACAAGCGTGCATCCATTTCAACAGAAATTTCTATCACCCGCAGTCTATTCTTAAGCAAAGTAACAATAGCATCGGGTTCCGGATAATCCGTGGAATAGTGGGCGGACACAATCCTCAAGGCCTTTTGATTATAAGCACGGAATCCTGAGGTAGGATCCGTAAAATTCTTACGCACAACGGACTGGAGAGTTTTACTCAAGAGATAGATCCCTAAGCGCCGGGGCCAAGCTGATTTATACGAGGTCTTTTCCAGAAACCTCGATCCAATGGTTACGTCCGCTTCCCCAAGAAGGACAGGGTCCATTAATTTTTTGATTTCTTCTCCTCTGTGCTGTCCATCCCCATCAACTTGCAAGGCCACGTCATAGTGGTTCCTTAAGGCATACAAAAACCCTGTTTGTACCGCGCCCCCTATGCCCAGATTAACCGGCAAAGAAATCACTTTTGCTCCATGGGCACGGGCGACCTCGGCGGTCTGATCAGTCGATCCATCATCTATGACCAGCACATCCAGCCAAGGGGATGTTGTCATTAGATTACTCACTACGGGGCCGATATTATCAACCTCATTTAAGGCGGGAACAATCGCTAAAATTCTCATGACTCATCCTACACGTCCTTACAGAATGGCTTATTTTCCGGATCAGCAGAGTTTTCTTCCAAGCTTTTTAAGTCATCCTCCAGCAGGGCGATCCGTTGTACCAAGACCCGATTGTTTGAACTTAATCTGGATATCTCTAACGAGAAGTGAACACATAAAACAAACACCAGAATCCCAAAAATGACGAAGATCGCAGACGGAGCGTAATAAATACCCATTAAGTCTGCTATGTACTCAATCCCGTCTTTCCAGAGGGATAAAACAATCATTCCCATTCCTGCGACAATCCAAATCAGAGAATATTCCACAGCTAAACGCCGGCGACGAACTTGCTCAACGATAAAGCCGGTGACAAATAAGCTGATTATAAGCACGACCAATTGTACACGTAACATTGAACTTACACCCTCCTGCCCGCTCGCCGATTAACCCCAGTTAATTTCCTTAGGCCCTTAATAGCTATAACCAAAACCAGAGATCCTAAAAAGATCATCCCAGGCATTACCGGCAGACGATAGCGAGCGCCATCAACCACAGTGAACATACTCACTATAAAACTGTAATAGCCAATAAAAAGTAAGAGAAAGCTGTATTTTTTCAAACTGAAAAGGCTAAGCAAGGCCCCAGCAAGGCCCAAGAGGAGATACCATTTGTCCAGGAGAACTCCCTTGATTTTGTAGGCTCCACCTAAGGGAGGAACCGGTTGCCAAAAAAGGTCCTTTTCTTTGGCAAAGGTTCGGTGCAAAAACAGTACGGGATGTTGAATTATATAAGACACTGCCAATTGCTTATATTCCTTTTCTTGTTCGGGAATGGGCAATTTTTCGATCCGAGCTTTAACTTGGGGTTCATAGCTCGGTTGAGCAAAATAAAAATATTGATCCGTAATAGTCAAGGGATTATTCCCCAGGTAAAACTCATAAGAACCATAATTTGAGACAGCAATGAACTGATGGTATTTAATGCCATTGCGAATCCACCAAGGGCTCATCACCACCACTGTCATCACAAGGATGACGGCAAAATCCCGCAGAGCCATTTTCAAGTTCCAACCCTTGGCCCACCAAATCCAGAATCCCAAAACAGGAAAAAAAAGCAACAAGAGGGGACGAACCAGATTCGAAACCCCCATGGCTGCCCCTAAGAGCAAGAGAGTCTTCAGTTTCGGCCGATCGACTTCTTTCCCATAGCGGGCTAAAAGATAAAGGAAAAGCGTGATGGTAAAAACATAGGTTGCCTCTGTGAGAACATACATCCCCCAGAAGGCAAATAACGGATATCCCAGTGTCAAGCAATAGGGGATCCAAGCATACCCCTTGCCAAACAAGAGTTCACCCGTCTTATAAGCGAAGACCGCGCTGGCAGCTCCGAGCACGGAGTGCAGAACAAGAATAACCATCTTAAAATTCATCACGCCAAATATCCCGTAAATGATGGCCAAGAGCATAGGATAGATTGGGCCTACCACATACTCCCGCGTTTGGGGGACTTCCCATATGTCACCGTCATCCCCCTGGACAAAATTCGCTGTATTTACGAGCCCATTGCCATGAAGGAAATTCTCAGCTATGTTGGAATAATGTAAACCATCGGGAGAAATAAAATAGCCCACACTATATGATCTGAAATATAGGAGTTCTATCATTAGGGCAATGAGAAATAAGAGTCCCGTAAACCACAACATTTTTCGAAGCACAAAGTTCGAGGCACGAGATTTGAACTCTCGATTTGTTCTATTCTCTCTAGTCAATAATTTTTCATCCTCTGCCGATTTGGGATCATTGAGAAGTCAAGAGACTCCCCATTGTTTTTTCATTTGTGCTTGGGATTACCCCGGTTCCGCCCAAAATATAAGCTGTTTTAGTCTTCCCGCACAGTCCCTTTAAGTAAGTACTTGTATCCGAATTCAGATCTCCTTTGGGGACGAGAATCATTGGGCTTCCAGTCAAAGCTGCAAAAGCACCTCCGGATAAGCCATCTGGGAAGGTCTCCCCTGTGGCTATGACGATGGATTCAGGATTTTGGTTAAAATGCTTCACAATTTGTAACATCGTATCATATTTTGTATCCCCAGCCAAGCGCAAAGGACCATGGGGTTCTAAGGGACCTCCTTTGGCATCAAACGTAGTGGATACCGCAAATTTCCCTCCTACAATGATGGTTTTTGTCACCCCGAAGTCTTTTAGTATTTGCTTAGTGGCCGCGGGCAATTTGTTTTGTTCTGTCAGAAGAATCGGAATCCCTAAAGCCGCTGCCGGAGCAGAAGCCGAGAGAGCATCCGGAAAGCTGGTACCGGAAGCTAAGATCACCTGTGAACTGGGTCCGATCTTCCTGGCAATAGCAGCGGCAGTATCTGGCGCTGACTCTCCGAAGATTCGTTCATAGGATAAACCCTCTTTCACAAGAGCGTTTGTAACCGGCTTCAGTATCGCTCCCTCTCCACCGATGACATAGACCTTAGCCTCAGAGGACAGACGTTTTATTTCTTCTAAAACCTCTTTGTCTAACTGATACGGGGATGTTAAAAGTAAGGGTGCCTTAAGCTTCTTTGCCAAAGGGGCAGCTGCTAAGGCATCTTGAAAGCGGTCTACTCGTGCAAGGAGCACGACCGGGGCAGAATTTTTCACCCAGCCGGTTTGGGATATTTTGATCGCCGTGTCTTCTGCCCTCATCCCATAGAGCCGCTCGATGCTTAACTCCTTGGGGTCGGGGGTTGGAGTCGGCGTTGGCGTTGGAGTCGGAGTCGGAGTCGGAGTCGGCGTCGGCGTTGGCGTTGGCGTTGGCGTTGGCGTTGGCAAAGGGTTAGTGTCCTTTATTTTTTCGTACCCGACTCTGGCGCGTTCTGTGAGGCTGGCATCCAGGACTTGTCCCTGCACAACCGTCAAATAGTATTTTGCCGCAGTCTCATTAGAGGAGGCTGTCCCTTCCAGGGCTAATTTATCTGCTTCAGCCAAGAGCTTTGTATAGGTGTTTCGCAGGCCATTTTTAGCCCGTTCTTCCAAGTTGGCATCCAGATTTGACCCCTGTAAGATTATTCCATAGTCCTGGGCAGCCGTCGCGTAAGTGAGGCTGTCTGCAAGGGCCAATTTATCAGCTTCAGCTAAGAGCTTGTTTAAGGCACTGAGATGACCTGTTTGGGCACGTTTCTGGATGGAAGCATCCAGGTTTGGTCCCTGCGAGATTGTCCAGTAGTATTTAGCCGCACTGGCATAAGAAGTGTCGTTCTTTTCGAGCATCAAAACATCTGCTTCCGTTAACAGTTTGCCATAGGCGTTAAGAATTTTCTTTTCAACAATCTCTTTATCTGTAACCGAGGGACTCTTATAAGCAGTAACATAAAATCCTAAAGCATAATACGAACTCCAACGAGCATAGTTGTACCAGTAATCACCATTGGCGGATTCGGCGCCGGTTCCTCCACCGGAATCAACCAAGCTGTCTTCATCAATCTCTAAATCTCCTAAATGAATCGAGGCCGGAGTACTCCAACGACCGGATAAGTAGGGAGGATTTACGGGAGGTAAGAGTTCCTTCGGGAACTTTGTGGCTCCCGGCGCAAAGGTAATTGCACTGTTGTACTTTTGACCCATCAGACTAAACACCGAATCCTGATAAGCGGATTTACCCGTTATGGCATTGGGATTATTTCTGGTTGCCCAACTATTATAACCCCAGATGGCAAAATACCAGTTTTCTAAAACATTGCGGTCCCCGTCCCCAATCTTGGGGTAAGCCCGCCATTTTTGGTTGAGCATCTGACAACCAATCTCAATATTATAGTCGATATCATTTTTTAATTTGTCCATCGTCTCTGTATCCTTGGGATCGTATGAGGAAACTTGCATAATCCCTATCCCAATTCCGTCACGTCCTATTAATGGTTTATCGGTTATAGGCTTTCCCGTCACAGTATCCATTTCCCATTGCTTCCAACCACTCTCCATCCAAGCAACTGCTTTGAGGAGTACAGGCGGAATATTATATTTATTGGCCATATCCTCTAACTTTTCACCGATCTCATTATAATAGGCCTTCTGATCTACGGCTGCCATGACCGGTCTGGCCGGGACTAGCTGGATAATAATAAGTCCGATGATAAGTACTGCCATGATCTTCTTGACGCGTTGTGCCCCCATACTCCTACTACCCCTCTCTAATGTGTCCAAGACAATATTCCATTTCTTATTCGACACTAAAGGAGAGGATTCCTGCCCAAAAACTGTTAATCGAGGGCTTATAGAAAACTTAGTCTGACTAGTACAGAAAATAGTAAAAAAGCCCCCTAAATCTAACTGATACAGTTGACCTAGCGGAGCCGGAGCATACAAGATGAAGTTGATCGCCGCCCTTTAAACCAGGCGGCCGGAAAAGATCAGAAAACCAAACATTACAAAATGAAAGGTAACCAGAATCGCTGACAGATCCCAGATCCGCCCTGTCCCCCAATACTTCCGGGTTTTGTTCTTGCGGTCCAGAAAGTCAAAGCCAATCATCAGCCCCGCATGATAAAGCCCATACAAGACATACTGGAGTTGGGTTCCGTGCCATACTCCCATAATGCCAAAAAGGAGGAGATAACCTACATAGGAGGCGGTATAACGATTTTTAAAGCGCTTTTTCTTAGCTGAATCAAGGACGAAACGCATGTAGATGTAATCTCTAAACCAAAATGACAGAGAAATATGCCAACGGTTCCAAAAATCTTTGATATTTTTAGACATAAATGGTTTATCAAAGTTGATAGGGGTCTTAATGCCCATCAGATAACTGACTCCGATGGCAAAGGCGCTGTACCCTGCAAAATTAAAGAAGAGGTAAAAGCCGTAAACGTACATGTACTTAAGGGTTGGCAGGAATCCAAAAGTATGGTTCAAGGGCTCAAGCCAATACTTATTGATAAGATAGGCGATAATAAACTTATACAGAAAGCCTCGAAAAATATAGTCCATTCCCTGGATGGCCAGCTCACCATAATCCTGACGAGTAAGGGGTTTATAAAGATCCGTAACAAAGCGTCGGTAGCGGTCGATCGGGCCGGAGGCAATGGTCGGGAAAAAGAGGACAAAGCTGATGAAATCCACCAATCGAACCTCTTTAATCAACCCATCGCGAATTTCCAGAATGATCCCTGCCGTACGGAAGGTTAAATAGGAAATCCCTATAAACCCGATGACAGTTTGCCAAAAGCCCAGCGCTATAAAACTAGGGTTAATCTTTACGACCACTAAGGGCAGAATGGCTAAGAAAGTTACCAGATAAAAGACACCGGCGCGATTTTTTCCCAGTGCACTCAGTCGATAGGACAAGTAAAGCCGTACTATAATCCATTGGAACAAAAGATAACCTGCAATCTGATAGAGAACGCTCAGTGGTCGTCCAATGAGCAGAAGCATACCCAAGGTAGAAAGTAAGACCCAGGCAGCTCGTACTTTACCGGATACTCCGAGAATCCCCAGCAAAACTGCCGGCACCATTGGGATAAGCAAATAGATGAAAAAGGAAAAGTCCTCAAAAGGCGTCATTATTGACCTCCCAGCAAAGCACGCCGGTCTGCCTTACCATTCGGTGTCATGGGCATTTTCTCGAGGAATTTAAACCGACGCGGGATCATATATTCGGGCAAGTGTCTGCGCAAATCTTCCTTCAGAGCAAGAGTCGCCTTGAATTCGTCTTCCACAGGCTTACTCACGGTAATAAAGGCCTGTAAATATTCCACTTTACCGCGTCGTTCAATGGGTAAAACTACGGCATTCTCAACCATCGCTAAGCGCCTGAGATTTTCCTCGATTTCTCCTAATTCGATCCGGTAACCATGGAGCTTAACCTGAAAATCCAACCTGCCTTGGTAAAAGAGGAAGCCCTCTTTAAACAGCCCAGAATCTCCCGTTCGGTAAGCATTCCAAGTTACCCCTTGTTCTTGCCAGCTAAAAAAAGCCTTGGCAGTTTGCTCTGGATTGTTAAGGTAGCCCACACTCACATTGGGGCCGGCAATAACCAGTTCCCCCGCCTCTCCCTCGGACAGGGTCTCAGGTCTTTGGGGCAAAAGCCCCTTCTCAGCGGCTATGGTTGCCGTGAGTCCATGGGTATCACAGATGAGGACCAGAGCATCCGGTTTAACCCTTCCTACCGGAAGTGGATTAAACCCGTTCAGAATGTCTTGGGTGATGGTCAGATTGGTTACCGCCACTGTGGCTTCGGTGGGGCCATAGAGATTTTCCACCTTAGCTCCCGGAAAGCGCTGAGCCAGTTTAGTTGCGCAATCATGGGTAAGAATCTCTCCGCAAAAGAGAAAACGCTTGACCCGGGGCAGCAGGGTATCATTAAAACCGGGATCCATTAAACACACCTCGGCAAAGGAAGGGGTTGATACCCAGTAACTGATGTTCGAGGAAGCGAAGGAAGCAAAGAGTTCTTTGGGGTTAGCAATTTGGTTTTTGTCCACACTCCAAAGGGTCCCTCCTGTACTTAAGGACATATATAAATCCATCACCGAAAGGTCAAAGGAAAAGGGGGCCTGATTGAGAAAGACCTCATTCATTTCCTCCGGCTGAAAGGCCGGGTTGACCCAGTTGAGAAAACTCTCTAAAGCCCCCAGGGTAATCTGAACTCCCTTAGGTACTCCTGTACTGCCGGAGGTGTAGATAATGTAGTAAACTTCATCCGGTTGTACCTGCCATGCGGATGACGGTACTTCCCATTGATATCCCTTAAGGATACTGTCCTGCCCGTCCGGTGAAATCATTTCTTGGATCATAACTTTGTGCGAGGCATCCCCTTTAGGCACAATTTGAGGGGAAAGGACTGCCCTTGCCCCGGAAGCCTCAATAATTTGCCAAAGCCGCTCCCCAGGCACGGAGGAATCCACAGGAATATAGGGATGGCCTGCTTTGACACAAGCCATAAATAATACCGGCATCTCATTTTCTTTATGCCCGTACACGACAACCGGAGTTTGACGAGTTATTCCCTCAGCTGAATTCAGTTCATGAAGCCATACTGCAATAGAATTAGATCTGCTTTCTAAAGAAGCATAGGTTAAAACAGAATTCCCATGTCCATGTGCCACCCGCTCCGGACATCTTATAGACCAATCATGGATTTTTTCACTAAGCATGAAACACATTCCCCATTCGCCTAAAAGTTATTGTAAATAAACGGAACTGTAGTTTGTTGCTTTTGCACTAAATAAAGAATAAACAAACCCATCAGGATGAGGTAGTAATAGGCAACTCGACTACACCATATTAAGGTGGGATTCCATTCCTTAGGTCCCTTCCCCTTCGTGATAAAATCCGTCCAATACTTCATCGATGTTCACCCACCCTTTCCAGCCCAAGTGCATCGTGTCCTGCAAGAAGTAAGCATCATATTCGTGATCTCCGAAATTTGCAACCACAAACCCTCTGTCCTTGATCATCTTCTCTGCTCGTAAATAATACGCCTTTCGTTCCTCTATCGGAAAACCTGTATAATCATACCAAGTTCCATTGACTGGCACTATAATAAACATCGGTTGAGCCTTAGTCTCTTGGAGTAAATCCAACAATAGCTCCAGATCTTGGTATTCAGGCGAGGGATATAGTCCCGAATGGGACGATGAATTTCTATTCTGGGCGAGCCTGGGTTGTATATTCTCTGAATAGTACTGATCCAAGATACCGAATGGATTATTATGGGTCAATTCTTCACCCTGCCTGGTGGCCTTCTCTTTTAATTCCTGCCACGAGGCAAGAGGCGGCGCCGTTACAGCAGCATTTATTAAGACACCTTTTGGGTTGATTAGCCGGGCGTAGGCAATAGTTTTCAACGCGTCTTGAGCTTCGAGGGCGGCCATTTCAATTCTTCCCCCAACTGCTAATCTCAGACTCCCAAAGCTTGGTTTTTGGCTTGTAAGTAAGTGCTGGTTTAGAAGGGCGTAGAGAGTGGGTTGCTCCTCAAAGGCTTCGGGAAAGTCTAAGAGGCGGGTTATTAATGAAGTTTTAGTCTCTGCAGATAAAGAGGAGTCAAAAACCATTCGATAGGCGTGGAGCGGGGAAAAATTCTGTTTAAAATACGCGGGACTGATTCCTTCCGGAGTAAACCATTGTGCAGAAAGTATAAGGGCAATTTTTTTGCCCTTAAGAGACTCTCCTAAAGCTGCCATGTTTAAAGCATGGATGATGTCCTGGGTTCCTCCTCGCCCCACAAGAAAAGGGGCAAACCCGGTGGGTTTTCCCTCAAAAAGAAGTGACGGATGAAATTCAGAGACAGCGGAAAATTCCGAAGACCCGTAAACAGGAAAAATATCCGGGGATCGCAGGGCTTTTTCCTGCAAGATCGTGCCCTGAAAACTTACAGGAGTTTGCGAGCCGCCGATGGTTTGGGTAACCCCTTGTTTAAGCCAAAAAAGCCCCACAACCTGCTGGGTCAGTGGGCCCATCCAAACTATTGTTACAGCAAAGAGAAGGACGGCAATAAGCATTGGCCCCAGTCGACTTCGAATCATCAACCCCTACGCTCCTCCAGGTAAGCAATGATTTTATTGGCGGTCTCCCATTCCTCGCGTTCCATTTCTGTTGGTGCCACTTCAATGGCCAGCTGCTCGTGAATGGCCACAAATAATTCAATGATTCCAAAGGAATCAAGCAATCCATTCTTAAACAATTCCAGATCCGGGTTCCGCTTTATCTCATCCGTACCACAAATATCGGTAAGTATATCAAGAATCTTTTCTCTAATCACTCGTTTATTCCTCCTTATGCAAGAACCTTCTTTTCCTATTCGACAAGATAGAAAGCAGTTCCTCCCTGAAACCTCCTGCCTTTTTATGAATTGTTCTTTGTATTCTTTTGATCCTTCCTTAATAAATCATAACCATTTATTGGGCATTTATATCAGTAAGCCCCTTTACCGGAGAAGACGACGGAGAAGGTTTTCCACAAAATCGATAAATCCAACCAGATATTCCAACGCCTGACGTATTCCACATCATAGGCCAGGGTTTCTCCCAAGGTTAGTTCACTCCGCCCGTTGACTTGGGCCAATCCGGTGACCCCCGGCAAGACGTTAAGGCGCAGGCGTTGTTCCGGTGTGTAGTGTTTTGCAATATCCGGAACCTCCGGACGAGGTCCTACAAGACTCATATTGCCCAGCAAAATATTCAGGAGCTGAGGGAGTTCATCCAAACTGGTTTTACGCAAAAACTTCCCGCTCCGTGTAATCCGGGGATCATTTTTCTCCTGAAAAACGAAGTTTTCCAGATTTTTTACTTTTTCCAGCTTTGACTTCATTAAGGCATCCGCATTGGCTGACATCGTCCTGAACTTATAAATAGTATAGGGCTTGCCCCAAATTCCCACCCGGGTTTGTGTGAAAATGGCCGGTCCCGAAGAATCCAAGCGAATCCAAAGGACTATAAAAAGCCACAACGGTGATATGATCACAAGAAGAACAGCAGCGACAAAAAGGTCAAGCAGCCGCTTCAGAGCAAGTTGCCACCGGGAATAAATAAGCTCTTTACTTTCAGCAGATGCCGCCAATCTCTGACCCATTGGTTTGTCTCCTTTCCGTATCTTACTTGCGAAAACCCTCGATAATTCGTTCAACAGCTTCAATGACATCTTCCGTATCTTGCTTACTCATCTTCGGATAAAGGGGCAAGGAGATAATACGTTCAAAGGTCGTTTCAGCCTGGGGAAAATCTCCTTTTTGGAAACCGAAGGTATCTCTATAGAAGGGATGCATTGGCACGGGAATAAAGTGCACACTCGTTCCAATCTGTTCCTTCTTCAATTCTTCGATAAACTCTGTTCTGTCTATGGATAGTTTCTCCAGATTTAGCTTTAGGATATACAGATGCCAAGCATGGCGGGCATATTCCTTTTCGGGAGGAATTTCCAGTTCGGGCATTTTGCCGAATGCTTCGTTAAATCGCTCGGCTATTTCCAGTCGAACTCCCTGCATGCGCTCGAGTTTTGCCAATTGGGACAGACCGAGAGCCGCCTGAATATCCGTCATATTGTATTTGTATCCGGGGTGGAGAATTTCGTAGTACCAGGAACCAGACGCCGAATAGCGGTTCCAGGCATTTCGGCTCATGCCATGTGAACTCATTATCCTGATTTTATCCGCAAGAGCCTCATCGTTGGTGGTGACCATGCCCCCTTCTCCCGTCGCCAAGTTTTTGGTGGCGTAGAAAGAAAATGCCGTTGCATTCCCGATGGTACCGATTAATTTCCCTTTGTACTTAGTATACACAGCATGGGCTGCATCCTCCAGTACAAAAAGATTATATTCCTTGGCCAGCTCCATAATTTCATCCATTTCACACGGATGTCCGGCAAGATGAACCGGAATAATGGCCTTAGTCCGGGGGGTTATCTTTTTACGAACTTCGTTGACATCGATGTTCATCGTCACCGGGTCGATGTCTGCAAAGATTGGTGTTGCTCCGGTATGAATAATAACGTTTGCAGAGGAAGCAAAGGTCATGGGAGTTGTGATCACTTCATCCCCTGCACTGATTCCGGCAGCCACCAGCGCGAGATGCAGCCCTGCCGTGCAGGAGTTCACAGCTATTGCATATTTGACTCCGATATACTCGGCAAAGCGTTTCTCGAACTCGTGGGTTTTGGGTCCCTTGGTAATCCAATTTGATCTGAGACTGTCCACAACTTCTGCAATATCATCCTCTTCAATAAGAGGCAACCCATAGGTTAAAAATTCTTTACGCATTGGATTTATGTCTCCTTTCAAATTCGAGCATATAAAGAACCAAACTTATCTTTTTTGACTGGTATGGAGTAATCGCTGATACACGGCTTCCATTTGAGTTACATTTTCTTGCCAATCATAGTGTTTTAACACATTTGCCCTGCCTTGTCGGCCTAAGCTGTCCCTCAGGGCAGGATCTTTAACCAGACCTTCCATAGCCTGGCCTAACTCGGCGATATTCTCTGATGAAACAAGTAAGCCTGTCTCTCCGTCTATAATTACTTCGGTTAATCCGCCAACCCTGCTGGCAATCACGGGACGGGCGCAGGCCGATCCTTCCACTGCTGTTACACCAAAGCTCTCTTGACGAGAAGGAATGACCACAATATCAATACTTTGATAGAAATCAGCAACCTTAGCATTGGGAAGTTGCCCCAGCCATTCAATATATGCACTAACTCCAAGCTTCTCTGCCAAGTCCTCCAGCTGGCCGCGCTCTGGGCCTTCCCCCGCAATGCGCAGACGAGTCTGAGGAAAACGACCATGAACCTGAGCAAAGGCCTCGATCAAAAGATCTAAGCCATACACAGAGTGCAGGCCTTTGGCAATGCCGAAGACGACGAGATTATCTGTTCTGCTGCTACCGCTTTTCGGATAAGAAACCTGTTCTCCCTGGGGGGGAGAAAAGCAAGTGGTATCCACTCCAAAGGGAATAATTTCTATAGCTTGTTCCGAGCCAATATAGCGATGCATCTCCTGGGCCATTATTTCACTGCTTGAGCATAGCACATCCGCACGACTCAGAATCCATTTTAACAGTTTTCGATGCAAAAAAGAGGTTCGGGGAAAGGAAAAAATATCACTGCCCCAGGCGGAAATAACCAAAGGATGCCTGCCGGTTAACGCTCCCAGCAAGCCAAAGCTCGTGGCATAATGGGAATGGATCAGATCCGGTTTGATCTCGGCGACCTTTTCCCGGACCCAAGTCTGGCGCAATAGTACATCCACCTTATCACCGGCCAGGCGAGGAATCACATGCACTTTAATCTTCGGCAGCTCTGCAGAGAGAAAACTTAGGATTTCTACCTCCCACCCTCGTTCTGACAGAGCTAAGGCCCATTTCTCCGTATGAGTGCTGGCTGCGTTGGCCAATATACAAAGTTTAGCCATCCCAGCTCTCTCCCCAAGGTTTCCATTGAATGGCCAGGCTCAATCCCCAGAAAGCCCAAACCATAGGGTCTTCGAAAAAACGGCCTTCCCCCTGGGAGCTGAGCCAAACCACGAAAATATTGATTAAGATTGCTTGTGCAAAAGAATTCATCTGATTCAACACACGCAAATTCATACTCACAATAATAATAAGAAAAACAAACATGCTTACAAGGCCAAATATCCCCATCTCAGCCGCTACTGTCATTAAACTGGTATGAGAACGAGTGACTGCATCACTCCAAGGCACCAGATAATGGTAGGGCTGTTCTATTGCCCACTGAAAATTTCCCAACCCCACTCCCGTCAAGGGGTTTTCGATAAACATGGCCCAACCGCCCTTGATCAGGTGCTCACGCTGTCCGAGAACGCTCATCCCGGTGAAGAGTGTTTCAAACCGGATGCGGATACTTGGAATGAGATAAAGAGCAATTGCGCCCACCCCTCCAAGCCCCAGTATACTCCAAGGCGTCCTGGGATTTTTCACTGAGCTGATGGCTATAATAACAATTCCTATCAGCAAGGTCAACCATCCTGTTCGCGAAAAGGTAACTCCCAAAGCTGCCATTTGGACAAGAAGTGCCAAGGCGGTCCCGATATTTAAAAACCATTCCCGCCGCAGGAGAAGGAGTAAAGTCCCCAGGATAGAGATATTCAAATAACGTGCAAACAGATTAGGATCAATGAAACTTGCATTCACCCTCCGTACTCCGGAGATATTAATACCTCCGCCCCAAATCCAGTTTCCACTTAAATATTGGGCTAATCCGATGATTGCCGTAAGAGTCGCCATAGCAAAGATCACCTTGAACACTCGGTCAAAGACTGTTTTTCGGTCCGCGCCCAAAGCCATACTTACCCCGACAGCAAATAGAAGAAGCAGACGCACCCCTTCATTAATCGTTGTTTGTGATTGCAAGCTTGTGGTCAGTGAAACGAGGACGGCAATAAACAAGGGAATGACCGCCCAAATCAAGGGAACCCCAGCAAGACGCTTTAAGGTCTTCCCTATTCCTGATTGAACAAAACGCACTGCTCCCCAAGCTAACAAGAAAATCATCCCTATGCGCAAAAAGGTTAAAGAGGTCGGCGTTTCCGCACCGCTTTGATAGGGGGGAAACAGCACTTTACTGATATCCCAAGGCACCAAAGCAAAAAACAAGGGAATAATCCAATCACCCCACCGTTTCACACAGCCACTTCCTCTCACTTATAAACTCCTTGCCTTCCGGCTATTTTAGCTCTTTTAGCCACTGACTGACAATGCTGTTCCAAGAATAATGCTCTTCTACATAGCGCCTGCCGTTCTCTCCCATAGACTTTCCCTGGTCACTTAACTCGTATAGGGAACGAATGGCTTGGGCCATCTCAACAGGATTTTCCGGTTCAACGGTGAGTCCCGCTCCGGCCTCTCTGATCAGCTCTACGGCTTCCCCTTCTCCACTATAGATAACAGGAACCCCACAGCCCATAGCCGGAAACATCTTAGACGGACGTGCCCCTTCAAAAAGTTTTAGCTTCTTTAAGGGAATTATACTTCCTGCAGCTAAGGACAAATAGCGCGGCATATCTGTAACCGGTTGAAATCCGAGGAATTGCACATTCGGCAGCTTCATCTCTTTGGCCATTTCCTCAAGTCTCGGCTTTTCCGTCCCATCCCCCAGAAAGAGAAAATGATACTGTGGTTCAGAACGCAATAAGTTGGCCGCTTCCAATACGCTCTCTAACCCCTGGGCATATCCCATCGTCCCGGTATAGACCAAGACGAATTTATCTTGAAGTCCCAGCTTCTCCCTAAATTCTTGATCCGGTGGAAGGGAGCGAAAGAGATCGAGGTTTACTCCGTTAGGCAAAAAAGCGATTTTCTCAGCCGGTATACCCCGTTTTATCCAAGTGTCGCGAATTCCTAAGGTCACCGCAGACAGTTTCCAAGAACGATTATAAAGCCAGGTTTCCAATCCCTCTGTCATACGGATCATCGTCTTATTGGTAACCAATCCCAAAGCTACTGCAGATTCCGGCCAGAGATCTGAAACGTTAAACACCAGGCGGGCACCTTTAACCCAACTTCCGAGTACAGCGGTCATCCCCAGAAACAGTGGCGGGGACTCCACGAAAAGGACGTCACAAGGCCCTGCCTTTAGGATTCCCCATAAAGACGAAAAGGTAAAGGAAAAGTAATTTAAAAGGCGTTTCCAAAAATGTCCCCGTTGCACAGGGTAAACCCAGGTCCGGTAGACCGGCAATCCTTCTACTTCATCCTTCATAGACCAATATCCTCGATACTTTGGCGGAATGACCCCTGAGGGATGATTCGGAAAGGCCGTGACAATGACAACCTCATGCCCCTGGCGCTGCAATCCTTTTGCCAGTTCTTTAAGCCTCACTTGGGCAGCTCCTGTTTCCGGAGGAAAGTATTGGGTCAAAATTAAAAATCGCATTGATTTACCTTCCTTATCCAACTTTCTGAGATTGGAGCAATACTTTATTTATCGCCAATTAAAGTCATAAACTTTAGTATTGATTACTATTTTTCTTTCCAAAGGTTGCTACAATTTGTTCTGCGGCCTTGCCATCACCGAAAATACTCGGATGATTCTCCGGAGGAGTAAACATCTCTACCGCCTCAAGAATTTTCTCTTCATCCGCGCCGGTCAAGCGATTCCATCCCACGTCGACTGTTTCGACCCACTCGGTTTCATCCCGCATGGTAATGCAAGGAACACCCGCAAAATACGCTTCTTTTTGGACTCCGCCGGAATCCGTAACTAATTTTAAGGTATTCGCTTCAAGTGTAATCATATCAAGATAACCCACGGGTTCAATTACCTTAAGTCGATTAAGCAGGGATGTTAAACCCAATTCATGCACTATTTTACGGGTTCGCGGATGTAACGGCAGGACCACAGGCAGCGAAATCTTAGATAATGCTTTTAAGATTTGAGTTAAACGTGCCGGATCGTCCGTGTTTTCAGCCCGATGTATTGTACAGAGAATATATGATTTTGGTCCTAAACCCAACATCTGGAGAATAGTTGATTTTTCCTTAGCCAACTCCAAGTTATAAAGAAAAGCATCGTACATGACGTCTCCGTCTTGAGAAACTCCCTCTGTAATCCCCTCAGCGATAAGGTTCTTCACGGCAGTTTCAGTCGGACAGGAAAGCCGACCGGAAAGATGATCTGTTAAAATTCGGTTGATCTCTTCAGGCATTCTGCGATTAAAACTTCGAAGCCCCGCTTCGATATGGATCACAGGGATATGAAGCTTCGAGGCAGCCAAAGCTCCCGCCAGTGTCGAATTCGTATCCCCGTAGACTAACAGAGCATCGGGAGTTTCTTGAATCAGCACTTCCTCAACCTTTTCCAGAATTGCCCCAGTCTGAGCGCCATGTCGGCCGGAACCTATCCCCAAGTGAAAATCCGGCCTGGGAATATGCAGTTCATCGAAAAAAATATCGGACATGTTAGTGTCATAATGTTGTCCGGTATGAATTAATATTTCTTGATGGTCCCTTCTTAAAACACGGGAGACTGAAGCCGCCTTAATAAACTGGGGCCTTGCTCCTACGACCGTTGCGATTTTCATAGTTTCCTTATTCCTTTCTTATCTGTTGGTTGGCTAACTGAGAGACTGAGACTAACATTGCCCAAAGGATCCAAAGCAGGGGTTCTTCATATAATCGTCCTTCTCCTTGAGCACTGATAAAAATTGCTATGACTCCTGCCACTATGCTGGCATTCAAGAAACGCAGACGCTCATGACGGATTGTACGGGAAATGTCCCACCCTCTTTGGAGGGTCTTAGCAAAAAGAAAATAAAGAACGGTAAAGCCGATAATCCCGGTTTCCGCCAAGACGGTAAGGATCGCCGTATGGGACAGAGAAACATAAAAGGTAGAGTAAGGATTGAAGTATGGATAGATGGTTGTGAAGGCTACTCCAAAGGCCCCCACTCCAATGCCCACCACCGGATGATCCCTCACCATGGCCATTCCTGACCGCCACAAATACTCTCGAATCCCTCCGGAGGCACTCAATAAACCCGATCTCAAACTCTCTATCCGTGCCATGATCGCCGGATTCAAAACAGCTGCCGCAATAATGGCCAAAATCATCAGCACCATGGCATAGAGTGTCAATTTTCGTCGGGGAATAAGAATCACGAAAATGATCGCCGAGACACCCAGAGCCAAAATCCCGCCTCGTGAACCGGTGATTCCCAAACCGGCACCCTGAAGCAAAATGGCGACGAGGGGTATAACACGGGATGACCATGATGTGCGTCGCTCGAGCTCAGCCACGGAGAACAAGAAGGTGATAACAAGGAAACGGGCAAAGATATTGGCATCGGCAAAGGTGGTGTTTGAGCGGCGATTAATGACGACAGCCGAGGTCGGGATGAAAAACCACTGTGTTAGATACTGTACAATGGCAACTAAACCCAGAACCGCTCCGGCTGCAATCAGCGTATAGCCTAAGCGCTGCAAATCCTTTTCGTCTTCGACGTAGGCTACGACAAGGTAAAGGGTGATAATCAAGGAAAGCAAGCGCAGGGTTTCTGCAAAGGAATGTGCCGGCGCAATAGAAAAGGCCGTTGAAAGCAAGTAAACTCCTAAAAGCGCGATTGGGAGCCATAAAAGGGCGTCTGTCTTTAGACGTTTCCAAATCTTAAATTTATCGGCTATGTGTGCCCCATGGTCTTTATGACTCTGCCAAAGATCACATAACCAACGCAGGCCTAAGGCCAGTTGTGTAAGACGAAAAAAATCTAAGATAGAAACATTAAAACCAGCTAATCGCTCTGGTAAGCTGTAAGCCGGTATGAACATTTTTGAAACCTCAAGGGGAAATGTGACGATAAGGACTGCCGGCAACCACCTGGGACGTTTTACGGCAACCCAAACAATCCCCCACAGATAACCCAAGGTTATTAACGTCGACGGATAATAGACCCAGCGCAGGATCATATAAAGCCATAAAATGGTTACAAAGACTTCAAGAATCAGGAGCAAACGGTTTTCACTCAGATTATTTTTTTCCATCTTGCCTCTCCTTTCTCCTCGAGATCCATTTAGTGCTCACCTGCTTAATAAACAACGTCATCTCTCTTATGTCCTCCCGCGTAAAAATCAAAACGGTTTTAAACTTTTCGCCGCTTTCACGGCGGTAAAAACCATAGTTCAGGGTAAAAAGTGATATATAAACTAAACTCGAGGCCAAGGAGGCGCCCATAATACCCCAAAGGGGGATGAGGGTAAAATCAAGGATCAGGGTTAGTACGACTGTGATACCGGAAGAGATACTTGAATAAATCGGCTTTCCTCGGGCCATTAAATCCCCCGAAAGCACTACAGATCCACCAAGGGCCACAATCCCAGGTAATAATACCAACAAAGGGTAGAAAGCTCCACTAAAGCGAGCCCCAAAGAAGAGGAGAATCAGCGGATAAGCGATTATAGCCATTCCGAGTGCGGCAAGAAAGGTCAGCATTATGGTTAGGCGCGTGACTTTCGGAGTCATAGAGAAGGTAAGGCTGTCTTTCTCCGAAGCAAGCTTTGGAATGAGAGCCGTATTGACCGCATTACCCAAGTATCCGACCATTTCGGCGAGGGTGACCGCAGTAGCGTAAAGGCCAACTTCAGATAAGGGCAAAAATCCGGCGATTATGAAGAGGTCCAGTCGATAGTTTATAACCATCATGACGTTCGCTAAGTAGGACTTAGCCCCATAGCTGAGAGTTTGCCTTATATACGAAGGGCTAAAGACATGAAAACGCCAGCAGACAATCTTCGCCATTTCCGGCAGCATATACAGGGTTGTCAAGATATTTCCGGCAACCCATATCCCAAACCCAGTGGTCACTGTCAGACGGTCCAAGGCAGCCGCTGCCGAAACTCCTGCGGAGAGGACTGCGAACTGGACCAGTAAGGCCAAGTTGTACTTGCCTATGGAGTCCAATCCCCATAACACACTCAACCAATAGAGATTAAGCAGTCCGAAAGGAATCGCCAGCAGAATCAATCCCAATTGGAGGGGCGTCACTGCTTGCATGTACCCATTTTTTAAAAAGTGATAAGCAATACTTACACATACAACCATAAAACCGCCCAAAAAGGCTGCCATACCCAGTGAACTTCCCACAGCCTTTTTGCCATCTTCCGGGTTTCGTGCCACGTAGTAAGTATTGGCATAATTCAATCCTAAGCTACACAGCGGTACCAATACCGTGGGGATCTGGACAAGAAAGGAATACAAGCCCTTTCCCACGGGTCCCAGCACGCGAGAGATGATGATTTGAGTTACCATGGAAAAAACAACGCGTCCCAGGGTTCCAAACAAGGTCAAAAAACTGTTTCGAACAAAACTCATGGTTTTTCACCATTATCAGGATTGCCCCACAAGACATCGGGATCCACAGTCTCCCGTGTAACCACTATACTTGACGGGAATATGGAAGAATACTTCACCTCTAAAACATTCCCGTTTTTCAGCAGATCTCTCTGCTCTTTTGTCAGATAAAATGTCCAAGTATATTTGGCATTGGGCTTTGGTGCCAGAGTGATATAGTAGGGATATTTTTCGAAATCAAAATCCCTTTCTAATTCCAGCCCTTTGATCATGGTGGTTAACCAAAGATCCGTAATATAGCCCGCAGCTACTTTTTGGGTATTAGGGGCTGGTTCGACAAGGCTATCCCCCGGCGAGTGATAGGTTACCCGAACACTGTTCAGTGTTTTAAGAGTTGCCAGTTTAGCAGCATCAACAATAAAGCGTTGAACTGTGTCCTCTTTAAAGGAGTATACAACACAATAGAATTGATCATTGTTCTTCGGAGAAATTCTCTCTAAAGAATTAATTTCTCCATCCATGATCCTTTCCTCCGGAAAAACCGTCGTCACGTATGAGACATAATTGTCCACCCCGACCCATTCAACCTTTTGACCTGGGCTTGGTTTGTCCTGGGGGGTAACAAAGGAGATTAGGTTTTTTCTGCCTTCAGGTGTTTCTACTTCATAAACCGTTCCCACGAAGAAGTAATGCTTTACATCAATAAGTTGACCTTGACCAATCTCCAATTCTCCGTTAAGAAAACGGGTAGCCCCACTCTGTGCTTCCTGGATTTCGGTCTCTGTAAACGGCCCTTTTACCTGTCTATACCCTGAAAAAATACCCAGGAGCACAAATAGAAACAGGCCGATTAAAACAAGATTCCCTCTGCGCAACGGTCCCAGCTTCCTAACGCTATTTTCCACGGTATACTCCTTCGATCACGCGGACAATTTCTTCTTGCTCCGTTCTTGAAAGTTCGGGATAGCAAGGAATTGCCAGGGCTTCCGTACATGCCTTCTCCGTGATTGGGAAGGAGCCCTCTTTATACCCCAAATCATGAAAAGCCTTCTGTAAATGCAATGGAACCGGATAATAGATTGCACAGGCGATATCCGCTTGTTTAAGCGCCTCCATCAGTTCCCGGCGACGATCCGACCGCAGGACATAGAGATGATAGATGGGGGTGCCCGCCGGATCCCGGCCGGGCAGAGTGAGTGGCAGTTGAACTAATAGTTCGTCATAAACTGCTGCCTTTTCCCGACGACTATCATTCCATCCATTTAAATACCGTAACTTAACCCGTAGGATGGCAGCTTGAAGCTCGTCAAGACGGCTGTTGTAGCCGATTTTATCATGATAGTATTTTACTTGGCACCCGTGGAATCGCAACATGCGCAATTCTGAGGCCAAATGCTTGTCGTTAGTGACGATCATGCCTGCATCTCCATAAGCCCCTAAATTTTTGGTGGGAAAGAAACTGAACGTTGCAGCATGTCCGATTGAGCCGGCTTTTTTACTTTTGTATTCTGCTCCAATAGCTTGAGCGGCATCTTCAATGACCTTTAGATCATGGCGTGCGGCAATTTCCATAACCCTCTCCACATCCAGCATCTGACCAAAAATATGTACAGGGATAATGGCCTTTGTCCGAGAGGTTATTTTCTTCTCTAATTGAGTTAAGTCCATGTTAAGTGTCACAGGGTCAATATCAACGAAAACAGGAGTCGCACCAACCTGAGCAATGGTTTCTGCAGAGGCAAAGAAGGTGAAAGGAGTGGTAATTACTTCATCTCCGGGGCCAATGCCAAAGGCTCTAAGAGTCAGCACTAAAGCATCTGTACCGTTAGCAACCGCGACAGCTTCCTCCGTGCCGCAGAAAGCCGCAATTTCCTTTTCCAAAGCCTTCATCTGCGGCCCCAGAATATATACGGACGAATCCAGCACATCTGTAATGGCTTGATTGATCTCATCCTTTATGGTCAAATACTGAGCCTTAAGATCTAAAAGAGGAATTTTCATTATAATCTTCCCTTTCTCTTCTATATTCAACCCATAGCACGAGGGCACTATAGTAACTCTTCGTCTGGAACTGCTCGAAGATCTTTGGCGGGGAACCCCTTGATAACTCGCTTTTCCGTGGTATCTTTGCTAACCAATGCCCCCGCAGCCACAAAGGTTTCCGGAGCTACCTTCACCCCTGGCAAAAGGATCGAGCCTCCGCCAACACGGGCCCCTCGCTGAATGGTAGGGCCTTTGATTTCTTTAAAGCGTTTTTCAGTCCGTCCCATGTAATTGTCATTGGTCGTCGTAACCATGGGCGCTATAAACACTCGTTCTTCGATTTCCATATAGGCAGTTATATATGAACCTGTCTGTATCTTGGTGAATTCGCCAATCTTAGTGTCATTTTCTACTACTACTCCGCTGCCGATAACCACGTTCTGCCCAATTGAACATCTCTCACGAACGACTGCTCCATCTCCAACAAAGGCCTTATCAGCATAGTTGGTGCCGGCATAAAGGACGGCAGAACAACCTATCGTAAATCCATTACCTATCTGAAGAGCGGGCATGTCCGCTTGTGCTTTAACTGTACTCGTTGCCGAAGCCTTCGGCAGACGTCCGATTGAAGAATTGCTGCCAATAAATCCATCTTCCCCAAGAATAGCTTGCGGATAAACGGTGGTATGATCTCCTACGCGAGTTTGCTGTCCTATTACCGCACCTCGACCAATACTCACATAGTTACCCAGCTCAACCCCGTCCCCGACCTTTGCTTCGTCGCTAAGGACACACCCAACTCCCAAGATGACATTTTCCCCAAGCACAACATTTTCTCCGATCACACAAAACGGCCCGACGGTTGTGGTTATTGGGACAGTTGCACTGTGGGCTATGAGATTATGATTCATAATTCATCACTCCTACTCAACCAACGGAAACACGATCGGTTCCTTCGTCTCTTGGCACTTATAAATCGCCAGAATAATCTCTAATGCCTTGCGTCCCTCTTCTCCCGGTATGGCCGGTACTCTGTCTTCTCGAATCGCTTGAATCATATCTGAGATGATTTCTCGGTGGCCAAAGCCGTAAACGTTTGGAGGGTCCCCTGCTTGGCTGGCGAAGATCGTTTCTTTTTCCTCTGCGCTGTCCGGGAACTCCCAGACTTCGATGCGGTTGACTGCAATTCCGCCAACAATGACGGATCCCGTTTCACCGAAAACATTCAAGGTCTCTTCAATGTTCGTAGGATAAATAGTAGAGGCTGCCTCAATGATTCCGATGGCACCGCTTTTAAATTTGATAACGGCTGCTCCCATATCTTCCATTTCAATTTTGCGCATAAATGTTTCTGTATATCCAAAAACTGACTCCACCGGTCCAAAGCTCCACTGCAGGAGGTCAATGTTATGTATCGACTGATTCATGAGTACCCCGCCGTCATGGAGTTTTGTCCCGCGCCAAGGTGCTTGCGTATAATAGTTATCATTCCGATTCCAACGCACTGTAGCCTGTCCATGAGTCAATTTACCAAAACGTCCATCTTCTAATGCCCCACGAAGGAGTTTCACTGAGTCATTAAAACGGTTTTGATGAATGACACCTAATTTTACACCCGCTTTACGGCAAGCCGCAATCATAGCATCCGCTGTTTTCAAGGTCATGGCCATTGGCTTTTCTACAAGTATATGTTTGCCTGCTTCAGCTGCAGCAATTCCGATTTCCGCATGTATGCCACTGGAAGTTGCAATAGTAACGACATCAATGTCTGTCCTTTTCAGCATTTCCCTATAATCGGTGTAGGGCTCTGCCCCATATTTATCGGCAAAGGCTTGGGCCAACTCCGGCACTATATCACAGACTGCGACTAGGTCTGCCTCAGGAAGGGAAACTATAGATTCTGCATGTTTTGGGGCAATTCGCCCACACCCTATAATTGCAAACCGAATTCTGTTTTCTCCGTTCATATAAATACAACCACTCTTTCCTTGATTTATCAATTCCGAGACTCCCACTTCTTCAAGTGGGTGTTCCTTATTCTACTTCAGTGACGATAGTCTCCGGTCGAGAGTATCTCCGAGGGCCTTTCCCAATAGGAACATTTGACGCGAAGAAGGTATACTCCCCGAAGTCTCCATGTACAGCTTTAGCTGAACAAGTTCACTTTCGCTTGCTGGAAATCATCCCACTTCTAAGGCTGTAGAGACAAGGAACTGTCTGTTGTCGGGGTTAATTTTAAGAATATGCTGTTCTTTGCTTGTACTGTACAGCTTTAAGGGGAATCTGCTGATTCCCCTTAAAGCGTTGGGTTTCTATACCTCAATCGCCATATTTCAGAGTCTAGATTTTAGCGATCTTCTCACGATTGCTGAGAACATTTTTCGTGGCATTACGGGTATCTACTACGAGTTTGGCCTTGTCAACAACTCTCTCATAATCCACTGCCGTATGATCGGTTAGGATTAAGACAGCGTCCGAATTAGCTAAGACTTCATCCGTCAGGGGGACACTCTCCAAGTGAAGCATACTTCCACCGTGTGGCTCAATAACCGGAATATAGGGGTCATGGTAGGTGATACTTGCCCCCTGCTTGCGCAAGAGTTCGATAATTTTTAAGGCTGGAGATTCGCGCATGTCATCAATATCCTTTTTATAGGCTACCCCAAGGACAAAGATCTTAGCATCTTTCAAGCTCTTGTTGACACTATTTAAGGCACGCACAACTTTATTGATAACATAATATGAAACTTCTACATTGATCTCACCGGCAAGTTCAATGAAGCGGGTATGGAAATCATACTCACGAGCTTTCCAGGTGAGGTAGAAGGGATCAATAGGGATACAGTGCCCTCCTACTCCCGGACCGGGGTAAAAGGTTTGAATTCCGAATGGTTTTGTTCCTGCGGCTTCAACCACTTCCCATATATCAATTCCCATGCGGTCACAGAGCATCATTAGTTCGTTCACCATAGCAATGTTAACCGCTCTGTAAGTGTTTTCAAAGACTTTGGTCAACTCAGCAGCCGCCGGTGAGGATACGGGAACCACATTGGATATAGTTTGGGTATAGAGTGAATAAGCAATTTCTAAGCATGCGGGAGTCATTCCTCCCACCACTTTAGAGGTGTTTTTTGTACTGAAGCGTTTGTTGCCTGGATCGACGCGCTCCGGTGAGAAGGCGAGAAAAAAGTCGCGACCCACTTTGAGTCCTGTCTTTTCTAATAAAGGCAGAATGACTTGCTCTGTTGTGCCTGGATAGGTCGTGCTCTCTAAGGTGATTATCTGTCCCGGGCGAAGATATTTTCTGATCTCTTCTGTCGACGCCTGCATGTAGGAGATATCCGGGTCACGAGTGATGGTTAAAGGGGTAGGTACACAAATAATTATGACATCGCATTCCGCTAAGCGCGAGAAATCTGTGGTTGCGATCAACAACCCGCTCTGCACAACATCCTTGAGATCTTCATCTTTGACATCCCCAATATAGTTGTCCGCTGCATTGACGCGGTCCACACGTGCCGGGTTGATGTCAAAACCTGTCACGGGAAATCCGACTTTCCCTTTTTCTACAGCTAAAGGGAGTCCTACATATCCTAAACCGATAACTCCAATTCTTGCTTCATGTTTTTCTATTTTTTCTTTGAGAGCTTTGGCAACCACATCTTCGTCAGTAATTACATTCCGTACGGTTAACATCTTAATAAATCTCTCCTTAATCCATTCTAAGACTCCCACTCCTGAAGTGGGAGTTTCACTTTTCTGTTTCATCTCAAGTCTGGCTTTAGCTGGACTTAGTTCAGTGATTAACTACAACTTTTTCCACCTTCTTACGAAAAGTGGGGATCACGGTCTGTAACAATTCAATAACTTCATCTCTGGTTAAAAAGCTGCCTCGTTCTCGAATGACATGGGTTAACTCTTCCAGGAGTTTTACGTCGATTCCATTCGGTTTTGCAACGAAGATTCTACTGTGTTTAGTCGATGTAACTCCTTCTTCAGCCGTCAATAATTCTTCGAAGAGCTTCTCACCCGGCCGAATCCCTGTGAATTGGATCTTAATATCAACATCGGGGTGGAAACCCGAAAGCCTGATTAGGTCTTTGGCTAAATCCACGATCTTAACCGGTTTCCCCATATCTAAGATGAAGATCTCACCGCCGCGTCCCATGGCTCCTGCTTGGATGACTAACTGGGCCGCTTCAGGAATTGTCATAAAGTAGCGAACCATATCCGGATGAGTTACCGTAACTGGCCCGCCTTGAGCAATTTGCCGTTTAAAGGTAGGAATCACACTGCCGCGGCTTCCTAAAACATTGCCAAACCGGACGGCTACAAACTTCGTTTGAGAACGAAGATCCAAGCTTTGGATAAGCATTTCCGCGGTACGCTTAGTAGCTCCCATAACACTTGTTGGATTAACCGCCTTGTCTGTAGAAATCGAAACGAAGGTCTTTACTTTTACTTGATCGGCGGCTTCAGCTAAATTCTGTGTCCCAACAACATTATTCTTTAGAGCTTCTTCCGGGTTTCTTTCCATCAAAGGGACATGTTTATGGGCTGCAGCGTGGAAGACAACCCCCGGCTTATATCTATTAAAGATTAAGAAAACCTTTTCTCGGTCTTTGATATCCAAGATCTCAGTTATGTAGTCGATTCCCGGGTGTTCGACACGCAATTCTTGTTCGATGTCAAAAATACTGTTTTCCCCGTGTCCGAGCAGAACCAGCTTCCCTGGATTAAACCTGGCAATCTGACGACAGATTTCCGAGCCGATGGATCCACCGGCTCCTGTGATAAACACAGTTTCTCCTGCAACATAACCCGCTACTTCCTCCAGATCAACGGAAACCGGGTCTCGACCAAGCAAGTCCTCCACCTGGACTTGTCGAATCGGGTTAACATTAATGTCTCCGCTAATAATGTCATAGACACCCGGCATTATTTTTAAAACGACCCCGGATTTTTCACATATTTCCACAATTTCGCGAACGGATTGGCCTGAAGCCGATGGCATGGCAATGATAACTTCATCCACGTTATGTCCTTTTACAATACGGGCAATATCGATCCTCGTACCTAAGACTGGAATTCCAAGTAACTGCAACTTCTGTTTTGAATGATTATCATCGATAAAACCGACTGGGCGACCATCTCGATAATTACGGTTTTTTAATTCTCGGGCAGCTAATACTCCGGCATCTCCTGCCCCAACAATAAGTACTAGTTTCTGCGAGCCTGGGACATGACGATCTAAGGTATTTTCCTGTAAGATCCGCCAAATAAACCGCGAACCTCCAATTAAAAAAACCATTGCCAACCAAAGAAGCAATGCTGCAGTGTGTGGCATCCTAATATAGGTGAGAGTTGCTGCATTAGATATACCATAAAAGTATACCACTGCTACTGTTCCTCCAGTTCCAACTGAAACAGCATAAACAATCGAAAGTAACTCCCCTGTACTTGCATACTGCCAAAGACGATTATATAACCCAAAGACGTAGAAAACCGCAAGATATAAAATAGTCCCGCCAATGGCTGTCTGATAATAAGTCTGGTAATAATTTAAGGGTATACCTTCATCAAAGCGCAAATAAAAACTGCCGAAAGCTGCCAAGTTGATTAACAAAGCATCAATCAGCATTAAAATCAACGTTCGTTTGCGGAATAACACGTTGCTCAACCCTTTCTCGCTACACCTCAACATTAAACTTTATCGTTCTAAAGTTTACTACAACTCACATGGTTTTACAACTATGAACAATCGGCAGCCTCTGTTCAAGGCGACTCAAAAAATCCCTTTAAAGATCTTAATTTAAGATCTTTTTCTGCTCTGAGAGCCTACTAAATAGTAACTAAAAGGAAGGAAACTAACCAGCCTAATACTTAAATAGCTTAAAATAATCGTGATAGCAAATACTATGGGATAAAAAGCCCAACTATCAAAATCTATCTGATAGTTCCTGAGGATTTTAATAGCGGATTGGTTAAAAAAGATATGGATTAGATAGATTCCGAAGGAATAATCTCCGATTCTTTTAATAACTTTAGCAAAGATACTTCTCCTTTTCCCAAGAAAGCTCATAGACACCTTAAAGAGAAATAAAAAGGAGATGACTCTCAGAACAGGATATATGAGCTCCGGACCTATGAAGAAGTAAGCTGGAATGGAGTCATATCTATAGCCTGTCGTTAAACCGATAATTACAAAAAAACTGGTTCCTAAAGTTAGGGCAATGGACATGATCAATAAAAAGGACTTTGGCACCGTGAATTTCCCCTTAAAGGAGTCAAAATGATCCCAAGTATAAATCCCTAAGCAAAAGTAAAAAAGAAAGCCCATAAAGTTAATTTTTGTACCTGATAAATATGAGGTGTGCAGGCCAGCCATAAAAAATGTCTGTATCATTAACATTAGAACCAACAACAGTTCTGATCTATTTCTCTGTTTGAATAACGAGTAAATTCTTATGATCAGGGGATAAAGGATGTAAAATTGAATGATGATCGAAAAAAACCATAGATGATATGAAGCATCTGCAAGCCAAATATTATTTAGTAAAAGTGCGAAGTTAGTATCCAACGAACTATTTTTCATGATGTCCCAATGGTTAAATGCAGTATATAAGATAGAAAACAGGAAGTATTGGGGAATAATCGAGCGTACTCTTTTTCTGTAGAACTCCTTTAATGAGAATGACTCACAATAGTTCTTAGCTAACACAACCCCCGATATCAAGATAAACAGCGGCACTGCGAATTGAGAAAAAATATCTGCCCATAAATTCACCAGAACCAAGGAGTTGAACTGTTTAACTTCTGTAAAGTAGCCTGTTGTATGAATAGCGATTACTGCTAAAACCCCAAATCCTCTTAAATACCCAATTTCCTCAATTATATCGGGTTTGACATTACTTGTTCTGCTTCGAATCATGTTGATATTCCTTCCTCTGATTGGTCAGCTCTTCGAGTACACGTTTTTCTATAGGTAACTAAACGACGAGTTCGCCTAGCTGCACCAAAGGTTTAACTGAGCACTAGTTTATCATACACCCTGGTTTTATGCATAAAAAAGGACTACTTAGTCATTTTTAGACTGTAGCCCTTTTTAACCAATTACTGTATTGTGCTCTCTCCCGTAATTATCCAACGCGAACTTTGTTTAACGAGATTGACACGAACTTGAACAATCTGTTCATGCTCTTCCCCTACTGCAGTTCCATCAGTTAAACTGTAATCCTTTGCTGTATAACGATAATCCACTCGCAGGGTCGCGGCGTTTTCAGAGACACTTTCCACATCGACTTGATCGAAGACTATTTGACTCACATCTAAGCCTATACCTTGTACCAAATACTCTTCTGCCCGCCGCGCATGTTTTTCAAATAAATCTCCCGTATACGCTTTAGCAAGTTTGAGACGAAAGGTAGCCATATCTGTTGATTTCCAGGCTCCGAAAAAGATTCCGATGTTCTGCTTATAGTCTGTGATAACTTGTTGCGCCATAAGTGAATCCTTATTAGAAAGAGAATGAAGATCACTTTCAGACATGCCGACTGTCCCAGGGTCTTGCGGCGGGATCTGAATAGGATCATTCACGGTACCCGAAACAGTTTGTATCTTATCTTGGCCACGCAACTTGGAGATAAATGAAGTCGGGGAACTCGAATTCGTGAGTAAAGACACACCTAGTGTCCCAACCAGTACACCAAGTCCTAACGCCAGCGCTCCAAACAAATAATTCATCTTACGCATAAAGACCAATATCTCCTTCAAATGGTTTTATTACTATATTGACCAAAGAAAGGAGATGTTAGACATTTATTTTGTATTTAACAAAAAACACAAGGCCTGTCCATTATAGACGGCCTTGTGTTTTTTATCATTTATTTAATTTTAAAACAATCTTGATCAGCTTCTAACCTTGTAAACACAAGGTCGTTTCCACTAATCCGATTGCCAATTCAATTTTCAACGGAATAATATTCTCAATTTAGTCTTTTTCGATAGGCCTGTCTCCCTCCGCTTTAGCAGATTGTCAATCCATAAAATAACCAATTTGATGGATCAATCTATATATAAAATCCGAAAGTCTTATAATGCTCATCAAAGAATTGTACTTTTTAGCCTTATATACATAAACCTCATTATCAAATACAAGTGCGCCATTGTGCACCTTGAATACAATTTAGTGCAGTTAGTTACCGCATATAGTGCTGCAGCTAAGCTTCATTTCATTCTTATGTTCATTGCTTCAGTTAATACCTAAATTATGTCCGTTTGGTTGCAAATGGCGTCGCTCCGTAGATCTTTGAACTTGCGTCATTGCGCATAAGATGAGCATCGAGATCGTGAATTCCTTGGTGGAACTGTTCAATCCGGGTTTTATCCTTCGAATCAAACGAATCGATCCCACTGTTTAACAGCACATCCAGGTAACTCGTAAAGGCTGAAGCTTTGGAAGCATTCGCTTCATTTTTATACTGCTTGTCCAGCAATGTTTTATGGAATACGATGTACTTCTTAATGTCTTCTTCGTTCATCTGGGGACCCGCTGCCGGCCCATAGAGATAACCATCTACATATTGGTGGATATTCCATGCGGAGCCAAAGGCTAATGTTTTTGCATCATCACTTAATGCAGCCTCTCCGAAGAATGCAGTGACAGACGGCGCCAAGTCTATCAGCTTAGTGTCCGGTTCCCTGTACTTATTTTTCGATCCCGAATCACTTTGTGGGGGTGAATTAACGGTCGTGGGTGCTGCGGTGGGCGTTGTTTCCGCTGTTCCTTTTACCGCAGGTGGAGCAGTTCCTTCAGGCAACATCGTACCATTACTGCCATTAATGCTGTTATTGCCGTCAACAGCTGGTGTTTGAATAACCACCTGGTCAGTAATAGCGCTTTGTTGCCTGAAAACCTTCCAGACACTAGGGCCATACACCCCTGCTGCAACAACAGCACCCGCAAGAACTAACGTTCCGGCTAAGGTTACTATTCTCTTTTTGTCTATTGGTATCATTAGTCTCTTCCCTCCTTTAGACTTTTTTTATACTACGAGAGCATTTTACCAATTTTTAGGAGAGAAGAGTGTCGTTTTTGCTGTAGAGTCTGGTTCATTTTCTGTTCTCTATGTTCACGAACTGTCAAAAGCCTTCAGCCAGTCCATATAATTCGCGATAATCAAGCAGCATTGTCCAAAAAAAGTCGGTAATTTATTAGGCCAAGAACAGAAATATTTGGACCCTCACCAAAAGCGGTGAGGGTCCAAATATTATCTGTTCTCGTCTTCCCTTCGAACTACTTCTCGAAGATAATCAAATAGTTCTTCCGAAAGATCTCCTCTGCGCAAGGCATAGTCGATGGTTGCTTCCACAAAACCCAGCTTATCTCCAACATCATACCGACGACCTTCAAATTCATAAGCGAGTATCTCCTGATAGCGCCCCAGTTCCTTAATTCCATCTGTGAGCTGTATTTCTCCACCCCTGCCAGCTGGCAGACCCTCTAAGATACCAAATATTTCAGGGTTTAAGATATATCGCCCCATGATAGCTAAGTGAGTTTCCGGAGCCTCCTCCGGACGCGGTTTCTCTACCATATTCTTGGCACGATAAAGCCGATCAGCAAACCTTTCCCCATCCACTATCCCGTATTTAAGAGTATCCTCCAGCGGAACCTCTTGAACTCCTACTATACTTGCCCCATAGCGCTGATAGTGATTGATCATTTGCTTCAAAGCAGGCACTTCTGAATAAATGACATCATCCCCTAAAAGGACCGCAAACGGTTCGTTACCAATGAATTTCCGGGCACTGTAAATTGCATGTCCCAAACCTAAGGCTTCTTTTTGCCGAACGTAATAAATATCCGCCATCTGTGCAATATCCTGAACCAAATCTAACAGTTCGTCTTTAGCATTCTTTTCCAAGAAAGCTTCAAGTTCCATCGAGCGATCAAAGTGGTCTTCAATGGCCCGTTTATTCCGGCCTGTCACAATAACAATATCCTCTATTCCGGATTGAATAGCCTCTTCTACAATGTATTGAATAGTTGGTTTATCCACAATCGGCAACATTTCTTTTGGTTGGGCCTTTGTTGCCGGTAAAAAACGGGTTCCCAGCCCGGCTGCCGGTATCACTGCTTTACGAATTCTACGCATGCTAACGCCTCTCCTTTGTTATAAGACTTTGTGCCCTCGATTAAGATTTCTTAGGGACTATAAAGATTCACACATTCATTCACTGAGAGGGTTTCGACGAGCAGCCATTAATTACCTTCTACTTTTTACATATTTGTAAAACAATACATATTACGAGCCTTTTCATTGTTATTTTCCAAAACATTCCTGGATCCTTTGGAATGCTCTAAAAATTATATTACCATACTAAGAACATGGAAAAACTTAAACACTTCTTTATCTACGGAATTATTGGCCTCGTCGTTGAGGTCATGTATACGGGTTTAGCTTCCCTTCTCAAAGGGGACTTAAGCATGCAAGGGTTCACCTTCTTAATAATGATCCCCATATATGGACTCTCGGTATTTCTAGAACCCTTACATACCTCTCTGCGCTCACATTCCTGGTGGATTAGGGGTTTGATTTATCTTGCCGTAATCTGGACCATAGAATATTCCAGCGGTTCAGTCTTGACTTCAATCTTAGGAAGCTGCCCTTGGCAATATAATGACTCGTTAAATATTAACGGATACATTACCCTCCGAATGGCTCCCGAATGGTTTCTGGCCGGATTAGGATTTGAATATCTCCATGATTTCATGGATAAATTGCCCTTTAAAATATAAAGACCCTATAAATTCGGTCGATACCGCTATCCGCCAGCACTGTTAACGAGACTTATTTTCCCATAAAAATCAGTCTGCCTAAAGTATTGAAATGCGTGCAAAAGAATTGTTTTATGATTACAATTAAGAACGCAGGAGCGATAAATCGCTCCTGCGTTCTTAAAGTTATTATGCTTTGTCTTATCTTACTTTTCTTTTTCTACAGGAGCTTCAAGTTTTTCTAAAACTTGGTCAACAAGCCCATATTCTTTGGCTTCCTCAGCCGTCATATAATAATCGCGCTCTGTGTCTCTTTCAACTTTCTCAATGGGTTGCCCCGTTCTCTCAGAGAGAATTCTATTCATCTTTGCTTTAGTTCTGAGCAATTGTTTAGCATGAATTTCGATTTCAGTCGCTTGCCCGGAAAGTCCATGCCCACCAATTAACGGCTGATGAATTAAGACTTCAGCGTTAGGCAAAGCTACTCGTTTTCCCTTAGCACCGCTTGCTAAAAGAAATGCCCCCATACTTGCTGCCATTCCGATACAAATCGTACGTACATCTGAGCGAATATATTGCATAGTATCATAAATAGCCATTCCTGCAGTGATCGAACCACCGGGACTGTTAATATACAGATTAATATCTTTTTCAGGATCTTCTGCTTCGAGGAAAAGCATTTGTGCTACGACAAGATTGGAGACATCATCATCAATACCACCCCCGAGGAAGATAATTCGATCTTTCAAAAGACGAGAGTATATGTCGTAGGAACGTTCCCCACGATTTGTTTGTTCTACTACCATTGGGACTAGATAACCCATTTACAATTCCCCCTATTTCACTTTTAATTAGGATACTGTAGTTAACTTAATATATTCTTGCCGATTAACTTTATTTTAGTACAAAGGTCAGTTAAGGTCAAATGATTTGTTGTAAAAAACCTACCTTTATCATATAATCTAAAATTTTATTCAAATAATCCTCAGTAATATCTGGCCATTCAAACCCGGTTTCATTTAAATATGCTTGAGTAATATTACTCTCGATCCCAACTTTGCGCTCCGGATCAACATCACGCGCCTCAGTTAGGTCCAAAACAAATCCCCTGAGCGCAGGTAACGACTCTACATAGTATTCAATTAATTCGTAAAACGATTTCATATCTAAAGGCTTAATTCTGATATCCAGTGTATGAAGGATATCGATTAGTTTTGTCATCTCGATTTTCTTATGGTTAAACATGTGAAATACGCGACCAGCTCGTGTATTTGTCTTAATGATATTAACAATGCCTTGAGCGCAGGAATCTACTGGGGTAAATTCCAGTTCCTGATGCAGTTTATCCCTTGGAATCGCTCTAATCTCCAGTATCGATTTTAGTTTCTGATAAAAAGCATTTTCGTGAATATTTTCTTGGAATTGACCATCTGAATATCTGCCGGTCAATACTCCTACTCTAAAAATAGCAGCTTGCAGTCCCAATGAGGTTGCTTTAAAGATATTTACCTCTGCCTCAAATTTGCTTCTAATATATAAATTATCACGATAATTTTGACCTATATACAGTTTAGTTTCGTTAAAACACCCGCTGGCAAATTCACCCGTTAATTGATTCCCAGCAATACTTAGAGTGGATACATGGTTCAAAGGCCTGCCGAAGGTTAAGCAAAAATCTATTACTTCCTGTGTTCCCTGGACATTTACTTTCTCGAAATCAAAATAATCCCCATAATGTTTAACCAGCCCCGCTGCATGAACCACAATTGAAACATTCTTTCCCAACTCCCTATAATCTTCAGAAGTTAGGCCAAAAAGTTTTTGGGAGATATCCCCTTTGATGATTTTTATTCTGGTATAGTCACACTTCACTGATACCGAGAAGTAGCTATTAAATAGACGTCGAAACCGTCTCTCCGTTTCAGTCCCGCGAACTAAACAGTATATAGTGCTTGAAGTACTATTCAAGAGTTCCCAAAGCAGATGCATCCCTAAAAAACCAGTTCCTCCCGTTAAAAGCACGTTTTCTCGCAAAGCTGGCATCAAGCTTTGCAAAGGTTGATCATAATTCACATCTGGCCGTGGAAATTCCTCCTCTAACTTAATAATTCTGCTTTCTTTTATTTCTCCCCTTACCTTATCCGAAAGTTGCCGAATCGTAGGATAATCATAAAAGTCCTGAGCATTTAAATCCCATTTTCTAAACCAAATCTCTATGAGTATCTCAATAATTGCCAGAGAATCTCCCCCAAGGAGAAAAAAGTTATCATCAATGCCGACGTCACCAACTCCTAATACTTTAGACCATAATCTGACCAATTCTTCTTCTACTGGATTTCCCGGAGGTGTCAGTATTGTATCCTCCAGCTCTGCTCTCGATATCGGATCAGGCAGACTCTTTTTATCTACCTTGGAGTTGGGAGTCAGGGGGATCGCGTCAAGCCACACAAATTTTGCAGGAATCATATATTCCGGTAAGCGCCGCCCTAAATATGCTCTCAATTCTAAGGTAGAGCAGACCTTATTTCCGACTAAATATGCGCAAAGATAATTCTTCTTATTCCCATCCTCACGAGTTATGACAACAGCTTCTTGTACTTGTTCATGTTTAATTAAACATTCCTCAATTTCCCCTAACTCGATACGAAAACCTCGGACTTTGACCTGATCATCATTTCGACCTAAATATTCAATCTCCCCTTCTGAAGTCCAACGTCCAAGATCTCCGGTTCTGTACATAATCTTCCCTTCATGAAAAGGGTCGGGAATAAATCTTTCTTGGGTAAGATCCGGACGATAGAGATATCCTCGAGCAAGCCCTTCTCCGCCGACATAAAGCTCCCCTGTCACTCCCATAGGAACTAGCGCCCCGGTACTATCAAGAATATAAATCTGAGTATTGGCAATAGGCCTTCCTATAGTTACGTGATCATCTTGAGTTGCCTCTTTATACATACACCACACAGTCGTTTCAGTAGGCCCATACATATTGTAAATTCTTGCGACCGGGGCAACTTTCTGCAGTTTATTGAGCACTACTCTAGAAAACGATTCTCCTCCGATGAAAATATCCATTAAGGGCGTCAAACCTGCAGAGCATTGGGAATCTTTTAACAGGGACTGGATTTTAGAGGGTGTGGCCTGGAGCATTTGAATATTGTTCTTCTTGATAAGATCGAACAAGAGATTGGGAATTTTCTGTTCAGATTCATTAGCCATAACCACACATAACCCATAGGATAGCGGTACCAGAGTCTCCATAACAAAGATATCAAAGGCTACTGTAGTCAAGGAAACAATTGCCTTCTTTTCTGAGAAGCAAAAAAATTTCCAGAGGGCATGAATAAGATTATTAACTGATTGATGTTCAATCATTACTCCCTTGGGAGCACCCGTTGATCCAGACGTATAAATTACATAGGCTAAATCATCTGGCTTATTAAGATTTTCCAGATCTGAGGATAACCCTGAGTATATTAACGAATTATTCAGATCAACCTGCTCTAAACCTAAGGTTCTTTCAAGCCTTTCAACAGCCTCCTTTTCCTTAATACCGGAGGGATTTGTTAATAATATATGTGTCCGGCTATTACGCAACAGATCCTCAATTCTACTAACCGGGGATTGAGGGTCAATAGGCAGATAGGCGCCTCCTGCTTTGAGTACTGCCAGAATACCGATCATCAGTTCAGGGGAACGACTGAGCATAATTCCGACAATATTATTTAAGGTTACACCTTTTAGCCTTAAGGTCCAGGCTAGTTGATTGGCACGTTCATTTAATTCTCGATATGTAAGTCTATTGTCATTAACAATTAAAGCAATATGCTCTGGGGTTTTCTTTACCTGTTCTTCAAACAACTGATGTATTAATTTTCTTTTAGGATAATCCAGCTTCGTAAGGTTAAGTTCATGGACAAGTTTGTATTTATCTTGTGTTGTCAACAAAGAGATTTGAGACAAGGATTTGGAAGGCTCTGAAATCGCGTCTTTTAAAAGATTTATAAAGTACCGATGAATTTCTTCAACTTTTTCATCACTTAAAGCTTCAACTAAATAATCATAATCAAGCCTCAACATTCCATCATCTTTCCAGTCACTTATGCTAAGAGACAGAGTGTTAATTTCATGTCCATTAAAACTCCAAAAAGTTTCTAGGTCCATGTTTTCGACATCTAATTTAGAAACTTGATACGAAAAAGCGATATCGTTTAAAGTCCCTGAAAAACCATACTTTGCCCTAATATCTTTAAGAATCTCTTTATATGGATAGCGTTGGTTTTTTAACAATCGCTTCCATACCTTAGCAGTATGTTCAAGAAATGTTAAGAAGTCCCATTCGCAATCAAGGGTTATAGGAAAAGGTATATTGCTTATAAACATTCCGGCCGTATTCCTCTGTTGATAATTTGCCCTATTAAGTACTGGAGTACCAATCACAAGGTCCCGTTTAGAGGTTACTTTTGATATGCATAAGGAAAAAATGGCGAAGAAAAATATAAAACCAGAGACATTATGTTTTATTGAAAAGGCTTTAACGTCATCGCAAAGATCACGGGATAAGATCATGGTTTTTCTTTTAGCCCGACTATTCCTCTTTCCTCGATTTTTTACATTTAACAAAGTAGGCTCAGGAATTGTCTCAAACAATTTTTGCCAAAAAGCTTTACGTTCCATATATTTAGGGGAATCACTATAACTGATATCTTCTAAAATATAACTTAAGTAAGAAGGTTTTGGTTCTATTTTAAGGGTTTTATAGTTTATTAAATCACTATAGACGTTAAGTACTTCTTTGATAATCATCGTCAAGCTCCACGCATCCGAAATAAGATGGTGAAATTTAAAATACAATGCTACTTTAGAGTTACTTAGTCTGACATAGGCAATATAAAATAAATCAATGTCTAAAAGCTTAAAGGGAAGCCGTGTTTGATGATCCTTCCAGTACTCAAACTCTTTTAGTCCATTTGAATGACTAAAATCCAGTCGTTCGATCTGGTATTCCCGGAACTCGGATATAAATTGGCGGGGTTCTCCCTCAATCATAATGAATCTCAAACGAATCGCTTCATGCCTTTGGATAATTAAGTTAACCGCTTTCTCAAGGACGTCCATATTTATATCTTCTTGGATTATCACACCAACCGCTAAATTTGCATGGCTTGTATTTCTATAAAATGTTTCTATGTCCCATATGGATTGTTGCGGGAATGTCAGAGGGTAAAGTATTGGATTATTCATCTTCCATCCTCCTAATAATCACTTAATATTTTCTCCACCCTTTACCAAGCTGAGATGAGAAAATTTTAATTATTGGCTGATAATGTTACCAAATAGTAACCACTTTTTAAAACTATCGGTAAGTTCTTGAAGGAATGTGATTGATTATGTCGAAATAATAATATGTTTTATCTAACCATATTTGAAAGGTGGCTTTCTTTGCCGATGCCTTCTCCATTTCTAAAACTCCCTGATAAATATAAACGAGAATTCTTTGATGAAATAGTACGTTTAAATTTTTTACGCTCGCGTAATCTTGCACTGGTTCTTTCCCTTCTTAATATGTTTTTTATTTTTTTTGATCTAAAGAATTATCAGGAAGGGCTATGGTATTGGCGGACCCCATCTGGGTATTTGACTTTATTTTACCTTCATGTATTCTTAGGCCTTATATTATCAATTTTCCTCCTATTCTCATGGTTCAATAGACTAAAGTCAGAGGACCAAATACTGACTCGTTGGCATTCTTCGTTGGGGACCTTTTTTTCCGCTTTCATTATCCTTTTCAGTTCCTGTATCTCCATAAACGATCAGCTCCTTCACAATCAAATCACTGTCTTCATTCTTGGTTCTATTTTAATTGCAACCAACAACTACCTAAAACCGATAATCAGTATAACTGTATTTGCTTCTTCCATGATTTTATTTATGCTTGGAATTACGTTCTTGCAATCGGATTTAGACGTTCTTAAGGGTAATTATATCAATGGCACAATTCTGATCATTTTCGCGTGGTTTCTATCGTTTACTATATATAACATGAAGATTCAAGACTTTGTCAGTCAAAAAACGATCCAGCAAAAAAACAACGAGGTCGAAGACTACAATAATGACCTCATTGAGATCAACAACCGTCTTGAAGAGTCTCTACAGGCCTTAGATGAATCTCAAAATGTGATTTTCACCTTGGCCTCGGCCTTGGAATCTAAGGATACTTATACCCGTGGACATTCTGAGCGTGTTGCAAACTATGCCCTCCAGCTGGCACAAACCCTTGGACTTTCAGTCAATGAACAGCAAACCGTTTGGCGAGCAGCACAATTACATGATATTGGAAAAATCGGAATACCCGATGCAATCTTAAATAAATCCGGCAAACTTAACGAGGAAGAATGGGAAATCATGCGCTCACATCCTGAAATGGGAGAAAACATTTGTTCCACGCTCAGTTTTGCTCGTGATTTCCTGCCACTTATTCGCCATCATCATGAACATTTTGACGGAACAGGTTATCCTGATGGATTGAGGGGAGAGGAAATACCCTTTTTGGCAAGAATTATTACGATTGCCGATGCTGTAGATGCAATAACCTCTCATCGTTCCTATCGGCCAAGCCGAACCATCGACTATGCATTAGAAGAATTAGCCATGGGAAAGGGTCACCAATTCGATCCCACTATTGTTCAAGCTTTTATTGAGTCCTTTAATTATGCTTAGCTGATAGATAAAGGAACTTTGAACTTAACGAAGAATGTTGATCCCATAGGGCTGGATTCGATCGTGATTGTTGCATTATGCCGTGCAACAATTCCGTAACAGACTGCCAATCCTAACCCCGTACCAGTCTCTTTAGTCGTCAGAAAAGGAGTGCCCAGCCGATCTATTATTTCTGGTTTAATACCCGTTCCTTCATCTTGAATGACTAGAATTACTTTTTCGTCCTTAAAGTGTGTTCTTATGATAAGGCAACCACCTTTAGACATTGCTTCAAATCCATTCCGAGCCAAATTAAGAATCATCTGGCGCATTTCTTTATCATCTAAAATCAGATCGGGTATTACATCCAGTTGAGTCGTCACGCACTTATCACTCCGAATAGCATCCACCTGAACAAGAGGTAGGATGCTATTAATAATATCATTGAGATTATGTCTGGTAGCCTCAGTTACTTTCGTACGACTTATGGAGAGGAATTCCGTAATAATATGGTTTGCGCGATCAAGTTCGCTAATCATAAGCGGAATATAGCCGCTGTATTTAGCAGAATTAGTATTTTCAGCAAGTAGCTGTAGAAATCCTCTAACGGTTGTCATCGGGTTTCTCACCTCGTGACCGATACTTGCCGCCATTTCACCGACCAAGTTCATCTGATCCATCCGTGTCATTTCCTTCTCTATCTTCTTCTGAGCAGTAACATCCCTGACAATAGTTGATGCTCCAATAATTGTTTCATTGTGATTCTTAATCGGAGATACAGTCAGATGAACTTCAATAATCCGTCCGTCTTTCCTTTGACGAGTAGTCTCAAAATGTGAGACGGACTTCCCTAGAGAGATAGTTAACAAAATATCATCCAGCTCAAACTGCTTGTCTGCCGGAAACAATTTTCTAACTGACAAGCCCACCATCTCTTCCTCCGAGTATCCGTAAATACACTCTGCCCCTCTGTTCCAATCTATAATTATACCTTCTAAAGTCATTCCAATTATGCCGTCTTCTGTTGACTCAACAATAGATGCTAACCGAAAGATCTTTCTTTCAACTTGTTTACGTTCACCCACTTCTTTCATAAGCTGATGATTAATTTCTTCCAGTTCCCTTGTGCGTTCTTTTACTAGACTCTCAAGGCTATTTTGATGTAAAAAATCTCGGAGTTTAGAATTATAAAGAGTTAACGATAAAACCCAAGAGACAAATATCAGCATAAAAGTATTAATGTAATGTCCATTTAGCACCAGAGAATCAGGCTGATTTCGTGCTATTCCCAAAATAACAATAATGTAGGACAAAAAATAGGCCCAGAAACTTTCCATCGGACTTAAGCTAAAAAAGACAGCTATTATTAGGCAAACCATAATGTAAACTGTCAATTGTCCATGAATCCTTTGATCAACCCAGCCGGTTATAACTGCAGCCATGACTAAGCAAAAGACCGCAAAACAAATCTCATATACATTATGAATCCATCTTACATCCTCCACTGACTTAAGGTTTGTGTGCCAATATAATATTGTGATTACTGTCGTTCCAAGTCCAAATACAACATGAGAGTAAAAAAGCCATTCATACCCAGGAGTACTGCTCCAAAGACCCTGTTGATAATTACGGTAATCCGTAAAAAGGAAGATCCAATCTAATAAAAGCAAGACCATTGATAAAATTCTCAGGCGAAAATAATTTGAAAACACTTTATTCTTTAAGAATTCCTTTTGAGACTTATTTATAATAAATTTATTATTTATTTTAATAGTCTTCATTGTCCACTCCTGTTCAAGATTGGGCTTAAACCCCTATAAATGAAACATATATATATTCCTGTTTAGTTACCAATAATCCTTCTTTTCATCAAAAAATACCCATCAGCTCACATCGAACTTTTTAACCCAATTATGTTCCCTGGAATACAATGGAATATAATTTTGGGAAAGGCGGCGACTCAGACGTGGATCAATCAAAGACACAATCCCCTCCTTATCCTCCCTATTTTGGCCCTTATCCACTAGCCCCAAACAGTTTGAGGGGCTATAAACCTTCACTTCCAAACAAGCATAGTTGTTCTACTGTCTGTCCCCCCCTTCTTCCTTTAAAACGCAACTTTAATCTTGGCTACTGGGAATTACTATCGCCTGCTCTTTTCGGGACAGCTGGGGCACTTTTTTTAAGCCTTTTCTCGAGTGAAGATAATCCAGTTAAACAATTTGGAGGCACCCTCTTTAAATTTTCAATCGTCGGGTATGCAATCGGTGCGACCATCGCAGTTTCCTTAGCAATATCTGAAGTCATAAAAGAATCCAAAGCTCCCTACAACCACTTACTCTGTCCCATCGGTGGGGGGATTCTGGCAATTATCTTTCTTTTCTCGGCAGAGTATCTGCTCCTCTATAGATTTTTCCCTTCCAGTTTTACAGGGAATGTGGGAGATAACTTAGGAATTCAATTTCTTTCATTTTTATATTTGAGCATTACGACGATTGCTACTGCCGACTTAGGTGATATCTTGCCGACAGATATTACGCCCCGTTTGTTGATCGCGACAGAAATAGCCTTTAACCTGTTTACTTTGGCAACAGGAATTCAGCTTCTCCTTGCACAAAACAGCTAAAATCAGGGGGTTATTTCCAGAAGCATCCCCCTGAAAGATGGCCCTGCCAATGTATAATGAATTCATTCGCAAATATGCTTATATTTGGACAAGATTCATTGTAATATAAAAGGCGAATTAAAATCTAATAATTACAAAGGGGTAATTTAAAGATGAAAATTTTGGAAAACGTAATGGAACAAGTTGTGAAAAAGAACCCGAACGAAACCGAGTTTCACCAGGCTGTAAGAGAGGTCCTAGAATCTATCGATCCGGTTGCTGAGAAGCATCCTGAATGGGTAAATGCCGGAGTATTCAGCCGGATTGTTGAACCAGAGAGACAAATCATGTTCAGAGTCTCCTGGGTTGATGATAGTGGAAAAGTTCAAGTAAATCGTGGATTCAGAGTACAATTTAATAGTGCCATCGGTCCTTATAAAGGCGGTTTAAGATTTCATCCATCCGTTAATCTAGGAATTATTAAATTCCTGGGATTTGAACAAATCTTTAAAAATTCACTCACAAGCCTTCCTATTGGTGGAGCTAAAGGTGGATGTGATTTCGATCCAAAAGGTAAATCAGACGGAGAAATCATGAGATTCTGCCAAAGCTTTATGTGTGAGTTATCTAAACATATTGGTGCCGACACAGATATTCCTGCAGGAGACATTGGCGTCGGTGGTCGCGAAATCGGCTTCATGTATGGTATGTATAAAAGAATCCGCAACGAATTCACCGGAATTCTTACCGGTAAAGGATTAGCCTACGGTGGGAGCTTAGCACGTACTGAGGCTACTGGTTATGGCCTTTGCTATTTCATGGAAGAAGCTCTTAATGCAAAAGGCAAATCCTTTAAGGGTGCGACCGTTACCATTTCTGGATCAGGAAATGTTTCAATTTATGCTGCAGAAAAAGTCCAACAATTGGGTGGAAAAGTTGTTGCGATGAGTGATTCCAATGGTTATATCTTTGACCCGGCAGGAATTAACCTAGACACTGTTAAACAAATCAAAGAAGTTGATCGACTCAGAATCAACAAATATGTAGAATCTCATCCAACTGCAACTTACAAGGATGGATGTGCTGATATCTGGAGTGTTAAATGCGATATTGCTCTTCCATGTGCCACTCAAAACGAATTAGACGGACAAGCTGCCCAAACTCTGGTAGCTAATGGATGCTACGCTGTCGGCGAAGGCGCTAATATGCCTTCTACTCCGGAAGCGGTTAATCTTTTCATTGATAAAAAAGTAGTTTTTGGCCCGGCGAAAGCGGCTAACGCTGGCGGGGTTGCGACTTCCGCTCTCGAAATGTCCCAAAACAGTATGCGATATTCCTGGAGTTTTGAAGAAGTCGATGCGAAACTTAAAGACATTATGATTAACATTTACAAAAATACCAGCGAAGCTGCTAAGGAATATGGCCAAGAAGACAATCTCGTTGTAGGTGCGAACATCGCCGGCTTTATTAAGGTTGCTAGTGCAATGTATGCTCAAGGAATTGCTTATTAAGCTTGATTGGTAATGAACTAAGTTTATACGTTTGATAGACAAGGCACCTTGGCAAGTTACCAAGGTGCCTTGTCTATTTTTACACTTAGCTCTTTTCCCTAATCACCTACACTTATCAGGTAAAATGCCCGTAGAAAAAAACTTATTGTCCTTTGATTAACTATTTGTTTCGTCTACGGCTAAAGCGGCTAAGAAATTCCTTAATTCCTCCACGTTTCTCGGTCGCTTCTTGTACCTTCAAAGTATCTGCCAAACGCCCAGCTTCACCTTGTGAATTCGGTCCTTGGAGGTTTGGTCCCCCTTGGGGAAAGGGCGGATAATTCATTCCTCTTTTCTGCATAAAACGTTCAAGACCCCTCATAGGAAATGGGTTTTGTCCCAAGCTTTGCATCAGATTTTGGGTATTTGGGTTATTAAAAAGATTAAGTCCTCTAATTGACACTCCACCTTCACCTCCTTGACTTGATCTAAATCATGAGACTCCCACTTCAAGTGGTACCCCGATTCTCCTTCGGCGGGGGTAAAGTCCCACTAAAGTTTCGATGTTCAACTTTAGTTGAACGAGTTCATTAAAGAGATTTAACGATAATGGGCTCCCTTGTGATAGGAAGCCCCTTTCAGATGAACCTTAGAAGATAACTCCCAAAGCGATTAGAATTAAAATCGCAATCGTGATGATTCCAACTCCTACTCCTGTACCAACAACGGGAGCAACACAACACCCTCCACCATAACCGTACATATTATTTATACCTCCTATATTAGGTGAGATTACTTAAACAGTGGGCTCCTTAGAATACAATTCCCATCGCAATGAGAAGCAAAATAATAACAACTACCACTGCAATACCAGCGCCAACGCCGCTAGCTCCGTCAGCTCCGAATGCCATTTAAAATCCCCCTTTCATTCTTTATACATTATACGAAGATCCCTTTACTTTGTTTACACATATTGGTTAAATTTCATTTATTTACTTGTGTTTTATTAATCAATAACTTCTCTACCATTAGTTAATTGCTTATCACAATAGAAAGAAAGACCGTTCCCTTATATTAGAGAACGATCTTATGTCTTTGATTCTTTATAAATGTTCTTCTGATGATCATACCTTTGAGTGTTGATAGTATCCCCTTCTTGTTTAGTTATAATGCTAGTTCTCCACTGGCTCCTGTTCTTATTGTATAAACATTATCCACTGAAGATACAAAGATCTTTCCGTCTCCAATTTCTCCGGTCCGTGCTACTTGGGTAATGACCTCGATGACCTTGTCAACATCACTGTCAATAACCACAACCTCGATCTTCACCTTTGGAATAAGATGAATGGTATACTCAACACCTCTATAAACCTGAGTATTTCCTTTTTGCTTTCCACACCCGATTACTTGGGTCACTGTCAATCCATTAACCCCATGTGCACCTAAAGCATCTTTTACATTGTCTAACTTTCCAGGCCGAATAATCGCCTCAATTTTCTTCATATTCAAATCCTCCATCATTATTTAGTCCGCTTGTTTTTTATCAAGCACTATAAGGGTAACTAACTTAGCCTATTAGATAAACTCTGAATATGCGGTTTCTCCATGTAGCGATAAATCCAAACCATTTGCTTCCTGTTCTTCATTGACGCGCAATCTGGTGAACAAGCCTATTACTTTTAATATGACGAACGTTGCTACTACAGCAAACACCACGGTAATTAAAACACTCGTAGCCTGAATACCCAATTGGGACATATTTCCATAGATTAATCCATCTGCACCAGCTGAATTGATAGTCTTGGTAGCAAAAATTCCTGTGGCCAGTGCTCCCCAAGTTCCTCCAATGCCATGGCATCCGAAGGCATCTAAAGCATCATCATAGCCGAACTTTGCTTTCATTACACTGATTGCGATATAACAAACTAATCCACCTACTAAACCGATAACTATGGAGGAGAGTGGGGTCACAAATCCGCAAGCAGGAGTAATGGCTACTAACCCGCTGATCGCACCGCTGGCTACGCCAAGCATCGTGGTTTTCCCTCGATGGATGCGTTCCACAAACGCCCAGGCAATGGCAGCCGCAGCAGCGGCAGTATTTGTATTAACAAAGACCATTCCAGCTAAACCATTAGCACCCAAGGCGCTCCCTGCGTTAAAACCAAACCAGCCAAACCACAGGAGCCCTGCGCCTAAAACGGTCATCGGCAAATGATGAGGTGCCATTGATTCTTTGCCAAGCCCCTTACGCTTTCCAAGTACCAAGGCTGCAACTAACGCAGAGTAACCGGAACTAATATGAACCACATTTCCTCCTGCAAAGTCTAACGCCCCAAGATTCCTTAAGAAACCACCGACACCCCAAACCCAGTGGGCCACGGGATCATAGACAAATGTTGCCCATAACAACATAAAGAGTATAAATGCCGGAAAACGCATCCGCTCTGCAACAGCGCCGCTAATTAGAGCAGGGGTAATTACAGCAAACATCATTTGAAAACCCATAAAAACAATTGCAGGGATAGTGGCAGCATAATCCGTGTTGGGATCCATCCCAACTCCATTTAAACCTAACCAGTCTAAGCCACCAATTAAACCGTGATGATCCGTTCCAAAGGCTAGAGTAAATCCAATTAAAATCCATTGCAACGAGATGAGGCCAATGGCAATCCAACTATGCATAAACGTGCCAAGAACATTCTTTTTTCGAACCATACCGCCGTAGAAGAGCGCTAAACCGGGCGTCATCAAAAGAACCATAGCTGACGAAACTAAAATAAAGGCTGTATCTCCCGTATCCATAATTATTCCTCCTTACTTCGAAAACCTGGCTAAAGCCAAGCCATAAGCGTCACCATGACTCAACCAACGATGGTTTGAGATTAGGGCATCTCCATAGATGGCTAGATGCCCTAATGGCAATCCGCCGTGATGACCGATTAGTTATACTTTCTGCCTGGCAAAAACAAAAAGGCGCTTTGAGTACTCTTGCGAGTATCCCAAAGCGTCTTTGCTTTGCCTAGATGTATAACCTATGAGGTTTCGGTTGTGCACAACCTTATGTTAGGTATTCTAGCATAAAGGACAAACCAATTACAATACTTTCTTTTTATGAATCTTGTATACCTACGGAAGGCAGAGATCAGAAGCCAGAGGCCAGAGACCAAAAATCGGAAGTTAGACGTCTTCGAATCTCATTGGACGAACAGCTTTTTGATAATTTTATTAGCGGTTTCAACGAGTATAGTTCGTTAATACTGACATGATGAGGGGGTTATAGACAAACTCCAAGAATAAAAACAGGATGAACCCCACAATTCCACCAATCATCGAGCCGTTGATCCTAATCCATTGTAAATCATTACCCGCTTTATCCTGTACAAACTGATTGAGGTCCTGATCCGTGTACGCTGCCAGTGTCTCCCTCACCATGAGTCCAATCATGTCATGTTCATTTTTGATTACGCGACATAATGTATCCACGATGAACGAATTCACCTTATCCCTAAGGGCTTTATTTTCCTGAATGCTAACCCAATATTTTTCCAGATAGAAGTGTAACATGCACTGCAGAGCATTTGGCTCCGAAGTTAGTGACGGAGAAGTTGCGGTGTTGATGGCCGTCTCTATGACAATTTCTAAAAAGTCCTCGAAGAAATGCTCTTTCAAAAGATCATCTTTCCAGCGTTCTATCTGGACTTCAAACTCTGGATCTTGAGCGAATGCCACTATTTCACCCATTAAATTATCCCTTAAAGTTACGCGCATAGGATGGTTTTGATCCTTCAATTTGCGCAAAGTTAGAAGCAACTCAACTTGCAAGGCATCGGCTGCTTCCTCCAGGTTTAATCCATCTGACATCTCTACAAAACCTAGTAGGGTACGGAATATTGACCCTCCGTTGCTTACCTTTTCTTGCTTTATCTCCTCGAGGTATCGGAGAATAACTTGCCTTGTTTCCCCTTGGGAAGCTTTATCCCACAATCCTTCTGCCAACTGATCTAATCCTTGATCCATATAGCCATGGTGCAGTGCCCATCCGCTCGCAGCCTCAACCTTGGGGGCTAAGTGCCAAGTCTTAGCATTTTCTCGAAGATACATAGAAAGTTTCTTTGCTAACTGGTCCGGAGATTGTCTTTCTATATAACGCTGAAGGTAAGGAGTTAATTTGTTCGTAAGATATACTGAACCGCCTTCCTTTTTAACATAGTTAACAAGGGATTCAATAAAGGGAACTCCTTCGATCTTCTGTCGAATCAGATCAACACGTAATAGCTCCGATTGCACCATGGACGCAACTGCTTCTATGACCTTTTCCCTGTTTCGCGGGATTAGCGCAGTGTGAAAGCCCCATCCCAGCGGCTTCTTGAAAATTGCAGTTACTGCAAACCAATCGGCGATTCCGCCGACCAAGGCTGCTTCTAAGACGAAATACACTAGCCTGATCCCAAAGTTATGCGGATTAGAATGTTCTATGACTGCTGCACCTATAAAAAGGATAAAAACTGCAGTCAAAACGAGATTCGCCTTTTTCTGATAATTCATGACTGCAACACCATCCCAAGCAAGTAAATGAGCATTCCAGCTAAGCCGCCAACGACTGAGCCGTTAATTCGAATCATTTGCAGGTCATTTCCGGCTTTATCCTCAATCAGCTCAACCAGCTTCTCATCTGTCAAAGGATCCAGCCCTTCGCGGACTATGCGTCCGATGGCATTGTGATGGTATATAATCTGTTTTTCAAGGATACTTTTTACCTCTTCATTGACTTTCGCCCTGAAATCTTTATTATGTTCAATCTTTTTAAGATACCCCTGCCAGTTGTCCCTTAAATTTACGAGCAGGTGCTCAGTCACAGAATAGGACTTCTCATTGCTTGTCCCTAATGAACCTGCAATTACTTTTTTTGCATCCAGGGCTTCCAGTTCCCCATCCAAAACTTTGATAACAAAGATATCCAGACGCTCTTGAAGCGAAGTCTTTGTTTTGAGTTCCAAGACAAACTGGAGCAAGGATTCCTTGAGCCATTGTACGACGGTCCCGTCCTGTAATGCCTTTCTGACCTTTTCTTGCAGGCCATGCGCCAGCTCAGCAGGCGAAGGAAGGAGCTTCCCAATCATTTTACGTGTGGAATTGTTTTCTTCATACCTTGTTAAGGCTGCTTCCATCATATTCTTGAGAGTATCTTGAACGACAGTTTGATCTACAAATTCAGTGATTGCCCGACAAACAACCGTCAAGACCCCATCGATATCTCCATGTTCTATTGAAAACTCGAGGACTTCTGCCAGAGTTTGAGATAGCTTTAAATCCTTTATGTTTTCTTTAAGCAACCCCTTAATCTGCCCCCTGAGTACTTCCGGTTCCCGATGGTTCCAGATATCCTGTACGGTATTGGCAAGCATAAGATTCACAGTTTCCTGGACTTCCCGTTCCTGAAAGACTCGAATCAGCACTCCGGAAAAATCCCATGCGGACAGTTTACGTCTAAGTATGTCTTGAGAAAACAATTCCTGTTGCACCATATCTGCTAAGGCTGTAAAAATTCGTTCTCGGTTCTGCGGAATAATCTCAGTACGCACGACTTTACCCGGCCGAATACCCAGCGGCCGCCGAAAAAGGGCCGTTACCGCAAACCAATCGGCAAGTCCCCCTATCATTCCTGCACTGCATCCACTTGAGATGAGCCCACCAACAAAACTGCCTTGTAGATAAAATGGATAGCTCACTAAAAAACCTAGGGTAATTCCTCCCAAGGTTAGGTTGGCACTCTGAGTATTATTTCTTTTCGTCATTTTTTTCACCTGCATCAAACATTATGAGGAAGTTTCTGTTTCTTTGTCCTCTCCCTACCTATTCTAGCCTATTTTTTATTCCTATGCCAGTAGCCTTAACCTTTGGATCAATTTACTTCCTGTAAAACAGATCCAAAGTAACCTTAGTGCTGCTTCTGTCCACAGATTACAGCTAAACAAAAAGTGATTTTACTCTCTAAATTAGAGCATCTCCATAGAGGCCGGAGGCTGTAACTGACTGGTATCAACGACTTCGGCTCAAATAAAGTGTACCCTATAGGCTTGACCTTTTTCAACCGCCTCTCTATAGGGTACACTTTGAAAATCTTTAACAGTGCTTGAGTCTCTTTACATTGTTGGCGACCTTATGCCTCGTTAGGGACTATTCATAGACCTTCTCTTCCATTAAATGTGCGTTTTCAGCATCTTCCTCGATTGCTCGATGGTTAGACATCTGGGTTTTTAATTCCTTGTAATATTCGTGCTGAATAATGAGATCCATCACTTCATTCGTGCCCGTCCAAATCATGATCAATCTTGTATCCCGCAAAAGCCTTTCTACTGGGAACACATTCGTATAGCCAATCCCCCCCATGATCTGCATAGCATCGTTAACGACGGCCCAGGCTGTACTGGTGGCAAATTTTTTGGCCTCAGAGACTAAGCGTCTGCCTTGGGCCGCTGGCACTCCTGAGTCAATAGCTCGAGCAGTCGTGTAGACTAAGGCGCGTGCAGCGTCTAAACGAGTGATGGAATCAGCAACTTTGAAACTCACTGCTTGGAAATCTTTGATCGTGTGATTAAAAGCCTTGCGCTTGGTACTGTAAACTGAAGCTACTTCCAGAGCTGCACGGGCCATGCCTAAGGCCCCAGCCGCACTTGTCATTCTTTCCGGAATCATCATTTGATAGAAAATCTCAGCGGCTCCGTTTTCTTTACCCAAAAGGTTCTGACGAGGAATCCGTACATCCTTAAAGACGACACGCCCTGCTCCGCCACCTCTGGTCCCCATTAGTCCGTACACATGCCCGACTTCTACGCCCGGACCCCTGTCTACGATGAAAGCACTCATGCTTTCATGGGATTTGCCCTCAGGATTGGTCTTGGCATATACCATAAAGTAGTCTGCTCCTTCAGCACCGACCACAAACCTCTTTTGGCCGTTAAGTATAAAATCCTCCCCATCTCGTACCGCAACTGTGGTGGCACCAAAGAAATCCGATCCGCCCCGAGGTTCGGTCAGCGCCTCGGCGGTGTAGATTTTCCCTTCTAGAGTGGGTTTTAAGTAGCGTTGTTTTAAGTCTTCCGAACCAAAACGAGCGAGAGCTTCCCCAACGATAGAAGGCAACGAGTAAAGGCAGGCTAGACTGGTACCTAAAATCCCGATTTCCTCTAAAACTCCGACTTCATCAACCCAGTTGAGCCCCCGACCGCCATACTCTGGGGCAAAACGCAAACCTAAAAGATTTGCTTCTCCAAGATCTTTAATGTATTCAACCGGATAAACCACTTTCTCGGCATCCATATCTAAAATCAATTGCTTGGGGACCTTGTCTTTCACAAAGGCAATTGCCTCGTTTTGCAGTTCTTTTTGGGCGCCGGTCAAAAGAAAATCGAACATCATTCTCTCCTCCTTGTTGATGGTAGATTTATTTGACTAACTTATTTGTCCGTTGGCAGGTCATTTTCTTTATGACGTTATTCCTCTGTACATTTCTTCATTAACTCTGTAAATTGCTGATGATAGTCTAGTAATTCTGCTTTAAGCAGGGTGAGTTCTTGGATTTTCTCCTCAAGCTCCTGCAGGCGCTTTTCTCCATAGGCCACTGCACGTTCCAACTGGAGACCCTCTGTACGATCAATATCATAGAGATTGATCATTTCCTTAATTTCACTCAGAGAAAACCCCAACCTTTTACCTCGAAGAATTAACTTTAAGCGAGCTCTCTCTCGTGCCCCATATAACCTCTGGCTCATTTTTTCGTGGTGTACTGGGGTCAACAAGCCCATTTCCTCGTAATAGCGAATAGTCCTCGGTGTAATTAGAAATTCTTCTGCTAAATTCGAAATACTCACGAGTGGCTGTTCAACAACCAAAAAATGCACTTCCTTTCAGACTATTAGGGATTACTATTACGAATATTCTGACACCCGTTTACGTCAACGTCAAGTCCTTTATTTTAAATACCACGTTCCTCATTAATAATTTTTAAGAATTTTTTATTTTATCTCCTACGGTCAAACTCTGTTTTTAAACTTACAAGGATTCCTTCCAAACTATACGTAAATCTTGGAAAACTGGGAACTATAAAAGAAGCTCCTCAAAATAGAACCTTACTAAAGGAGGATTCCATGAGCAACAACTCTCTAATTAAAGATCCTTATCAACTGTTGGATGACTATATTGACAGCCTCCCCTACAAAAAAGAAAATCTTATTTTAATTCTCCACCATGCTCAAGGACTTTTTGGCTACCTGCCCGACAAGGTGCAATGGCATATTGCACAGAAATTGGACATCCCCTCAGCCAAAGTCTATGGCGTTGTGAGCTTCTATTCATTCTTTACCATGAAGCCCCGTGGGCAACACGTGGCGAACGTTTGCATGGGCACCGCCTGTTTTGTACGAGGTTCTGAAAAATTACAACAGGAAATCGAGAGTCAGCTAGGGATTAAAACCGGGCAAACTACAGAGGATCATCTTTTTTCCTTAGATTCTGTGCGTTGCATTGGGGCGTGTGGCTTGGCTCCTGTCATAACAGTGGATGGAAAAGTCCACGGACGTTTAGAGAATACCGAGGATATTAAACAGGTTTTTGCCAAGTATCGCTCGGAAGCGACACCCGATGCACAAAGCGAGATATCTAGCGTCGAACCTATACAAGACGTGAAGCACGCCACGTGAAACAATTTTTCGGGCCGCGATACTTAAAAGTCGCAGACTTCAGTTCGGACTTTGAAACTTGGGCTTAAGACTTCGAAGTACGAACTTCAGACCTCGAACTTCAAACTCGCGCCTCGAACCTCGACTAAAGGAAGGAACGTCATATGAAACTCAATGACACCGCTGCGCTGAATGCCCTAAAAACCGAGAGCCTGACTCTTCTTGAAAATCGGCGTATTGCTAACCCACTAACGACTATGGATGCCCAAGGCAAACCGCGGCATATTATGGTTTGCGGAGGAACCGGTTGCCACGCTTCAGATAGTCCTGAAATAGCAAAATTACTAAAAGAAGAACTTGACCGGCGCGGATTATCTGATCAAGTTGAAGTGCTCCAAACAGGTTGTTTTGGGTTTTGTGAAAAAGGGCCAATTCTTGAAATTCACCCCGATAATACCCTCTATGTAGATGTATCCACCAGCGATGTAGCTGATATTGTTGAGGAACACTTCGTTCAAGGGAAGCAGCTTGAACGTCTTCTCTATATTGACCCTAACACAGAACAGCGTTTTGCTGCCGACCTCCCCTTCTATCATAATCAACTTCGTATTGCCCTCCGCAACTGCAGCTATATTGCCCCTGAAAACATTCGTGAATATATCGCTGCCGATGGCTATCAAGCCTTAGCCAAAGTCCTTTTTACGATGACCCCTGATTCAGTTATTGAAGAGATAAAAAAAAGCGGCCTCCGCGGGAGAGGCGGCGGCGGATTTCCCACCGGTGTAAAGTGGGAACTTACGCGTCAGGGCGAGGCTAAACAACGCTATATTATTTGTAATGCTGACGAGGGGGATCCCGGGGCTTTTATGGACCGCTCGATCCTCGAAGGCGACCCCCACAGCGTGTTAGAGGCGATGCTCATAGCAGGCTCAGCCATCGGATCAACTCATGGATTTATCTATATCCGTGCGGAATATCCACTGGCTATTCACCGTTTAGAAATCGCGATCACCCAAGCTAGAGAGTATGGATTGCTTGGAAAAAAAATCCTAGGCAGCGATTTTTGCTTTGATGTAGAAATTAAATATGGAGCAGGCGCCTTTGTGTGCGGAGAAGAGACTGCCCTTATTCATTCCATTGAAGGTGCTCGCGGTGAACCTTCGGTTAAACCCCCTTTCCCCGCTCAGGAGGGACTGTGGGGCAAACCCACCTGTGTCAATAATGTGGAAACCTTTGCAAATATCACCTCCATTATTTTAAGAGGAGCGGACTGGTTTTCGAATATCGGAACGGAAAAAAGCAAGGGGACTAAGGTTTTCGCCCTAGCTGGAAAAGTTAACAATGTAGGACTTGTAGAAATCCCTATGGGAACGACCCTGCGTCAAATTATTTTTGATATTGGCGGGGGGATCAAACATCATAAGACCTTTAAAGCAGCGCAAACCGGCGGACCCTCTGGCGGATGTATTCCCACCAAATATTTGGATACCCCCATTGACTACGAATCGTTGATCTCCATCGGTTCTATGATGGGCTCTGGGGGATTGATTGTTATGGATGACAGCGATTGTATGGTCAATATTGCGAAATTCTTCCTCGAATTCACAGTGGACGAGTCTTGCGGTCGGTGCACCGCCTGTCGGGTCGGCACAAAACGTCTTCATGAAATCCTGACAAAAATTACGGAGGGCAAGGGAACCTTAGACGATTTAGACAGTTTGGAAAAACTGAGCAAAATCATTAAGGATACCTCACTTTGCGGACTTGGGCAAAGTGCGCCTAATCCCATTCTCTCCACTTTAGAATATTTCAGGGACGAATATCTGGCCCATATAGTCGATAAATCCTGTCCGGCTGGAGTTTGCAAGAGTTTACTGAGGTATAAGATCACTGACAAATGCAAAGGGTGTACTCTTTGCACTAAACATTGTCCAGCCAACTGCATTTCCGGCTCTGTCAAAGAACCGCACGTTATCGATGAAGAACGTTGCCTCAAATGCGGGGCATGTATGGAAAAATGCCGATTTGGTGCCATCATTCGCCATTAAGTTACCCCTATACCCTGCTTATTAGAATGCGTGGGCATAAGTGCAACTAGGCGGCCGCTTCGCATGCTGCAAGAAGGCTAATTCGTTCGAAGACTGTGTCTTCGTGAGCGCCAGCCAAGTTTTCTTTAAAGGAGGACTCCGTTATGGATATTCAACTAACAATCAACGAAATATCCCTTACCGTTCCGGATGGAATGTCCATTTTAGACGCTGCTCGAACTATAGATATCGATATTCCAACCTTATGCTACCTCAACCTGCATGAGATGAGATTGAATAATCACATTGCTTCCTGTCGTGTCTGCGTGGTCGAAGTAGAGGGCCGCCGAAATTTAGCCCCTGCCTGTTCCACTCCAGTATTCAATGGTATGGTCGTTAAAACGGATACCTTGCGAGCTGTCCAGGGCAGGCGGACCATGGTGGAACTCCTGCTTTCCGATCATCCTAAGTCATGTTTGACCTGTCCCAAAAACCTGGATTGTGACCTCCAATCCCTGGCAGCGGATCTTGGAGTGCGAAATATTACCTATGAAGGAGAAGAATCTGAGTTTGCAATCGATAAATCCAGTTTAGCTATTATTCGCGACCCTAATAAATGCATTCGCTGTCGCCGCTGTGAAACGATGTGCAACGACGTTCAAACGGTTGGCGTATATTCTGCAGTGGGACGGGGTTTTGAAACAGTGGTTAAAACCGCCTTCGACTTACCTCTGCACGACACCTCTTGCACGTTCTGTGGACAATGTGTAGCCGTATGCCCTACTGGGGCCTTGATGGAACTTGATCAAGTAGATAAGGTGTGGAAAGCCCTCCATGATCCGACTCGTTACGTTATTGTAGAAACGGCACCTGCTGTACGGGTCGCTCTCGGAGAAGGATTCGGACTGGAACCGGGAACGATTGTGACCGGCAAAATGGTTGCCGCCCTCCGCAGGCTTGGCTTTGACCGTGTCTTTGATACGGAGTTCGGGGCTGATGTGACGATTATGGAAGAAGCTACTGAGCTGATTCACCGCATAGAACACGGCGGGCGTCTGCCGATTCTCACCAGTTGTTGTCCTGCATGGGTCAAATTCTTTGAGCATCAATTCCCGGATTTATTGGACATTCCCTCAACCTGTAAATCTCCTCATGAAATGTTAGGGGTCCTGTCCAAAAGCTATTATGCCGAGACTTATGGGATCGATCCTCAAAAAATTACCGTTGTCTCGATTATGCCTTGCATTGCCAAAAAATACGAAGCGGCCCGCCCAGAGCTGGGGCAAGATCCGGTCACTCCTGATGTGGACATCGTCATCACAACCCGCGAACTTTCGCGCATGATCAGGGAGGCCGGGATTCACTTTGATCACCTAAAAGATGAAGACTTTGATCATCCTTTAGGGGAATCAACAGGTGCAGCTGTGGTTTTTGGAACTACCGGCGGCGTCATTGAGGCGGCCTTGCGAACTGCCTACGAGTGGTTGACGGAAAAACCCTTGGAGAACGTGGAATTCGAGTCTCTTCGGGGGATGGATGGAATCAAGGAAGCTGTCATTCCGATTGGAGAGCGTGACTTTCGAATTGCCGTTACACATGGTCTGGGGAATGCCCGAACCATTCTGGAAAAAATACAATCAGGTGAACGTCATTATGATGCCATCGAAATAATGGCCTGCCCCGGTGGATGTATCGGAGGCGGAGGTCAACCTTATCACCATGGAAATATAGAAATACTGCAAGCCCGTGCCAATGCCATCTATCAAGAAGACCGCTCCAAGCCTGTGCGCAAATCCCATAAAAATTCTGCTGTCCTTAAGCTTTACAACGATTTCATTGGCGAACCCTACGGAGAAAAAGCCCACCAACTACTCCATACCAGTTTTACAAAGCGTCGAAAGATCTAGAGCTTCCTTCCCTACTATTTCTTAATGTTAAAGGTTATGATAAACTCTGTAGAGTAAAATTTTAAAGAAGTGGTGGGAATATGCAACACGAATTCTCTAGGACAGAGCTTCTGATTGGCAATACCGGTCTGGAAAAGCTTCGTAAAACCAGTGTTATGATATTTGGAATTGGAGGGGTAGGTTCTTTCACTGTGGAAGCCCTGGCCCGTGCCGGTATTGGCCATTTAATCCTAGTCGACTTTGACGATATATGCCTTACAAATATTAACCGACAATTACACGCTCTCCGCTCTACTGTGGGCGAAGCGAAAGTCGAGGTCATGAAACGGCGAATTCAAGAGATCAACCCGACAGCTCAAGTGGAAACCATCAAAGAGTTCTATTCGGCGGCAGATGCGGAGCGCTTTCTTGATCGAAAGCCAGACTATGTTGTTGATGCCATTGATACTGTTTCCAGTAAAGTCAGTTTGGCTAAAGAATGCTTACTGCGCAAAATCCCCTTTATCTCCAGTATGGGAGCAGGAAATCGCCTTACTGCCGAAAATTACAGAGTTACTGACCTTTCTAAAACCAGCGGGGATCCACTAGCTAAGGCCATGCGCAAATTGCTGCGCAAAGAAGGAATCACTAAAGGAATTAAGGTCGTATTTAGCCCCGACCTGCCGCTTACTCCAATCTCCTCTGACGATGACTGTCGAACAAATTGTATCTGCCCAAGGGGGGAAGCCCACTGCGCTGAGAAACGCCAAATTCCAGGAAGCATTTCCTTTGTTCCACCTGTTGTTGGTCTGCTTATTGCCGGGGAAGTTATTCGGGATTTACTTAATACCAAGATACTTGCTTAAATTCAGATCTTATTAGAAAGCACTGAAGTCTTAGGTCGCTTGTCTTGACTTACCATAGTCTTGAATAGGAGAAAGAATACTCCGATATCAATAAGGATATCTCCAACACTAAACATTTGTTTTTTTAATCCTAGGATATCCAGATAGAAACGATCTGCTAAGAAACTCAGGTGAGTCATCGATGTCATTAAACCATGGGTACCCTGTCCCTCCAGCAATGCTTTGCGGCTCTCCTCTGGAAGGAAGAATCGATCCACCGGCATTACTCCTCCGTTTACACCAATTACGATAGTGTTAAGTAAAATCCCCAGGGTAATCCAACTCATACCTGGGCATGTTCTGTTACGCCATGTGAAAAATAGTAATAAAAAATAGGACCCTGTACCAAGTGACTGAACCAGCCAACTTGAGTCTAGTCCAACTTCTCTGACAGCGGCCCAGTAGAGACCACTTTGTATTATAAGGGCAACCGGGACCAGCCAAGATTCCCTTAAAACGAGCTGACCTAAGCGGTTAATTTTCCCTCCCCATAACAGACTTATTATTAATGCCAGAATTAAAGCTTCTATGAGCATACTTCACCTCTTGAGTAGAAATTAAGCAATTTGCACGTGTTCCACATTAACCCTTTGGACTACCTCGTCCGTAACCACATTGCAGAAAACTTCTACAATTTTTGGATCTAATTGTGATCCTGCTACCCTTTTTAACTCGGCAATAGCCTCACCATGAGTACGCCCTTTGCGGTAACTGCGATCCGAAGTAATCGCATCATAGGTATCGGCAACAGCAATGATCCGCGATTCCAGTGGAATCTCTTCCCCTCGGATCCCATCTGGGTATCCTTTTCCATCAAACCGCTCGTGATGATGGCGAACTACTTGTCCAATATCAAATAGGAATTTAATACCTTTGATAATCGTTTGCCCAATCACGGGATGGCTGCGAATAGCCTCCCACTCCACCTCTAGAAGTTCCCCTTCTTTATTTAAAATTACTTCGTTGACTCCGATCTTACCAACATCGTGTAAGGCTGCAGCATATTTAAGAAATTCAATTTTTTCTTCACTCATTTCAATTCCTTCTGCAACAGCGACTGCCAACTTACCTACCCTTGCAGAATGCCCGCTGGTGTATGTATCCTTAGCCTCTAGCGCCTGGACTAAGGCTTCGACTGTATTGAGATAGTTTTCCCGCATATCGATGTAGAGTTGAAAGGCATGACGAGAAATTAAAAGTGGGATAAAGAGAAGAAAAAGTCCTAGTGGACCCCAATTCTTATAGAGCAATGCCAACAAAAAGCCAAGAGGAACGAGTGCCATAAAGTTAGGTAGGGCCCACCGAAAGTTAACCATCCATATGGACAAAGGGGCTTTATTTGATAGGAGCCCTAATACTAAAGCAACAATGGTCATATTTATTATCAAATAAATAACCGCTGCAACAACATAAATCAGAATCGATTTTACATCAAATTGAAACGAAAAGATTTTAGCAAAATAGATAACAGCATACGCCGCAGTTAAGGACAAGACATATTGAGATGCGTTAAAAACCCTTTTATATAAGGGTTGTTCAATTGCAACCTTTCCAAAAATAAACAGTCCAGATAATGCCATTGCTGTCAATGTAACTCCCAAAGGAAATAAGATTAGCGAAGAAAGAAAGATCGAATAACTTACAGTTACATACCCTCCTTTAGGTAGGGCAACTGGCAAAGATTCACAAGCAATGGCAAGCATCCCGAAGATTAAAAGATTAATTAATTGTTCAATAGTCCAATTTGTGTTAAAGATGTTCCATACTAAAATAACTGTAGCAGAGGTAGTTATCACAGAAAAAAATAGTTTAAACTTCTTCGACGATCTTTCCATAAGCCACCTCAAATATTATTCTGGCCGACAACTTACAACTTAGATTTTATGGTCATGCCCAACGGCGAAAACCTTGTTATATTCTACTTTATACGTTCTACCACCGAAAGGTTGCGCCACCGGCGAGTACGAGAGTAACGAGAACAGAGATTGCTTTTAATAATTTGCTCATTGCGGTAAACCTCCTTGATTTTTTTATCAAAGGGACAGTTCTACCGCTTCGCTATAGTGAATAAAACAGGTGTACTCCCCGATCTAAATTGTTAAGTGGCCGACCAAATCTTGCAAAAATAATTGGAACTGAGGAATTACAGTTTGCGATTAACTGCGTCAAGAGTTGCCTTACCCACAGTTTCCCGATCATCATTTTTGACAATGGCACATCCGGTAAGGGATTGTTCACCCGCAGAGGCAATTAAAGTTATGGAAACTAACGCAATATGTTGCTTTGCTAGCTGTATAATTCCAACATCTTCAGTAACAAATAAAAGTCCGGACTTGAGCGGTTCAAGTGCTTTAAGTGTAGCCTCAACAAACAGACGCAGTTTATTATGAGACGAGGACGGCCCTTCAGCGAGCCCTTCTAGAAGAGTATCTCCTTTTAACATTTCCACTTTAACTTCTGCCATTCCATTGACGGTTCTGAGTGTCACCCCAACTAATTTAGGCCGATTCGGCACCTCTATTACAGAGTTCCCTTTTTCGAACATTTTATCTCTTTAACAGTTCTTGCTTCCCGTATTTCAATGTCATCCTCATTTCAAAAAATATTAAGGTCCCCTTTACTGATGGTTCAGTAAAGGGGACCTTAAAGGACTTCTGAAGTTTTTATGCCATAAACATTTTTACATCCTCTTCAACAGTGGAGATGCCTGCAATACCAAAGTTTTCAACTAAAACTTTAACCACATTCGGAGACAAGAAACCCGGAAGGGTTGGGCCTAAGTGAATGTTCTTTACACCTAAATGGAGCAGTGCCAGTAACACGATAACTGCCTTTTGCTCGTACCAAGCAATGTTATAGGAAATAGGCAGTTGGTTAATATCATCAAGCCCGAAGACTTCTTTGAGTTTTAAGGCAATCACAGCTAAGGAATAGGAATCATTAC
>NZ_JAJDOO010000020.1 GCF_020595055.1 Desulfosporosinus shakirovi | reverse complement strand
TTGCCTTATGAATTATTTTAGCAATTAAGTCTTTCCCCACCCCAGACTCGCCTAGTAACAGCACCGAACTGTCGACATTAGCTACTCGATACGCCAAATCAATAACCTTGCGCATTTCTTTGCTATGGGCGATGATCTCCGAGTTATTATTTTTCTTAAGCTGATTAAGTTCTGCTAAATATTTCGAGGCAAGCACTTGAGTTTGCTGGTGTTTTTGCTTTAGTTGATTTAAATCCGTGATATCCCGCACGTTACAATAAACCCTATGGATTTTTCCGTTACTATCGTAACTAGGAACACCAGTACTTAGAGCAATCTTGCCATTAATCGTGTTAATCACGACAGTTTCTTTCTGACCGGACTCAATAACCTTCAGCGTTGCACTGGCGTCAGTTATCCCCGCTTCGATCAGGGCTTTTGTTGTTTGACCAATGGAATCCGGGTACTTAAGCCCCATAATTCGTTCTATCGAGGGATTGATATATAAAATCCTGCTTTCTCCATCCGCAATAAGCAACCCATCATAAGAGTTTTCAAGCATTCCCAAATAGTCTCGATTTAGGTGCTCTAATTGCTTAATTCGTTTCTGAAGTTGTTTGGGCAGTTCTTGGTTACTTATTTCTTCTGACGATTCCATTCAATCCACTCCTTTTTTGAGACTAAACAACAAGCTAGGACCAAGATTTTGTCAATCCTTATATTTGAACGATTCTAATCTTTCATGAACCAATCTTTCTAATAGGTCATGCAATTGTCTTGATCGTATTATTTGCATGGTTAGGGTTCAAAATATCATATATATGAGACATCGTGATATTTGTTTTAATATTTAGTGTCAGGACTGTGTACAGGATACCATGATCTATATGTTGTGTTTTTGTCACAAGGAACTTATGTTGTTATAGAATTGTATAGCCTTCTGGAGTTAAATGATTGCTTTAACCCCAAGAAGGCTAGAATTCACAATTACAGTATTAAACGGTTTCCCCCTGGGCTTCTTATATCCTGTTTAAGAAACCTTGATAACCATGGCTGCACCAGTGTCGCCGGCCGCACATCCAGTGAACAGACCATAACCTCCGCCTAGAATAGCCAGTTCCTCAATCATTTCCATAATTCCCCGACCAACGGTAGGTCCTTGGGGATGCCCATAAACAAGTGAACAACCGTAATTATTCATGGTCATAACATCCAGACCCATTTCGTTAGCCATATACAAATCATTAGCCGTAAATGGATTATGAGACTTAATTGCTTTTACGTCCTTGATGCCAATCCCGGCTTTTTCTAGAGCCATTCTTGCTGAAGGGACTACAGCCATAGCCATATGCGCTTGTTCGGCACGGGCATAACCATAGGATACTATCTGAACTTCCAGGTTTTTATCCGTACTCAGTTCCCGCGCTTTATCTCTTGTGGTTACAATAAGCCCACAGTTGCCATCCGCCGGATGGGTTTGAGCGCCAAATGAGTGCACCCCGCCTGGAATAACTGGTTTTAAGGGAGTCAAACTTTCCAGAGTCGTGGGAGTAATCCCTTCATCTGCTTCAACCATGCCCATTTTCTTTTTGCTTATTTTATATTCTGCGGGTATCATATAACGTTTTTGAAACGCTCGATCCCCAGATAAAGCATCCTGATATTGCTCGTAACGTCTGGCAGTTACCCTATCAACGTCTTCCTTTGTAATTCCGCCGGCCTTATTGACCACGTTTTCAGCAGTTTGAATCATGGCAACCCCGCCCCAGGGACCACCGTCAAAGTTATCCATCATCCAACTTTCCTTAATCACTTCGCCTCCCGGCCCCTTTGGGTTAGGCCAAATTGTGAAAGGGCCATTAGAACAACGGTCTGTCAGCAAGCAAAATGAGGTTTCGTAAAGACCTGTTTCGATCGCTGCAGCGGCTTGATTTAAAACTGTCGTGGAAGTAGAGCAGGCTTGACTAATATGCATACCAGTAATATTTGGGGCACCCATTAGAGATGCAGCCCAAGGAGCATCGTAAAATGTATACAGTTGTCCGATGCTTTTACCAAAAACAAGGTATTCAAATATCTTTGGATCAATTTCTTTGGTGGCGAGCCATTTCTTAGCCGTCGACCCTGCCAGTTCAACAGCATGTTCATTTTGCAAACTCCCCTGCCAACGAGCAAAGGGTGTACTGTAGTAACCGCCATATGGAATATAAACCTTTGAATACATTTAAAAAACCTCCTATAATGCTATAAGTTAATACCCTCGGTTCTCCCACTGGAACTCGAGATGATTCCTGTCTGATATTTACTTGTTCTTAAACACTGCAGGGCGTTTATGGATAAATGCCTCAAGGCCCTCTTGCAGATCCTCTGAACCAAAGATCTTTTCAATATGTTGCATTTCCATTTCCATTGCATCCTGCAAAGGAATCTCAGTCCCCTTATTAACTAGATGCTTTGCATAACCTATAGCCACACCGGCCCCCTTAGCGAGCTTTTGGGCCAGCTTAAGAGCTTCTCCTAAGGCTGTACCTTGAGGCACAACTTGATTAACCAGTCCAATCCGCAAAGCCTCATCAGCCGCAATGAATGTTCCTGTAAACATCAATTCTTTAGCTTTAGATGGCCCGATCAACCTCGCCAGTCTTTGCGTACCGCCAAGTCCGGGAATCAAGCCCAGGGTCACTTCCGGCAAACCGATTTTCATTTTTTCATCGGCTATTCTAATGTCACAGGCTAAAGCCAACTCGCACCCTCCGCCCAAAGCCAGGCCATTTAAGGCTGCGATGACAGGTCTGGGCGTTTCCTCCAGATAATTAAACATTTCTTTATAGATCGTCGCATTTTCTCTCGGACCGCTTTCCATCTGCTTGGGAAAATCTTTAATGTCTGCACCTGCAACAAAACACTTTGCCCCACCCCCGGTAATTACCAAGGCACGGATCTCCGCATTTCCTTCTACTGCCTGCAGTACCTGTTTCAATTGCTCCCTAACATCCAAGGTAAGAGCGTTTACAGGTGGATTATTAATGGTAATAATCCCAACGCTTTCAGAAATCAAAAGTTCAACGACCTTATTCTCAGCCATAAAATTTTTCCTCCCGTTACCTATTAATTGTAGGTAAAAAAGCCTTTGCCGGTTTTTCGGCCCAGATGTCCCGCTTGAACCAGGCGCTTGTGAACAGTACGCGGCCAAAACTTCATATCGCCTGTTCCCTCATACATAACATTGAATACGTCTAAAGCAGTATCCAGCCCTATCAGATCTAATAAAGCCAAAGGACCGATGGGATGATTCATCCCTAGCACGCATGCTTTGTCGATATCCTCAGCCGAGGATAGTCCTGCCTCATATGCGGCTACCGCCCCGTTAAGCAACGGAATCTGAAGATAGTTCACTAAAAAACCCGTGGTATCTTTGGCTTTGATCACCTTTTTGCCAATTAGTTCACAAAAAACCGCTGAAGCCTGATAAGTTTCTTCGCTGGTCGCCAAACCCATTACCAACTCGACCAACTTCATTACGGGCACTGGATTAAAGAAATGCAACCCTATGACTTTGTCCGGTCTTTTGGTAGCACTGGCAATTTCCGTCAGAGACAGAGCGGATGTGTTGCTAGCAAGGATAGCCCCCGGCTTAACAATTTCATCAAGTTGTTTAAAGATATCTTTTTTCAACTGGATATTCTCAAAAACCGCTTCAATTACCAAGTCTACGTCTGCAATTGCTTGATAATTGTCACATAAAACAATCTTGTCCAGCATATTCTGCTTATCTTGAGCGGATACTTTACCTTTATCCACTAGTTTTTGGACGACCTTGTCCAGCTTTATCTTTCCTTTTTGAGCTACTTCCAGATTCGTTTCAAAAAGTAAGACTTCGATCCCGGCTTGAGCGATCGTTTGTACAATACCAGATCCCATAGTGCCTGCCCCGCCAATAACAGCTGCTTTCTTGAATTCCATTGTACATCCTCCTTTATTAATTAACCTTTACACTTTAAGACGTAACACAGTACCTCAAAAAAACTACACTGCATACTTACCGTCTTCTGAAATAGCTGCAGCTATCTCCTGTCTTAGAGCTATCGTGTTCCGAGTAGTATATTTGGTCAACCTCTGTAAATCATCCAGTAGGCTTGCCAATTCCTCACCTTCAGCAAGAGCTGTCAAGGTTTCTTTCGCCGAATATTCCAACAGGCCAACAGTAGAATTAATATAGGCCATAGCCATATTCTGCTTAAGTTTTGCCTTAGTCCCACCATCATTAGCTGCTGCCTTTTGAGCCCGAAGCCAGGCGCTTTCAATGGCAAAGACTCTAATCGCTAAATCAGCCAGTCTGCCAAGTATTTCTTGCTGTTTCTGCAAGTCTTTCCCATACTTTTGAAGCCCGGCACCCATGGTCAACAGGAAGATATCCTTTGCTGCCTGTACCAACCCCGCCTCCCCTTTTCTGACCAAACTTCCGGCGGCGATCTCTCCTTTAAGTTTTTCGATGGCTTTCTGAAGGGGTAAATCCCCTTTAGCCGCTCGACGCAGCAGGGTAGTAGGAATCAAAACCCGATTTATTTCATTGGTCCCCTCGAAAATACGGTAAATCCTTGCATCCCTATATAGTCTTTCGATAGTGTATTCTGAACTAAATCCGTACCCGCCATGGATTTGTACCCCTTCATCTACAGCATAGCCCAATGTTTCTGTGCCAAAAACCTTGTTCATTGAGCACTCCAGGGCATATTCCTCAATACCCTTGGCAGCTACCTGGCCTCCGTCATTACCAGAGGTATCCAGACTGTTCATCATGTTCTCTAACAAGCCGCCAGTCCGGTAGACCATGCTCTCGGTGACGTAAATTTTAATCGCCATTTCGGCCAGTTTCTCCTTAATGAGACCGAAATTTGCAATGGGTGTGCCAAACTGCTTGCGGTCATTAGCATAGGTTGCTGCTAGCTCTAAAGCAAATTTAGCCATACCAACAGAAGTAGCTGCCAGTTTAAACCGACCCAGATTCAGTATATTAAAAGCCACCACATGACCTCGACCGATCTCAAACAACAAGTTTTCTACCGGCACCTTTACATCTTCAAAGATTACCGATCGGGTGGAGGATCCTTTTATACCCATTTTATGTTCTTCTGCCCCGGTAGAAAGACCTTCAGAATCTCCGTCTACGATAAAAGCAGTGAACTTATCCCCGTCTATTTTGGCATAAACTATGAATACATCGGCCATTCCGGCATTGGTAATAAACTGTTTGGTTCCGTTTAAAATATAATACTTTCCATCAGGACTTAAGTCTGCTCTAGTCTTAGCAGACAAAGCGTCCGACCCCGCTCCCGGTTCAGTCAAAGCATAGGCCCCGACTTTTTCAGCGATGGCTAATCCCGGCAGATACTTCTTCTTTTGTTCGTGGGTTCCAAACATGACAATAGGCATACTGCCAATACCTGCTTGGCCGCCTTGGGTCTGAGCAAAGGAACCTGCTCTTCCTATACATTCGGCAATAATGGTAGTGCTGATTTTATCCATCTCCATGCCGCCATATTCTTCCGAAATATCAGCACCATTAAGACCTAAATCACTGGCTGCCTCCAGAAGTTCATTAATCAGACCTTCTTTTTTGTTTTCCAGTTCATCTATTCTGGTCAGAACGCTATCCGTTATGAAACCCGCCGTCGTCCTATAAATCATTTTGTGTTCAAGCGTGAAATCCTCGGGCGTGAATATATCTTGGGGGTTGGTTTGCCCGAAGATAAAACTTCCCCCTTTAGGTAAGCTAGTCATTGGCTCACTCTCACTTTCATTGAGAATAATTGGAATACGAACTCCATTATACCTCCTTCTTCATTTTTCCGAGATAAAATTTCTAATTATTCAGTATATTGTAAATATATGCAATTTTTGTGCCACGATAATTATGCGTGTCAACACTCCTTTTGCACTCATCAGCGTTATAAGTTCTTGTACTGTGCTGGGTCACATTCTTTTGCTGGTCCATAATTCAAGCCTCATGATTAGCAGTCTCTATTTAATATAGTCTAATTGAACAGTCCTAAAAAGAGAGATCAGAAGACTAAAAAGGTCAAAATTGACGTTCAAAAATGACCACCTGATTCCTGGAAAAAGAATTAGGTGGTCATTAGAGTCATTAATTTACCTTGTCTTGAGATATGTAACAAACAATATTTAATTTATTATTTAGAGTATTATATATCTTCTATTTTTGTGGTATCATCAACCTGTTGGCAAAGATTACTAATTCCCCTTTGCATCTAAACACGAAGTTTACAAGGGGGTACCAGTGAATAAATAATCGCAAGAGGAGGAATAAGATTTGGACGAGGCTTTAGCTACGTCATTTAAACGCATAATAGAAGAATTGCCCCTCCATAAATTTTTAGGACTAAAGATATCTTCGATACTACTTTTGTAATTCTTCCAAAAGCAATTCGAATTCTTTAATATAGCGACCAGAAATTCTTTCGGCAGTTTCCACCGCCATGTCTTCCTTAATACATGTGGAAAGTCATATTTCTGTCATTCAACATAAGTAGCCAGTTTTTTTCGTCACTAATAAGTTTTTGAGCATATGCCTCTTTAATCACTGCTTTTGGAGAATTAACATCTAATATACCCGTATCTTCAAGGAACACCTTAGTGGTCTTCCATGCAAGCTCATAGGTGAACTCAAATCTCTGAATAAACCCATCACGGACCACGTCGCTTACCCCTTGCTTTTTATGCTCTTTATCTGCTTCTTTAAGCCTTTGAAGCTCATTATTAAAATTACTGAGTTTATCCTTCAACTTACTCATATAGGATTACACCATCCCTCTCCTTACGTCCAGCGGCGCGCTGACCGGAATACGGGATATTAAGGTTATAGATCCCACAACCAACGACCTTTTTGCCCCGCCGCAGGCTTAACCGGCAGCTTTTAAGACAGCGTTAATTCTACCCCCGGCTGAATCAGTGAACCGACTGCTGACAAAGTCATATTTGTCAGCAGTCGGCCCGGTATCCCTAGCTCAGTTGCCTGGATATCCTGCGCTTAAATAGGAATGTGACATAGCAAATAATATTTACTCTATTTTATTAGAAAGGACCAAAAATAATGTGGCTAATGGCCCTAAGAATAGCGTTAACAAAAACCAATTAAAGCCTGATCTATTTTTGCCCTGTGCTATTCCAGCGTTTATTAATGACAACGTACCCCATCCTACTGCGTATTGATTTACTATTTGATTTGCATCCATAACTTTCCCTCCGGTCGTTTTCGTCGCACCCAAAACCCTAGAGTTATTTCTTCTGTTATGTTCCTTTTGGGTAACAAAACTGGCAGGATATCTTGCGCTTAATGGAGTTCTAGGCAGCCTTATTCAAGAGGAATCACTGTAATATTTCCCCTCTTATCAGTAGGAGACTTTGTGTCATAGACATAAAGTGTTTTTCCATCTGAGCATAGCTCCCATATTGCGCCAAAACCATTAGCAAGTATTGTTGTTTCATGTGTTTTTAAATGAATACGTATAATGTGGCCTTCTCCATCATAATAAGCTGCAACGTACAGGAAATCGCCAAAACCTGTAATACGTTTGACGAAGAAAGTTTCATTCATTACTGGTAAAGTTATTTCCTCTGGGGCATCACCGTTTAAATGTATTGACCCTAAACCCTTTTTCTCATGTGATGTATAATAGAATTTTCCGTTAGCTATGTATCCCTCATGCACGCGCAAGCTTAAAAGTTTTTCCATTATTCCTGTTGCAAGGTCAATTGAGTAGAGCCCGAAATCGTCCTGCAGGCTTGCATCTGCAATGATAATGTTCTCATTTGCAGCAAGAAAATGCCAAAAATCATTTGACCGCTCAGAAAGTACTATATCTTCACCTGTTAGAAGATTATGCATTCTATACTCAATGTTTTAGGCTCTCTTCGTTCATCTATATTTACCCCTCAATATTTTTAAATTAATTATTAAAACTTAGTTATTACTGGATTGGACATACACTTCAACCAATATAGGTACTATCTATATTGCCTGCCCTTAATCGTTTGCAAACGTTGTCATAGCATAAAAACGATTATATTCCAAATTGACGGCGAAATATGGCGAAGAAGTGAATCGAGGACAAAAAAAGACCACTTTGTGGTCTCTGATTGCCATTTTAGTATCCGTTGGCTTGAGCAAATCTATTAAGAAGGCTCAATACCACTTCGGCTTTTCATTTTCTCATCCTCCTTCTATCACCCCTCATAGTGAGGGGATTTTTATTTGTAAACTCCATGCCTTTTGCTCATATCCTCCACTTCGATTTAGTTCGCCCCTTATTTCACTCTAAATAAAGCGCTTCTAATCTCTTCTTTTACAGATTCACTTGTTTCCTCGCTAAGATTATCCTCAAGAATTTGTTGGGCTGATCTGTTACCGATTTTCCCTAAAGCCCATGCGGCATAACCACGTACTAAATCTTCAGGATCATTCATGGCAACTGCGAGATTGGGAACAAATGCCGGGTCGCCTAGATTACCAAGAGCAATGGCGGCATTCCGCTGAAAGTATTTCCTTTCTTTTATATAGTTGTACATCAGCGGCTGTATTCTTGACGAATAAAATTCATCTGTCATATTGAGCATTTGTGAGAGACTGAAATCCTGAGCCACTTTCACCAAAAACTCATCGTCCAGCAGTTTTTCTTTTAATCTTGTCTGATTGCGGGGACATACCTCTTGGCAAATGTCGCATCCATGAACCTTCGTCCCCATCTTTTCACGGATTTCAGGTTCAATGTGACTTCCGGCCATACGATCCTGCGTTATGAATGTATTAAACGCAATGCAACGGCGCGGATTCAATTTTAGCGGCTCATAAATGGCTTGAGTAGGGCAAGCTTTCATGCAGGCGGAACAGCCTTCCGGGCAACCAACCTCAACGGTTGGACTATCATAGTCGAGCTCTATATCGACTACAAAGGATGTAAGATAGATAAAAGATCCAATACCTTCGGCATAAGCGAAATTATTTCTACCGTAATTGACTATACCTGCTTTAGCCGCAACCAATCTTTCTGGCAAACTTATCTTATCACCCACTTCGCACCCGAGTTTGCGCAGAAATTCCCGCATCAGTTGTGGTCTGGCTCCATTGATCCGTTCATCTGGTGCATTATAACACCTCGCTTGATAGACGCGGCCGATTTTATCGGTCAATTCCTTCGGAAAGCTCTTTTGTGCATAATCATAAACTGTTGTAATGATGGACTTCGCCGTAGGCATCAGCGAACGGGGTTCCGCTGCAACCAACGGACGAGACGGTCCTTTGATATAAAATGAATACATCTCATGTCTATCGGTTAAATCAGCGATGTATTCAGGAAAGCTTTCGGCAGGAATAATGCCGACCTTGCTGTACCCCATATCTAAGGCAAATTCTTTAATTTGTGTTGTAAGCGACATAGTTCGTCTCTCCTCTCAATTTCCGTCAAGTTCCGATTTTGATTTTGTCAAATTAGATTTAGCATAATGTGTATATACACCAATTTAATGATAAAGATCTTCAATGATAAGCATTATTACATAACCTTGCCTCCTAACACAGATTTACCGAGTCAGAGCCTCCAGTTTTGAAAGCAATTTCTCAAAAACATCTAATTCTTCCACTCCCAAATATTCCTCCAATAATGTTTGCGCTTCACCCCATAGCGCCCAAGCGTTGACCAACGCGGCTTTGCCAGCATCAGTGAGCATCACATGCCTAGAGCGCGAATCTTCTCCGGAATTAACCATTATTAAACCAGCATTCATCAGTGGCTTCATATTCCGGTTCAGAGTAGTTCGGTCAATACGCATGGTTTTGGCTAGTGCACTCATACTAACTGACTCCACTCGTTCGAGATTCCGCAATAACGAATACTGCGTAACTTTAAGTCCGCTTGGTTCCAAAACCTTTTCATAAAATTGGGTTACCGCCCGAGAAGCGCGCCTTATATTCAAACAGTGACAAGGGCTAGAAGATTTAAGATCGTATCTGATATGTTTCATTGATTACCGCCTTGTTCTATATATTATGTATACCAAAACGTGTATATACACTCATTATTTCTCTACAATATTGTACAATGCTTCTGGCAGGTAGTCAACATCGATGAAGGGTCATGAAAAAGGCCAGGTTGAGGTCATCAGGCCATGGTGATAAATAATTTATGATTCAAAAAGCCGATTATAAGGAATACTGTCTTTTATCATTAGTCCTCCCTAACTTAGGGAGGACATATATTCAAAGGCTGTTATTCCATAGATACTTTTAAAATGCTTATTTAAATGTGTTAAATCAACAAAACCGCATTCTGCTACTGCCGAATAAACATCTTTGTATTTTTCTATTAACTGCTTTGCAAGTTCTACCTTGCCGTTTAGAAAATATTGATATGGTGAAATTCCGGTACTTGCTTTAAACATTCTGATGAACTGAAATTTTGAAATATCAAGTTCACTACAAATGTCATCAAGTCTTAGTACATTTTCCAGGCTGCAATGAATCATATCCTTTGCTTTTCTGGTTAGATCATTATCCTTCCTGTAACTCATAAAAAGATTGGGCTGGGTAAAGCTATCCGCAAGAGATAAAAGCAATTCACTGCACAATGCTTCAGCTTTTCCACCTAATATTGCACAAGAAAGGTTTAGAATTCTTTGTTGAAGCCTGTAATTATACACAATTGGAGAAGAGAAGCGGACTATATCCTTCTTTTCAAGAATCTCTAAAAACAGTTTTGGCTCAATATATACCATAACATAATCAATACCTGTCTTATCATGTGCCCTACCGTCATGCGGCTGTTCCGGATTAAAAAGCATAACACCATTTTGATAGGATGATTGAAAATTACCATCTAAGTTATACTGCTGAATGCCTCGCAGTGTTACACCTAATGCATACTCCTTGTGAGAGTGCTTTTTATATTTAAAATCAGCAAAACTTGCTGACAACACAGTAACACCCGCGGATTTTTTATATATAAATCTATCCATATGAATCACCTCTTAATTAGCTCAACTACCCCAGATGCCAGTATCGCAGAATAAACCAAAAATAATGCCATAACTATATTAACAGTCTTTTGATATTTCTTCAAAAATTCCTTGAACATTACACCGAAGAGAACCCATGTAACAAATGCGCAAAATCCAATAATCGTTATGGCTGCAGCAAATACTGCAAGTGCAGGCGCAGCAGTATAGTATGGCATTACAAAGCTTGGAATGACTGTCATTGTGAACAGTACGACTTTTGGATTGACAAACTGCATAAGAAAGCCAGAAACAAACGTAGCCGTTTGTTTCTCTGCCGCCTCTGATACATCCATTTTGTATATTTGATAAGCAAGATAGAGCATATAGAAGCTTCCGATGATCTGCATAACAATTAAAATCTTTGGTATCATTGCTATAAGTACAGTATTCAACATAACGGAAATACCAAGTAATAAACCAAAAGCAATAGTTGCTCCATATGCATATTCCATTGCCCTTTTTGTCCCAAAGTTATGCGCTGTGGATAATATAACAATATTTGTAGGCCCAGGTGTAAAGGTAACAATAAAGCAATATATTAAAAAAGATGTGATATTCATAAAGTAAACTCCTTTGGAAGTATTCTCATGAATTATACATCCTAAAATTTGAGGCATATAGTATATTATTGCAACTATGCAAAACTTCCTTTGGCTATTTTTAAAATCAAATGTTGCATCGATGCACCATTTGGCCTCTCTTCCCCGACGGGGGGAGTAACTCACTGATTCTGTCGGCCATTTGAGCCACTCCCCATGGGGTGCCAGCTCTTTGGTTTCCGTCAAAAGCCGTCCGATCCCAACGGCGTTCTACGCAACATTTTGCTGCTTTGTTCCTTGATAAAGTTAACCTCGGACGGGATTTGCTCGGGCGTCCTGTTGGAAATTTCCATCCTCATACCGGCTGCCAATCCCTTTATGGAATGGCTTTTCAGATCCCGCTATAGGATATGCCGAGCCCCAGACAAGCGTGAGGGCTATAGCGCCAATCCACCCTTGTCGGATTGCCCAAAGTCTGAGTTGGATATTAAGGCGGAAAACCGCAATATTCTGGTTGCCTAAGAGAGAAAAGGGTGGGTTAGCAAGCCCTAGTTAGAAAAGCTAGTTAATAAACCGTGGCATTACTTTCAAAAAGTGGTGGGCCCGGGCGTTGCGCTACCCCGGCTACTATTTAAGCCTTAGGAAAAGGGTCTTGTGCGCTGGACCCCATGCTATTGAGAGACCGGGCTGATATAAATGAAAGACGTTGCCTCATCTAAATAAGTTACTATAAAGAAATGAGTTTGTTTGAATAGTCCTGATCTCCACTTAAGTGGATCTCCCCTCGTAGCCTCGGGGTAGCTAATAACTTGATAGCTGATCGCACCAGTGACCCATGCGGATATATCTGCTAAGGGTAACACCTACGCTCACGTTATGCCCGAGGTAAAGCTGAAGCGGGCGCAATTATGAACGGCTTACTAAAAAAAGACAAAAAAAGCCCCCCCAAATGGGAGGAATCTAGTTTAAAAAAGCTGATTAAAAACAGTTGCATTAATTTACTGTTTTGCCATATTTCCAAAAGGCTGAAAGCCTTGAAATTACTGGTCGGAGCGACATGATTTGAACATGCGACCTCTACCACCCCAAGGTAGCGCTCTACCAAGCTGAGCCACGCCCCGATTAATGCCCTCTTGTTAAGGCTTTTAAAGGATACCATATTTAATCCAAAATCGCAACCTAAGTTTGACCGATAACTTCAATTTTTCTTACTCCAACGATTTCCTCAAGCCCAGTCAAAAGGTTCTCCGGAGTATCCGCCATTCCAGCAGTTTCGATGGAAATCGAGACATTGGCAACTCCCTGCAAGGGGATCCCTTGGTTTATTGTCAGAACGTTACCCTTTACTGAGGCAATAAAGTTAAGAACGTGAGAAAGCACCCCTGCTTTGTTTTCTAGAATCAAGGAAATCGTAACGATTCTTTCACGACTAGCCTCGTAAAACGGAAATACGCCATCCTTGTATTTATAAAAAGCGCTTCGGCTAAGACCTACACGCTCCACAGCTTCGTTAATTGTCTCGGTATCTCCTTTTACAAGGAGTTCTTTCACCTGCGCAGTCTTTAAAATGGCCTCCGGCAAAATATCTTTACTGACAATTAAAAAATCGTTAGTCTTGCCAGCCACTAAATCGCCCCTATCTAACTCTTCTAATCTTACCCGGCAATAATGATTTATTCATATTATATGTTAATTTGTGTGAGTATTGCAAGAACATTCAACTCTTCGTAATCTTTTAGCGTTTAAAGCATAAACCGATTTCTAAGCCATAGGACAAATATTTAGAAGAGATTGATATAACCGGCCAGATAATTACGCGTCACAGCTGGTCAGGGAAGGACCCTGGCACGCCCTCCTTATTTTCAGAAGCAGTCCGACTTGATATGAGATAGTTACTGCTGGTCATGGTTAAGTTGTTTATCAGAGATAAACCACCGGCCAATGCTTATATGGTCAATAAGCAAGAGGTAATTTCCGAATCTAGTTATTGTCTAAACCCGAACTGACAAGCACCCCATCCAGGATTTTTGCGCCCTGGCCTTGGGGCAGAACCGTTACTGGGTTTATATCTAGACTGAGCAGATCCTCTCCTGCCTCTACTGCTAATTGACTGACTCCAAGCAATATTTCTACTAAAGCCTCTTTGTCTGCCGGCTGTCCGCCCCTGACACCGTTTAAGAGAGCACCTCCTTTGATCTGATTCAACACCTCAAGGGCATCTTCACGACTTAAAGGTGCTGGCTTTAATACCATATCTTTAAACACCTCTACAAAGATCCCACCGAGGCCAAACATGATTTGAGTACCTAAAACAGGGTCCCTCTGAAGCCCAATGATTACCTCTACTCCTGCCGGAACTTGTTCCTGCATTAAGATTCCATTGATTTTGGCTTGAGGATTGTAATTTAGGGCCTTTTTCATGATTTCATTAAACGTAGCTTCTACGCTTTGTGCTGAGTCAATATTTACTGCAACTCCTCCTGCCTCTGTTTTATGCAAGATATCAGGAGAGTCAATTTTCATCACTACCGGGTAGCCCATTTTTTCAGCAATGACTACAGCTTCTTTCGCGCTCTTAGCAACATATTCTTTAGTAACTGGAAGCCCATACAGTTCTAATAATTCCTTTGTAGCATGTTCACTTAAGGCTTTGTTACTTTTCTTAAGGGCATTTTGGACTTCGGTTTGCCTGGAGATGTTTATTTTTTCTGCAACGGTTGTTTTCCAGCCATTTTTAAATCTGGCATAATTGTATAAAAACCCCATAACTTTGGCCGCCCGGGCTGGAGAGTGATAGAGGGGGACACCCGCATCCATTAGGACATCAAATCCTGGCTTAGCTACTTGCCCTACACTCCAGCAGACGACCAGGGGTTTATCTGTCTCTAAAGCCGCTTCAGCAACGTCACGGCCGATTTTTTCTGCCAATTTCCCAGTAGCCATAGTTATAGCAACAATCAGCATATCCAGTTCATCTGAATCCAAGAGAATTTTTAGACATTTCTTAAACTCTTCTCCCTCGTTTAGAGATTGGGCAGTGACATCAACTGGATTCTGAGCGCAACCAAAGGCCGGGATGACCTTGCGCACCTCTTCTTGCAATGCTTTGCTTAATTGTGGTACTTGCAACCCAACTTCTTCTAAGCGATCTGCCAGCAAGATACCAACTCCACCCGACATTGTTACAATACCAAGCCTAGCTCCTTTGGGCAATTTTCCGGGCACAAAGGCCTGAGCCAAATCGATAATATCATCACTGTCTTTGGCCTGTATGATGCCCATTCTATCAAAGTAGCTTTTGTAGGCGGCTCCTGAGCCGGTCAAGGCTGCCGTATGAGTAGCGGCTGCTTTCTGACCGCTGGCAGAATTGCCAACTTTTAAGGCAATAATTGGTTTACTTGCCTCTGCAGCCTTTTCAATTGTCCTTTTAAAGGTCTCTCCATCTCTTAAACCTTCCAAATAGGTTAAGATTACTTTAGTACTCGGATTCTCCACCAAATATGCCAAACCTTCACTAACCGTTACATCCGCTTCATTGCCGGTTGTGATAACATAGTTTACTCCAACACCAGCATCTTGCAGTAGATTAAACAGCAGAAAACCAACAGCCCCACTCTGAGATACTAAAGCTACCGGGCCTTCCTTGATGCTGTCTAGTTCCATCGAAGCACTGAAAGAAGCGATCAGCCCTGTAGAGACATTAAGGACACCCAGGCAGTTTGGGCCTATCAATCGCATCTGAAATTCTTGAGCGATCTTGATAATTTCTTCTTGGATTTTCTTCCCCTCTGAGCCGGTTTCAGCAAATCCGGAAGAAAAAATGACGGCCCTTTTGATTTTTCTGGTGCCGCACTCCCTTAAAATTCCAGGCACCCGCGCTGCGGCTACAGCAATCAGCGCTAAATCTACTTGTTCTGGAATTGCGCCAACTGACGGATAACAATACAATCCCTCGATTTGTCTGTACTTTGGATTTACCGGATAAATCTGGCCCTGATATTTATGCATTAGTAAATATTTAAGGATTTTACCATTAATGGTCTTAAAATCCTGGCTAGCTCCTATAATAGCAACCCCTGTTGGATCCATAAAATAATCCATTACCCTCTGTCCCCCTCTCGAAAGTCGAAATATTCAGATATTTAACGACCTATCTATGTTTTAGCATGCTGTTAAGCAGCCCGATAGTGTATCCTTCCATAAGTTTGATTAAAATTATCGCAAAAAAACTCTATTAATTACTACACATTAATACTCTCAGCCTTTACTGAATTACGCTGATACCGTTGCCAGAGGAACACAATTATCAATACCGAAATACCCACCGTATCCGTTACCAATCCCGGCTTAATCAATCCAAGAGCTGCTGCAAACAAGAATATTCTTTGGATAACATTCGTTGTTCTTAGCATATATCCCTGTACCGCACAGGCTAGCGTAATAATCCCAATACTTGCCGTTACCGCCGCCAACAGAATCTCACCCAGACTTCCTTGGGCAATTAAGGCGGGTGAATAAATCCATATAAAGGGGATTAAAAATCCGGCGGATGCCAGACGAGCTGCTGCCCACCCCGTTCGACTTGGACTGGCTCCGGCAATCCCGGCTCCTGTAAAGGCAGCTAAGGCTACGGGGGGAGTAACATTCGAGATGTTGCCAAAGTAGAATACGAACAGGTGAGCGGCCAACGGAGCGATCCCCAGTTTCAGGAGAGCCGGGGCGGCTATGGTAGCTCCCACAATGTAAACCGCAGTTGTCGGCATTCCCATGCCCAGGATGATGGCGGTAATCATCGTCAATACTAAGGTTGCAAACAAGTTTCCGTGAGCAAAGGCAATCATATTGTCTCCCAGAGTTATGCCCAGACTCGTCAATGAGGATACTCCGACGATAAACCCGACGACCGCTGTGGCTATTGCTACACCCACACTCCCTTTTGCCCCCATCTCCAGGGCCATTAGAAGCCCTCGCCAACTCATTCGTGTCGTTTTCCGCAAGAAGCTGGCCCCAATGGCTGTCAAGATCCCGTAAAAGGCTGCAAAGGTTGGAGTTACCCCTTTCATCAGCAGGTAAACAATCGCTATCAGGGGCAATATGAGATGACCCCGCTCTTTCATGACCACTCCCATAATGGGTAATTTGTCACGCGACACGCCCACTAATCCCGTCTTAACGGCTTCTAGATACACCATCGTAAAGACCGCTAAGTAATAGAGAAACGCGGGTATTAACGCTGCCAGCATTATGTCTTTATAAGGGATATTTAAAAATTCCGCCATGATAAACGCCGCTGCTCCCATGACTGGAGGCATTAACTGACCGCCGGTGGAAGCGACGGCTTCCACCGCCCCCGCAAAGTGAGGCCTATAACCAATATTTTTCATCAGGGGGATGGTAAAGGCACCGGTTGTCGCTACGTTAGCCACCGCGCTGCCACTGATGGTTCCCATGATTCCGCTTGCAAATACGGCAACCTTGGCCGGCCCGCCCGGTGAGGTTCCCGCCATGGCCATTGACGCATCATTAATCAATTTGGCCATGCCCGTTTCCCCAAGGAAAGCACCAAATAATACAAAGAGAAAAATAAAGGTGGCCGAAACACCGAGTGCGACACCGAAGATCCCTTCTGAACCCAGATACATATGGGCAATAATCCGATTCAGGCTGAAACCACTGTGCCCAAAGGTCCCCGGGATGTATTCTCCGAAGTATGCATAGAGGAGGAACAGTACGCCAAGGATCGGCAACTCTTTGCCAAGGGCCCGGCGTCCCGCCTCTAAGACTACCAAGATGCCTAACGCGCCCATGATGTAATCCCGGGTTATCGGCAGACCTCCACGCATGGCTAATTGCTCATTGGCGAAGACCATGTAGAGACCCGTTACAATACTAAGCGCGACCATTGCCCAGTCCGTAATGCCCGGTTTGTTGCGCATCCCTTTCCTGTGGGCAGGATACAGCAGGAAGATCAGCACCATGACAAAGGTTAGGTGAACAGAGCGCAACTTAATGGCTTCCAGCGCCCCAAAACCTGCTACCCACAAATGAAAAAAAGAAAATGAAACAGCGATGGCCGACACCAATAACGCAAGTTTCGTTCTGGGTTTAAACTTCCGGAATTGAGATTCCTTATCGTATTTTTCCAAGAATTCTTGGACGACTTCCTCTGAGGCAATTCCATCCGCTGATAATCTCTCAACTTGGTTATCGTCACTCGTTCCTTCCCGGTCCTTCATGCCCGGTTCACCGCCTTCCTTACTTCACTCACTTCATAATCCCAACTTCTTTGAAGTATTTAATGGAACCAGGATGCAAGGGCAGAGGACCCATCCCTTTATTGGAGTCTTCTTTTTTAATGTTCTTGGTGATGGAGTGGGCATTCAACAGATCCGGCAGGTTTTCATAAATCCCTTTCGTAAGGTCGTAGATTAACTCTTCGCTCAGATCAGCCCGAGTCAGTAATAAGTTAGCTAAAGCTACCGTGTGTACCTCTTCATCTTGTCCCTTGTAGGTTCCCTTAGGAATGACCACCTCATAGTAGAAGGGATATTGGGTGACAATCTCTTTTATTATCTCTGGTTCAAGAGAAATCAGCTTAATGTCAATCGAGTTAGAGACATCCATAATCGCCGCTAAGGGCATGGCACCGGAGAAGTTAGCAGCATCGACTTGCTTATTTTTCAACAATTCGCTCGCTTCAGTAAATCCAACGTAATCCGCTTTCACATTGCTCTTATCGGTCTCCCAAAAATTTAGCCCATAGGCCCCCAAGACTTCTTTAGAGTTGGTTACAGTCCCGCTTCCGGTGGCCCCTGGAGCAAATCTCTTGCCTTCGAGATCCTTGAGCGAGTTGATTCCGGAATCCTTACGTACGACAATTTGAGTCACATTAGGATATAAGAAGGTCATACCGCGCAGATCCTTGTTGGCACGTCCCTTAAATGTATCCTGACCTTCATAAGCGTACACAGCCACATTGGCCATAGTAAAAGCTACTTCGGCTTCATTTTGTTGTAAGAAATTCATATTAGCAGCGCTTGCCTCGGTTGCCTGAGCGGAAGCTTTAACGCCGGGGACCTTGTCCGACCAAATTTTAGCTAAAGCATTTCCTATTGGGTAATAAGCACCCGAAGTCGTCCCCGTAGCAATGTTCACTTTTTGAATCTTCGCGGGCGTTTGACCATCGCCACTGGAACTGGTGCTTCCACACCCCGTCAGAGCCAGAGTTATAATGATAACCATAATTAACGCCAGTTTTTTGTGCATTTTAGATTCGCCCTCCTCCTATAATTTGTCCTCTTAAACTTTGGATAAGTAAACCTAGTTTTTATCACCTCCTTGATTATTGAATACTTATACTCGACAACACACACAGTATTATTCAACTAATTTTGGTATCTTTGTTCCTATTATCGGAACAGTGTTCCTGAATAAGATTATATCACATTCCCCTTTTTAAAGTCTATAGATTTTGTTAGTATTTTCTAAATTTTCTCTTTTTTTGTTATTTTCTAATTGTTCTGGTTAATTTTAACTTTCTCCATCTTCTTAGGAAATAATCTCAATAAGCAATATCGACATAAACCTGACAAATGAGGACGATGAAAGTCGCTCTTCGCTGCTTCCATACGCCCTCATTGATGACCAAAATTCTTTAAGGCACTTTCTCATAAGGAGATAAGCGCCTGCTGTTAGCAAGTCTTTCTATAATTGAACAGAGATTCTAGCGGGTATTTTCTTAAATCTTCTGCTCATTTTGCCTTCTTCTCCGACAAAGGTGTTAAAGGGTCCGAGCTGTTCATCTTTCAGAAAAGGGAACCATCCCTGATTACAGGTCAGACAAATACATTCGGTTCTATTGTAACCTACAAAACCAAAAACCGGACCGAGTGGACCACAAACACAAGTGGCCAATAACGCCCGTATGATGGCATAACCATACTTATGATAGACATAATTATCCGACTTGCAATTGGGACATCTGCTATATATTCCTGGAGCTCCAACCCCACAGTTCGGACAACGATGAGAATTTTCTAAGACAATCTTACCACAGGCTCTGCAATTTTGTTCTTTACTTGTAATTTGATACATGCCTATAACTCCTTTATTACTAGAAATCCTGCCGCATGTGGTTTTAAAGGTTCCCGCCCTTTAGCCCTCGAATCAGACTTTTTATCGGGCTGTATTTTACAAGCTCCTTTATCAATTCAAAGAAGACTCCCACTTCTTGTAAGTGGGTGTTCCTTAATCTTCTTCGGTGATGATAGTCTCCAGTAGAGAGTATCGCCGAGCGTTTTTCCCAATAGGAACACATTTTGCGGCGAAGGAGGCAGAGTCCATCCTGCGCCGCGAATGTATTCGTCTGTGCATATGCGCCTTAGGCATAAGTCTATCCTCAGCGCAATTGTATTCGTTACGGGCCGTGCGCTTTCAGCGATAATCTCCACCAGAGACTATTGTACTGGAGACTTATGCCACCGAAGTCTCGATGTTCAGCTTTAGCTGAACGAGTTTACTCATGCTTCAAACAAGTTAATTATCTCTTACAGTGCTTTTATTTACATAGACATCCATATAATCTTTAATAGTTCTCGGAGTTATCATTTGATGTATTGGGCAAATCGATTTTGGATTTTGATAGACTCCTCCCACGAATGCCTGAATATAATTACGTAATGCCGACATCTTAACAATCTCATCAACGAAGCCTTTCTTAGCACAGAATATCGGTCTGGATTTTTCAGCATAATCCTCAATCAAGGCATTCATCTTAGCAATGGTACCATCCAGAGATTTACCATCATCTTGATCTTTAACCAGTCTGCGTGAATACATAGCTGCGGCAGCAGTTTCCCCATGCATTACGTTTATCTCCGTCGCAGCAGTACCAATACTAAAAGCATTGGCAGCGCCTTGAGGTCCACCTAAAACATAGTGAGCTGCAGCGGTACCTTTTCTGAGGGTAATTTCCATCTGAGGAATATCAGTATTCTGAATAGAATAAATTAGAGACTGTCCTAAACCTAGCAGTTCTGCAGACTCAGCAATATCCCCAACATCAATACCCGTTGTATCCTGAATCCAGACTATCGGCAGTTTATCGCGATTACACAGTGTCACAAACTCGCTCATCTTGATCAAGCCCTGACGATAGAGCTTACCACCGACGCCTATATAATCTTTGGTATATTCCGGATAGTTCTTTAATATTCCCTGTTTGTTAGCAACGAAACCGCAGAGTAAACCATCGATTTTGGCTATGCCAGTATACATTTCCAAACCATAGTCAGGCTTATATTCCATATGTTCGCTGTTATCAAAGAGACGGGCCAATACTTCGTATATATCGTAAGCTCTCTTCTGATTAGCAAGAACAATAGTACGAAGATCTCCACCAGCAAATTTAGGTTCGGCTGGATCAGCAACTCTAAAAAATTCCGGATTATAGGCAGGCAGTGCTCCGACATACTTTTTAATTGCGTCCAGAACAGCTTCTTCACTTTCAGCTACTTCACGGAAGAAACCAGTAACCCCATGGTGAATTTCAACTCTCCCGGGAGGAGTTGATTTAAATCCGCATGTAGCATCAATCAGTGATTGAGCGGCTTCTTCATCGACATAACCCTTCGGGCTCATACCTCCAACGATTCCGGCACCGCCAACAGCCATGTTAGCCTTTTTATGAGCGATAAGAATAGTTGGACTGATGCTATGATAGCCTCCACCAGCTGGATTAGTTCCATAGATGCCTACGATAACCGGGAGCCCTAACTGTTCCAGTTCATTATGTCTATAGAATGGAGTCCCTCCACCGATACGGTTAGGGTATACTTCTTCTTGATTGCTCAGCTTAACGCCACTACAATTCAATATCCATACTAAAGGCAGATTCATTCTCTTAGCCATATCAGTCACTCTGGTAATATTATCGGCCTGTCCCGGAATCCAAGCACCTGCCAAATACTTGTTATCAGAAGCAATCACGACTACCCATTTACCGTTAACCTTTCCAATTCCGTCGATAACCCCGGTAGTACCCTCTTCGTTGGCAGTAGGATCATATATTGTATGGAGCGGGCACCAAGTACCAGGCTCAACTAAGTAGTCAATACGTTGCCAAGCAGTCCATTCTCCCCCGGCATTCACCTTTTCACTTGGTTTTCCACCCGTTTTGATCCGATTAACCTCAGCATCAACTTCAGCTTCCACCGCTAACAGTTCTTCGGCATTTTTCGTGTTTATCTTTTTTATGGGATTACCCAGATCGTCCATTTTTGCAAAATATCTAGGCATAGAATACCCGAATTCACTCACTAATTAACACTCCTTTCAAGTACAAAGTACTGCTTAAATAAGCGTGAATAAGCGATCACTTTAAATCTCATTTAGATATAAAGGTAGAGGAAGCTGAATAACGATTCGACTTCCAATCTTTACACTTATTTATCTAAAAAAACTATTCCAGTACAACTAGTACATCACCTTCGGTGACTTGCTGACCTTCTTTAACGTTGATTTCTTTTATAACGCCATCTTCAGGTGCAAATATAGGATTTTCCATTTTCAAAGCTTCGAGAATGATCACTTCGTCATCTTCCACGATAGCGTCTCCCACCTTAACGAGAATCTTCCAAACCTTACCTGACATTGGGCTTTCAATGTTTGCCATTTAAATTTTCCTCCTTTTCCAATATGAATTTATTTCTAAAGTTAAGGATTAATCCTCCACCCCACTTTTGCACGAATTTGCTTCTGATTAAGTTGCAGGCCTTGTAGCTCAAACAAACTTGTGCAGTCGATGGGATAATCTCCTTAACCTCAGGAACAATTATAAGGTCACTTCAATACGCTGAGAAACATACCTGCTGCTACTGCAGTACCAATAACACCTGCTACGTTTGGACCCATGGCGTGCATTAAGAGATAGTTCTTCTTATCCGCTTCAGAACCCACTTTATGAGCTACACGAGCCGCCATAGGCACAGCCGAAACACCGGCAGCACCAATTAATGGATTGATCTTCTCTTTAAGGAACAGGTTCATTAAATGCGCTAATCCTATACCACAGGCCGTAGCACAACAAAATGCCACCGAACCCAGAATAAATACGCCGATAACCTTGGTTGTCAAAAACACTTCTGCCGGCATAGTAGCACCAACAGATATTCCTAAGAATATGGTGACTATATTCATCAATTCATTTTGTGCTGTGAGGCTCAAACGATCGACCACCCCAGATTCCCTCATCAGATTTCCGAAACAGAACATACCCATCAAGGCAGCGGCATCTGGTACAACCAAGGTGATAACTATAACCGTAATAATAGGGAAGAATATTTTTTCCAGTTTAGATACCTTACGCAAGGATTTCATGCGGATCTTTCTTTGAGCTTCAGTGGTAAGTAATTTCATCACAGGCGGTTGGATAACCGGTACCAGAGCCATATAGGAGTAGGCAGCCACCGCACAGATACCCATCATTTCCGGAGCCAGTTTAGATGCTAGGAAAATAGTGGTCGGGCCGTCCGCACCTCCAATAATTCCGATGACAGCCGCCTGGTCAATATTGAAACCCAAAGCTAAAGCTCCAAAGAAGGTGACATACACCCCTCCTTGAGCACCTGCACCCAGCAGCAGAGTCTTGGGATTGGCAATCACCGGACCAAAATCGGTCATAGCTCCAATGCCTAGAAAGATCAGAGGAGGAATTATGGCCCACTCCTCTCCATAATGATAGAAACGCCAAAGCAGTCCTTCTCCGGGCGTCATGATCTCTGAGGGCAAATTAACTAAAAGGATACCAAAGGCTATTGGTAATAACAGCAGGGGTTCAAAGCCCTTCTTAATAGCTAAATAAACAAATGTTAACGCAATGGCCCACATGACGAGATTACCCCAATAGAGGTTGTCAAAAGCCATTGATGTCCACATGCCTTGTAATAGCTCCATTTTTTCCAAACTCCTTTCTGACTTAGTTAATTTTGTTAAGTATAATTACGCCTATGATTCCTGTTTTTCTTGTTTCTTCTCTAAAGCTATTGCAAGTTTAGAGCTCAATTTAATCATTATCAGTAGAAATGTCATAACTAAAAACACTCCAGATATTCCTGAGATAAAAGTAGTTAGTGCCAATGACATTTACTCCCCCCCTTTCCTGCATTAATCAAAGGTCATCAGTCCTTTTAGCCGAACATATCTTTAAACCAGTAAACGTCAGAATCTACTTTATTAGGTATCGAGGGGCACCTGACTGGAAGGCTCCGCTTCTACGGCTCTGCGAATATCCACTTAAATTTCAGTATTTTCTGAATATATTTCAGGGCAATTCCCGGGAAGTATTCGGCCAAATACATCATTTGGTCTTTTCGTCAAAACGCATAATTCAGTTACTACGCTTAGGGTCTGACTTCAGGAAGACCTGTCTTCTTACGGCCATCCGGTCATCTATCCAACCTGGACTGGTCAGATAATCAAGTCTTTAAGGCTGTCTCCGGGCAGCTGCATGATACATCAATGGTTGTAGGTCCAGTGTGTAGTCTTCCCACAGGATCTTGCTTTCCTCAATAAACTTGCGGAGACGGCGACTCACCTATGTAAAACCTGAATTGGCCATATAGCACTCCAGTTATCTAAACTACCCCTTTTAAATTTAAGTTGTTCACCCAGATTATTAAGCCTTGCTCCACTATTAATCTGTTTCGGCTCGATAGGAGTAACCGCAATTTGAGCAGTTCGTGACAATTCTCTCTAGCTTCACCACCTAATGCATCATTGTTTGAAACTAATTTTAATATGAACCTGTTAATGTATAATGCAATATACATGCCAATTTACTGGATTATTAAGTTTAATACTGTATCTGCAAGTTATTTAGATAAAAGGCTATTATTATTTTTTTTGAAAAACCTGGTTAACCCTAAGCCTGCCATCTCCTTGTCCTTATGCCCTGACCATGGACGGTCGAGTGTCCCTGTAGCTATGCCTCGAACATGGATGTTCGAGGTTAATGCACCGCCATGGATGGCAAGATACCGTGATGGCGAACAGTGACCTTCCATGAATTATGTAACGAAACTTATACTTTCTGACTAGAATAAAGAAAAGAACATCCTACTCGGATGTTCTTATAGAATCAACTCTACTAAACTGTTTCATTAAAACGGTTTGCGCTCAATAATTTTAATTAATTGCTGAAACCATCTTCCCTATTCATATGTCTGCGCTTTTTAAGGATGTAATCTCCTCAACTGTTGTGTTTTCAGTACACATCTCCTGCAATCAATAAAGGACAATGAACAGGTCGTTTAACGTTCTACAATCATGGCGATCCCTTGACCTCCACCGATACACAGTGTGGCTAATCCACGATGGGCATTTTTGCGTTTCATTTCGTGCAATAAAGTTACTAGGATACGAGTTCCAGAAGCACCCACAGGATGACCGATAGCAATTGCTCCACCGTTTACATTCGTCTTCGCCATATCAAGTTGCAACTCTTTAGCAACTCTTAAAGTTTGAGATGCAAATGCCTCATTGGCTTCCACAAGATCAATATCTTCAATTTTCAGTCCCGCTTTTTCTAATGCCTTACGGCTAGCCGGGATGGGGCCAGTTCCCATAATTAAGGGATCTACACCTGCTGAACCCCATGATGTGATGGTCGCAAGAGGGGTTAAGCCCAGTTCCACTGCCTTCTCCTTAGCCATAACGACGACAGCAGCAGCCCCGTCATTGATTCCCGAAGCATTCCCGGCAGTGACGGTTCCATCTTTTTTGAAAGCGCCTTTTAACTTAGCGAGGGCTTCATAGGTTGCACCAAAACGTGGAAATTCGTCCTGCGAGATAACAAGGGGATCGCCTTTGCGTTGGGGAATGGACACGGATACAATTTCCTCATCAAATTTTCCGGCTTTAATAGCCTCCTCCGTGCGATTTTGACTGGAGACCGCATAGTGATCTTGTTCGTCACGGGAAATACCAAACTGTTCTGCGATGTTTTCAGCGGTTATGCCCATATGAATATTGTTCATAGCATCTGTTAATCCATCGATAATCATGGTATCAATAAAGCTGCTGTTACCCATCCGATACCCTGTACGTGCTTTAGGAAGAGCATAAGGCGCTAAGGACATGCTCTCCATCCCGCCTGCAATAACAATATCAGCGTCCTCGGAGATAATGGCCTGGGCAGCACAAACAACAGATTTAATTCCTGATCCGCATACTTTATTAAGTGTCCATGAAGGAACTTCCTGTGGAATTCCAGCTTTAATAGACGCTTGGCGAGCGGGATTTTGTCCTAGCCCACCTTGCAACACGTTGCCCATAATAACCTCATCAACCTGATCAGCTGTAATACCAGCTCTTTTCATCGATTCCTTGATGGCAATTGCACCTAACTCAGCAGCCGATGTCTGCCCTAGAGCACCTAAAAATGAACCCACGGGTGTACGAACAGCACTTACGATAACAACTTCTCTCATTTAATAATCAACTCCTTTATAATGTTCGACTTGAGTTTGGATATTTCCTCGATTTACCGAAAATGTAATTAACACCCTTTGAAATCAGGCTTACGTCGTTCTAAAAAGGCTGAGCAACCCTCTTTTTGATCGATTGTGCTGAACGTGAGGCCGAAAACCTCTGCTTCGTAGGCTTGTCCGCTGTCAATATCTATGTTCTTTCCACGCTGGATAGCGCTTTTACTTAGCTGTACTGCTGCGGGGGCACGCCCAGCAATACGGTTGGCAAGCTTTAGGGCTTCTTCTATAAGGGTTTCTAATGGATAGACATGATTTACCAAGCCGATGCGATAAGCCTCTTGGGCATCAATAATGTCCCCTGTAAATAGCAATTCGCTAGCCCGTCCGGCACCGACAAGGCGAGGTAAACGCTGAGTGCCTGCAAACCCCGCCGTGATTCCCAGGGTTACTTCCGGTTGACCAAATTTTGCGGTTTCACTTGCTAAACGGATATCACAGGCCATGGCTAACTCGCATCCACCTCCCAAGGCGAATCCATTAACTGCGGCGATCACCGGTTGAGACAGAAGTTCAAGCTTACGAAAAGTTGCTTGACCTAGTTGAGCGAAACGTCTGCCTTCTAGAACCTTAAGCTCTTTCATCTGAGCTATGTCTGCTCCCGCAACAAAGGCCTTCTCTCCACTGCCTGTGATTATCACCACTTTGACACTGGAATTCTTCTCTAGCTCATCAAGCACAGAAGAAAGTTCCATCAGCGTGTCTGCATTCAAGGCATTTAAGGCTTTAGGCCGGTTAATAGTTAAAACGGCGACAGCACCGTTTTGTTCTATGATAAGATTATTATACTCCATGGTTTGTCCTCCTCGTTATACTGAGTTTCATGACTAAATACCATTGATTAATTTCAGAGATATTATCTTTAAACAAGATTAACGATGCCTATTATTAAGTCTGGTAATTATAAAAACCACGTCCGGATTTTCGTCCAAGCCAGCCTGCTTTGACGTATTTACGGAGTAACGGGCAAGGGCGATATTTATCACCCAGACCTTCATGAAGAACTTCCATAATGGATAAGACGGTGTCCAGACCGATTAGATCCGCTAACGCTAATGGACCCATGGGGTGATTCATCCCTAACTTCATAACATTATCGATCGCTTCCACCGTAGCTATGCCCTCATTGAGTGTACAGACGGCTTCATTGAGCATTGGGATTAAGACACGGTTGGCAATAAATCCGGGGGCATCATTGACTTCCACTGGTGTTTTGCCCATTTTCTCACTTAAGGTTTCTATCGTTTTATAGACTTCGTCGCTGGTGGCCAAGCCACGAATAACTTCGACAAGCTTCATAACCGGAACCGGGTTCATAAAGTGCATTCCAATCACTCGATCCGGACGTTTGGTAAAGGCTGCTATCTCAGTGATGGGTAATGAGGATGTATTGGTCGAAAGTATCGTGTGTTCAGGGCAAATGACGTCAAGCTGAGAAAACACTTGGGCTTTAATGGCCATATTTTCCACAGCGGCTTCGATAACTAAGTCAGCGGCTACCGCATCTTGCAGAGAGGTTGATTTAGTAATAAGACCAATCATGACCTCTTTCTCTTCAGCAGTAAGTTTTCCTTTTTCAACACTGCGACTAAGGTTTTTCTGGATGATGCCGAAACCCCGTTCAACAAATTCATCCTTAATGTCATTTAAAATAACAGAGTAGCCTGCTTGGGCAGCAACTTGAGCGATTCCGCCCCCCATCTGACCAGCCCCTATAACCATAATTGTTTTCATACTTACCCCTCCATTTTCATTTATTCTAAGTCCTGATCCAAGTACTCAAGCTTTGGCCTTCAATAATTTCTTTCCTCATTCCGGACTACAGATTATAGTTTAATGCCTCAAGCCCTTGCTCTGCAAGGGCTTGAAATCGATCTTCGCCAGCTGTGGTTTCTATTAGCGGACTTACCGATTGGGTTGATAACCCAGTTCGATTCCTGCGATAATCTGCATATGAATGTTGGAAGTCCCTTCCAGAGTTTCAAACTGCTTGGCATCGCGGAGCCATCTTCCACAAGGATATTCAGTTGAATAACCATAGGAGCCATAAATTTTCATAGCCATGTTGGCACCATGAACGGCTGCTGTACAACCGAATAACTTAGCCATCGAAGTTGCTTGCTGACTGGGCAAATTATTATCCTTTAACCAGGCAGCATGATAAACGAGGTATTTTGCTGCTTCATCTTCTAGTTTCATTTCAGCAATTTGTGCTTGGATCATTTGATACTTTCCAATGGGCTTTCCAAACTGAGTACGCTCATTAGCATATTGAACTGCACCTTCCAAGCAAGCTGCTGAGAGCGCTGCTGAACCAGTGGCACAACCCATACGAGTGTTGTTCAACATCCACATACATATTTGAAAACCTTTATTTAGCGGACCTAAAAGATTTTCCTTCGGAATCACAGCGTTTTCAAAAACCAGTTCCGAAGTCGGTGCAGGCCACATGCCGACTTTCGAGAGGATTGGGATTCTGGTAACACCAGGGGTTTTATTGTAATCAACGATAAAACAGGATAGTCCTTTAGCACCCGCGCCTTTTTCAGTAACGGCATAGAGTAGCCCGACATCACAACTGTGTCCTCCGGAAATCCACATTTTGGATCCATTCAGCAACCAGTGATCCCCTTTGTCTTCGGCAAAAGTCTTCATACTGGCCACATCGGAACCAGTATTAGCTTCGGTTATAGCAAAGCTACCTACAAATGAACCATCTACCAGCCCTGGGATATACTTTTGCTTTTGCTCTTCAGTACCATACTGATTTATCGTCATAGCAGGCCCCCAGCAGTTGCCGCTGATTGCCAGTCTCCAAGAAGTATGAACCTTGCCTATTTCATATAGAGCTAGAACGCCCTCCATCCAACCCATGCCATTTCCGCCGTACTCCTCTGGTATACTCCAACCCAACAGACCTAAATCACCCAATTTGCTCAGTATCTCTCTGCGGTAGTAGTGGTTTTCTTCATCCTCTTCGACAAAAGGAGCTATTTCCTTTTGAGCAAAGTTACGAGCCATATCTTGTATCATTTGCTGATCTTCCGTTAATCCGAAATCCATTATTTCCTCACTCCCTAGTTATTATTTATTTCACTTTAGTTATGCAATTTCCAGACGTAACGCAGTAATTATTATTATATGATAATGTTTCTTACTACATCCACCTCCGCCTATTTGTTATTTGCGTTTGCCTTATAACTTTTTCATAAACATCCATAAAGACACCTGCGTCACTGCGTCCCAATGATTTAGTAAACAAGTACAGTCCTGTTTCTACATAAAATAATGCAATAATTGTGCCAAATATGATTAACCTCATTAGATATTCGATAAATCCCCTTGCCTATGTGGAAATTCAATATTTATTATTGATTTTCTTTGGTTGAAATTCAAAATCTATTCTGTAAATTGTATGGTTAAGTGGACATCTTTTTCCGGTTTTACGAACACATTTGCTTCAATGTTACAGACTTGACAGTTTGACGCAAGCGTAAGAAGGTGATATTTTAATTTCAATTACTATGCGCAGCCAAGAAGGAGGATCTAGTTTTTATGGTACATAAATCTATTGGCAAAGAGGTTTGCTCACGACATAAGCACTTTAGCCTGCTAGGCAAGGAAATATATTATTATCGGGAGTTAACTTCAACCAACAGTATTGCAAGACAAATGGCCATATCCGGCGCTACCGATGGCAGCGTAGTTATGAGCAGATCCCAGTCCTCCGGCCATGGCAGAATGCAACGCCAGTGGCACTGCCCACCTGGTAAGGGACTTTTGTTGTCCATGATTTTGAGACCCCAAATCAGCGTGCAATTTGTACCTCAACTTACCCTATTAACCGCAGTGGTTGTTGCTGAAACTATAAAAATAGTTACCGGCTGTGCAGCTGGAATCAAATGGCCTAACGATATTTTCATAAACGGCAAAAAAGTCTGCGGCATACTTGCCGAGAGCAATTTTTCCAAATCCAATTTTGAGTACGTAATCATAGGCCTAGGGATAAATGTGAATTTGGAAACCATTCATCTCCCATCCGATTGCCAGGAAACCAGCACTTCACTAAGCATAGAACTGGGCCAAAACGTTTCTCGCTTTAAACTGCTTAAACAGTTTATTATTAGCTGGGACGAACATTTCCAGGGCTTTGTAAGAGCTGGGCATCCTTATCTTCGCAACAAGTGGATTAAGAACAATGTCACCTTAGGAAGAAACGTAACTGTTAACAAAGGAAACTATTCCATCCACGGATCAGCCGAAGATGTCAGTGAAAAGGGAGGACTCATAGTGCGTTTATCAGATGGATCGCTGCAGGAATTCCTGGCTGAAGATGTTAGTATAAGAAGAAGATTTTAATTGTCTTCCCTAATAGAAGGTAAATACGACCTTAGTAACAGTTGCAGAAAATACATTTTACAATACTGGATTCTATAGTATAATTTAATTATTCAGAAGAATATGACTGTAAAATTTAAGTATTCTGAAAAGGCAACGGGAGGAGAATAGCATAATGGTGGTTCCTGAAAACTTAAACTACACTTCATGGCTAACCGTTAAGCAGATGATGAATAAACATTTTATTGTTATTCATCCAAGTGATTCTCTGCGAACTGTAGTCCAATATTACCAGGATTCTAGGCTGGATACTCTTCCAGTCGTTGATACAGACGAGAAGTTAATTGGGGTCTTTCCCAAAAAAAGGTTATATAAGGCACTGCTGGATGGTTCGTGCCTCGATGATCCTTGCACTCCTTACATAGTTAATGAACCAATTTCTGTACCATGCGACCTGTGCTATGATGAAATATCAATGGTGGTGCGCTCCAGCCAAAGCCTGGTTGATTATGTAGTTGTTGTTGATCAACAAGGTTCGCCAGTTGGAATGATTGGAACGGCAGAATATCTTAGGGGAAGTCAGAAATTGATTATGACATCTAACGTTCTGCTTGAGTCTATCTTCAACGCAAATTATGAAGGCATCATTGTTATTGACAATAACGGGAAAATATTGCGGATCAATCCTGTCGCTGAAACGATGTTCGGACTAAACTCTGCCGAGATCAAGGGTTTACACTTGGAATTTGTGTTGCCTGATCTTAAGATATTCAGTAATCGCAGCCGGGGAATAAAGCAGATAATACAGACCCTTCCAGTCATTGTTAGCCAAATGCCGATTATTGCAGATGATGTTCAGATTGGCACAAAAATTGCTTTTATTGATATCTCGGATATGGAAGAAATGGCCCGAGAACTGGAAATCGTTAAAGACTTGCAGACCAGTCTTGACGGAGTCCTTAATGCTTCTTCTGACGGTGTTTTTGTTTCAGATATCTCAGGTTCTGTAAAATATGTTAATGAAAGTGGATGCCGACTCATTGCTGACAATGCTGAAGCAATGATTGGAATGCCTATCAAAAAACTTTTAACAAGCGGGGTTCCCGCTGAGGTAAGTAAAAACGGCATTGCCGAAGTAGAAATATGCTGTATTAACGATAGAAACTGCATTGTTTCACATATACCCATTAACGAGGTTATTTATGATGAAACTCAGACCGTAGGTGTCGTTAGTACTGTCTATCTTGATGATAACAGACTCACTGAAGAAATAGCCCGAAAATGGCTCTCTTTAAGACAACAAGTCCAATATTATCGCGATGAACTTGAGAAGCGCGGAAATAGCTTTGATAATCTGGTATCCAAAAACTCCGGCTTTATTAAAATGAAAAAGGACGCCCATCGGATTGCTCGCAGCAGTTCAACAGTTCTACTAACCGGTGAAAGTGGAGTAGGTAAAGGCATGTTTGCTCATGCCATCCACGCCGCCAGTCCCCGAGCAAATCAACCATTTGTTAAAGTTAATTGTGCTGCCATTCCAGAATCTCTCTTAGAATCCGAACTCTTTGGCTACGCCCCTGGTTCTTTTACAGGGGCCTCCCGAAAAGGTAAAATCGGGTATTTTACCCAAGCCCATGAGGGAACTGTTTTCCTCGATGAAATTGGAGATATGCCTCTGTCTATACAAGTTAAGATATTACAGGTTTTACAGGATAAAGAATTTATGCGAGTGGGTGGAGTCAGGACTCAGAAGGTGGACGTTCGAATTATAGCCGCCACAAATAAGGATTTGCGAGAAGCGATAAATAAAGGAGCTTTTCGAGAAGATCTTTTTTATCGTCTAAATGTAATTCAGTTTAATTTGCCTCCACTTCGGGAACGTTCCGAAGACATATTGCCTTTGACTCAGGTTTTCATTCAAAAATACAATGAAATTTTAGGATCCAATGTTGTTGGCATAACACAAGCCGCCAAAGATGCTTTACTAATTCACTCTTGGCCCGGGAATATCCGGGAACTTGAAAATACCATTGAGAGAGCTGCAAATTACGTTTTGGAGGGCGAAATCGATATAGAACACCTCTCTGCCCAGATCTTTCAATTCGGCCAGCAACCCTATGAACCATCCTCCTATCGCTCAATATTAAGCGATGTTGATAAGGAAATGCTTTTGGTAGCTCTAAAAAAGGCTAAGGGCAATAAGAGTGCCGCCGCCCGCCTCCTTAAAATGAGCCGATCCGCATTTTATGAAAAGCTAGGCAAATATAATCTATCTTAAATGGTAAAACGCCAAAAACATCCCGATATTATGGGACGTTTTTGGCGTTTTATTCATACTAACCTCCATAGACCCCACGCTAATCATTGTTTTCATCCTATCTACCAATAATAGGATGATCCGCTATTAATCAATAATCACTGTGGGATGAGACCAGCTCATCACAATATCTTAAACTGCTTCACCAGTTCGGCCATCTTAACCGCTTCTTCGGCCAACTGAGCTGCCGCATTATTGACTTCCATTACGGATTTACTGGTGTGCTCGATACTACTGGCGATTTCCTGGGATCCAGCGGCGCTTTCAGTGATGGTCGTAGCAATTGATTCCATCGCTTTACTGATTTCTTCGACTGAAGCCAAAACTTGTGCAGATGTTTTGGCCGTATCATGAGATAAATTTAAGAATTGCTTAGCATCCTGTTGGTACTGCTTACTGACCCCAATCATTAAATCATACCCTTCGGTAACGTCTTTGTTGATAAATTCAAGCAGGCCCTCAGAGTTAGTAATTAAGTCGTTAATCGCCAACTTGACCTTCCCTGTGAAGTCATAGATGTTCTTAACCGTGTCAGAGGATTCCGCTGCCAATTTCCGGACTTCGTCAGCAACTACTGCAAATCCTTTGCCCTGCTCACCTGCACGGGCCGCTTCAATAGCAGCATTTAGTGCCAGAAGATTGGTCTGTTCGGCAATTCCTGAAATAGAATCCGTTAGAATGACAATTTCCTCGACTATCGCGGCTTCCTCAATAGCTTTAAGGACTTTTCCTTTTATGTCTCCATAGATGTTATTGGTGTTATCCTTATCTGTCTGAATCCTCTTAGCGAGTACTATAGCGCGCTCGTCGCTCTCTTTGGCTTGTTGGGCTCCTGACCGGGCTTCGGCAACCACTATCGAAACCGATGCGGACATCTCCTGACTAGAAGCGGATACTTCTTCCGTTGAAGCAGAAACTGTCTGGAGACCAATGGAGATCTGATGGGTGGATGCCGACACTTGCTGCACGGTTACTGTTGCCGATTGGGTAGCCAAGTTCATGGCCTGAGTTGATTTCAGCAGGTGCTGGGAAGTATCCCTCAGTTGACCAAGTATGTCATTAAAGTTCGTTAATATCTTGTAAAAACCTCTGGTCAGAGCTCCGATTTCATCGCCCCTGACCATAGAGGAATCCTCTACCTTAATGCTGAAGTCACCCTCAGCAATCCGGTCGCAGTATTCTGCAACTAGCATAATTGGGCGACCAAGATAACGTCCCACAATCAAACCGACCAGTATGCAGAGAATAATAAAAACCAGGGTAATTAAGATCGATCCATTACGCAGGGATTTTAGGGCCGCCAGGGCTTCTTCCTCCGGTTGGACCACCCCTATCGACCAGGTAGTCCCTGGAACTGATGCATAGCCAACCAACTCTCTAACCCCATTGTATACATAACTGCCACAGCCATTCTGACCAGTTGTCATTTTCTTTTCAATTTCCGCAAGGGAGGCCAATGCCGGGTCTTCCTTCGCGGCTTCCATAGTGTTTACCATCGACTTAACCTGTTCTTCGTTGGGGTGGGCGATGGTTAACCCTGTACTGCTAATCATATACCCGTAACCCTTTTCCCCTATCTTTATTACAGAAGCGATTTTACTTAATGCTGTATTGTCTGACCTACCTGTCAAGACGCCCACAACGTTTCCCTGGTCGTCTTTAATTGGGACTGCCGCCATGATAACAATCGATTTGTCTACATTACTGACTGTTGGGTCGGAAACGGAGGATCTTCCAGACATAGCATCCTTATAATACTGTCGTTGAGAGACGTCAGCAGTTCGGCCGTCAGACTGCTGTAATTTACCTTCAGGGGTAACGATCCCTAAAGCCTGAAAGCCCATTTCATTAGCTTCAGGTTGAAGTATCGGCAGTTGCCTCCGCCAGTCCATGCTGGTGATATGATCGATTCTAGATAGGGCCTCCATAGGTTGAAGCATTGCTTTAATACTGATTTTCACTTCTTCTGCTGCGTCTGCTGCTTTCATTGACAATGTGTTGTTTACTGCTTCTGTTAATGCTTTTGTCGACGAACGATAAGCCATAAAACTCAAAGCAGAACAAGTGACCAGTGACAAAACAAAAAACATAATCATAATCTGGGTACCGATTTTAAATTTCTGCAAAACGGAAAATTTCAAAGTAAAATTCGCCTCCTAGTAAATTCTTAACATCGTATATTTTTATAATTTCTTTGACTGCGAGAAGTTTACATAAATCGTTTAACACCTGAAGCTTATCTTTTGTAGTTGAGTCAATTTCACAATTTTTGCTTGCGGAGGTTAGTCTTCAGAATTTGGCTAATATCTTTTTTGGCTTGTGGTCTTAACCAAGCTGGTTTTATTCTTTCTTCACCTCCTGAAATATTCATTTTCTTGCCAATATTCTTGTCAACTTTTAATGCAATCTACATGCCAATAATCAATCTGTAGATTAGGAATGCTTTAAGCAAAAATATAGAGTATAAAATCAACAAATTATTTGCTGATTTTATACTCTATATTTATCGCTTCAAAGAAGATTCCCGTTTTTTGTAAATTGGTATTCCTTTTCTGCTTCGGTGACGAAAGCCTCCAGTGGAGGGTTTGGCCGAGCCGCCTTCCCAATAGGAAAACACTAAGCGGCGAAGGAGGCAGAGTCCATCTAGAGCGCAAATGTATTCGTCTGCGGATATGCGCTTTGGCATAAGCCTATCCTCAGCACAATAGTATTCGTTATTCATATACAACCACTATCAATAATATGAGAATCGCCGCTACTAAGCAATAATCCCTCCGAGATAAGACCAGCTCTCGAAGGTAGGTGCGGTGGCCTTGCTGATATCCTCGGGCTTCCATGGCATCCACCAGCTCATCGCAACGGCGAAAAACATTTATGGCCAAAGGCACTGCCAGATAACGAATCGCCCTAATCTTCCCACTCAAATGTCGAGGATTGAAATTAGCGCCTCGAGCCAATTGAGCTTGGCTGACACAATTCATTTCATCTAGTAACGTGGGCATAAACCTTAAGGCCAAAGATAGTAACATAGCTATATCATGAGACGATATTCCGATAATTCTAATGGGCCGCAGCAGTCGTTCCATCCCCATAGTAATTTCAGATTGAGTAGCAGTCATGGTCAAGATAGATGCCGCCACCACCAGCAGCAGAAACTTCCAAACCTGTAGAATCCCGAAGTTCAACCCCTCGTAACTGATTTGCACCGGACCAATAGGAAACGCTGGAATCGGGCGCCCGGGCGTAAAAAATATATAAAGCAAAAATAGACAAAAAAAGAAAGGCAGTACTGGTCGCAAAGTTTTTAGCACCGATCCCCAAGATAGACGAGCAAGCAGCGTGATGGCCAAGGCCATGGCACTGGCTGCTATGAGACCAACAAAATTTACGTGTAGAATTATTATACTAAGAGCTATCACTGCAATAAGTTTAACCCGGGGGTCCAGTCTATGAACGGGTGATTCTTGATAAACATATTGTCCGAGCTTATACATGTTCATCCGCCTTTTGGGGCAAATAGGCCTTACTTGAACTCCTCAGTCTCGCCAGGAGGGCAGTTATTTCCTCAACCGCATCCTCAATTGTAAAAATACTGGTACTCAGATCTTCTCCCCCCTTCTTCAGTTGCCACATCAATTCGGAGATATGAGGTGGGGCTAGGCCCAGCGTCTTAAGCCACTCCACCCTGCTCAATATTTCGCCCGGGTTTCCATCAGCAATCAATTTGCCCTGATCCATCACCAGCACCCGCTCCGCTAAGGCGGCCTCCTCCATGCTGTGGGTCACATGTATTATGCCCAGCCCCTGGCAGTTCAATTTTTTCAGTAAGGTAAGTACCCTCTTTTTGCCTTCAGGATCAAGAGAGGCGGTAGGCTCGTCGAGTACAATAATTTTCGGTTCCATGGCCAGCAGACCAGCCAAAGCCAGAAGTTGTTTCTGTCCACCAGAAAGGGTATGAGGAGGGCGGGTTCGCAGCCCTGTCATGCCAACCATGTCGAGGGCCCGTTCTACTCTCCTGCATACTTCCACCGACGATAACCTGAGATTACCAGGACCAAAGGCCACATCTTCTTCCACGCTCATACCTACGATCTGATTATCGGCATTCTGAAAAGCCATACCCACCCTGCGCCGAATTTCTAGAAGGCTTTTCGAGTCGCGAGTATTTAACTCATCAACCTGAACTTCACCGACAGAAGGAATTAGTAAGCCATTTAAATGCCGAATAAGGGTAGTCTTGCCACAACCGTTGGAGCCGATAAGAGCAATATACTCACCTTCAGCTATATGTAGATTAAGGTCTTCGAGGACCGGTGAGTCACCCTTTTCATAAGCATAAGTCAGATTATGAACCCTGATCATATTTTTAATGGTCCCCCTAGATTTGAATTTTATTACGTAATTTAAGGGCGATCAAGGTCGCCGCCACCAGCTTGAGCAGGTCACCAATCAAAAAAGGAGCTACACCTGCGAGTAGTGCTTTTGGTATGGATAAGTGCGCCACTAGTGATAGCTGTGCGACTCCCAAGGTATAAATCACCAAATTACCCACGATCAGAGACAGACTTATCCACGCAAAGCCAGGTGCCTTCCTGACTTCCACAATTTTTCCGATAATGTAAGCTGCTACAATAAATCCGATAAGGTATCCACCCGTGGGGCCCATTAGCGTCCCAAGACCAGCTTTACCACCAGCAAAGACTGGCAGCCCAATTACACCCAAAAGGACATAGACAATCTGACTCAATGCACCCGTGTATCCACCCAAAAGGACACCGGCTAAGCCTGTAAAAAGAGTTTGCAGAGTAATGGGCAGTGGTTGCAGGGGGATGACTATTAAGGAACCGATAGCAGTCAAGGCTCCAAACATGGCGGCATAGACCATACGCCGCAAGGAATTTTGAGTTTTAATCATCTGTTTTTATCTCCCTCTTCCTATTTTTAATTCTACAGATAAGATTCTTAGAAGCTCTAGCATTCCGTTATCATGTACCCGTTAAAACGAGAGGGGACTTGCGACAGGAAACCTTCCCTGTCGCAAGTCCCCTTAAACTCTTTCAAGTCTTTAGTTCCGGGCAACGGTGCATCTGAAATTATTATAATATTTTCCAATCGTATTGTCAACCAAATATTCTTTATTAAGTTGACAATACTTCTGTCGAAATTACAAGGGCAAAATTGTTATCTCCCCAGAAATTATAGTGTGGACAACGCCCGACTGGTCACGAAGCAGGAGAAATCCATTATCATCTATATCGACAGCCTTACCCATGAGGAAGCCATTGATCATGTCCAACCTTAGTTCTTGCCCGATTACCACTGACAGGCTTTTGCCCTTTTGAAGGATTCCCTCAAAACTACCTGCCAGTAAATCGAAATAACGGCTTTCCAAGCGTGCAAGTAGACCTTGCAGTACCTTGACTCGGGAAACGGGGCGTGCATCTTCGACATGGGCGGAGGTAGCAATAGTACGAAAGTCACTAGGAAAGTCCTGAAGCTCATTGTTTATATTCAGTCCTATACCAACCACGATGTATTCGATGCCATCCATGTCGGTTACTACTTCTGACAGTATACCAGCTACTTTCTTGCCCTTTATTAATATGTCATTAGGCCACTTAATACGGGCTGACAAGTTTAATTCCTCTTCCAAGCTTTCCGCCACTGCCACTGCAGTTAAGAGAGAAATTCTCGAAATTTCTTTTAAAGGCAAGATCGGTCGCAGAATTACCGACATATATATCCCCTTACCACTCGGCGAGTACCAACTCCGTCCGCGGCGTCCCCTACCCGCCGTCTGCATATCCGCCACTACAACTGTGCCCTCTGGGTATCCCGCAGATGCAAGGGCTCGGGCTCGGGTATTAGTCGAATCAATTTCTTGGTAATATAAATAGTTGGTCTGACCAAACACTTCACAAGTTAGTCTGGGGCACACTTCTTCAGGCGACAGGATATCTGGAGGAGAACTAAGCCTGTATCCCTTTTTAGGGGATGAGTCCACTTCATATCCCTCGGCTAGTAGAGCTTTGATCTGATTCCAGACCGTTGTCCGAGAAACATTGAGGCTTTCACTCAACGTTTCTCCTGAAAGCCATTCTCCAGCTTTCTCCTTTAACGCCTGCAACACTGCCTCACGCAAAGTCATTATTAACATCCCCTTAAATTGTATAAAAGTGACAGAGGGAAGTCACTTGTCCCCTTGTCACTTCCATCACACAGTACCGCTGATGTGTTAACGAACCATTTGATAGACCATAAATGTAGCGGTACCTATGGCCAGTTTTTTGCCTGCATCATCCTTAATCTCACCTTGGGCAACCACAATTTTTTTGCCTTTTTGAATAACCATGCCTTCACCCCAGAGAGTGCCTTCGCTTATTGGACGCAAATAGTTTATTTTAATTTCCACAGTCGAAGCGCCTTCTCCAGGGTCTAATTGTTGGTTGACCGCCACAGCAATAGCTGAATCGATCAAAGCTGCAATAACCCCTCCATGCAGATTTCCATAAAACTGTTTCAAGTTCTCATTGACCGGTAATTGTATTCGAGTTTTTCCATCAACACCAACAACAGTTGTCATGCCAATATGTTTCCAGAAGTTACCTGATTCCAGGTCGGCAACTTGCACCACTATGTATCATCTCCTAATATAACTTTTTAAATTCATATAACAGTCTCTAGCATTATCATCTTGACTATGATTCTGGCCTGCTTTGCTTGTGACACCTCTATCATTACTATGAACACTTCACAGTAGGGTATATCTTACAAATACTCCATTTGGGTCAGTCCATCTCTTGCATTAAAGATACTTTAAACAAATAATTCAGGTTCGCTTCGAGAAGCAAACTCAATTTCCAACTCATATTTATGTCTTAAATAATCTTCATTATCATAAAATTTTGCTTGAGAAGGACATTTTTTAATACAAGCACCACATTTAATACAAATTCCATTTAATTTAGAAACATCTTCATAATCAATGGAGCCCATAGGACAGACATCAACGCAAAGTTTACAATCAGTACAACTACTATTTGTTTTTGGAGCAACCTTTCTAATGTCAACAGGGCTGCCATCTTTATTTTTAGGCATATAATATTTTCGATAAGGCGTATTTCCCTTTACATTAACAATTATAAAATCATCTTCATTTGTTATTTTTGCATATATTTGATTAGCAAAATAACATGCTATTGACATATCTTTTTCATCGGGTCTATCTTTGGCCAGAATTTTCGAAAATGAGTGTTCCCCAATAAACGCACCAGCGGCAATAACTTTAAAACCGTTAAGTTCCAGGATATCTTTTAGTTCTATTAATGCATCGTCATAATTTCTGTTTCCATATACAACTACAGGAATGGCTAATGCATTATTACCACTAATAGAGTTTAAATATTTTAATAGTACATTAGGAACTCTTCCCGCATAGACTGGAACTCCTAAAATAACGATATCTTCTTTTGTAAAAGACACTGGTTCTTCTCTAACACCAGGCAGAGTAAAATCAATATTATTTACAGTTCTTCCCTTGCCAAGGTTCTCTGATATTTTCTCTGCAATTGTGGATACTATTCTTTTAGTAGTATCCGTGGCACTAAAATACATGGCATTAATTTTCTTAACCATAACTTGACCTCCTCTTTCATTAACCTCCATGGTTATTTTTCAATTTCTGCAGCTTTCGTACTACCGTGGACTGATTAACGCCTAAAGCCTCAGCAGCTTTAACTGTAGTTCCGTGAAGTTTCATAGCTAAACTGAGAAGTTGTTGTTCTAAATCAATAATGGCTTCCTTAAGTGGAACAACTCCGGTCACTGTGACTGTCTTAAGAGGGCTCTGTTCCTTTTCATAAAGTACCTCATCGACTTCTTCGGCAGAGATAACCTTTTCATTTGCTGTAACTGCCAGCCTCTCAACCACATTCGCCATCTCTCGAACATTTCCCAGCCAAGGATAATCTAATATTAACTGAACAGCTTCCGGAGAAAAAACCTTCTCAAACCCATGACGCTTATTATTTTGCTCTAGGTTAAAAAGAACAAGGGGAATAAGGTCCTCTTTCCGCTCTCTTAGAGCAGGAACTTTAATGGGCACGATATTTAGAGTATAGAAAAGATCTGAGCGAAAGAGTCCTTTTTCAACTAACTTTTTTAAAGGTTTCTCCGTGCCCGACAAAATTCTAATATCTATGGATTTCCTATCCTTTTCACCGGTTGCCTGCAACATCTTATCTTGAAGAACACGCACAAGACGCCCTTGTAAGTTTAGGGGCATGTTACCTATATTCTCTAAGTAAACACTCCCTTGGTTAGCTAATTCTAACCCCCCTGGTTTTCCGATATTTCTGCCATTAAAGGTCCCTTCACCAAATAGCTCAATTTCCAAAAGATGTTCTGGAACTGAACCACAATTAATTTTGTAAAAAGGCCCTTTGCTTCGTTTGCTTTGGAAATGTATCGATCTGGCAATTTCCTCCTTTCCTACCCCTTGTTCTCCGACTAGTACCACCGGCGAGTCGACTTGACTTACCCTATACGCCAGATCCAAAACATTGTTCATGATAATGGAACAGTATCTCAATTCAGTACCGATTTCTTTATGATTCCGCATCAAAGCGATCTGCGACTCATATTTTTCAGAAAGTTGTTTACTCTCTTCAAGTGCTTCCCGCAAAAATTCTAACTCAGTCATATCTCTTATATTAATAACAATCTTTACAATTTCCTCTTCTTCACTAAAGACCGGGTTAGCTGTGATAACCAGTGAATGTTTAGTAAAAGGCCTTTCTAAGATACTGATAAAGCCGCCCTGTTTCTTAACTAACTGTATGATGTTGTTTTTAAAGATGCCTTTATCCACAAGCTCTTTAAAGGGTCTTCCCACTAACCTTTCCCATGGAGCTTCTAGTATCCTCCCCACTGCAGGATTGCAGCGAAGAATATCACCCTGTCCGTTACAAATGATTAGCCCATCATAAGAGGAGGCAATAATTGTCTGGAGTTCTTCATTGAGTTGCTTTACACTTTGCAGTTCCTGTAAAACCTTTTCTATCTCAGAAACATCTTGGAAAACTCCTACAGCTCCTACTACTTCTCCATCTTTCATAATTGGTGTCCGATTGGAGATATACAGTCTGCGACCCACTTGAAATTTCGCCCCATATTCAGGTATTCCGTTACGAAGGACCTCCAGGAGGCCTGTAGGGATAATAATATCGTTTAAAAAACGTCCGACAGCTTCCTCTTTAGTTGTACGGGTTGGTTTTTCTGCCGCTGGGTTGAGGGATGTAATAATTCCCTGTTTATTGATCGATAAAATACCATTATGCGCCGAGTTAAAGACCGCCTCTAGCTCTTGACTGCGTGATCGAACCTCCAGAAAATACCCTTGTAATAAGGAATATTTAGATACTATGCCAATAAGTTCTTCCATGTTATTTAACACCGGGTATATATCAAAAGGTAAATTCCAAACATCCTCTAATAACGCATCTTCATTTAAGGGGAGGAAGCGATTCGTAAGGTAATCTGCGGCCTTATCTCCGGCAACATAGTTTTCTATACCTTTTTCTATAATCTGGTTTTTAGTGACCATACCTAGCAGATAACCTTGTTCATTAAGAAAGGGCAAGCCAGCAACTTCTTTTTCTATCATTATAGTCATCGCGTCCCCGATAGTATGATAGTTATAGAGACATATGGAAAGTCGTGACATTACTTGCCCCACACTCAACAAACTATTTCCCTCCAACCTAGATGAATTTATTGGCCGGTAAAAATCGGTTTACGCTTTTCAATAATGGCATTTAATCCCTCTTTATGATCGGACATCTCGGATACAATAGCCATTTGTGAAGAAATCAGATCTAAAGCTGTCCGCAAATCGTTAGTTCGTTGTGCCGAATAAACTGCCCGCTTAATCATTTGAACGCATACCGGAGGAGAGTCGGCAATTTTTCTTGCCAACTCTAAAGTGGCCTGTTCTAATTCCAGAGCAGGAACCACTTTGTTAATCATACCTATTTCTTTAGCCTCATGAGCAGAAATATAATCTCCCGTCCATAAGATTTCTAAAGCTTTTGCAATTCCAACTAAACGCGGTAAATAGAAAGCACCACCATCACCAGGCACGATTCCTGCTTTCACATAACCTGCAGAAAGTTGAACATCTTCTGCGGCTACCCTAATATCGCACATTAACGCCATATCAAGGCCTGCCCCTATTGCGATTCCATTAATACCACAAATAACAGGCTTATCCATCATTTCTAAAGTTAGAGCAATTTTATGAATATGGTTTGTCAAAGCTCGTTTACGGTCAATGGCTTTATCACCCCAGGCTTCACTCTGATCATCACAGCCGACAAATCCTTTTCCTTTTAACATAGCTTCAACGTCACCGCCGGTTGAAAAAGCCTTGCCCTTGGCAGTCACTACGATAACCCTTATATTAGGATCTTCTTGAGCATCCTGTAGTGCTTCAGCCCATTTTCGAATCATTGGTAAGGAAAAGGCATTATATTTCTCTGGTCTGTTCAGGATGATCCTTGCCAAAAAGCCATCTTTTTGATAAAGCAAATGGTTATTGTTGTCCTCTTGAGGGGTTTTTATGAACTTCAAACATTCTCGTCTTGCCATCGCTTTACACTCCTCAATATTTTTTTGCTCTATAGAATATTATGCTAAATTGCATTATTAAGCAATTTGGCATATCCAAGATAGCTTAATCGCTATTAATTACTTGATATCTCTGATATCAAGTAATTTCTTTGCATTTAGAATACCCAAGCGATCCCTTGCGTTTATGCATATTAAGTAGCTTCCTACCCCTTAGGATATACCACTTCAATATAATTTACAATATTTTCGATGCCCATTCGCAGAAATTTTTCACAATTCAAATTACTTCCGTGGTAGCCATTTATCCACAGGAATTTAATTTTCTATCCATAATGGTGTTTCATGAAGCTCAACAAATACTGGGACACTCGGCCGTCATGGTGCCCTGCTATATCCTTGCGGCGCTCCATTCTAGAACGTCCTATTCGGGCCATGGAAAGCCTATCTCTGCAACGCAACAATGGTTACCGCCTTAGCCGAACCTCTTCGTATAAAGCCTATTTATAGAATCATAAAATTTCTGTATACGTTGTACATTGTTGCTTAGAAATGTGTACTGAAAACACAACAGTTATCAGTTTTTCTTACCTAAAACGGTTAATATGTATTAAATTGGTAAGTTGTTTCAAGATAAATAAAAAATAAAGCGTAAAATTATCAAAATTATCAGATTAGTTAGAAATTACATTTAAATTTGATTTTTAATTACTATCTAATACCTAGAAGGTGCATTACACCAAAAAATAAAATTTAACAAAATATTTATAATAATCAAAATATCTACTATAATAGTAATTAATGATTGATATAATGTTAACTTAATTAGAAATGTTAAGGGCCAACTCAAAATACTAATTTAGGCTGGCATAAATTTTGCATTAATACAGAATATTCCTAAGAATAAATAATTTAGCTTCAGGAGGTGAAGGGCAATAAGGTAAGCTCAGGTTTAGATCATAAAACTACATAATATGAGGAGGAGTATTGATGAGTCCTGCTATAATAGCTCTGATTATTTTAGGCATAGTTGTTTTCTTTTATGTTACAGAATGGCTTCCAATTGCTGTAACTACAGTATTGGGCTGTCTGGCCTTGGTTTGGCTGCAGGTTGCTAAATTTAGTGTAGCCTTCTCGGGATTTGCCGCAGATACACTTTGGTTGGTTATCGGTATGGTTATGGTTGGTGCAGCCTTGTTTGAAACTGGCCTGGCTAATGAAATGGGTCGTAGTATCATTAAATTCATTGGCGCATCAGAGAAGAAAATTATCTTAATTGTTTATCCTCTGGCCATGCTTATGTCCGCTTTTCTGAACAACACTTCAACCACAGCAACGTTTACGCCTATAATTCAAGCAATTTCCGCTAAATCAAATGGTCTGGTTAGCTCCAAAAAATTGCTCATGCCCCTTGCTTTCGCGGCTACCACTGGTGGTATGTTAACACTAGTAGGTTCTACTCCACCCGTAATCGTTCATGGCTTAATGATCAGTTTAAAACTACCTACGTTTGGCTTTTTTGAATGGGGCTATGTCGGTCTGCCTGTATGTGTTGCGCTTATTCTTTACACCATGACGATAGGTCAAACCTTGGCTAAGAAGATGTGGAAAAACGAAATAGAAGAGGAAGCTAAAGCTCAGATAGATGTAGTCATTGAACATGTAGAACGTCCAAAAAACAAGATGTGGCTGGCAGGAGGAGTTTTAGCTTTTTGTATTCTTGGATTTATATTACAGCCTCAATTTGAAACTAACAAGTCGTTTAGCTTCACTCTTGGCACTGTCGCTATTACAGGTGCTATGTTAACCGTTGTTCTCCGCACTATGTCAATTAAGAGATTGTATGAATTAACTGACTGGAATACCTTCTTCGTTTTAGGGGGGGCTATCGGTTTTGCTGCCGGATTAGATAAGAGCGGCGCTGGAAAATTAATTGCAGATACCGCTATTTACTATGTTGGAGATCAAAGTCCATTCGTTATCTTTGCTACCTTCTGTTTGGTAGGGGTTCTCTTAACCCAGATGATGTCTAATACTGCTACAACTGCTATGATGGCTCCTATTGGTATATTTGTTGCTAATGGTATGGGATTTAGCCCACTGCCATTGTTGATGGGGCTGGCCACAGTTTGTGCTGCAGCTTATATGACTCCCGTTGGCACTCCGCCTAACACAATTGTACTAGGACCAGGTAACTACAAATTTACAGATTACATGAAAATGGGAGGTATTTTTCAAGTCGTTAGTTTTATCATAATAATTCTGGTTGTACCGATGATCTGGCCTTTATAAAAGTAAAATTAAAAATCGAGCATATAAACTAGGTAGCTAGGTAAACAAACCGGGATAGTTAAGTTTGTTTACCTAGCTCTAATAAGACGAACGTACACTAGGGGCAATGTCTGATCCTGAATGAATAGATTAATTAACGAAAGAGCTAGTTTACGTAGATTGGAGTGAGTTCTATGAGTAGCAAAGTGATGACAATGCAGGAAGCAGTGAGTAAATATATCCACGATGGAGATCACATTGCGCTAGGCGGATTCGTAACTAACAAAAAACCGTATGCAGCAGTGCATGAGATTATAAGACAGGGAATTAAAAATCTGTATCTAGAGGGCGGGCCTGGTGGAGGAGATACTGACATGCTTATCGGAGCAGGTTGTGTCAAGGTGCTTTTTAATTCCTATATGGCCAATTCAGGTTTTACCCAAGTGAGTCGTCGTTTCCGCAAGCATGTAGAGGAAGGTAAGATTCTCTGGGAAGATTACTCCTTGGATGTACAACCAATGATGTACCATGCCGCAGCTTTGGGTTTGCCCTATATCGCTGTCAAAAACATGCTGGGATCGAGCTTAATAGAAGAGTGGGGTATTCCTGAAGAAGTTTATAAGAGCGATTCAAAACTTCCAGCATTCAAATTGAAAGTCGTAGAAAACCCGTTTAATCCCGATGAGAAAGTATGTTTATTGCCCACTCCTAAAATCGATGTCGGAATTATTCATGTTCAACAGGCGGCCCCTGATGGGACCTGTAGAATTGATGGCCCTATCTTCCTCGATACCGATGTGGCCATGGCTGCCACCCATTGTATTGTTACCTGTGAGCAAATCGTGCATCCGGATGAATTGCGCAATGAACCTTGGAGAAATCAGCTGCCAAATGTAATACCCGATGCGGTGGTTGAAGTACCCCATGGTGCCCATCCGAGTCAGTGTACTAATTATTATGACTATGATGCCATGTACCTACGTATGTATGACAAGGTTAGCGCCGATGATGACCTATTTAAAGAATTCCTTGACGAATGGATTCGTGGAACGAAAAACCATCAAGAATATTTGGATAAGCTTGGTGCAAGCCGTTTACTGGGGCTAAAGGTTAAGAATGGATTTAACTATGTACCTGGATTGAAGAGGAGATGATAAGTCGTGGCAGAGTATTCCAGTAGTCAAATGATGGCGGTAGCTATGGCACGCCAAGTAAAAGATGGATCTACCATTATTGTTGGGACAGGGCTACCACTGGTAGCTGCCAGTTTGGCTAAGAACAGTACTGCTCCTAATGTACGCCTTTGCTTTGAAACAGGAATGATCGATGGATGCCCCATTGAGGTACCTACCAGTGTAAGTGATATGAGAATATCCTACAATGCTTCCGCTTTATGGCCTCAATTTCGTTATTTTGGTTTTCAGGCCAATGCATATAAGAAAAAAACAATTGATATAGGGTTCCTCGGTGGTGCACAGATAGATGCATATGGTAACCTCAACTCTACTTGCATCGGAGATTATTGGCATCCTAAGACTAGATTCACAGGTAGTGGCGGAGCTAACGGAATTGCTACAAATTGTAATACGGTCATTATGATGAAGCATCAAAAACGGCGTTTTTGTGAAAAAGTTGATTATTTAACCAGCCCAGGGTGGATAGATGGACCGGATGGTCGTAAGAAGTCAGGTCTGCCAGAAGTCGGACCACAAGCCGTGGTTACAGAGCTAGGAATTATGCGCTTTGACCAAAACACTAAGCTAATGTATTTGGCTGAATATTTCCAGGGAATTACCCCGCAGCAGATTCAAGAAAATACCGGTTTCGAAATGGATTTAAGCAGAGCTGTGGAAGCCGATCCTCCCAGTCAGGAGATCCTGGATATTCTATTGAATAAAGTAGATCCTCAGCGTTTAATGGTTTAAAGGCAGGCCCGTTCTAAAGGTCAAATGACGCATTGATGATGAAATATTATCCTTTAGGAGTTAATCTAATCCAAAATCAATTTGTCATGCACATCAATTTATAACTCTAAAAGCAATTAAATCATAGGGATGTTTATTTAAATACATTTCGAAAGAGATACTTAATCATTTATAAAACTAATAGGGCGAGCTGTTAATAATAGCCCGCTTTATTTTTTATAATATATATTCAAATTCCTATTGGAGGGATGGTAATTAATGGATAGCGAAACGAAAAAATATATAACCGTGATAGTTCTTGCAATATTATTAATAATATTAGTTAGATTTGCTATTCCATTTAAAATAATACGTGTAATTCGCAAAAGTGAATATGTACGTGATAACCTGAATAATAAAAATGTTAGAAATTACATTAGCTTTTTGGGGAAAAGTATGCTTATTAATGCACCCGAGGTAGGGCAAGCGTTGCGTGAAACTCAATTAGTGGTAAATGAGGCCATGCATATAGATGGCAGGTTAAAGTTAGCTCTCTATCAAGTTCTTATGCGTAAACGAATTATGGGTGTACAAGAAATTAACCCTATCTACTTGGATAAGGATGGCAATAGAATATAATTTTAAAAAATGGATCGAGAAATATTCTAGTATTAACCTGCCGATCTCTTGAGCCAAGAACATCAAAGACATAGTGAACCAGAGGTCTCGACAAAAAAATAACCGATTTATTTGAACTCCCTAAGGAGTCACAATAAATCGGATGCCGCCTTTCGCTTTGTCCAGCTTTTTTAACTATGTTTTCTTTATTGCTCGTCCTGATCAGGGAGCGTTTTAAGAATCGATCTGCCGATTTCTTTTCTGCTTCAATCTAATTGATAACAGTAATTCATTAAGTTAACTCTAAATTTTTGGGCACCTGTTCCGAGAATAAACATTTCCCGATCAAATTTTATACTGTTCGCAAAGTTTTTAAGTAACTCTATCTGCTCTGGATCAGACTCTAATGCGTTAATTGTAAGAAGGGATTCTAATGACTGTCTAATCCGCTTTTCCTGACCTTTTTGGAGTGACTCTACTAATGCTTGAAGAGCACCTGATTTATCTTTTGAAAATACTTCCATGCATAACACCTCCCTCTATATGTTATTTATCGCTCATTTCTCAATAATTCTTAGTATTTAATATTTGGATCAAACCTCCTGATCAGTAGCCTTTGAAAAGAATAAAATTACAGGATAGTACATTGAGTGTTCCTTTTCAAAGAACATTTTACCAATTACCTAAAAGCTCCTTTCCTATTATTCTATCCAGAAGTAAGAAAGAAATCAACGAATAATAATTTTAATATTTAGAAATTTTAGTCTATTCAGGTATATAGTTAAGCACTATAGAAAAAAGAACGTTGGATACGCACACTACACTGTGCATGCTTTCCATACGTTCTCTTCAAATAGTATGCCGTTTTCTAACATCTTCAATATTGAACCTTAGTTAAATGATTATGCAGATCAGGCCTCCGCTGCCATCATTAACAATCCGTTGCAAGGTGTCTTGGAGCTTGTTCTGAGCGTTTTCCGGCATCCGATAAAGTTTATTTTGGATGCCTTCACGGACTAAGTCATGCAGTGATTTACCAAAAATATTCGATTCCCAGACTTTCTTGGGATCACTTTCAAACTCATCCAGCATGTACTTCACGAGCTCTTCCGCTTGCTTTTCTGTACCAATCAAAGGCGTAATTTCGGTTGTAACATCTGCTCTTATAATATGCAACGATGGAGCGCTCGCTTTGAGTTTGATTCCATAATGTCCGCCTTGCTTCACTAGTTCAGGCTCATCAAGGAACATTTCTTCTAGTTGTGGTGTAACCACACCATATCCGTTAATTCGAACTTCCTCTATAGCCTGGGACAGTTTATCCCATTCCTTCTTACCTTTACTATAGTCTAAAACTAAACGAAGTAAGGAATGATCGCCTTCAATTTCAATCCCTGTAAGATCTTGCAGGACAGTTTTAAAAAGCCCGTCAACAGCAGTTATTTCTACATTGGCAATACCAGTGCCTAAGTTCATCTCTTTGAGGAGAACATCTTGGGCGTATTGGCAATCAGACAAGGCGTCTAAGGCCTGGTCGATATCTCTCAGACGTCTTACTCCGTCAATTGCTTTGCGGACTGTATCCTCAAAAGCAGCTCTAACTGCATGAGAGGGGTCAAGTTCCTCAACCCATTTTGGAAGGTCAATGTTTACTTCAGCTACAGGGAATTCATAAAGCACTTCTTCCAAAATCTGTGTTATATCTTCTTGGGTCATCTCAAGGCAATTCACCGGAATAACAGGTATTGCATATCTTTCCTCTAAGGAACGGCTTAATTCCAGTGTGTTTTCGGCATAGGGACGAGTCGTATTCAGTACTACCACAAACGGTTTTCCTAGTTGACGAAGCTCAGTAATTACTCGTTCTTCGGCATCTAGATATGCTTCTCTGGGGATATCAGTGATTGATCCATCGGTAGTTATTACAACTCCGATCGTTGCATGATCTGAAATTACTTTACGTGTTCCCATTTCAGCTGCATCTTGGAAAGACATAGGCTCGTCGCTCCATGATGTTTTCATCATGCGCGGCTCTTCGCCGTCTTCTGCATCATACCCCAAAGCACCTTCCACACTGTATCCTACACAGTCAACCAATCGCACATTCATGTGAATCGAGTCCCGTACAACGATTTCCACCGATTCTGATGGAATAAACTTAGGTTCCGTCGTCGTGATTGTTCTTCCAGTCCCGCTTTGAGGAAGCTCATCCTTAGCCCGCTCCCGCTCAAAGGCATCTTGGATGTTGGGCAAGACCAAGAGGTCCATGAATCGTTTGATAAAGGTGGACTTTCCCGTACGGACTGGCCCAACGACACCGAGGTAGATATCGCCTCCTGTTCGTTCTGCGATATCCCTGAAAATGTCTAGTTTTTCCATTGTTAATTTCCCTCCCTTTTGAGTGCTGTCCCAAAATTTGGGGAAGGGCCTCCACCTTATCTCCCCTTCCACCTCCCAGTAACACGTGGATTCCAATAACTGGACTAGCACATTAAGCAGTATAAGTATATTGGCTGTTTGGGGCAAATATGACAATACAACAAAAAACGCAGAAAAGGCCTTTAAACAACCTCTTCTACGTCTATGTTCCTAATCACTAAAATATGTATATTATCTTAACCAGCTCATCTCGACAACTTCTTCAAGTTCGTGACGTTTACCGCGCAACATCAAGTCTGCAACGGCAATTTTCGGATCGGCATTTTCAAATAAAACTTTATAGGCCTGCTCCGTAATCGGCATAGGGATATTTTTCTCAATTCCAAGAAAGTGGGCTATACGAGTCGCTCTTACTCCTTCAACGACCATTCCAACTTCTCTTAGCACAGTTTCTAAAGGCTTGCCTTGACCGAGAGCGACTCCGGCTCGACGATTACGGCTATGAAGACTGGTACAAGTCACAATAAGGTCACCAACACCTGATAATCCGGCAAAGGTCAGCGGATTCCCTCCCAAGGCTACACCTAAACGGGCAATCTCTGCTAATCCTCTGGTCATCAGAGCCGCTTTTGTATTGTCTCCAAACCCTAACCCCTCAGCAATACCTGTGCACAAAGCAATAACATTTTTTAAAGCCCCGCCAAGTTCAACTCCGATAACATCCGGATTGGTATAGACTCTAAACTTGGGAGTCATCATCATGTCTTGAACAGTTTTCGCAGTCTCTACATCAGAGGCAACTACAACAGTCGTCGGCATATCCCTGCCGACCTCTTCAGCGTGGCTGGGACCAGACAAAACAGCCACCGGATTGTTAGGCAACTCCTCAATCAATACTTCGGAGAGGCGGCAATGTGTTCCTTCTTCCATCCCTTTAGCTGTATTGACAACAATACAGCCTCCCCTCAAGTATGGATTTATCAAACGAGCAACTTCTCGAACACTATGAGATGGAACACTCAGAACAACCAGATCTGCGTTTAAAAAAGAGAGATCTGTTGTAGGGAAAATTCCTTGAGGGAGGACAACACCTGGTAAATATCGCTTATTTTCCTGTTGATTTCTCATGTTTTCCATTTCATCTGCATGGCGGCCAACAAGCACAACCTGATGACCGGCCTTCGCCAAAAGAACTGCTAACGCACTTCCCCAACTTCCAGCCCCATAAACTGCAATCTTAGGCATTTACTTCCCCCCGTATCCATAGTTGATATTCGATATTAGAAGTTTGTGGTTCGCTCAAACTCAATCTCAATCTTTTTGTTATTCAAGCTTTCGGGACTTCTTCGGACCTCAGTCTACGCTTATTTCTTATCCCCAAATCGAGGTTCTGTTCCATTCAGAACACGTTGAATATTAGCCCGATGAAGAACTAGTACTGCCAAGACAGCGACCACGGCAAAAACTCGATATTCAAACGGTTCTGGAAGAACAAAAACCATGATTAGAACCGTAAGAGCACCCGTAACCGAACCCATAGAAACATAACGTGTCAACCATACTACCAGTATAAACACGGAGATTGCTATTAATGTGACTTTCCACATCAAAACGGTAATGATTCCGAATCCGGCTGCCACGCCTTTCCCACTGGGCCGAAAGCCAAAAAAGGGATTCCAGCTATGACTTGCCATTGCTAATAATCCGCCGATAATACCTCCCCAGGGCCCAAAAGCCCATAGACCAAGGTAGGCAGACAATGCCCCTTTCATGAAATCCCCTAAGAGCACCATGATTCCCAGTTTCACTCCTAAAAGGCGAAAGGCATTTGTTGTGCCAATATTTCCGCTACCATGCTGACGTACGTCAATCCCTTTAAACAAGCCCGCTAAATAGGCAAAAGGAATGGCACCCAAGCAATACGCCAAGATAAAAATAAGGTAACGTGACATGGCCTACTCCTTCTCTTCATCTTTTTGTCGAATTACAATTCGGATGGGAGTACCCTCAAATCCAAAGTGCTTTCGCATCTGATTCTCCAAATATCGTTTATAGGAAAAGTGCATAAGTTCCGGATCATTAACAAAGAAAACAAAGGTCGGCGGCTTAACTCCCACTTGAGTCAGGTACCTCACCTTTAAGCGTCGTCCCTTATCTGACGGAGGCGGATTAGAATGAATCCATTCTCTCAGTAAGGTGTTCAAAGTCGCAGTAGTCACACGAGTAGAATTTTGCTCGACCACGAAATCCACAAGTTCCAGGATTTTATTAACCCGTTGTCCGGTTTTAGCAGAGATAAACATGGTCGGCGCATATTGCATAAACCCTAATTCTTCTCGTATCGTCTTTTCAAATTTGTTGATCGTCTTTTCATCCTTTTCAACGAGGTCCCATTTGTTGACGACTAGAATAATGGCTTTACCCGCCTCATCTGCATAGCCGGCAATCTTTTTATCTTGCTCCGTAACCCCATCTATGGCATCTATAAGCATTAGGATTGCATCTGAGCGATCAACTGCGCGAAGGGAACGTACTACACTATATTGCTCTGTTAGTTCGTCTATGCGTGATTTACGCCGCATTCCAGCCGTATCGATAAGTATATAATGTTTGCCTTCGTGTTCAAAAGAAGTGTCTATCGCATCCCGAGTGGTTCCCGGAACATTACTGACAATGACGCGCTCTTTTCCCAGCATCATGTTGACCAAAGAGGATTTTCCGACATTTGGACGTCCAATAACAGAAATGCGAATGACGTCCGGATCGTATTCTTCCTCATCATCCTCGGGAAAATTTGAAATTACTAAGTCAAGCAGGTCGCCGGTATTCATGCCATGAACCGCAGAAATCGGAATTGCTTCACCCAACCCCAAACTTAAGAAGTCATATAACTGGCCTTCTGCCTTAGCAAAATCTTCCACTTTATTCGCAGCAAGCAAGATTGGTTTACCCGAGCGACGTAACGTGCGGGCAATTAAATCATCATCTGGCGTAGGAGAAATTTGGGAATCTACAACGAATATCACGACATCCGCTTCCTCCATGGCAATTTCTGCCTGCCTTCTCATCTGTGAAGAAATCGGTGTCCCTTCATCTTTAAATTCGATGCCTCCCGTATCAATTAAAGCAAACTTTCGTCCCAGCCATTCCGCATCGCGATAAAGGCGGTCCCTGGTTACTCCCGGCATATTTTCAACAATAGCTACCAGTCCGCCCGTAATGCGGTTGAACAATGTAGATTTTCCTACATTTGGCCGACCCACTATAGCTACAACAGGTTTACTCAAAGCGTTCCACCTCCAATGAATATCCACTCACATGTTCTAAAAATGCAAGTCCATCGTTCTCAACAATCCTTGCCTTGCCATTAACCTTCTGTTCTAACCATTCCACACTCATATCATCAAGAAAGATATCTTCATCCGCTTTGAGCATTGTACGCGGAATAAGAAACTCTTCCCCTTGCAGATCTCCTAATTGCCGGGCGATATCCCGGGCGGTCAGCAGTCCTGCAGCAGTCACCGATAAGCCAAAAAAATCATTTTGTATCACATGCATCGTCAGTGTTAAGCCACTGATTCGATCCATCAAACGATTAATCCAAAATTCAAAAAGATCATGGACTGCTGTTCCGGTTATAAGGTGCACACAGCGTTTTGAGACCTCATGCGGAAGCAAGCTCCAACCGGCTTCAATCTCTGTGATAAATTTCCGAGCCATACCTACGCCGTTTTCTAATTGTGGAAAGTCATCGTATACTGCTGACTCTGGAAATTCTCTCCCGGCAAGCACATAAAATTCATCTGAAAAGTACACGAGGTGCCGACCTGTCTGGGTAAAGAAGTCCTTCTGCCACTTCTCGGCTTGATCCAGAATTTGACGTGCTTCATCAGCTGAAAAGCCTCGCAACGAGGTAAGCTTTTCACGATAGCGAGTCAATCCCACGGGTACGACTGCAATTGATTGCACCGACGGATAAAGCTCAGCTAACCGTTCAATGGTTTCTTTCAACACGTCCCCATCGTTGTGTTCAGGAATCAAGACAATCTGAGTATGTACTGCGATTCCAGCCTCTGCAAAGCGTTTAAATTGCTCAGGCAGTTTTCCCGCATGGGGATTTTTCATGAGTTTAGTTCGCACTTCTGGGTTCCAAGCATGAACTGAAACATACATCGGAGTCAAATGTAAAGATGTAATTCTGGATAAGTCCTCCTCACTTAAATTCGACAAGGTTATAAAACTTCCTTGAGTAAGGGATAAGCGATAATCATCATCTTTATCATAAAGAGAAGGGCGCATTCCTTTAGGCATCTGAGCTACGAAACAAAAGGAACAATTGTTAACGCATTTTTTCAGACCCTCGGCACTTACTGTCTCAACCTCTAAGCCTAAGAACTCCCCTGGTCCCTTCTCAATATCAAGCTCCCAAAGTTCACCATCTTCCTTTTCGATAAGCAACATGAATTCCTCTTCCGAGATGCCAAATTGAAAGTCAATAATATCATTAAGTTCTTCTTCGTTTACGGCCAGAACGCGATCTCCAACCTTAATTTCCATTTCTTCAGCGATACTCCCTGAATGGACCGCTGCAACTACAAGCCCTTTAGGCAAAACATTTCATCCTCCTGACATTCCAGATCAAGAGCCTATCATCTCAGCCTTAATCGTTTACAAGTATACTACAAGTGAACACGTTCAGCTATAGCTGAGCATCTGAGACTTCTGCTATCGAAGCTTACTCTCCTCCGAGGGTTCATAGGTTCCCGAGCTTTTTGACGGTATTAGATCAGCTTCCGTTCTCCCCAACTCCCTCTCGGTATAATACTGCCACCCTAGAGCTAAGGCTGCCCAAGCAGTAAATAGTCCCACTCCAAAATTCCAAGTAAATTCATTAGGCAAGGCGATATACCTTATAATACCGTCGTAGGTAAAACGGACAAAGGCTTGGTTCAGAAGCGCACTTCCAGTTAAAGCAGCGGCTGTTCCCCAAAAGGACTTAGCACTCAACCATGCTACTAAAACCAACGCAATCGCAAAAAACCACTCTCCATAGGGAAATACTCCTGGTTCATTGACAAAAAACAGAGTCTCTACTCCAACGATTAAACTGGTGAAAAACAGCGGCAAAAGCCAGCGTTCAGCTTGTCGCATTGACCAAACCCAAAATACCAACATAACCGCAAGACGTGCAAAATGCCAGTGCCAAGGCATAGTGACAGCAATGGATATCTCAGCCCATTTTCCTATAAGCCAAGCAATTGTCAACAAGAGAAAAAATCGTCTAGAGGCTTTTTTCTCCGCCCAAGTTAAAAGTGTTAAGAACAGAATTACCCATTCTCCATAAGGAAAAAGCATATTACCCCTCCTAAACCTGCCTTTTCATATTATTCCCGTTTAGAGAGGGTTTACACAGAAATATTAGAGAGGTTCTTTTCAAGTGACCCCTTAGTAACAATTTTTCGGTATCTAGAGAGGTTTAAGATCAGACCAAGTTTTACTAAAGTTATCACGAGAGAGGCCCCGCCATAAGAAATCAGAGGCAACGTAATCCCGGTTACCGGTAACACGCCGGTAACAACTGCCAAGTTGATAGTCGTCTGGATCGCCAAAGAGGATGTTATTCCATAGCCTAATAACCTGCCAAAACGATCAGGGCATTCACTTATAACATGATAAGCCCGAGCATATAAGGATACAAAGAGAAATAATAAGAACATCGTACCTATTAACCCTAATTCTTCGCCAACGATAGCAAAAATGGTGTCTGTATGATTTTCGGGTAAAAAACCATACTTTTGCAAACTTCGTCCTAACCCAACTCCAAACAAGCCCCCTGAACCAAAGGCGATCTCGGCATTTGTAATTTGATATCCTTTATTCATCGCATCTTTCCAAGGGTCTAACCAAACTAAAATCCGTTCCCATTGATACTTCGTATTATAGATGAAATATAGGAGCGGCAGTCCCAGAGTCGGCACCGCCGCAACGAACCAGCTTGTCGGCAGTTCCGTCTGTAAGAGCATCACTGCGCAGGTTAGAGCAATAACCATAGTTGTCCCTAAATCCGGCTGTTTATAAACAAGACCCAAGATAAGGACAGTGGAAGGTATGAGGATGCCTAATGGAATACGCCACTCGCACCCTCTTTGGATTGGATAACGATCAAGGATATGTGCATAAAAAAGAACCATGGCGAGTTTTGCAATTTCTGAAGGTTGGATTGTGATTCCCGCAATTGTGATCCAACGGGCCGAACCGCCAGCTACTTCGCCTGCATCCGTAAAAAGAATTGCAATAAGCAAAGCCATACTAACCATGACCCCAATTCCAGCGAAGCGCCGCAGAATCGAATACGGGATCTTTATAGCTATAATGGCAAAAACAGAACCAACGAGCGTCCACTTCATTTGCTGAGAAAAGTAGTGATATGAGTTCTGAGTTGCATTGAAACCTCGCACCGCCCCAGCACTTAATACCATAATTAAGCCAAAGGCCAAAATTGCCAGTGTAAGATACAATATCGGAAAATCGATAGGCAACTTCGGTTGTCGTTTAGCCATCTGAATCTCCTTCCTTCTAAACTTAATCCAGGTCAGCACAATCTTATATCAACAAAGACACGTTCCTCCGGATATGCCAGTAAAATGACTTCCTGTGTCAAGAAACAGGAAGTCATTTTTTAAAATGCACGGATGCAGTGGCATCTCATACAAAGAGGTTGATACGAGCATCGCCACCGCCTCGAACAAGGATGTTCGAGGATAGAGCATCAACAAGGGATAGCTTGAGGCCGTTTATAGAGATTACCGTAACAGCAAGCGCTAATTAATTAAGAATCTTGGCTTTCTGTTTGAAGTTCTTTTCCTAGGGCATCACCAATCGTAAATGGTTTGATTTCGGATTGTAAATCTAAAGCTTGTTGATCATTTTCCTTAGCAGCGTCTGTGATCCCCTCGCGAATACTCAGACCTATTCGCTTTTCCTCCGGCTTACAGTCCATGACCTTAGCAGACACCATATCCCCAACTTTAACCACATCTTCTACTTTATTAACATGATGATCAGCTAATTGAGAAATATGAACCAACCCATCCACGCCGTCTCCAAGCCCCACAAATGCACCGAAGGGAGTAATACGAACAACTTTGCCATTGACTGTTGACCCAACGGGATAGTTTTTAGCTGCCTGAAGCCAAGGACTTTCTTTAAGTTGTTTTAGCCCTAAGGACACTTTCCCAGCTTGTTGGTCAAGCTTTAAGACTTGGACTTCCACTTCATCTCCAATATTAAGCATGTCCGAAGGATGCTTAATTCGAGTATAGGCTAAGTCAGAAATATGAAGCAGCCCATCAATCCCACCGATGTCAACGAACACACCGAAGTCAGCCATCCGTTTGACCGTCCCGCTCACTACGTCCCCCTCTTTAAGGGATTCAAGCAACTGTGTGCGCTTAACCCCTCGCTCTTCTTCTAGAATTACCTTTTGTGAAAGAACCACTTTACGCTTTGATGGATCATAATCAATCATACGTAAGCGAAGAGTCTGACCCATGAATTGATTGAGGTCTTCGACATATCCCAGTTGAATTTGGGATGCGGGAACAAAACCGCGCAACCCTACATCTACTACTAAACCACCCTTTACCACCTCAACAACTTCTGCCTGAATCTCTTCTTTACTTTCTGCAATTTTCTCTAAGTGATCCTTAGCACCTTCTTCATCCGCTTTTCGTTTAGACAGGACTGTATGACCTTCCTCATTTTCCACACGAATAACCACAGCGCTGATTTGATCTCCAATCGCCACCGCTTCCTCAGGGCGGGTTTTCCTTGCCACTGACAGCTCGCCAAGTGGAATGACTCCCTCACATTTCCATCCAATATCAACAAAAATCTCTTCTCTGGTAATTTTCACCACTGTACCGGTAACCCTCGTGCCGGGATGGAGCTCCGGACAATTATCTATCCAACTCGACATTTCCATTTCTTGCTCATTCATTTCAGACATTTTCTTGAAAACCTCCTCGATTATCCAATCTGGGGTAGAAGCCCCTGCAGTCAAGCCCGCATTATTAGCATCCTCAAACCAAACATTTTCTAATTCATCCGCGGTTTCAATCAGGTATGTTTTTGTGCGTTCTGCACAGATGCTCGCCAGTTTTCGGGTATTAGCGCTATTTCGTCCGCCGACAACCACCATAACATCCACCGCTTCTGCTAATTCTCGGGCAACTTTTTGACGTTCTGCCGTGGCATTACAGATTGTATTATGGACGATCAAATCGCCAGTATGATTTCTAAGTTCAGCGACAATTCCTGCAAAATTTTCTGCCAGTTGCGTTGTTTGAGCTAAAACTGCCAGATGAGGATAAAACGGAAGCTCTTTAGCTTCCTCGACCGTCTGAATAGGTATGGCCTCTTCTCCGGCCCAGCCAAGGATTCCCTGTACCTCAGGATGAAGTTTGTCTCCCATGACAATAACTTGTTGCCCCATCTGAGCTGACTCAGCAGCCAATCGTTGGGCTTTCTGAACAAAGGGACATGTAGCGTCAACCACTTGGACCCCCTTGCTTTCAGCCCCTTGATAAACACTCGGTGCCACACCATGTGACCTTATAATCAAGGCTTGTTGGCTTGTCAGCTCGTCCAAATCCTCAACAACTTGAATACCGCGTTCTGATAAGCGTTTCACAACCTGTTGGTTGTGAATGAGCGGTCCAAGTGATACAGCCTGTGACGTTTCCGCTGTCCGTTCAGCCATTTCAAGGGCGCGCTTTACGCCAAAGCAAAATCCAGCCTTTGTTGCGCGTTTGACTTTCAAACCAAGAACCTCCCTAAAAATCGTAAAGAACTAATTCTCTATTACGCACTAAAAATCCTGCTAAGTGAGGTTAGTTTTAATCCTTACCATCTATTTTGCTTCAGGCAATTCGATCATCGCCTGCATTATCCTCTCGGCAATCCATTCTCGACGGTTTTCCACTCCTTCCGGAACCTTCAACATCTGAGCACTCAACGGTTTCCCTATAACAACAGTAATTTTTCCCCAGTCTTTTGTAAACATTTGGCGAGTTCCGCTCACCTTTACAGGGACAACAGACGCTTGGCTTTTTTCCATTAAAAGAACCATTCCCGGCATACCCTTCTGAATCTCTCCAGTCTTTGATCGTGTTCCTTCCGGAAACAGTCCTAATACGCCTCCTCCTTTTAAGATTTTCAAAGATTGACGAATGGCATTCATATCCCCTTGCCCTCTTTTTACAGGAAATGCACCCAGCTTAGAGAAAATAGTCCCTAAAATAGGTATGGAAAATAACTCCTCTTTAGCCATAAAGGAGGCCTGACGAGGAATACTGCAGGCAGCAACAACAGGATCCCACATACTAACATGGTTAATTGCCAAAATAACGGGGCCTTCCTTAGGCATATTGTCCGCACCTTGCACTTTCCATCCCATTAACCGAAATTGCAGTCGAAACATCCTCTTGGCAAAACTATATAACGTCATTGCTCAACCCCCCCTGCACCAACGCTAGAATCTTTGAAACTAACTCTTCTATACTTAACCCCGTCGTATCAAGGATGATCGCATCCTTGGCGGGCTTTAGCGGAGAAATTTCTCGCTCTGTATCAAGGCGGTCACGTTCAGCCATATCTACGGCAACCTCTTGGTACGTCACATCTTTTCCCCCCTTTTGGAGTTCCATCCACCGACGCCTTGCCCTCTCTTCAGGAGTTGCTGTTAAAAAAAGTTTAAAATCCGCATCCGGCAAAACATAAGTACCAATATCACGACCATCCATAACTACGCCACCGCGTTCAGCTTCTATACGTTGAAGTTCCACTAAACGTTCTCTAACCCCAGGATAGGCTGCCACGATAGAAACAGCACGTGATACTTCGGGGCAACGAATTTCCTGAGTAACATCCTCTCCGTCACACCAAACAATCCTTTTATCCGAATGATCAAAAACAACCACTGTACTTTTAGCAATTCGGCTTACCATAAATTCATCATCTATTGAGGCTCTGTTTTTAAGGGCTTTATAAGCAATTACTCGATACATCGCCCCTGTATCTACATAAAAAAGTCCCAATTGTTTAGCTGCGATCTTGGCAATAGTACTTTTTCCCGCACCGGCAGGGCCATCAATCGCAATTTGCAATGCCTGTTGTTGCCTTCTCTTCATCCCGTCTGCTCCTTTTTATTCAATCAATACACTAGCCGCGATTAGGGTAGCAACTATGTTATTTAACGCATGCAGTCCAATCGAAGGATAGAGAGATTTGTATTTATCATAAAGATATACAAGAATCATGCCTAAAACAAAGCGTGGAAGAAATCCATAGGCCTGGAAATGAAGAGCGGAAAAGATCGCGGCACTAATTACCGCTGCCGTCCACTTTCCAAAGTACGCTTGTAAGCTTCCAAAAATAACTCCTCTAAATAGTGTTTCTTCCACAACGGGAGCTAATACACCTGCTAAGAGCAAATTCAGAATCAAGGTATACCATGAGACCTGTCCTAACAGCTTGGAGTATACATCTGTTTCCGGAGGAGTAAAGCCATAGTTAAAAAGAGCTATAGCATAACATATATTTACGACCCAAGTCAGTGCATATAATCCTAAGACCCTAGAGATGATCATACTCACTTGCACCCCCTGCCAACCAAAATCTGCCCAGGTCCAATGACGGGCTTTTTTTAGTGTCCAGATCAAAAGGGCAAATGACACCTGAGTCATAAAAGCATTAAGATACATTAAAACACGTTCATGGGGCCACTGCTCCAGTAACCAGAACGTTCCAAAAGCCAAGGTTATATATATGCCCACGACCCCGCCTAAAACCAAAGCCAGATCTACCCAATTCAATCTTCGACCCCTAGGCGGAAGCTCAATGTTATCTAAATTCAGATCAGTTTTTTCCATTACTCACTCTCCTTCTTCCATTCTAAAGTCGACACATATTTCTCCCGTTTTTTTCCCAGACTAAACTAAAAGGAGGAACTTTTATGAAATCATCGGATATAACCTTACAAATATATCACCATCATCTTAAAATCCCCATAGAATCCTATTTCAATACAGTAACTGATTTTATAGATCCCTGGGATGAGGGTGCTTATCAGTTTGTGGTTCACCAATACCTAGAAAAAGCAAAAGACAATGGTATCGTAGGAATGGTACGACAAGAAAGAGACGAAAATTATGTCTATCTAGACGCTGCAGTCCGGTATCCGCAGGCCATGGACGGCCAAGTGTCCCTGGAGTCCACGGATGGCGGGAAGGGACCGCAGACCATGGACGGTCAAGTGTCCCTGGAGTCCATGGATGGCGGGAAGGGACCGCAGGCCATGGACGACCAAGTGTCCCTGGAGTCCATGGTCTCCAGGGACTTCTGGGGTAATATGTAAATCACCAAATTTATATAAAATCATTTAGCAGTAACTTACCTAAGCCCTCGACACTTGGAACAATAAAATCGGGATTTGCAGCTTGAAGTTCATCGACCGTCCCATACCCATATCCTACAGCGATAACATCTATTTGGTTAGCCCTGGCTCCATGAACATCATATTTACGATCTCCTATCATCACAGTTTTAGACAACGAACTCCCAGGTACCTTTTTCAAAACTTCTTCAATGACCGTTTCTTTCTCTGCAAATCGACCATTTAACTCACTTCCCATAATAACATCAAAATACTCTTCGAGTAAAAAATGTTGAAGAATTTTCTCTGCAAAGACCCTGGGCTTCGATGTCGCCAACAAATGCTTGCAACCCTTTTTCTTTAATTCTAACAATAATTCAGGAATTCCCGGATAAACTATATTTTCATAGAGCCCTATTTCTCGAAAACGCTCCCGATAAATTATGATCGCTTGGTTCAATAAAGTTTCATCCGTGGTTTGAATCAAAGTCTTAAAGCTCTCTTTTAATGGTGGTCCAATGATCCAGTCGAGGTCATCCGCTTCAGGGATAGGATAATCTAACCGACTTAGAGCATATTGAACTGAGCGAGTAATTCCTTTTTTAGAATCTGTCAAAGTTCCATCTAAATCCCACAACAAAATATCGTAACGCATGTACACCCCTCCAACTCTATTTCCCAATATTTCCTCGGATGAATCTAACCAATAGCGGCAATTCTAATCAAAAGGAGGGATTTAAAAATGTTTTTTCATCAAAAACACTATCATACCCATGGGATGTTTTTTTTGCTTAGTCTTATTGTCGCCTTTTTGCTCGGACGAAAATCTGAAAGGTATGGTTTCACGATTGTATCTCGAGGATGTGGCTGCTATGAGGATGTCGACGATGAGATGGATATGATGGACAATCCCACGCCCACCAATACCTATCCTCAATAACTAAATTTGTATTTCTTTATTCCATTTGAAATTTAATCCAGTGTAACACTTCACTGCATCAAGCTAACGGAAACTCCGAGATTGATCTCGGAGTTTTCTACTTACATCATACCAATAAACCGTATTCGGTCAATAACTCTTCTCATGCAAGTTATACTCAAAGGATTTCAACTCAATATCTTAAAATGCAATCAAGAAAAAAATCATTAATTAGACGTTCTGATATCAGACCGTAAATGATGTTCAATGGGCTCAGTCCGGAAAAATTATCTGCGCTATTGGTACGTATGGGAGTCCGCTGTCTAAAACCTCAATCAATTGTAACATGTAACAAGGTGTTTCTTCCAAAGAAACATTGGTAATCTTCATTCGACTATCCCTAACGAGTGCTAAAAACCCACAAAAGTTTTTGTTTCTTCTGTGGGTTTTTAATTCATTTTATCAAATTCCAAGAACATATTCACTTCTATAAGTGGGTGTTCCTTATTTTACTTCATAGAGTCACACACACCGAAGTCTCGATGTTCAGCTTTAGCTAAACGAGTTCACTATCGTCGAAATCAGGACAGTATCGCCATGAATTCATCACCCGTAATGGTTTCCTTATTCATTAAAAAGCGAGCCAGTTCATGCAACTTATCAGTATTCTCTTTTAGAATTGAGATTGCCTTTTCATGGGCAGTTTTAATGATAGCAAGAACCTCCTCATCGATTTTGGCCGCCGTTTGGGAAGAACAAGTAAGGGAAGTATCGCCACCTAGATATGGGTTATTCACTGTTTCTAAAGCCATCATATCAAAGTTTTTACTCATGCCGAACCGTGTAACCATTGACCGCGCAATCTTAGTGGCTTGTTCAATGTCATTGGAAGCCCCGGTTGTAAAGGTACCGAATATCAGTTCTTCCGCTGCTCGGCCTCCTGTAAAGGTGGCAATCTTGTTAAAAGCCTCTTCCTTGTTCATCAGTACTCTCTCGCCTTCCTCCACCTGCATGGTGTAGCCAAGTGCACCCGAGGTTCTTGGAATGATGGTAATCTTATGCACCGGTGCAGAATCAGTTTGCTTCGCTGCTACCAGAGCATGTCCTATTTCGTGATAAGCAATAATCTCTTTTTCCTTGTGAGAGATCACAGCGCCCTTGCGTTCGTAACCCGCAATAACAACTTCAACAGATTCTTCTAAGTCCTCTTGTTTGACACGGGTTCTGCCGTATTTTACTGCGCGCAACGCCCCTTCATTGATGATATTAGCAAGATCAGCGCCCGAAGCACCTGAGGTTGCTCGTGCTATAGCCTTATAGTCAATCGTCTCATCCATCTTAATCGTCTGAGCATGAACCTTTAAAATTGCCTCCCGACCTGCGAGGTCAGGAAGGTCCACTGGGATTCGACGGTCAAATCTGCCTGGACGAAGCAGGGCATTGTCTAAAGTTTCGGGACGATTAGTGGCGGCAAGTATAACGACGCCTTTTTTACCATCAAAGCCGTCCATCTCGGTAAGCAGCTGGTTCAGGGTCTGTTCACGTTCATCGTTTCCTCCGAACCCGCCGTTCCCTCGTTTTTTGCCGATCGTATCAATTTCGTCAATGAAAATAATGCAGGGGGCTTTTTCGTTGGCTTGCTTAAATAGATCTCGCACTTTTGCTGCACCCATACCCACAAACATCTCAACAAACTCTGAACCTGAAATCGAGAAAAAGGGAACCTTTGCTTCTCCGGCGACTGCTTTTGCCAGTAAAGTTTTACCCGTCCCAGGAGGGCCTACAAGCAAAGCTCCCTTGGGCAGATTCGCACCAATTTCAGCATACCTTTTTGGATTGTGAAGAAAATCGACAATCTCAGCAAGCGCTTCTTTCGATTCATTCTGTCCTGCCACATCGGCAAAGGTTTTTCCGGTCTGTGCCTGAACATAGATCTTGGCGTTGCTTTTACCGAAGGTCATAGCATTCATGCCGCCCATCCGTTTTTGCATCTGCCTTGCCAACAATTGCCCAATTCCAATAAACAAAATCAAGGGCAAAATCCATGTTAAAAGAAAATTTATCAACGGGGAATTTTCTTTGGGAATAACCTGAGAAAATTTCACACCTGCATCATGAAGTCTATTGACCAGATCCGGATCATTCATCGCTCCTGTAGCATAGACGATTTCCTCACCCGACTCATTCTTAGCAATAAAACCAATCTGATTATCCTGAATTTCCACTTCAAGCACAGATCCTTTTTCTACTTGTGTTAAAAAGTTGCCATAGTCCACTTGAGTGACCTTTTGCTTCATCAGCTCGGGGAAAACCAAAGCATTCAGTAACAAAAGAATAACCATCGCAACTAAAGAATAATAAATCAAGGGTTTCTTGGGGGGGTTTTTTTCATCCATTATATTCTCACTCCATTGTTTTATCTGGTATAAATTTACTCATTTCCATTAGAAAAGAACTAACTCTTCCCATACATTCGAAGATAGTCTGAAATTCTTCCTTATCCTTGTTTTTTAGAAAAGCCCCGTATTTTTGCTCAAGAACATCCTCAATCTTTTTAATTGTCTCTTCTCCAACTTCAGTAAGCGCCAATTGAACATACCGCTCATCCTCAGGATTTCGAATGCGTCTTAAAAAGCCAGCCTTTTCAAGCTTCTTGAACATGGAAGAAGCATTCCCTCCTGTGATTCCAACGATTGCACCCAAGCTCCCGATCGTGTGAGGGCCTCCTTCCTTGATTTCAACAAGAATGCGCGTCTGCATTATTGTTAAGCCATATTCCTCAACAATAGGCCGGAAAGCGTTTGCCATACACTCCGAGATAGTTCGTAAAAAGTCCCATATTTCATTTTCAAATACCATGCCTTTCATCTTCGGCCTCCACTTATACAATACAATATATTTACAGTATATATAATATAAGTTATACTTTATTTAGTCAATAGTTAAAAACTGGGTCTATTCGCTCTTGGATTAGGTTTTCTTAACATCAACGCACGCCCTGATGCCTTAATTCAGTAAATGCATCAAAAAACCCTGTTGATCTCTGAGTTAGAGAGCGGTATCCTAAGTCGAGAGCATGTTGTTAGAAATTTGAGGTGTGAAGGGTATGAAGAAGTTATTCAAGCTTCTATTCAATAGGATCTTTTTAGTTGGTTTGCCTATCTTGATCCAAATATTTGCTTTAGTGATGTTCGTTTTAAGATTTAGCAGCTACTTTGTTTATTTTTATGCCTTTTGTACATTGCTTAGTGTAGTAGCCGTACTGAGGATATTAAGCGGCAAGACCAATCCCGCCTATAAAATTGCCTGGATTGTTCCTATTATGCTATTCCCGATTTTCGGCGGATTGTTTTACCTGATGTTTGGAAAAAATAAATTAAGCAAGCGATCTAAACGAAAAATGCGTGTGATTCAAGAAAAGATGACTGAACTGCTAGGCCAAAATGAGACAGTTATTAAGGAAATTCAAACTCGCGATTTGAGTGCAGCAAATCAGTCGCGCTATATCGAAAACTATTCCTTTTGTCCTGTCTATCAAAACACAATTTCGGAGTATCTTACACCAGGCGAAAGAATGTATAACCGTTTATTAAAGGAACTGCAAAAAGCTGAGCGATATATCTTTTTAGAATACTTCATTATTGAAGAGGGCCTCATGTGGAATTCCATTTTGGATATTCTCGCAGAAAAAGCAAATCAAGGCGTCGATGTCCGAGTGATATATGATGATGTCGGCTGTCTTTTCACACTGCCTTATCGTTATGATAAACAACTTGAAAAAATGGGAATCAAATGCTGTGTGTTTAATCCCTTTATCCCAATTCTGTCGGCGCGCATGAACAACCGTGACCATCGCAAAATTGCAGTTATTGATGGCTATACCGCCTTTACTGGTGGCATAAATCTCGCAGATGAGTATATTAATTCTTATGTGAAACACGGGCACTGGAAAGACTCTGCTATTATCATTCAGGGGGAAGCCGTTTGGAGCTTCACTGTCATGTTTTTATCTCTTTGGAGTCAACAGAAAAAAACAAATGAGGACTATGAGCAATACAGACCTGTCGCCGATCCCGAAAAGGTTTTTGTTTCTGACGGATATGTTCAGCCTTTTGGCGACAGCCCCTTAGATGATGAATCATTAGGAGAAACAGTTTATCTGAATCTTATCAGCACAGCTGAGCGTTACGTATACATCAATTCTCCCTATCTCATTCTCGACAATATGATGATGACCACCCTCTGCTCCGCTGCTAAGCGAAATGTGGATGTCCGAATCATTACTCCACATATCACTGACAAATGGTATGTCCATGCTGTGACCCGTTCAAACTATGATGCCCTTGTGGAAAGCGGGGTAAAAATCTACGAATACACCCCCGGCTTTCTGCATGCTAAAACTCTTACAGTAGATGACAAGTTAGCAGTTGTTGGTACAATAAATTTGGACTACCGCAGTTTATACCTGCATTTCGAGTGTGGTGTCTGGCTCTATCAGACACAAAGTGTTTTAGAAGTTACAGCGGACTTTCTTAAGACCTTGCAACAATGCCAACCCGTCACAGAGGAGGACTGTCTGTCTGTCAAATGGTATAAACGGCTGAGCCGCTCTATTCTTCGTGTTTTCGCACCGCTAATGTAGAAAAAGTTATAACCGTGCTGCAAAACAACAGTACGGTTATAACTTTAGATAGAATTTTCCCCAATTGCTTAGAGAATAACTTTAAGTTACAATAGTAATTTATCCAATCCCCAGAACACGGTCATCCCAAAGAGAATTCCTAAAAAAAGATTTGGAACGAATCTGGAAAAAAGAAATGTCAAAATCCCCGCCCAAAGAAAAGGATTTTTTATTATGACGATTGTTCCGTTAGGTGTCACCAACTCCGGAACAACTAAAGCTGCAAGTAAGGCAATCGGAACAAGCTCTATGAAATCTCGGGCAAAGCCTTTAATATTCTCCCCTTTAAACAGAAGAAATGGCAAAACACGCGAACCATAGGTGACTATAGTCATTAATAAGATGGTTTCCAGCAGTTGGAATGACATGACTACCTTCCCTTCTCTAGTTAGAGCAGCTTAGCTGCTCTTTTGGCTGTTTGATCCGACTCTGTGAGAGCCTTTCCATCCGCGCCACCATGCCCCGATCCCTGCCGCAAGGATCACACTTATAATCAAATAGATTTTTCCAGGAATGAGCAACTTCAAAACAACCGCCAGAACTGCTGCCACAAGATACGTCATATAGTTTTTACGAGTCAGAGACATCGTCGTCAAAATAATAAATAAAGCTAAGAGTGCGAATTGAAAACCAGAGAACTGAACAGGCAGCCACTTCCCAATCAGACCACCTAAAATCGTTAGACTTACCCAAGTGACGAAAGCCCCTGAGTTAATACCCAACATGACTCGCCGACGGTTTTCTTCCCCTTCAACATCCTTCAAAACCTTTGTATTGAGCACGAATGATTCATCTGTGAGTCCTTGGGCTAAACCCAAAGACCACGGAAGTGTCCTTTCTGGGAAAAAAGGAACAACCGATAAGCTCATCAGAAAATGACGAATATTTACAATCAGGGTGGTAACACCAATTATCAAAGGGGTGGCCCCTTGATGGATCATTTCAATGGCAATAAACTGTGAAGCACCTGCGTAGACAAAGAAAGACATCAGTCCGGCTTCCCAAAAGGTTAAGCCGAACTGCGTCGCTAAAATACCAAACGTTATAGCTACTGGGGCATATCCAATGGCAATCGTCAGAGATTGGCTTAAGCCGTAAAGAAATCCCTTTTCAATACTGGGATTAAATTCACTTTCTTTATTAGACATTAAATCATCCAGCTACTTTCTTAATCACTGCCAAAAAGTCAGGGAAGGATACATCAGCGGCAGCCATATCCTCTACACTAACCCCTTCTTTCGACAGCATACCGGCTATGGCCCACGCCATCGCCAAGCGATGATCTCCAAGACTATTCGCTTGTCCACCGTACAATGAAGTCTGACCTTGGATCCTCAAGCCATCCGGCAGTTCCTCTACTTTGGCACCCAAGGCGTTTAATCCCCTAACGACGGTACTTATTCGATCAGTTTCTTTAACTCTTAGTTCTGCAGCATCCCGAATAACAGTTTCCCCTTCAGCCAAGCAAGCGGCTACGGCCAGGATAGGGATTTCATCTATCAGCCGCGGAATCATGTCCCCAGCAATTTCGATCCCTTTAAGTTTCGCAGGGCGAACACGTATGGTAGCTCTAGGCTCACCACAAACTTCTTCGACATTGGACAATTCAATATCCGCACCCATGGCCTTTAATACCTCCAAGATTCCTGTACGAGTAGGATTTATACCGACATCCGGCAGGATGATCTCACCTTGCCCAACTAAACTCCCTAAGACAAGGAAGAAGGCAGCCGATGAAATATCTCCCGGCACAGAAACAGCTTGGCCGGTTAAGCGCCCGCCCCCTTGGACCCTAACTACAGTCTGATCACTCTGAACATTCACACCGAATCCTCTAAGCATACGTTCAGTGTGATCTCTGGAAAGTGCAGGTTCCTCTACGCTTGTTTCTCCGCCTGCTCTTAATCCAGCTAGAAGGATAGCGGATTTGATTTGGGCAGAAGCAACGGGGGTTCTAAAGCTTTGCCCTTGTAACTGACCACCCATCATAGTCAGAGGAGCCAAGTTACCTTCCCTTCGTCCCATAATCCGAGCACCCATCTGTTTAAGAGGGTCTGTGACTCGACGCATGGGCCGTGACCGAAGGGACTCGTCTCCGTTCATTGTGACGGTAAAAGGACTGCCAGCCAGGGCCCCAAGCATTAGTCTCAAAGTCGTCCCCGAGTTACCGGCATCAAGAACGTCTATTGGCTCTTGCCAGGCATCCATGCCCTCACTGCGAATCCAAACTTCTTTCTCCTGTCTTTCCCAGGGAACTCCAAGTTGTTTTAAACACCGAAGCGTACTCAAACAGTCCTGGCCCAAAAGAAAATTGGATATATGGGTTTCTCCATAGGCCATTCCACCAAAAAGTGCCGCCCTATGAGAGATTGACTTATCGCCAGGAACTCTAATTTCACCGTTCAAATCCGTGACAGGTTTAATAAAGACGCCTCGCATAGAAATTGACCCCCTAAAGTAGTTATATTACTAACACAGACTTAAATCAATTTATCCCTGCCCTTACCTTATGTGCCTTCCGAAATGCATCAGCAATCATCTCTCCATCCCTCTCCTGAAGGCACTCCCTTAATTCCTTGATTTTTTGTTCCCACAGGTCAAGCCCCCCTAAAATTGCCTCAGCATTTCGCACCATGATTTCCTTCCACATTTCAGGAGAACTATCTGCAATACGCGTTAATTCCCTGAAACTCCGACCAGCTAAGGCCAAGGCTGATCCCCCTTCTTTGCACGCATCCTGCGTTGCCAAAGTTAAGGCTACCGCCAATAAATGGGGAATATGACTAACCATTGCCACTTCTGCATCATGGCGGACAGGATCTCGAAAAATGACCTTAGCTCCAAACTCCTGTACAGTTTCCACGAGTTTTTGAACCACTTGATGTGGACAATCCTCTGCCGGAGTTAAGACGTAGGGATACCCTCGAAAAAGGTCTGCATTAGCAGCACCAAAACCGGATTGTTCTGAGCCTGTCATAGGATGACCGCCTACAAAATGGAAGCCTCTAACATCCATTTTAGAATCAATCATCGATTTGTGGCAAATTTCTCCCTTTATACTTCCTACATCTGTCACGATCGTCCCCTTGGTAATTTTTCCTGATAATTGGTCAAGACCCTTGGCCAACTCTTGCAGAGGAAGTGCTAAAACGATTAAATCGACGTCTAAGAATTTAGGCATAGATGTCCAACCTGTTTGGAGCCACCCTCTCCCCACAGCTTCATCGATACTGGCCTTATTTGACTCAACTGCAAAAACTTCCCAGCCGGCCCTATGCAAAGCTCCTGCCCAAGACCCGCCAATCAGACCTAAACCGAGGATGCAAGCCCTCGGTATCCGAAGGCCCGACCAACCCGGTGTTAAATCCACTTCACTGTCCATTGATATTAAAGCTTCATTTAACACACTTACTCACTTCCCCCAACTCTCGATCTAAGGCAGAAGCAAGCCTTGCTAAATCAGCCATCATAACTTGAAACCTTTCAGGGTTTAAAGATTGTTTTCCGTCTGAAACGGCCTTTTCCGGATGAGGATGAACTTCAACAATCAAACCATCTGCTCCTGCAGCAAGGGCAGCTTTAGCCATAGGATGGACTAAATGCCATTTTCCGGTCCCATGACTGGGGTCAATAATGACCGGTAAATGCGACAGGGCATGCAAAGCAGGAACCATACTCAAATCAAGAGTATTTCTAGTATAACTTTCAAAGGTTCGAATCCCCCGCTCACAGAACATGACTTGATAATTTCCGCCATCCATAATGTATTCTGCCGCCATCATCCATTCTTCCAATGTTGCAGATGGCCCTCTTTTAAGAAGAACAGGTTTCCCACACTTGGCCGCTTCTTTGAGGAGGATAAAGTTCTGCATGTTCCGAGCACCAATTTGGAGTACATCAGCATATTCAGCCACCAGAGCAACATCTCGGGCATCAATAACCTCAGTAATCACCAATAGGCCGGTTTGCTCTCGAGCTTCTGCCAAATAGCGCAATCCTTCTTCTTCCAGCCCTTGAAAGGAATAAGGCGAAGTGCGCGGTTTGAAAGCCCCACCACGCAAGAAGGTCGCACCTGCTTCGCGCACAGCATGTGCTGTTTCCAAAATCTGAGCTCTGCTTTCAACTGCACAAGGCCCAGCCATGACGTGGACCCTGTTGCCGCCAATTTCCTGGTCTCCAATGCGGATAATACTATCTGCAGGGTGAAACTCCCTGCTAACCAGTTTATACGGTGCCAGAATAGGCACAACTTTTTCTACCCATGGCAGTGCTTCTAAATCGAGAGCTTCAAGTCGTGTGCGATCCCCGATTGCCCCCATAATTGTTCTTTCCACCCCTTGGGAAAGGTGAATTTTGAATCCCTCTTCCGTTAAGCGTGTGGAAACCTCTTCAATCTGTTCTGCCGTTGAACCCATTTTCATAACTACAATCATTTCCCCGACCCCTTTCTACCATCCTACATTACATTTTCTTCTTGTTTTACATTATTATGCATTGAGCTAGCCCTTTGAGCTAAGTCAAATCTTGACTGTTATCCCCTCAAGCCCCACGAGTCATTTTAGATATACAAAAAAGCACCCTGAATAGAGGGTGCCTTAATTCCAACTCGCGCCCATCCTACTATCCTACCTATCTTCATCATCTTCGACGAGCCCTTCACGCGAAGCCCTCGCCGGAAACCCCAGACCGCCATTCTACACAAGCTTTGCCAAACAAAGCTTCCCAAACATCCTGAAATTCAAGATTAACGCTATCTTACCACAGAAAGGCCCCTCCTCACAACCCCTAATACCACAAAAATCGACGACCAATTAATCCAATGGGGAGGCTCACACTTTACAAGTTGAGAGGCACTTATTTCTCGAGTGAATTAAAGGATACTTCGTTTCACCCTCAAAGGTAATTACAGGTTCATCATCGAAAACAGAAGTGGGACCAAACGGCAGGTGGAGCTATTTAGCTCCACCTGCCGTTTAGCCCCTTGCCCTTGTCCCTAATCCTTGATGCCCGCTAAATATTTAACAACATTTTTACGGGCCTGTATGTCGTATTTACTCATGATAGCTATCTTCTCCATGACCGGAGAACCGCCGCCATGAATACCGCTGATTCCTGTTGCAGCCCCTGTCGAGGACGCAATCAGATTTTCAACTAAACGATACGCCCTGTGCTGATTCTCAGCACAGACATCAGATTTACGCATAATATATTTTTCCAAATCGTCTTTAGTATCCGGGCCGTAAAAATCTTCTTCAAAAGGCAACGTGGCTGCCAGTCCCCCAGCAATATCTGCCAGAGTTTCGAACTCGTGATATATATTGACTCCAGCATGGTAACGTCCGACATTCGTGAAAACAACATCGGGGGCAAACGTTCCGGATGCACTTTTAAATCCCTTAACCGAGGCGGCAATTCCAGCGCCATAAACCAACTCGCCTACGGTAATTAATTCAGCCAGTTTATCCCGAACATGCGAGGCTTTACCTATGCCGTTATACTCCGCCATCAGAGCAGTTGCTCCGAGGAAAATATCTGACAAGGCTGGTTTACAACCAGTATAGCTATGCCGATGATAAGTGGCAAACTGAGAAGCTAATTGTCCGGCAAATTCTGTTTCCCCGTTCATGAACACTCGTTCCCATGGAACAAAGACATTGTCAAAAACAGTAAGTGCATGCATGGTTCCATAGTCTTCAATCGGAGCTTTAAGATGCTTTCGTTTCCGGTGATTATGGGGAAGGCTGATCAACTTGATTCCGGGTGCATCAGCTTGAATCGCAAAGGCGACTGCCCAATCCCCTTCTTCTTTGGTTAACGCTCTTGTAGGGATAACTATTAGTTCATCAGCATAGGCTGCAATAGAGTTATGGGCTTTAGCCCCCCGTACCACAATTCCGTCCTCTCGTCTTTCTACAATGTGCAGGTACAGATCCGGATCAGCTTGTTGATGCGGTCTTAGATTTCGGTCACCCTTTACATCTGATTGCGCAGCATTTCCTACCAAGTCATTATCCTGGAAGAAACGCAAATACTTTAGAAAGCGCTCATGATAGTCAGTACCTTTAGCGTTGTCAATGTCCTTAGTAACCAAGGAAAGACCGTTCATAGCGTCAATTCCCATGCAACGTTGGATACAACGTCCACATACTAAGCACAATTTCCGAGTCATTTCCTGTTTTTTAAGCAAATCATCGGTGGATTGATGCATATGTGTAAAACGGTTGATTTTCTCTCCACTCAAATGAGATGTGGTAGTTAAGAGATCAGTGTATTCCTGATCATCCACTAAATCATAGGTTAACGCAAGAGTTCTGATCCCCGGCTCAAAATCCGGATGATCGCGACCAACTAATTTTCCATTCATATACACATTAGGACGCATGGAAAGAATTTTTTCGCGATACTCTTTACTTGTTCTCATATTTGAAAACCCCTTCGCCTATTTTACGTCCAAGTAAACCGGCATCCACATACTTCTTCATTAATGGACAAGGTCTGAAGCGTTCTCCCAAGGTCTTGTGTAAATACTCAAGGACCTTATATCGAGTATCCAGTCCGACCATGTCACTCATTTCCAAGGGCCCCATAGGCAGGTTAAGACCTATTTTGGCAGCCTTATCAATATCCTCTGCCGAGGCAACCCCTTCCATCAACATATAAAATGCTTCATTCCCCAGTAAGACGTTTAAACGGCTCGTAGCAAACCCAGCGGCATCATTAACAATCACAGTTTGTTTACCCATCTGCTCAGCAGCGGTTATTATTGCTTGGACCGTCTCATCACTTGTTTTCAGCCCTTTTACAATTTCAACCAATTTCATTTTTGGAACAGGATTAAAGAAGTGCATTCCTATTACCAACTCAGCATTCTTTGCGAAAGACCCAATTGCAGTAACACTTAGAGACGAGGTATTGGTCGCTATTATAGTTCCTTCGGGGCACATTACGTTTAATTGTTTAAGGATTTCTCCTTTCATGTCAATATTTTCTGCTATAGTTTCAATAACAAGATCTGCATCCTTGACGGCAGTCTCTAAATCATTCGATACTTTCATCCGCGCCAGACAACTATCCATGGTCTCTTGGGTTACTTTACCAATTTTCACGCCAGTTTGAAGGTTTTTCTGAACGTAAGCTTTGCCCTGTTCCAACGCTTCCTGTCTTCTCCCGTAAAGTGTTACATTATACCCACCGACTAAACCCGCATAGACAATTCCGGTTCCCATTATCCCACTGCCAACAACAGCAATATTTTTAATCTCTTTTGACAAAATCTTCGCCTCCCCTATCGCATTAATTTTTACCCACATTCTTTCTAAAAATCACGGGGGTTAACAGTCGCTGCCAAAATGTGCCTGAACCCATTTTGGCAGAATACTTTCTGGTATTGTCTGACTCTCTTTGTTTTATTCGGCATTCTTTCTGAATTGGCGCCAATTTGGTTTTCTTTTTTCTTTGAATGCGTTAAATCCTTCATGGACTTGATCTGAACCCCAGATGTAACTTAGGTAAACTGAGCCGGCCATTAAGGAAGGATACATCATATCTGATTCGAAATTCAAGGAAACTTTGGCTATCCGAATCGATTGCGGGCTGCGATCGAGGATGGTATCACACCATTTTTGAGTTTCGGTATACAAATCTGCGTAAGGAACTACTTTGTTAACCAAACCCATTTCTAAAGCTTCTTGCGCGGTATAGATATTACACATCATAATCATTTCGCGTGCTTTTTTCTCACCCACGATCCGCGGTAACATCTGCGTTGCTCCCCATACTGGGCAAGCTCCTACTTTCGGTCCGGCTTGACCAAATTTTGCATGTTCAGCGGCAATCGTCATATCGCAGAATATATTCAATTCGTTACCGCCACCGATGCAATAACCATTAGCGGCCAAAATGATCGGAACTCTCATATTGCGCATAATCGTGGACATCTTCATCAAGGCATTGTTCCAAACCTGACCGGTTACATGATCAAGGGCATTCATCATGTCAATATCTCCACCGGCATTAAACACTCTTTCGCCAGCAGCTGTTAAGACGCATACTCCAATGGTCTGATCTCTTTCTACATCTTCAAAAGCGGCAGTCAATTCAAGTACCAAGTCATAAGTTAATATATTCATGATTTCCGGACGATTAATAGTTATCCAAGCTGACCCGTCTCTTTTCTCATACAATATTTCTAAAAATTCTCTGTCTAGTGGTACATACTTCACGCTTGCTTTCATTGTTAATTTCCTCCCTTAATTTTGGTTTATTGCAGAATTTTATTTTGAAATATACAATTTTATAGGTTACATCTTATTAAGAATGCATGGTCAATCCGCCACTGACGCTAAGGGTTTGCCCAGTAATATATTCAGCATCATCTGAGGCAAAAAACAGAACCGCATTAGCTATATCTTTAGGTTCACCTAGGCGACGCAAAGGAATGGCTCTTTTGACTGCTTCCATCAACTTAGGATTCTCGGCACTAACCTCTGCCAAAAATGGTGTGTCACTAGGACCAGGGGATACACAGTTAACATTGACTTTATAACGAGCCATTTCCCGTGCCAGAGTTTTGGTAAAGGTAATTACCCCGCCCTTCGCGGCAGAATAAACAGACTCACCTGTTGAACCTACCCGTCCGGCATCGGAAGACACATTGACAATTTTGCCATAGTTATTTTGCATCATGTTATCAACAACTGCTCGACAGCAGATGATTGGTCCTTTTAGGTTAATTGCAATGACTTTATCCCATAACTCTTCATCCCCAGTAACAAATGGTTTGACCTTATTCCAGCCAACGTTATTAACTAGAATGTCGATCTTACCATACTTTTCGATCACCTTAGCGACCATGTCATTGACTTCTGCACTTTTAGTGATGTCAACTTTAGCCGCCATGGCCTTGCCGCCCATAGCTTCAATCTCTTTGACTACTGCTTCAGCGCTTTTGACGTCAACATCAACTACAACCACTGTGCCGCCCTGCTCAGCCAGACCTAAAGCAATTCCACGGCCAATCCCTCGCCCAGACCCTGTAACAACCCCTACTCTGCCAGCAAATTTCATCATATTTCCTCCTAGATTTTTTATTTAACTTAAATTAGTTGTTGCACTGCCTGTAATCTTGGTCAGTTGAACTAAATTAAGCTTAAACCCCAGATCCCCTGATAAGCTTCTGAGTATTTATGCTATCTTTATAAACTTATTTTCCTTGGAAATTCGGTTTCCGTTTTTCTAGAAAAGCCGTCATGCCCTCAGTACGATCACTTGTTCCGTTCAAAAAAGCTTGACTTAATTTTTCTAGGGCTAACCCTGTAGGGAAATCAGTGGCCATTCCCATGTCAATTACCTTTTTAGCCATTCGTATAGCAAGCGGTGCTTTAGCGGTAATTTTTTTTGCCATTTCAAATGATGCAACAAGCAACTGGTCGTGAGGGACAACTTTATTTACCAGCCCAATTCGTTCTGCTTCAACAGCATCAATGACTTCCCCGGTAAAAATCAGTTCTTTAGCCTTCCCTTTGCCGACCAAACGTGGCAGACGCTGGGTTCCACCACCACCTGGCAGAATTCCAACGGTCGGTTCGACAAGTCCAAACTTACCTCCCTCGCTTGAAACTCTAAGGTCACAAGCCATGGCAAGCTCACACCCTCCTCCCAAGGCAAAACCATTAACAGCAGCGATGATTGGTTTTATCGTATTTTCTAATTCTGTCAAAACTCCTTGTACTCCAGGTTCTAGCGCTTCAATAGATGGCCGTTCCAAAAGCCATCTAAGATCTGCCCCAGCCGCAAAAGCCTTGTCTCCTGCTCCCGTAATAATGACTACTTTAACTGATTCATCATTATTTATCTCTTTGGCTAGCTGCCCAATGTCCTCCCATGTTTCCCAATTAAGAGCATTTCTTACTTCCGCTCGATTAATAGTCACCAGTAAAATGCCTTCTCTGTTCTCCAAAATAAGATTACGGTAAGTCCCCAATTTGTATCCACCCCTTTGAACCTCATTCAAATACTCTTACACTCCGCCTCCGCCAAGACGTGTTCCTTATGGGACAGGGTATTGACAAAACCCAATCCTCAGCACGATAGTATTTATTAAGGTTGCACATTTTGCTGAAACGAGTTTACTAACCTTTAAACTCCGGAGCCCTTTTGGCAAAGAAAGCATCTACGCCTTCGATAAAGTCGGCTGTACCGAAATTAGAAGCGCTCTCTACCGCCTCTAATTGCATACCCTCTTTAAGAGGTAAATCTAACCCTTGATTTATACACCTTTTTGTCATAGCTACAGCTATAGGACCTCTGCTTGCAATTTGTTTAGCCAAAGCTTTTGCGGCGTTAAGAACCTCACCTACAGGCACTACTTGATTGACAAAACCAACTTTTTCAGCTTCCTCAGCTTTCATCTTCCGGCCTGTAAAGAGTAGTTCCTTAGCTTTAGCAACTGGAATTTGCCGCGGTAATCTTTGAGTACCCCCACCTGCAGCTATAAGGCTTAAGTTTACTTCGGGGCAACTGAAACTTGCACTCGTGTCCGAGATTACAATGTCACAAGCCATTGCAATTTCAAAGCCGCCGCCAACAGCCAGTCCACTGACCGCACAAATCACAGGTCTATAAAAATTGGCAATCTTAGTAAAGGTATCTTGAAAACGCAAATTCGTCACCAGTCCCGTTTCAGGTGTTTCAGCTCTTAAACTGTCGATATCTGCCCCTGCCACAAATACTTTTTTACCGCCTCCGGTAATTATCACAACCAGAACCTTAGGTTCCCTAGCCAGATTATCAAAAATTGATTGGAACTCCATTAAAGCTTGCGGATTTAAAGCATTAACAGGTGGTCGATCAATTGTCACCACTGCCATATTTTCCTCTATCTGGCATTTAACAAATTCATTCCCTTTATCCACTATTTAAGCCTCCTTGACTTTAACTCAAAATAATTGAGGGCAGAGTATGCGTACTTCCTTCACTCCCTTATCAAGATATCCTGAGTCTCATCTGTGATCATTATGAACAAATAAGTCAATCTGTGATTTTATTCTGAACTGACACACTTATCTGAATATTATTGCAATATCTGTGCCAACCCTATATTTAGAAATATATAATAGCCTTAGCCTTCGCAAGTCAGTAATTCTTGCTGAGACTAAGGCTAATCTTGCCAACAAAAATGTACGAGAACCATACACTTGTATGTTTCTCGTACAACACAATAAAGCCTATTATTCTATGAACTTCTAGGATCGACTAAAATATCAGGCATTTGTGAAAGCTTTTCATACAATTTCGACCTGCTTATACCGAGCAACCTCGCCGCCTTAGACTTGTTGCCATTAGCCTCAGTCAAGGCAGTTTGAATTGCTACTTGCTCTATGTTGGCCAGGCTCTGACCTATTAAACTCAAACCTGCTATCCCGCTAAATTTCTCTGTTTGAATGATTTCCTCAGGTAAATCTTGAAGATCTATTAAGCCATATTCTACATAATTCAATATTCTTTCAACCACATTTTCTAACTCCCTGATGTTACCTGGCCAATTGTAATGATCGAAAACTTCTAAGGCTGCTTCAGTGATCCCATCCACTCGTTTATTAAATGATTTGTTATATTTACTTATAAAATAATCTGCCAGAATTGGAATATCCTCTTTTCGCTCACGCAAAGGGGGTATCACTAAATCAATCACATTTAACCTGTAATACAAATCTTCCCTGAATTTCCCTTCAGCGACAAGACGTTTTAAATCCTTATTCGTAGCGGCAATAATTCTTACATCAACTTTACGAGTCTTAACATCACCTACTCGCTCAACTTCCTTTTCTTGAATGACTCTTAATAACTTACTTTGCAGTAAATATGGCATATCTCCAATTTCATCAAGAAAAATAGTACCTCCACTTGCTAACTCAAATTTGCCCGGTTTACCCTGTTTGCGCGCACCGGTAAAAGCTCCGTCCTCATACCCAAACAATTCTGATTCCGCCAGGTCACCGGGAATGGCCGAACAGTTAACCTTTATAAAAGGTTCTTTACGTCGATCAGAGGCATTATGAATGGAATGAGCAAACAGTTCTTTCCCAGTACCGCTTTCACCGGTAATAAGAATAGTCGAGTTTCCCCGTGCTACTTTAAGTGCCTGAGTTTTTAGCTTAGCAGTGCGCTTGTTACTGCAAATAATATTGCCGATTGTATAACTTGTTCCATTTACCTTAAACAGCTCATCCTTGTAATAGTTTAGTTGCATATTTATCCGATTCACCTGTTGCATTACATCTGCTAATTGATCTAAATCCTCATATATCTTGACCACTGTTCCCTTAATTTTGCTCTCTTTTGTAAAGGGCAAAGTTGAGATGACACAGGGTTTTGTATCGATTTCTAATACTTGTAAAGGGGAATGGTTGTCCGTTAGAGGGACAAATTTATTGATATTTTGTCCAATGATCTTTTCCTTTGACTTACCAACTCTCTTACAGAAGTTAGCATTTGCCATGTTGAGCCGACCTTGTTCATCTAATACCGCTACCCCTTCATAAGCAACCTCTAAAACTGTCTCCAGAGTCGTCTTGAGTTCCTTGACAATTTTTAATTCATGGGCAATTCCTTCAACATCCGTCAAGTCTTGTAAAACAAAGGTTGCCCCCTTTATTATTGTATTTTGATAGATGGGGACAGCAGTAGCGATCAATTTTAGCGCTTGATATTCAATCTTATGAGGCATAATCCAAGCCCCTTCAACAACAGGTACAAAATCATCTTTTAGATCGCTAAGAAATTCGCCGATATATTTACCTACTCGGATCCCTTGTAAGATATTCTTGGCGTATTGATTCGCTAAGGTGATAAACCCTTTATCATCCGTTGCAATAATTCCTGCAGGGACATTCTCTATAACACTGGACAATTCATTATATAAATACTCCGTTTGATCTAAGAGTTCGTTAACCGCACCTGCTTGGGTAATCGCACCAATTGGTTCGTTGGCCATATTAACAACAGGAGTTTGTCCAACTCGAACTGTATGCAACCAATGGGTCAATTCTTTCAAGTTATTAAAGGATTTGTCTTCCCGAAAATATGCAACCTCCCGGATGTAGTACGCTTCTATTGGAGTATCAATACTTAAATCATTCAATAAGCAACTAAATAGAGTCGACAATGAAAAATAGCCAATGAGTTGTCCAACTTCATCAACGACAGGTACTCCAAGAAGTTTAGAAGTTTTAAGCAGTTCCATCACTTTACGTATGCTGTCTTGGGGACGTAATTGATCCCTGTTAGGGAGCATAATGTCACGAACCTTCATGGAACATCTCCCCTTACTGATATTTTTAGGCTGTTAGAATTTTCCTCACATTTATTTTATCACACATGGATAGGGGTGTAATCAGAATATTTGGTCTAAACAAAGGAATATGCTTAAACTAGTTATCTTAATGTTCAAATCCTAATAGATCAAATCACAACGAATATACTCACAAGACATGATTAAAACCTGCATTTACCTATAACATGCCCTTAAAATGTTATAGGTAAATACAGGTTTTTTCGGAAACATTATCGCTTGTCGCCAAGTGAAGTATGGTCTTACCAATTTACAGTCGCAACAACCTAGCAGCATTTCCACCAAGAATGTTTCCCACCCCCTCCGCGGGGAGTGCTAATTTACTAATAGCTTCCATGTTGCTCTTAATCCCTCTCATGCCCGGCCAATCGCTGCCAAAAATGACTTTATCCGTGTTGCGAGCCAGTTCAGGAAAATAAGTCAGCAATTTGCCAGGAGGAAGACCCGCAAGCTCCATATAGAGATTTGAGTGAAGTTTGGAGAGAAAGAAAGCCTTTTCGTACCAGAACCCGCGACCCGAGTGGGCCATAACCAGGTTTAAATTCGGGAAATCTCCTGCTACATCATCCAAGTGCAGGGGATCTCCATACTTCATACGAGAGCCCTTAAAGACTGAGGAGCCGGTATGAATCAGGACGGGAATGCCTAAATCTTGAGCGGCTTGATAGAGGGGGTACATTCTCTGGTCGTTGAGGTAATAATGTTGGTAGGTGGGATATAATTTCAATCCCCGGAAACCCTCATCTTCAACCTTGTGGCGCAGTTCATCTCCCAAGTTAGTAAAAATATGAGGATTAATATCACAAAACGGTATTAACTTCGATCTGCCCCGGCAAAAGTCTCTTACTTGCTCATTAGTACAGATCCCCGTGGTAATATAACTTAATTCTGCCAGCACGCAGGCATAATCAACCCCTTCTGACGATAACAAGCCTTCAAAAGCTCCTGGGTCGTTATAACTATTAATATAGTCTTCGTACCCTTGGGAATGAACTTGTTTGATCCAATCAGTCACCCACGGATGGGAATAAGTGTATAACCCCATATGCACATGAAAATCTATGCGAGGTTTGGGGGATTTTTTGTCAGTGAATTCTAAGGTCATTTGTTCCATCTCCTTTCACCCTACCGGTGTACCTAAATTGGATACTTAACAGAAAAATGAAATTTACGATAACTCTAATTACTCAGGTCCGCTGTATTTAAACACACAAAATGGGGTACCGAGTACCCCCTGAATGGACGCGGTTGTGTGTTTTAGAAAGTGGAAATTACAATAGATTCATCTTTCGCGCTTCCATCGTTAATTCTGCTCGAAAATCGGGGTGAGCTATGGAGATTAATTCCTGCGCCCGTTGTTTTCTGCTCTTCCCGCGAAGTTTGGCTACACCATACTCAGTTACAACATACATAACATCGTTCTTTGTTGTAGTTACTGCAGAACCGGGGGACAAAGTCGGAACGATACGTGAAATCGTATTTTTACTAGCTGTTGATGGAAGAGTTATAAAAGATCTTCCTCCCTCTGATCGGGCGCAAGCTTGCGCAAAATCTGCCTGTCCTCCAGTTCCGCTAAAAGGATTAACTCCCATGGTTTCTGAATTGCATTGTCCCAGAAAATCGATCTGAATCGAACCATTAATACTAACTAGATTATTATTTTTTCCGGCAAGATAAGGATCATTGGTGAAGTCTACAGGGTGCATCTCGACCATAGGATTATGATCCATCATGCCAAATAGTTTTCGGGTGCCTTGTCCTAGAGTACAAATCATCTTACCTGGCAGATAGTTTTTTTTGCGGCCTGTGATTGCACCAGCATTAAATAAATTTAGAATGCAATCCGTCATCACTTCTGTATGAATGCCAAGGTCATGTCGGTTTTGCAGTTGCGTGATCACAACATCAGGAATGCTCCCCAGTCCAATTTGAAGGGTATCTCCATCTTTAATAAATTCAGCTACGTATTCTCCAATAGCTTTCTCGACTGGGGTTATTGTACGAGCAATTGGAATTTCAAATAATGGAAATTGACTTTCTATCACTGCAGAAACCTGAGAAATGTGAACTTTATTGTTTCCATATACGTATGGCACCTCAGGACTTACTTCTACAATCACTTCCCTTGCCTTGGAAATTGCTGCCACGGAATAATCCGCTCCTACCCCTAAAGAAAAGTAACCGAAACTATCCATAGGGGAAACCATAGAAGCCGCTACATCAACTTTAATATGATCATCCCTAATTAACTTTGGAACACTGTAAAAGTTATTAGGAATAACCTCTGCCCAGCCTTCTTCAGCACCTTTTCGAGACGCAACGCCTACAAACAGAGCTACGTGACGAACGTTCTCCGCTGTTTCGGGATCATAGTAACCATATTTCCTTTGAGCAAACATTTGCATTACTTTGACATCATGATAGTTGCGGCGTTGTTCTGATAAGGCGGTTAAAACTGTCGGTGGTTCGCCAATTCCCAAAGGTAAACATATCCAATCTCCATCCTTGATTAGTTTAATCGCTTCGTAAGCATCGCGTTTTTTGCTGTTGTAAAGTTCTTGAATTCGATTCATAATTTCAAAATTTCCTCCTCTTAAATATATGAAAATTCAGTTTTTCTTTGAAAAACCTTATCTATCCACCTGTCAATAATGAAGACATAGTAATCTCTTCATCTCAATCATGGGCTTAATTTCAATGATCTTGCCGAAACAGTATTCCAAACACCCGCGATCCTCGCATTTGAAGCATATACCATAGTATCAATCTTAATAATTCACCCTTGATCCTATCCTCATATCTGTGTTTAAGCTATCTTTCACCTCTTTCACCTGACAGTTAAGTCATGATCTATGAATCATAAAATTATCAGTATATTTTTAATATTTAAATATATTTGCAATTCCGGTGCCATTTTACTACTCTCAAATCACACAAATAATGATTTGTTAATCTTTGCTGTCTAATCGTCGAATATCCCCCGTCAACGGTTCAATGTCTACAGCATCAAAGAGGACAATGATAAACGCCATTGCGAATTTGCAGTGGGTTTATCATCGTCCTCTTAAAAGTCTGCATAAATCAGAGTTTTACCGAATCATACCTGCATCATAATAATGCAAATACGACTCGGTTTTTGCCGCTTACTGAACTTCCCAATAAACGATTCCTGCATTATGCCTGGTTCGAACACAATTTAGAACTCTTAGCCAACCCAAATGCCCCAGCGTCACAGAAAGTGCCAACCAAGTATGATACCGCCCGCCGTTGCTGGGAAACAATTTGTTAGTTTCAGAAAATGTACTCAAGCCATAAGCGCCAAGAATCCCAAGGACTTGTTCACTGCGTTTAGCCATACGGGAAAACTGGCGATCAATGGCTGAGTCAATTGATAAGATTGGTTTACCATGACCTGGATAAGCTTTAGAAGCCCTAAGCAGGCGAATCCTTGTCATAGACTCCTGCAATCTTACCAAGCTTAAGTCCCTCTGACTCCCCTTCAAGATCAAAAATGGGGTTTGGAGTAATTTCCGGAAGCAGTGTATCACCAGTAAACACTGCGCTATTTTCTACAAGTTGAAAACAACAACTGCGATCAGCAGGATGAACCCAAACCAAGGCACCTGAACGCTCCACAATTTGCGCTACAAACCCAAAATGATCATAGTGCCCATGTGTTACCAAAATATGCTCAATATTATCCCAGCGGACTTCAGCTTTCTTAAGAGTAGCTTCGAGGGCATCCAGTGCCTGTGGTGAATTTGGACCTGCATCCACTAGAATTGATTTTTTATTTTCATGTTCTATCAAGTAGGCATTTGCGTTGTATCCGATATCTGGCATTGGTATTTTATACTCATAGATCTGCATCCCATTGCTCCCCAATCGTACGTTTGATTAAAAACCAGAGAAGCATTGCCGCGAGCAACGCGGTAATGCTTCTCTCAGCAAGTATTATCTTTAGTTCTATTTTAGTACAGAGCTTCAATAATAGTAGCCATCCCTTGTCCACCGCCAATACAAAGGGTAACCATACCATAGCGACCCTTTCGTCTGCGCAGCTCATGAAGAAGAGTCGTCATTAAGCGGGCTCCAGTTGCTCCAATCGGATGACCCAAAGCAATTGCTCCACCATTGACATTTGTTTTCTCCATATCTAAACCAAGCTCCCGAATAACGGCTAAGGATTGTGAAGCAAAAGCCTCATTTAATTCGATCAAGTCAATATTTTCTAAAGTTAGTCCAGCTTGTTCTAATGCCTTGCGCACAGCCGGTACCGGACCAATCCCCATAATGTTTGGAGAGACTCCAGTCAATGTATCTGTAACAATCCTAGCCAACGGTTTAATTCCCTGTTCCTTGGCTTTATCAGCAGACATTAAAACTATTGCCGAAGCAGCATCATTTCGACCACAGGAATTACCGGCAGTAACAGACCCGCCTTTCTTAAACACTGGTTTTAGTGATGCAATTTTTTCCAGTGACGTATCCTTTGGCCCTTCGTCTGTATCGAAAATAACTGTGCCTTTACGAGATTTAATTTCAACCGGTACAATCTCATCTTTGAAAACTCCAGATCGCAAGGCTTTTTGACATCTTTGCTGACTATGAAAAGCAAATTGATCTTGATCTTCTCTAGAAACATTAAATTGTTCGGCCACATTTTCGGCTGTATCGCCCATCGAAACAACACCATAGATCGAAGCGGGTTGTCCTCCAGGTCCAGCTTCTGTTAGAGAATCAACTAAAACTCCATCACCTGCACCATATCCATAGCGAGCGTTTTTGAGATAAAAGGGCGCACGACTCAGACTCTCAGTACCCCCGGCTACTACTACGTCCGCTCTTCCAGTCTGTATTTCTTGGGTTCCATTGCTGATAGCTTTTAAACTGGCAGCACATTGACAATGTACTGTATAGGCAGAGGCTTCTTCTGGTATTCCTGCCAAAAGCGAGCAATTGCGAGCAATATTTGCTGCTTCAGTTGTTTGTCGTGACCAACCCATGATAACTGTTTCCACTAAATCAGGGCTCACTCCTGCCCGGGCAACTGCTTCTTTTACGGCCATGCCTCCCAGTTCTTGTGGAGTTATACCTTTGAGCGTCCCTCCAATAGTACCAACTGGAGTTCTTACAGCACTGACAATTACAACTTCTTTCATTTTGGTCCTCCTCTTTCTCTTAAAAATAATTATCAACTGCTCACTAACTTTTTCATTGCCTAAGTAAGGGATTTTTCTTTGCTCCCTCTGACAATAGTTTTCATTATTTCTTTGTCCTACTCTAACCCTATTTCATTTCATTCCTCCTTTGTTCTAAAATAATAACTACTTACTGAATAATGCAATTATTATGCCAATTTAATTCACCCTCGATGCCATAGAATCTGTAACCTATTTCGCTGGCGGGGACTCCAAAAAAGGCGAGGGAAACGTGAATGCTCTGGCTAAAACAAACGCTGCTTGCAGGGCCTCTGTCGGGCAAAGGGGAAAACACTCTTTGCAGTCCCAGC
>NZ_JAJDOO010000001.1:344833-437663 GCF_020595055.1 Desulfosporosinus shakirovi | reverse complement strand
TGAAACTCTTTCGAGTTTCTCTCATTGGCTGTCCTTGTTGTTTAGTTTTCAAAGACCATCATTTTCTTTGGCTGTTTAGGCCGGAACCATATCTTAGCATTTTCAACTCGCGTTGTCAATAACTAATTTGTATTGTTTCGATGCAAAGGTTCGAAGGTTTTACCCCCGTAGCTATTCAGTCATTGTGCGTCGTTTTGACGCTTTGTTAGAATACATCCTTTAGCTTGTTCTGTCAACTATTATTTTTAATGTTGTTGTTATTTGATCATATAACCTCAATCATATAAGCCATTATGCAGCTATAAGGTATCTTTAGCTAATGTATGGCCAAAGCTCATAAATTCTAACTTTATCTAACTCTTAACTAAAAAATATAACGCTAATATAATTCCTAATATAATTCTATACCAACCGAACACCTTAAAGTCATGCTTCTGGATATATCCTACCAAAAATTTAATTGATAAAATTGATACTATATAAGCAACTATCATACCCGTTAATAAAATCAAAATTTCACTATTTGTAAAAACAAACCCAAATTTTAATATTTTTATCAAGCTTGCACCAAACATAATAGGAATAGCTAAAAAGAATGTAAATTCTGCTGCAACCGTTCTAGAAGTGCCTATTAATATAGCACCAAGTATTGTAGCGCCTGAACGAGATGTGCCGGGGATTAATGCTAAAACTTGAAATACTCCTATGAGGAGTGCAGTTTTATAGGTAATTTGCGAAAGATTATTGATCCTTGGCCTTAAATTCTTGTTTCGGTTCTCGATTATGATAAACAATATTCCATACAGAATTAAAGTGACCGCAACAGTCTGATAGTTATAGAACTGTGCATCAATTTGATCGTCATACAAAAGTCCAATGATTGCCGCTGGGATACAGGCTGTAAGAATTTTCAACCACAGTACTAAAGTATCTTTTTTTACCGCTGACTTCTTTTGAAAAGACACAGGGACCAACTTGTTCCAGTACAAAACTACAACAGAGATGATTGCACCAAGCTGAATAACAACGAAAAACATTTCTTTAAACGCTTCACTCATATTGAGCTGTATAAACTGGTCAACTAAAATCATATGCCCAGTACTACTGATGGGTAACCACTCAGTGACTCCCTCGACAATCCCAAGAATAACTGCCTTCATGATCTCAATTAATAACATTCCTCTGATCTCTCCTTATTCAATACCTTGTTTCTTAAAGTTCACTATGCATAGCGAATGTTTGATAAGATGCATTTTTCTTTACTTCCCAGTTTTATCTATGTTCAGCTTTAGCTAACGAGTTCACTCAAGCTTTATCGATGATACTATATCAAGCTTTGAGGATTTTAAGGCCGGAATTATCGATGCCATAAGCATTAGGGTTACACCTGCCAGGACATAAATTATATATGAACTAAAAGGGAAATGTATGTCCTTAGAATTGTTTGTTCCGGCCAAGATAACGATCATTAAGGTTCCCGCCATAACCCCTAGTAATCCGCCTATCGCTCCCCCTGTAATTGCTTCAATAAAAATCATCTTGACAGTTTGAACCTTGCTCATTCCCATAGATCGAAATACGGCAAGGGAACGCTTACGTACGAGAAAGCTTATCAGGAGATTGTTCAGGACTCCAAAAACTCCGATGATGATTGCTAAAACTGAAAAGCCCGACATAAGTAAAGTGACTTGTTGATTGGAACTCATGTATTCTTCCTGAAGTTCGTTTTTTGTGACCAGGTAGGGCTTAAGTCTTATAAATTCTGTTTCAATTTTCTTCAGCACGTCTTCTGGATTTTGAGACGTCTTTATGAAAATATCAGAATAATACTTGAGTTGCATATCTGCTTTTAAAAATCTTTGAGATACTAAACCAATGTTTTTATTCGTAGCAAAATCATCAAAAAAGCCAATTACCTTGTAATCTTTTTCGCCGCTTTTCATTTTGAGCTTGATCAGATCTCCTTCGTTCAAATTCAGCTTTTCCTTTAAAGTGTTGGTTATTAAAATATTACGTCCTTCATCAAGTCGTTCAAATTCAGCTTGAATATCTCCATCCATATTAATGTTCCAGAAATCTAAAATCTTGTTTTTATCGACCCCTTTTATACGAGATATCCTATCATTTTTATCGGCGATTTCTACTCTGTAAGCTTCATAATCTCCATAGACTTCTTTCACTCCATCAATACTAAGCAACCTGTTCTCGATATTTCTATCCGCTTTGTTCGTATACATTTCAATATCATACGAAACATTTTTAAACTGATCTGTTATGCTTATGACATTATCATAACTGGCTGTATTGATCAAAAGTAAGCAGGCTATACCTATAGCGAGCATCGATATGTTATTAATGATATTTTGATTCTCGCGCAAATTCTTGGCGGCAAGAATCCCTATGTTCCCAAAAACAAAGACATATAACGTTTCAAAGACTCTGACAAAAGCTGAAGTAAGATTAGGTACAAGCATTACGATGGCAGTAAGGGTCATTAGCATTCCTACGCTGCCCAAAATGGGTCTTAAGTTGTCCGAATCTATGAGGGAAGAAATAAACGCAATGACCATAAAGACTATCCCAAGTATGGTCCATAGCCTTCTTCGTTTGGTATTTTTTTGCACAGAGTTTAAAACAATATCCTTGATCGGAATTTTTGATACTTTTAAGATAGGAATGATGGAGCTTACGAAGCAAAGAATTATGGCCATCAAAAAAGCCAATACAAAATTAACTTCTGAAAATTGAACTGTAGCATTAAATTCCATTCCCTCAGAGCCATTGACCATTTTGCTTAAGGCATAAGACATAAGATATAAGATTCCTACTCCTACACCACATCCCAAAAGCCCACCGATAATACCATATATAATACTTTCTCCTAATAATAAATAGTTTGTCATTCTTTTTGTAGCACCAATACTTCTAAAGGTCCCTATTATTGGTAGCTTTTCTGTCGTAATAACTTTAAATGAGGAGTAAATGATGAATATGCTCATAAAAAAAACGATAGATGACAGCATGAGAAATACTGCGGATATCATCATGGTTTCCTGCTTTATTTCTTCAAGAGGAAAAAGTTCAAATACCTTGTAATTGCTATAGTCATTGGACAATAGTTCAATCGTTTCCTGTTTGTCTTCAGGCTTAAGAAGCTTGATATAGATAGACCCTACCTTGCCTCGCGCATTGTTGTAATTACTTATAAAGTCCCTGGGTACTATGGCAGAAGCTGATTTTGTATTCCCTTTAAATAATCCTGTCGAGGAAGCTATTCCACATATTGTAAACCTCTGTCTGGATGTAGTCCCACCTTGTCCAAATTCCAGATCCAGGCTGTCTCCGGCCTTCAACTGATACTTCTCTGCGGCTGATTCTCCAATAATGATTTTTCTGCCTTCAAAAGGATATAGGTTATACTGCTGCTTAATTGTGAATGGGTTCATTTTTTGAACGTCTTCAATAGATGCTCCTGTCATGTTAATACTGATTTCTTCATTCCTGTTTGGTTTATAAACTGCGTTTTCCTGAAGCTCCCCAATAATGTATTCCGCACGATTTTTATATAACTCCGCTTTATCCATATAGAAATAGGGGGAAGGAGATTTCTCGCTGGGGGTGATTATAATATCCGCATTCCCAATCGAACCCTGGATCCCTTTAATAATCATTTCCTCTAGACTCCCTGAAATAGCAATAGAAGCAAAAAATACCCCCGAGGAAAGAACGATTGCCAAGATTATTAGAAATGAACGTAATTTTTTTTCAAAAATACTTTTAACTATAAACTTGGTGATTATGCCCATCTCATCTCTCCTAAAGCTTCCCTGTTGTAACTGTCAAATTATACGCTAAGTCTGCTTTATCACTTTCAAAGTTAATTTTCACATCAACATTAAACTCAGGTAGCAGAAAGCTGTCTGGATTTTCAATCGATATCCGAACAGGTATTATGGTCTCATTGTTTTTCAAGACTGCTTTGTCAGCAATGAACAAAACCTTCCCTTTATAAGTCCGGGATTTATCTGCCTGAGGGATTATTGTAACTTCCGCTCCTAACTTTACATCCTTAATAAATTCCTCAGCTACATTTGCCTCTACCACTAAGCTATCCTTATTCAGAACACTCAAGAGCTTTTTCTCCGGGTCAGAGATTATATCCCCCTGAACGCAGTCAATTTCGGATACCACTCCATTAGGAACATCCGTCAATATGTCATTGCCGTTTATGTAACTTTTGTTCATTTTTTCCAGCATAGCTTGGATATCAAGCTCCAGGGAGGGAACTTGGAGACTTTTCTGATCAATTAATGTTTTAAGCTCATCCAGCTCATCTTGAATCTTCTTTCGGGTGGTTTCCTCGGATAAGACAGCATCTTGGACAGTTTTTTTCTTTTCATTGACCGTTTCCTTAAAATCATTAAGCACACTTAGGGACAACGCACCAGCATTATATAATGCCTCTCTGGTTGTTAAGTCCTCTTGAGCTCTATTCAACAAATCCTCGGCATGTTTCCGATCATTAATATATTTCATAATCTCAGGGTCAGAGTTATTAGTCAGGTAATTCTTTTTCGCCTCATAATCCCTATTTAAACTGGCTAATTCTATTTGCAGAGTCTTTAAGCTGAGTTCCTTGTTACGGATTTCTGTTAAATAGCTTTGAGAGTCTATGCTAAGTAAAACATCCCCCTGTTTTACAGTTTGCCCTTCTACAACATTAAGCTTAGTAACTTCAGCCAAAAAATCAATTGTTATATTTTTCACCTCAGTAGACTTGACTGTTCCGAAAGCTTCAATCACCTGCTTTGCTTCTACCTGGGTAACATTTTCATCATTAGTTTTTTCGGCTTCTTTAACGCACCCTGATATAAATAATAACAATATCCCGATAAGTCCTATAATTAATACCTTTTTCATAATTGACATACCTTCCCGTCTTTTAAGTTAATGATTCTTTGTCCATAATCTGCGGCTTCTCTGGAGTGAGTCACCTGTACAATAGTTCTTCCTTTTTCCGCATTAATTGTTTTTAGAAGTTCCATAACCTCTGTTCCGGTTTTCGAGTCGAGGTTTCCTATAGGCTCATCTGCTAAAATAATTTCTGGCTCATTAATCAGCGCTCTGGCAATTGCTACTCTTTGCTGCTGACCACCTGATAATTCTTTGGGAGTATGGTTTCTTCTATCCGAAAGACCTACAATATCTAAAATCTGTTTTAACTCATTCTGATAGTTTTTTATTTTTTTCCCGTCCAACAGAACAGGAAGTAAAATGTTTTCTTCAACACTCAAATTAGGGATGAGATTATAAAATTGAAATACAAAACCTATTTCTTTTCTACGCATTGAGCTTTCATCTTTATCCTTCATCTTCGAAATCTCTTGACCGTTTACCCTGATACAGCCAGCGGTTGGTTTATCAAGGCCACCAATTAAATATAAAAGAGTACTTTTACCTGAACCGGATGGTCCCATAATCGAAACAAACTCTCTCTTGTGAATATGTACATTAATATCCTTCAAAACTTCCACTTCTACAGTCCCTAACTTATATGCCTTCCATAAATCGACTGTTTCGATAACTAAATCCATTACACACCTCAACTATTCAAAAATTGGCAACAGCAAATACACCCTACATTAAGCCTAGAGCGCAATAAGAGTTACTAAATAGTCCTATATTATTTAGACGCAGAATTCTGATTTCATACTTCATTTTCACTTGAACTCTTAAGCTTTTCTTATTTAGGATAAATTGAATATCACTAAAACAAAATTCCTCATAGCTTTCCTAGATATATTCTAGACTAAGCCTATTGACTTTCTCTAAACAGTTTATTAACAAATTATTAACTATTAATAACGTTGAAAAGAATTATCCCTAATTAAACTGCTTCGGTGCATCTAAACCAAACTCTAAATAAATTCTCTATTCATCTCTTGACCCTCCTGTTAGGGGAGGATTTATATTTGAAATCAGCAAAGATAATGTGTAAGGGGAGATCATTGTGTATCGAATAGGAATGTTTTCGAAGATCAACAAAGTCACTATAAAAGCTATAAGGTATTACACCTCAGATCAGTTGCCCTTATTACACAAAATCATCGCACTTCGGCAGATAGGCTTTTCGATCGATGAAATTTCAACTATCCAGCAAGGTCAAAATAACATTAGAATTTTTCAACAAAGAGAACAAGAGCTGAAATCAAGCATCGCCGAAAGTCAGCGGCAACTGGGTCAAATAACGCATTATCTTGCAAAAATGAAGGAGGATTTTAATATGAATTATGAAGTTGTGTCGAAAGAATTACCGGAGGTTATTGTCTTTTCTAGACGTATGGCAATACCTGACTATAACTACTACTTCGAGATCATTCCCAAGATTGGCGAAGAGGTTAAAAAATCAAACCCAGAGTTGAAATGCACTGTTCCAGAGTATTGTTTCATAATTTACCATGACGGCGAGTATAAAGAGAAAAATATTGATATTGAATTCTGCGAGGCTGTAACTACTTGGGGAAAAGACACCGAAACAATTAAGTTCAAAAAAATCGAGAAAGTAGCCAGCGCTGCCTGTGTCTATCACAAAGGTCCCTATAGCAGTATTGGCAATGCTTATGCTCATCTGTATAAATGGATTGAAGAAAATGGTTTTCTAGCAAGCGATAACCCAAGGGAATCATATATTGATGGAATTTGGAATAAAGAAGACGAAAATGATTGGCTTACGGAATTACAAGTTCCGATAATGAAAAAATAACCGGAGCTGAAACCTAACACATAAAAACATGCAAAAAGCCTCAGCAAAGCTGGGGCTTTTTGCATAACGATTTATAAGACTCATTTCTCTGTTCAACATCCGTCTTTATCTAATGCTTGTACTGCCGAATAAATCCGCAGATAGTTACAATACAGTTTGTCATAAGCGGAGGCATTCTTTGCATTAGGCGAATACTCCTCTCCTTCCCTCAGAGAAAGGAATCTTTTCGAGAAGTCTGCATAGCTATTAGCCCAACCCAAGCGCACATAACCCGCCGCTGCTGCCCCCAAAGCAGGGAGAAATTCCGAATCCTGGGGAACAACCACGTTACAATGACATACATCCGCTATTATCTGGTTCCATACACGACTTCTACTCCCGCCGCCGATCAAGGTTATTCGCCGAATTTCTTTTTCGCCCAAGAGAAGCTCCATAACTTGACGGATCGCCATGGCAACCCCTTCCAGAACAGACGCACACATTTCTCCTCGCGTGGTTGTCGATTTAAGACCAATAAACGATCCACTGGCATCCGGGTCTTGGATCGGACAGCGTTCACCATGCAAATAGGGTAAAAAAACAACCCTCCTAGTACTCGGTTCAGTATTGGCCATAATCTCTTCCAAATAAGCAAACCCCTCTTTGCCCTCCGATCGATTAGGGTCCCCAAACACGGACAACGCCCAGTGGTAAACATTTCCCGCATTGAGTAATGGAGCAATGGCAATCATTACATCTTTGGGCGCATGAGCCAAATGGAATACTCCATTGCCAACCCGACTGACGGCAGCTGTAGGCAAGGCAACCCATCCGGTTGTCCCCAAATAAGCATACATCTCCCCAATCTCGGTTACCCCTGCCCCCAACGTCGTTGCCCCAGCATCTCCAATTCCACATAACACCGGAGTTCCGATCTTGAATCCGGTCAATAAAGAAGCCTCTTCCATTACATAACCCGCAATTTCATCAGGACCTAATAGTTCGGGGAGATAGGATGTCACTAACCCAAACGAGTTAAGCCATGTGCTTAGCCATGATCGATCAAGTAAATTCATCATTCCTGCAGTGGCCGCTGAAGTAGGATCTGTGACACTTCGACCAGTTAATTGGAGGATGACATAATCCTTAGCACTAATCAAAAAACACTCCGTTTTAGAAAAACAATCAGGCTCATTTTCTCGAAGCCAGATCATTTTGGGAAATGTCATCTGCCCATCCATATGGTTTCCGGTTTTTTGCCGAATCTCTTCTTCTCCAAAGCGCCCTAAGATCTGTTTAGCCTCTGACTCGGCGCGGGAATCCAAATAAAGAATCCCTCGTCTAACCGGATTACCCTTACCATCGATTGGGATGCAGTCCTCCATCTGCCCACTCAAGGTAATTGCTTGAACTTTTTCCGCCGAGAACCCACTTTTCCACCACTCCTGAACGATCTCTCTGACAGCTTGCCACCACTCTTCCGGATCCTGCTCAACCCGGTTCCCTTCGTGGTAAGTATGAATAGGTCTTGTCCTTTCCCCATGAATTACTCCGTCCTGAGAAACCAGAATTCCCTTGGCATTGGTTGTACCAATATCGAACGAGGCAATATACTGCATATAATCACCTCCTAGGTTTATCCGAACTGCCCGCCACTTATCTTTTTTTCTCAAATGAAATAAGTGGCGGTCAGCCCCTGGAATATATTTTTGTTCACTTTCTCCCAAGTTTTTGCAAGATCACCGCAGAAATCACAATGACTCCAGTTATAACATCCTGCATAAACGTTGGCACTTCAAGAATCGTTAGTCCATTCGCTAATATCCCTATGATGGCGGCACCTACAAAGGTCCCCCAGATGTTCGGCACTCCTTCTTTAAACGTGGTCATTCCTAAAAAGGCTGCAGCATAAGCGGGTAAAAACAGGCCGTTTCCACCGGTGGGATGAGCCGAACCTAAGCGAGAAGCCATTAAGATCCCAGCTAAAGCAGCCAGAGCAGCACATATGGCAAAGGCCAAATTTTTATTGGCATGCACATTAATCCCCGCAATTCGCGAGGCTGTTTCATTCCCTCCCAGAGCATACAAACGACGTCCAAAAGCTGTGTTTGCCATTACGAACCAAAATATAACCGTCAAAAAAATCATTAGGAATGAAAGCACAGGAATCCCAAGCCATTCTGACTGACCCACATAGCGAAACGATTCTGGAATATTCTCGAAGATGGTCGTCCCTCCCGTAAACCAGAAGGTAAAACCCCCCAATATCGTTCCCATGGCCATAGTTGTAATAAACGACAACACTCTAAAACGAGTCACAATCCAACCGTTAATGAACCCTATGGCAAAGGCAACCCCTAAGGGGATGAGGAATACTGCCCAAAAAGGTGAACCCTGAACCGCCAATTTAGCAGAAAAAACGCCCCCAAGGCTGGCCATAGCACCTACGGAAAGGTCAAATTCCCCAATAGCCATCACCAAGGTAGCTCCTACAGCAATAATAACAAGAAAGGAAATTTGGCGACTGATATTAACCGCATTGTCCCAGGTTGCAAAAGAAGCGGGGCTTAAAACACTGAATCCGATCATAATTAAAATTGCCGCGATAACTGTTCCATACACGCGAAGTAGTTGAAGCCAATTTGGTTTACCCCTCTCCTTCAATTGAAGGCTCACTCTCCTTTCTTGGATAATAACAACACTTCAGTACAGAATCCTGTGTCATCTCCTTGGCCGAAAGTTCGGTAATCGTTTCTCCATCATGCATAATTACCAGACGATGAGCCACTTCTAACATTTCTTCCAAATCCGAAGATACATAAACTACTGCCCCACCTTGTTTAGCCTGATTTCTCAATAAACGATGAATTTCACTGCGAGTCATTACATCGACGCCTTGGGTCGGTTCATCACACAAGAACACTCCCGGACGGGACATTAAAGCTCTGGCAAAAACGACCTTTTGTTGATTTCCTCCGCTCAGGACTTGAACAGCTTGCCCTGACCCATCAGCTTTAATTTTTAATTTAGTAATAAAGTCTTCTGTATCTCGAAGTTCTTCAGTATGAGCGATGATTCCTCTCGCCGTGTAATTCTTAAGAACGGGCAAGGTAATATTTTCACGAATCGACATATCCATGATCAAAGCCTGCCCTCGGCGATCCTCAGGAATAAGTACAATTCCTTCTTGCAAAGAAACCGCGGGGGAAGGTTTGGCTAAAACCTTCCCGTTGATCATTATTTCCCCCCTGCATTTCGGCCTAATTCCGTAAATCGCCTCTAGGAGTTCGGTCCGTCCTGCGCCTGCCAAGCCAAAAATTCCTAGTATTTCCCCCTTGCGAACGGAGAAGGCAGCCTTTTTCACTCTCTTGTCAACTGTTCTTAAGCCTTTCACCTCCAAAACGAAGGGTTCCGAATTAACCTCTGCTTCTTTTTTCACACCACTGGATAATATCTCTCGACCAGCCATGAGCTTGATCAAGCTGTCTTTGTTAACATCGTCCTTAATTACTGTCCCCGCCAGTTGACCATTACGAAGCACCGTTATTCGATCAGCAAGCCGAAAAACTTCATCCAAACGATGGGAAACATAGATGATGGCGGTTCCCTGGGATTTTAGGCGAAAAAGCAAACGAAACAACATTTCAGTTTCCTGGTCAGTTAACGATGCCGTCGGTTCATCCAGAAAAAGAAGTTTACATCCGACCCTTACTGACCTCAGAATCTCCAATAAAGTACGTTCCGTTGGCGACATATCTTGAGCCTGCTTTTCCAAGGGAACCTCTATGCCTAATTGGACTTTTAGCTTTTCAGCTTCTTCACGCATTATGTCCCAGCGAATACCGAGCCACAATTTCCGTTTGGGATAATCGGCTCCAAGATATAGGTTTTCCAAACCCGTAAAATAAGGCACAAGATGACGATCTTGGTGAATGACGCTGATTCCCAAGTCACGGGCATTCCGTGGATTTTTTATGTCCACCTTTTCCCCTCGCCAGAAAATATCCCCTCCGTCAGGCTGATAAACTCCAGTTATTAACTTAATGAAGGTAGACTTTCCGGCGCCATTTTCTCCAACCAGCGCGTGTATTTCACCCGCTTCAATCGTTAAAGATACGCCAGAAAGTGCATAGTTTTTGCCAAACGTCTTGTCTAAGTTTCTTACCTGCAGTAGCGACATCCACTGATCACTTCCCTGCATTCTCTTTCGTGATCAACGTAGCGGGTGCATAAAGTTCCGTACCTTCTGCCTGTTTGCCTTGGAAAACTAAATCTATCTGGTTAGCCACTATTTCAGCCATGCCAGGGAAATTCTGTTTGATCGTAGCAATCAATGGGGAACCTTTTTTAATCATATCAATCGCTTGGCTAGTCCCGTCTATGCCAACAACCACGATGTTTTTCCGACCTGCTGCCTCAATCGCCTGGGAAGCTCCAATAGCAGGCTCATCCCAACCAGCCCAAACTGCTGTCAATGATTCTTCGGTTTTGTTGGCCAGCAATAAATTTTCCATCTGTTGGCGAGCGCTTTCGATGGGTCCGGGAACTTGGACTTGTTGTTCTGTAACGATTTTGATCTCGGTTGTTTTCTGGAGAAGCACATCAAGCTCCTGAGTTCTTTTCAGAACTCCTGGATGTGGTCTGTGGGTGAGAACCACGAGGTTCCCTTTATTGTTCATCGTCGTAAAGAGATATTCTGTAATCATCTGGGCCATTGCTTGGTTGTCACTGGTTGCATTCATAGTCATTCCTTCGATATAACCGGAATCACACCCAAAGACCGGAATCCCCTTTTCTTGTGCTTTCTTAATCTGATCCTTCAATTGATTCGGATCTGTGCTAACAAGCACGATAGCATTTACTTTGCTTGATATCAGATCCTCCATCCGGCTTGCCAGTTGAGCAAAGTCCCCTTTAGTATCTACTACATTAGCTTTCAAATCACGCTTAGCTACTTGAGTTTTCAAGTTTTCGATCATTTCATTCGTAGTAACGGATGATAAATAAGGAGTCAAAATTGCGACAGTCTTTTGTTCCTTCTCTGGTCCTCCAGCGGTTGTTGCAGGTTTTCCTCCACCACACCCTGTGAGACTAAATGCCAGCGCCACTAGGATAAACAGAGATAATAATTTTTTCATACTTTTTGCCTTCTCTCTTTTCTATCAATTCTGAGACGACCACTTCTTCAAGTCGGTGTTCCTTATTCTACTTCGGTGACGATGGTCTCCGGTACGATAGTCTCCGGTGGAAAGTATCGCCGAAGCCGTGATCCTAATAGGAACACTTAGCGCGAAGGCGGTAGCCTCCCCCAAGGTTCTGCTCTGCCTAATTCTTAAGGCTAGCCAACCAAGAAAACACTTCTTTTTCCTGCTCTATCAGGTCTTGTTCCTCTAGTCCTTTTTGGTCGAGCTTAGCAAAAGCCTTCACTAAAGCACTGCCTACAACAACTCCGTCACAAACCTTTGCTAACGCGCGGACTTGTTCCGGTTTCTGAATCCCAAAACCAACACAACGCGGAATTTGAAGACTGTTCCCTAAACTTTCAATGAACTTATTAACGCTGGCAGGGAGTTCAACCTCTCCTCCCGTAATCCCATTACGCGATATGACATAAGCAAAGCCTTCCGTAACCTGAGAGACGGCCTGAACATCCTGCTCACGACTCGTTTGGGCGATCATTGGGATGAAATCCAATTTGTTGCCCACCCTCTTTTTCGTTCTCATGCGCAGGCCTTGACCTTCTCTCCAAGGCAAATCCGGCAAAATAAACCCATCAACCCCTGCATCAGCAGCATCCTCCGCCAATTGATCCCAACCATAGCGAAGAAGTGGGTTAAGATAACTCATTAACAGAAGCGGAGTATCATGGGTTCTGCGAAATTCCCGGACAAGTTCCAAGGTTTTTTTCACGGTCATCTGAGCGTTCAAAGCCCTCTCAGCGGCAGCTTGAATGACCACTCCATCTGCCATAGGATCACTGAAGGGGACCCCCAGTTCTAACACATCCACACCGTGATCGGCCAGTCCCTTCAAGCGACGAAGACTTGCTTCCACGGAGGGATCTCCTGCCATTATATATGAGACTAGACGGGTTACCCCAGTAGGCTCACTTTTAAAAACTGCTTTAAGCCGCTCACTCATGATTTGCTCCTCCTTCCAAATACTGAGCCAGAGTTTCTACGTCTTTATCTCCTCTTCCCGAGAGATTAACGACGATCACCTGGTCCTTCGAGAGCCCTGGTGCGAGTTTTGCCGCATAAGCAACAGCATGGGCACTTTCCAGGGCAGGCAGTATGCCTTCTGTTTGACAGAGCAGGGTGCACGCGTCCAAGGCTTCTTGATCAGAAATACTGACATAGTCAGCTCGCCCAGTCTCCTTTAAATTACTGTGTTCAGGACCGACGCCCGGATAATCAAGCCCTGCAGAAACGGAGGTTGTTACAACGATTTGTCCATCATCATCTTGTAATAAATAGCTATACGCTCCGTGCAGAACTCCCGGCTCGCCTAGACAAAGTGTCGCCGCATTTTCACCCGTCTTGTTCCCCGTTCCTCCAGCTTCGACTCCGATCAGTCTTACCTCTTTGTCATCGATAAATGGATGAAAGATCCCAATAGCATTACTTCCTCCACCGATACAAGCAATGATGGCGTCAGGAAGTTTTCCCAGCTCCTTCAAGGCCTGCTCCCGCGTCTCCTGCCCAATCACTGTTTGGAAATCTCGAACAATCGTCGGATAGGGATGGGGTCCGGCTGCTGTTCCAAAACAGTAAAACGTTTCCTCAACATTCGTAACCCAATCCCTGAGCGCTTCATTGATAGCATCTTTCAGGGTACATGAACCGTGGGTCACCGTGCGAACTTCAGCCCCCAGTAATCTCATTCGTAAAACGTTTAAATTCTGTCTGCGCACATCTTCCTCTCCCATATAAACCACACAAGGAAGAGCAAACAGCGCGCAAGCTGTGGCCGTTGCTACCCCGTGTTGACCTGCTCCAGTCTCTGCAATCACCCGTTTCTTGCCCATACGTTTAGCAAGCAAAACCTGCCCCAAGGTGTTGTTAATTTTATGAGCGCCCGTGTGATTGAGATCTTCTCTCTTAAGATAAATACGCCCACCACCTAATTGTTCCGCCAGGCGCTTTGCTTCATAAAAGAGAGACGGTCGTCCAACATACCTTTGTAAAAGCTCTTTAAATTCTTGCTGAAAGCTCTCATCTTGGCAAGATTCCATATAGGCCGCTTCCAATTCTCGTAAAGCAGGAACTAACGTCTCTGGAACATAAGCACCTCCATATGGGCCAAAATGCCCACTCGTTTCATAGCCGTCATCGGATAGCACATGTGTTTTTTCCTTAACCATTTGAACTCTCCTTTCATGCAGTTGCATATTCATTTTCCATGTACCATTTGATGCTTGTGCTTAAATCAGGTAAATAAAAAGAGCATTCAATCCTAAAAGGACGGAATGCTCCGTGGTACCACCTTAATTCGTATAGGGTAATTATTTTTACAAATCCAATCACTGCTGATCGAACTTATGCAAACAAACCACCAAATACCTCTAATCTATCAGGTACGGAGAAAATTTTTTCTCGATACCCTTGTCTCTGTAACGGGAAACCCCCGGAATCACCTACTAACGCTAACAGCTTTCGGATCACACTTCTGAGAACCATTCTGTCTAAGAGATTTGTATCAGACTCTCACCGCCTCTGACTCGCTAAGACATTCCCATAAGACATACTATTTCTCATCATCAGTTATTGTGTATTAATTTCTTCACTATAATAGCACTTATTATATGACAGGTAATTATGACTGTCAATATCACAGAACAACAACTTATTACAGCTTCCGAATATTTCCCAGTAACTGATTGAGCATTGCTTTAAGATCTATTGCTTCCTCAAGCTTAATGCCAGAATTACAAAACATTTTTTGAGGAAGTTCAAGAAATGAGTCCTGTAGCATTTTTCCTTTTTCCGTCAAGTAAACCTTGACGATTCGTTCATCATCTTTATCTCTTACTCTCTCAATCAATTGTGACTTTTCGAGTTTTTTCAGAAGAGGGGTGAGTGTGCCTGAATCAAGCAAAAGCTTGTTTCCAAGCTCAGAGACACTGAGCGAATCCTGCTCCCATAATACCAAGAGTGTAATATATTGAGTGTAGGTTAGCCCATGAGAGTTCAGGTATGGCTTATACAAGGAAATAATTTCTTTCGAGCACGCATAGAGTGCAAAACACAGCTGATTGTCGAGCTTGAGCATGTCTTTCGAGTCCCCGTTCAATTTACAAGCACTCCTCGATCGAAGTGGTCATGCTTTCTGGGGATATGGTGGGCTCAAAACGGCCTGCGATTTTTCCGTCCTTGTCGATGAGGAATTTAGTAAAGTTCCATTTTACAGAGCCATCGGAGAACTGCTTTCCATATTTCTGTTTCATCATAAGTTCAAAGGCCTTGTTCTTAAGACCTTTTCCAAAGCCATCAAAGGTTGTGTGTTCAGAAAGATACTGAAAGATCGGATCAGCATTTTCATCTCGTACATTTATCTTAGCAGACAGTGGGAACGAAACCCCGTATCTTATCTTACAAAACTCCTGAACTTCGCTATTTGTCCCTGGTTCCTGCTCAGAAAACTGGTTACACGGGAAACCAATTACCACCAACCCCTGATCTTGATAGGTTTTGTAAAGCTTCTCCAATCCCTCATATTGTGGCGTAAAGCCGCATTTACTGGCGGTGTTGACGAGCAACATCACCTTTCCTTTATAATCAGAAAGAGAGACGGTCTTTCCTTCAATAGATTGAAACGAATAGTCATAAATTGACATGTTAATCACCTTATCCTTATTTATATTTGATACAATTATATTGTACACAATTAAATATAATATTGCAAGCAGAACTTAAATTTCTATTCCTCTTCTTAGGCTTTGAAAACCTTTTCAATACAAATAAGTTCCGGTGGATTATTAATCTGATTTGTGAAGCAAATTTTGGCTACATTATACTTCTTTTGGTTTAATGTTGCTGTAAAGTCCTCCAAAGCCCTTAGTTCCATTTTACCATTCTCATGTCCCGAATATACAACTAATAAAATTATACCGTTAGGTTTGAGCAACCCTAAACATTTCTGTACAGCTTCAAGGGTTGTCTCCTTTTTCGTAGTAACCTCATGATTTCCCTTCGGTAGATATCCTAAATTAAATATTATTAATTGAACAACACCTTCCTTAAGATATTTATCAATATTTTCGTGACCAGTAAGTATGATTTCAGCTCTTTCAAGAAGCTTCAATTCTCTTAGTCTTTTCTCAGTATTAATCGCAGCCTCTTCTTGGATATCAAAAGCATAGACTTTCCCCTCTTCTCCAACTAAATTGCATAAAAATGCAGTATCATTTCCATTTCCCATGGTACAATCCACCGCTATATCCCCATTACTTAATTTCGTTTTGCATATTCCCTTAGATATCTCCATAGCATTTTTAAAAATATTCTTCATACTTCTGGTTTCTTCTCCTCATTTTATCGAGAGATCCTACAATATATTACATTCTAACATCTTAAAGAATGAGATCTGAAAGAGGCTATTTGGGCTTCCATATTATTGAACTCTCAATTTCACCTTTATTGTCTGTCTATATTATATTCCATATATCGCAAACTAATAGTACAACTCTTGCTTTTCAACTCTTTCCCTTCAGTTTTTCAGTGGTTGTCTTTGTTCATTTCACTAAATATCTAGTGCATCATAAATATTTAAAGCCCTCCAATACATTACATAACTATCCTTAATATGGTCAAACTACATGCATAATTTAGCAGGAGGTAATTATAATGGTTCAACAGAATTTTGCATTACATGAAACAATGGAACTTCATGAGCTCTTAAATTTTAAAACCATCTGCATGACTACCTCGAAAATGATTCAAGGAGTAGTGTTTGATCAAGAATTAAAAACATTGCTCGAGAAAGATGTTCAACAATCCATGCAATCCGTCAATGTATTACAAGAACTATTAAGCAAAACTCAACCACAGTGAATAAATGGAGGTGGAATTATTGATGGATTATGAAAGAAAACCTATAAACGCCCTTAAAAAGCCTATGAGAAACGACTATTTAGAGATAGCAAACGCAGAGGGAATGCCGGGTCTTGTTGACTCAACCATTGCCCTCAATTTTTTACTGAATGCCAAAAACGGCATACGAAATTGCGCTATGGCCTTAACTGAAATTGCTGACCCTCAATCTAGAACTGAAGTACGCAACATGTTGAACGCTTCAATTGATCTGCATGCTCAAATTACAGAGTTAATGATGAAGAAAGGCTGGTTCCACCCTTACCAAGTAAATGAACAGTTCAAACTTGATAAGATGTCAGCGCAGGCGGCACTTCAAATTGCCAACTTGAAGCTTTTCCCTGGCGATACCAGCAGGCTCGGTACGTTTGCTACGCCAAACTATTAAAACCAGGAGGATACAAAACAATGCAGGCTGTAACCTTTCAAGGGAATAAAAATGTAGAAGTTAAAGACGTTCCGGCTCCAACAATCCATAAACCGGACGACATCATTGTAAAGATCACCACCACTGCGATATGCGGCTCAGACTTGCACCTAATTCATGACATGATTCCCAACCTTCCCCAGAATTACATTATTGGTCACGAACCAATGGGAGTGGTTGAGGAGGTCGGTCCAGAGGTAACAAAGCTAAAAAAAGGGAACAGGGTAATCATACCGTTTAACGTCAGCTGCGGTGAATGCTTCTATTGTAAACACGATCTGACAAGTCAATGCGATAACTCCAATCCACATGGAGGAATGGGCGGTTTTTTTGGATATTCCGAAACTGCAGGGGGTTATCCTGGGGGACAAGCGGAGTATATGAGAGTTCCGTATGGCAATTTTACACCTTTTAAGATACCAGAGAATTCTGAGGTCGAAGATGAAAAATTAGTGTTATTGGCCGATGCAATGGCAACTGCTTTTTGGAGTGCGGAAAACTCGGGTGTCAAAAAGGGGGATACAGTCGTTGTCTTAGGCTGTGGACCGATAGGACTCCTGGCGCAGAAATTCTGCTGGATGATGGGTGCTAAAAGGGTGATAGCTGTAGATTACATAGATTATCGTTTAGATCACGCCAAAAAATACAACACTGTGGAAATCGTCAATTTTGAACAACACGAAAACACTGGAGAATATCTGAAGGAAATCACTCAAGGTGGTGCGGACATTGTAATAGACGCTGTTGGCATGGACGGAAAGATGACACCGCTTGAATTCCTAGCCAGTGGTCTAAAGCTTCAAGGCGGGGCTTTGGGCAGTTTTGTAATCGCCAGCCAAGCAGTCCGCAAAGGAGGAATGATCCAAGTTACAGGTGCTTATGGCTCAAGGTATAACTCTTTCCCCCTTGGAGATTTAATGAATCGAAATATAAATCTAAGAATGGGACAAGCACCAGTAATTCCATATATGCCACGTCTTTATCAGATGCTTGCCGATAAAAGGTTTGATCCTAGCGATATCATTACCCATAATATACCCTTAGATCAAGCTAAACATGGCTATGAGGTATTCGATACTAAAACAGATGGATGTATCAAAGTTGTGCTTCATCCAGGGGGGAAAGGATATCTTCATTAACCGTTTAATGAAATGAAAAGCTAATCCAAAGAAAATTCTTAAAGAAGGTGAACCTAATGCTAACAGGCAAAAGAATTGCTCCCCATGAAACCTATGAGCTTCATGAAATTCTGATGTTTAAGAATGTATGTGCTACAAAATCATCGGCAATGGTTGGATTCATTAAAGATGAAGATTTGAGAATGCTACTGCAGGATGATTTAGTAACCTCCCAAGAACATATAAAAGAACTGCAGGATTTGATTCAATCTTAGCAGCTTCTAGATAATACAGCCGCACCAACCCATTAACATCAGTGAACTCGTTCCCTAAAGCTGAACATCAGGACGTAGGGGACTCTACCCCAAGCAAGATAAGGAACACCCACTTATATAGAAGTGAGTGTTATCTTCGAATTTGATAACTAAGTTAAAAAGAAGGTGTCAATATTGGGATTTTTTCAAGATATGATAGGTATGGGGGATATGACCGAACAAGTTATTGCGACAGATTTTTTAATAGCTTCAAAATCAGGTGTCATTAATTACGCCATTGCGATCTCTGAAACTGTAACTCCTGAAGTAAGGGATGTACTCCGCAGACACTTGGATGTCGCCATTGAGACTCATGAAAAAGTTGCAGCCTATATGATGAAAAATGGGTCTTACCAAGTAACCAACCCACAAGAACAGATTAGAGTGGACATGCAAGCAAGTGATACAGTATTAGATATACCTAGACCCTAAGTAAATCTTTCTAAGGAATATCAACCGAATGTTGAATAAAGGACGATTCATGAGTCTTCTGAACCAAAAGACCTGTATTAACAAATTCGTAGATCGATACAACTCCCCCGAATGGACAAATCGCATGTAAGGAAGCCGATGCGACAAAAGAATTGTAATTCCGATTTCCTTTAAAGCTTGATTCATCGTAATCAGGACGACTAAAAGAACAAAAATAATTTGCACAAATGGTCTATGCCATAACCTAACTTTCTTAGTTCCCGAAACGATCGGCTTAGGGATTTGTGGAGCTTGTAATGATGGTTGTGCCAAAACACAACTCTCCTCTCTTAATCTACTCAATCTATTATCGAGTCTACCTGAACTCTTTTGTTTTAGGGGATATTTTAAAATAGCACCTTGATTTTGTGACAAAATAATGTCGTTCTCCTAAAAGTTTAAAGAAAACTTGGCTGACGCCCGAAGACACTGTCTTCGCACGTATAACTTACGGAGAAGCCCCCGGCACAGGCTGCCGCTATTGCACCTATGCTTGGAAAGTAATAACGACAAGTTTATACTTCTGACTGTGTAAAATAAAGCAGAATGGACTGTTAAATCCATTCTGTTGTTTCATTATCTTCATAACTTGTCGGGATTGGGTCAATTTACCAATAAACTATTATGCTATAAAGAATTAGTTCGCTTTACTGGTCGAGTAAAAAACTGCACTTAAAATAATGAGGCCTCCTAAGATTTCTCGGATCGTTGGTATTTCTCTCAATATCAACGTAGCGAAAATAATGCCATAGACCGGTTCAAGGCAGGAAATAATGCCTGCTGTTTGTGTCTTAATGGTCTTTAATCCATTAATAAGGAGTGACTGAGAAATCCCAGTAAACACTACCCCCAAAAGAAGGAGTAATAAAATCTCTTTTGGGCTAAAAACCGGGAGTTGTATGACAAAAAAGGGATTAAAATAATTGTAGACGTGACTTGTTCATAGAAAGCAATGTCAAGGCTTGAATAGTCTTTGACAAATTTTCTGTTGAGCATTGATAAAACTGCATAGGTAAGTCCGGAGAGCATTCCCCACATAACCCCTTGGGTCTATAAACGATCTCATTGCCATGAATCTTGAGTTGGTCGGTCATACCAGCGAACAAGCATATGAAGGCAATGAGGCACTCGAATACTTAAAGCATAATACTTATTCACTGATTATCTTGGATATAATGCTTCCTGGCCAGGATGGTTTTACTCTGATGAAGCATGTTCCCGAAAACATCCCTGTAATTTTCCTCACAGCTATGGGCAATCTGTCCGATAAAGTAAAAAGGACTTAATCTAGGTGCTGACGACTATATCGTTAAACCTTTTGAAACAATTGAGCTGTTGGCAAGGATTGAAGCCGTGCTTCGCCGTACAAACCGGTCTTCAAAGATTTTTTCTCTTGACAGTACTGTAGTAAATCTGGAAAGCAGAGTGGTTACAGTGAACGACAGTGAAATCGAACTTACCCTTCGGGAATATGAATTACTGGAGATACTCATTAATAATATAAACATTGCTTTGTCCCGTGAAAAACTGCTTAAATTGGCTGGGAGTACGATTATTTTGGAGAGACAAGAACCGTCGATGTACATATTCAAAAGCTGCGCAAAAAACTCAACTGGGAAAACAGAATAAAAACAGTCTATAAAATAGGTTGTCGCCTTGAGGTGAACCCATGAAATTTTGGCAAAAAGCTTTTATTGGAATCTTAATAGTTTTCATAATATCCATCAACACCTGCCTCTACCTCACGTCTAACTATAGCTTCTCTCTCAATATGAAGCGGGATTCGGACCGAACATTAGGGGAATATCACTTTATCATGAATGGTGTTTTGGAAACTATGGACTCCAGAAAGTTCTTCAGCATATGTCATTGCGACTAATGCTCAAGAGACTACTAACAATTTTTCTTTAGAAACTGGAGTTAATGCGGAGTACTCAGTAATCGACCTATCTAAGGGGTCACCCGAGCGAGATAAACTAATTAGAGACAAGTTAAGCCTGACAGAAGATATCACACCTGAGCAGATCGAGGAAAAATACAAGGGCATAATTTCCAACTCTATTCCAGGCGCTAAGGATATTTCTGCTGAACAAGCTGCTGCTTACGCCGCAGACATACTTAAGAAGGCCTATAATGTTGACTTTACAAGTTACACTGCTCATGCAAGCTTTTCGAAAAACCCAATGCCAAACTCAGACAACTGGACAGTAATATTCCACGCACCCAACGAAAACAATACTACACAAAGGTATAGTGCCAGTGTGGACTCTGTGAACGGATCCATGCTTGATGCAAGTTCCTTCAACCTTTCTTATTTAGTAAATAACAGTAAAAATCTAGAATATCCCTAGTGGAAAAATAAGGCTGAAGAAGATATCGCCAGATTAATGCCGGAAGAGGTCTCCATAACCAGCAGTAAAGTGATTTATGCGACCCCCGAAACTGGCGTCATGGTTGTTAGTGAGTTATCCAACGGCTCTGCATGTGCAGTTCTCTTAACAGGTGAAAACAAGGAAGTAGCAGTCTATATTTTCTTTCCTAACGGATATGATGGAAGTTTAGATCTTAAACCAATAACAGAAAATGCAGTAGGATAATGTAAGGTGGGACGTATTGTTTAAAGAACTTTTAAACAACACGTCCCACCTTTATCTATTGCACCGGGGCAGATGACTCTTGAAATTGTTCCACAAAAAAGGAACGTTGCAAAACGCAAACCACTATTTTTAGTTTTGTAAGTTATAATCCAATTACTAAATTATTTTTCCGTACAAAGCAAAGGGGAGCATCGCTTACTATTTCAAAAATTCGCGACACTCCCTGTTTTAATTTGCTCTCTTGTCTTCTAGTATTCGAAAACATCTACCGGAACATCAAGAGCTGAAGCATCACCATCAATGACTATCTCCGCGACTGCCCATACATTGGGAACAACATTGCGCAGGTAGTACTTGGCGGCGGCTACTTTGCCGATGTAGAACTTATAATCAAAATGCTCTACTTCCACTTCTTTAGCTTTCTTATCCGCCAATACAGCTTGATCAAGAATCTGCCGGCCACAAAAGAGCTGGGAACTGGCGGTAAGGATTCGTCGGGAATAGAGAGGAATCATGCTCATATTGGTTTTGGTGTATACGTTCAAGGTCTTAAGCATAGCTTGATAAGCATCAAGTGCCTTGCCCAGGTTAGAAAATTCCTTGCTTAAAGCTTCATTGCCTTTATTAGCTTCATAGAAATCGACCATTTCCTGTACCCAAGCCCCAAAGACAACGCCGCCCTTCATTTTCATCTTACGGCCAATCAGATCCATGGACTGGATATAATTGGTTCCTTCCCAAATGGAGTAAATCTTCATGTCGCGGGCAATTTGGGATAGGGGATACTCTTCACAGTAGCCATACCCGCCATAGGATTGGATTGCTTCGCCAATGAGCCACCATCCTTCATCAGAAGGATAGGCCTTGCAAAGCGGGGTGGCTATATCAATTAGGTCGTTGGCGGCTTGCCTCACAGCCGGATCAGGATCGCGATGCCTCTGGTCGAAAGCCAGATAAACCCTGTACATCATGGCCCTCATGGCTTCAATATGAGCTTTGCCCATCATCAGAGTTCGCTTAATATCCTCATGGTTGATAATGGATACCCGTCCAGCTTTGGGATTTGTCAGCAAGCGGCCCTGAACTCTTTCTTTAGCATTATCTCGGGCATTCGCAAAGGCGTTGATAATACAGGACAGCGCCATATGACCTGTTTCCATGCGGGCCATGTTCATCATTTGGAACATCTGAGCCATACCTTCGCCCTTGCCTTCGTTTTCACGTGGGTCTTTACCCAGCAGCCAGCCTCGACAATTATCGTTTTCCCCAGCAGACAAAGCGGCCGTAACCGAACCATGCTGGCCCATTTTATGCTCTATCCCGGTGTTTACAAAATCATTGTCTTCCAAACTGCCATCTTCATTGACCCATAACTTTGGAACTACGAACAGAGAAATACCGCTGGTACCGGGTTTAGCACCTTCTATACGAGCTAAGTAGAGGTGAATGATATTTTCCGTAAAATCATTGTTTCCACCAGTTATAAAGATCTTATTGCCTTTGATCATAAAGATCCGCGGATCGTCGGTAGGATAGGCTTTAGAAAGAATATCCCCTACATCAGACCCTGCTCCGGGCTCAGTCAGACACATAGTTCCAGCCCAGGTTCCATTCATCATATTAGGAAGGAAGTTGGCTTTTAATTTATCATCGCCAAAGCTTTGAATTAGGCCGGCTGCCCCACTGGTCAGCAGAACATAGGGCATAAAGGTGGGATTAGCTGCACAAATCAGCTCCCAAACGGCGGCATTCAACATTTCCGGTAATACCATGGCATCGGGTGAATTATCTATATTGCTGGTACCCCAGCCCTCTTCCTGCAACTTGTGGAAAAGAGGTCCTAAGCTAGGCGGGGTAGTTACCTTACCGTCAGCAAAGGTAGCTGGATGAGTCTCGTTTTCCCCATTAGTCGGCTCAATTACTGCCTTGCATATTTTTAAAACAGGATCTAAGACTGATTTAATATCATCCTTGGAATAATAATCTGCAAACTGGGGGTAGTTAAAAACCCCCTCAGTTGGAAGCCATTCTTGGATAATAAATTCGAAATCTCTAATGTTATTAACTGCAAAATTAGACGCCATGTTTACATTCCCTCCAGCCTAAATTTTATCACCAATTTCTTACAACATCTATATCTCTCGAGTCCACAGAGAAGCCATAGCTGCTCCGCCACCTACGCAAAGGGAAGCGCCGCCAACTGTTTTCCCAAGTCTCTCCAGTTCATAATAAAGGCTTACAATGATGCGCAGTCCGGTAGCCCCAACCGGATGTCCTAATCCAATTCCAGAACCATTCGTGTTAATGTTGCCATCCTGCTCGAACGTACCTATGTTGAAAGTGATGCCTGCTTCATCTTTTATCTTCTTGCCAACACCAATCACTTGGGCTGCAAAGGCTTCGTTGATTTCCCAGTAATCAACGTCTTCATACTTTATTCCAGCTTCTTTCAAACATTTGGGTATAGCAACAGCGGGACCTAAGCCCATAACACTAGCTTCTACCCCTTCATCACAGATATTTATAAGTTTCATTAGAGGTTTGATTCCCAGTTCCTCAGCCTTTTTCTTAGTCATCAAAACGACAGCCGCCGCTGCGTCATTTAGACCAGAAGCGTTGCCAGCAGTTACAACACCGTCTTTTTTAAATGCAGGTTTCAGCTTGGCCATACTTTCGAAGCTTGCACCTCGAATAGAATGTTCGTCCTGCTTGAACACGTATTCTTTCTTCCCCTTTTTGACTGGAACAGGAACAATCTCTCTGACAAAACGACCTTCGTCAATAGCCCTTATTGCCCTCTGATGGCTAAGAAGAGCTAGCTCATCACATTCTTCTCTAGTAATTCCATACTGTTCAGCAATATTTTCAGCAGTTCCTCCCATATGGGAACCGGCTAGTTGGCATACCAGTCCATCTGCAAGCATGGCGTCCTGAAGTTTGACGTCGCCCATTCTTGCACCCCATCTGGATGTCGTAGAGATGTAAGGGATATTACTCATACTTTCAGTGCCAGTTACCAGCGCTATTTCGTATTTGCCTAGTTGCAGTTTCATAGCAGCGATTTCCACGGCTCTCATTGCAGATGCACAGTTCTGGTTGACCATACAGGCACTTGATTTAGGATCCATACCAATCTCCATAGCCACAATACGGGGGGGACATGAGCCATTACCATGACCTAAGCACATTCCAGCCACGATTTCATCCACCTGTTTCGGATCAATTCCCACACGTTTAATAGCCTCAGCAGCAACAAGCTTGGTCAATTCATTGGCAGGCACTGGTTGGAGTGACCCTCCATAAGAACCAATAGGTGTTCTGCAAGCGCTAACCATTACAACTTCATTAAGTTGCATTACCATAATTTAAAACCCCTTTAATATTAATTAGCCCTCCCAAATTCAGAAGATCTACAACCTTAGGATATCTTGTTGGATTTTACCCAAATCTTATTGGCATCCGCTTCCTTGATCAGTTCATCACGCAGATCCGGATGAGAAATATCTATTAAGGCTTCGGCTCTTTGCCAGGTACTCTTTCCCTTCAGCATCGCTATACCGTATTCCGTAACTACATAATAATTAATACTCCTAGGAACAGTAACGATAGACCCTGGACTTATAGTAGGCCTAATGCGGGATTGCATCTTGCCCTCACTGTCAACGAATCAACGAAGGTCGAAGTAAGACAAATCAAACCCTTACCGCCTTTAGATTTATAAGACCCATAAATATAGTCTAACTGTCCGCCGGTTCCAGAAATCTGTCGTGTACCTGATGATTCCGATGCCACCTGACCATAAAGATCTACTTCTATTGCATTGTTAATGCAGATCATATTGTCATTTCGGCATATTATGTCAGGTTCATTCGTGTAATCCACCGGGTAACTTGCACAAACCGGATTGTTATTCAAAAAATCATAGAGCTTGTTGGTTCCCATAGCAAAGGTATAGACCATCTTACCTTTGTCAAGCTGTTTGCGCAGACCCGTAATTCTTCCAGCTTCGTACATATCCACAAATGAATCGACCATCATTTCTGTGTGAACACCTAGGTCTTTTAAGTCCGATTGGGCGATCATTGCGCCTACTGCATTGGGCATAGCCCCAATTCCTAACTGTAAGCAGGCACCGTCTTCGATTTGTTCCAGAATAATTTTGGCGATTATCTTATCCACATCTGAGATTGGGGTTTCAGGAAGTTGAATAAGAGGTCTATTGTCACCCTGAACAAAATAGTCGATTTCGGATACATGTAAGGTCTCCCTGGCACCCCCTAAACATCGGGGTACTGACTCGTTTACTTCAGCAATCACGATTTTAGCAGCATCACAGAAGGCATGTGTTATAGAATTCGATGTGCCCAAGTTTACATAGCCATGTTGATCTGGAGGAGTAACCTTGATCAAAGCTACGTCAACCGGTACCCAACTTCGGTCAAAAAAACTGGGACCTTCGTGATAGGTCAAGGGAATATAATTGCACATATTTTTATCATGCAGCTTTCTGCTGGCGCCACTAAAATGCCAGTCATTGTAAACAAAATGTTTTCTTTCCGGATCACTGACAACGCTTTGCGGTATAAACGGGCAGGTAACGGTTCTAATGTTCACCCCTTCCAATTCATCACACCTCTTGGCCAAAGCTGCATCCAAAACATGTGAAGCCATCATGAATTCACCATAATGAACAACACCACCTGATTTCACGACCTTGACCGCTTCGTCAGCAGTGACAAATTTGCGCTCGTACTCGTTTTTGTAATCCAAGTCGATCCCTCCCTTATTATTTTTTTATTCTTAGATGGCTTTTGTCCAAGAGCCCCTCCTTTAATCCATCCAATATGCAAGAATAGACCCAAATTTCTGACTCTTTTTAATAATTATTTTATGACAACAAAAAAGGCCAGGAAAACCCTGCCCCTCAGCAAATCATCTAATGAGATTATTTAGAACCATTTTAAAAATAATGCTGCATTGAAATATTTTCTCGTCTCCTATTTGAGACAATATGCTCCTAAAAAAGACGCCTTGTCTCGATCAAGCAACCCGACTATCATTCAATTACAACTCCCCAGACAAAACTTCACCACCAAGCCCATGCTTCGTGAGTTTCTTATACAGAACAGATCTGTGAATCCCCAAGATTTTTGCAGCTTGAGCCTTATTGCCCTTGGCACTCTTCAAAGCATCAACCAACAACTCTTTTTCAGCAAAATTTCTGCCTTCCTCGAATCTGCTTTGTTCTCCGCTCTGAGTATCATTAACGCTCATTTTGGCCTGCAGTATTCGAGCCGGTAAATGTTCAGGTAAAATAATCGGCTCGTCAACCATGTTCATCGTTCGTTCCAAAACGCTCTCTAATTCTCGAACGTTGCCTGGCCATGCATAGTTTTGTAATATTTGTATGGCTTCTTGAGAAATGCCCGCCACATCTGTTTCCAATCTTTGGTTTAATTTAGTCACCAAGTAATTTGCCAGTAATCTAATGTCCCCAGGCCTTTCCCGTAAGCATGGTAACTCAAGAACCATAACATTTAACCGATAGAAAAGGTCGTCCCGAAACGTCCCTTCCCTCAACATTTTTTCTAATTTGCGATTAGTAGCTGTAATAATACGCAAATCGATTTTGAAAGGTTGCGTTCCGCCTATCCTTTCAATTTCACGTTCCTGAATGACACGTAAAAGCTTAGCCTGCATTGTCAGACTCATATCCCCGATCTCGTCCAAAAAGATAGTACCATAGTTCGCCAGTTCAAACTTACCCGGTTTACCATCTTTGCTTGCTCCGGTGAAGGCCCCTTCAACATAACCAAACAGCTCAGATTCCAAGAGCTGTTCCGGAATCGCGGCACAGTTAACCTTAATAAATGGTCCATGGCGCCGCACACTATAATTATGAATTGCATGAGCGAACAACTCTTTTCCCGTTCCACTCTCCCCCGTTAACAGAACGGTTGAAGTTGTACGAGCCGCCCGTTGAGCTAAGTGTATGGTTGCTGTGATTTTAAATCCGTCCCCGATAATATCCTCAAAAGTATAAGTTGCGCTGTGAATTTTGCGCAACTCTTCTTTATAAAACTTCAGGTCACCTTCCAATTGGGCCAGTTTCCGTGTGAAGACATGAGCTAGACCCATATCCTTAAAGAGGGTCTTCCCAAGTGCGCCAATTGTCTTGCCATCTTTTTTAATGGGTGCCCGGATAATCATAAAATCCCGGTCTCCAACTTTCCAGTAGTCTACGAATTGGGCCTTACCCGTACGCACAATGTTTGGAAGTTCTGAGTGTGGAGTTAGTTCGCAAATATGTCGACCCAGAGCTTCTTCCCTAGTTACCCCAAGGACCTCTAAATAGAAGTTATTAATCATAGTTACATGGCTATTTTCGTCGACGACAACCATACCTTCATACGGGTTTTCTATAACCGCTTCCAAGGTAGCTGTTAGCTTTTTGGATTTGTTAAGCTCTTGTTCTAAACTCTCCAGCTTTCGTGCCTGGTAATCAAACAACGGCCAAAGCTTAAGTACTCCAATCATCCGTCCCGTCTCATCAGTAACCGGGACTTCCTTCACTTTTAGTTTTAAGAAAAGGGTGATCGCCTCTTGAACTGAACTACTCGAGGGCAAACACATCGGAACCTTACATACAAGCGCCCCTGCTAATTTTTGCATATTCTTACGAGCTACGGCCTTTAGCATAGCAGCCTGATCTAGAAGCCCCACTAATAATCCGTCTCTGTTTAGGACATAAACACATTCTAACGATTGGCCAAATTCTTCATAGACTTCATGAATGTTTCTATCTTCAGAAACCTTTGGGAAATTAAGTGTAATCATGCAGTCCACTGTATCTATCCCAGACCCACTGATCATATCCGAGAAAACACCCACCTCACATCCCCCTTTTCCATCCTTGGATTGAAATAAATCTGGCAACTATTCTCGAAGAGTCATTAATACTTCGAAGCTCTCGTTTTCTAGTTCCTTTTCATCCAGGGAACGGCTAAACATTAAATAGTTTGTCAGCATCGAATTAATATATTAAACATTAGACCCTAGATTGATTATATCATTTCATTGAGGCCAATTGTGATAAAACAAGCTGTTCGCCCAGACTTCCTTCAGCCTGGGTGGGATGTGGTAAAGCCAGTTCTTATCAGTATAGTTAGAGCCCATCCCTTTTTAATCTTAAAAACAAGAAGCTAGAACATCCAAACATTTGTCTGAATGCCCTAGCTCTTACCTATTATCTGAGCCATTGTTCAATTGATCGGTATCTCCAGCATTTCATCATAGCTTTTTGAATAAGTCATTCTTTGGACATCCAGTTCTAACTCATTCCCCGCACCCAAGAAACGCAGCATTCGTGTGTGAATAATGGTACCATCTTGAAGTTTATCATAATTGTCCATAATAGTTTCTTCTAGAGGGACTTTCTGTCCATCAATCATTAAATACACCCGACTTAAGATAAGGCTTTGTTCGCTGTTAATTGTAATATGTGTCTCTCCCTGAGATGTTTCAATTTGATCTATCTCTACCGCTTGCCCTAGAATATTTAACTTCTGCTTCTCGCTATTGTTAGTTCTCCCCAACTTAAACCGTTGATTCACATCGTGATCTGCTTCAAACTTCACCAATTCTACTTGGAGTTGCTCTAACTCTAAGGGTAAAGGATCATAATCACTGTGAAAAGTAATTCCTTTCATGTCTGTACTCATCCCACCCCCTTGTACGGGAACTTCTTTTCCATTGGCAATAAGCTTTAGCGTTAGGTCTGTTGGTCGAAGTCTTTCCCCACTGAGTTGTCCTATAGCTAATTCAAAAATGTTTTGGATAGAACCATTGATTACTGTTTTTGTAGGGGATGCAAGAATAGATTCGATTTTTATTTGGGCCTGATCAACTTTAATCGTCTCATTGAGATTCTCTTTTAGTGTGTGTCCCATAGCAGTATTCCTGTTTAAAGTAAAACTGATCTCAGCAGGCGTTTGTGTTCCCTGCAGTATTTGCGAAAACCTTAAGGTTAAGCTTTTTTCAAAAGGATTTGGAGGCTCAAAGCTGGCGAGATATTTTATTTCTGTCTTCTCTTCATTAAGATTACCCTGGGAATTCTGATGGTGATATTCTCCCCAAAAGGCTTTTAAGGACATTAAAGATGAGATGTCATTTTCTTCGACGTGCCCTGATGGATCTTTTACGGTATAGAACAATAAAAGTTGGTTTTCATCTAACATTACGTAATCAACTGTTAATGAGACTCCATTGTCAAATATAAAGCTTTTTCCTACCGGTTGTCCTTTACCAAGTTCACTTAATTCTTTCAAAGAAGCATTCATGACCTGATCATACCCTAGGAGCTGTTTACTATAAAAAGCAATTACATCATAATTAAATGATAGTAATATAGTGACCATCATAACCATGGCCGCGACATAAACTTTAGCTCTGTTCCTTAGTCTAAATTGTTTGTCTTTATTTATGGCAGTACGCAGTCGCCCCTCCAATTCTTCGGGGACTTCAATTTGATCAATTTTGCATTTTTGCGCTTTAAGAATATCTTCTATATTGTTCATCAGTTACTCACTCCCATGCTCTGTTTTAATTTTAGAAGCCCAGTGTGAATTCGTGATTTCACTGTTCCTAACGGAATTCTTAAGACAGCAGCAATAGATTCATAATCCATATCAAGGTAATATCTTAATTTTAGAACTTCCAGGTGTTTTTGATTGAGCTTTTCCAAGTGTTTTTCAATATCCAGTTGTTCGTCCTTTCCTTGAAAGACATCTTCATGAGAGCCTTCCGGAATATTACTGATCAATATGACCCTATTCTTTCTCCTTAAGTTATTTTTACAACAATTAACTAGGATTGTTTTACTCCAACTATAAAAAGCACTATCCTCTTTAAGCCTCTTAATATTTTCATATACTTTAAGAATCATATCTTCCATAACGTCTAATGCGTCATCTTGGTTCTTCATAAAGGTATAGGCAAGGCGATAATAATCCTGTTTTTGCCTCATGATGAGTTCAATAATTACCTCTTTATCCCCCATTTTTGCTTGTTTCATCATCTGGGCAAACTCATTTCCCAAAGCTTTCACCTCACTTCTATACCTATGATTTCTATCTTACCTAATAAGTTCATTTTACGGGTAGAAAATTTTTAAATATTCACTGGTGTGTAGTGCAATTCAAATAGTTAAAGCAGAAAAGAGCACCCATTATTAGAGTGCTCTTTATCATTCTATCCCTCATACTCTTGCATTAAAGTCTTTATATTTATTTTTCATTTGGAGCATTGCTTTGATAACTCTTTCATAATTATTCGGGATCGGGGTCGCTTACCATCTCTGTCATTAGGGCTTACCCTCTGCCCGAAGTCCTATGTCATTGTTATCTTAGCCATTTATAAGATTGATCATTCTTTCCAGATCGCACATCTACCTAACCATCGGCCATCTTGAATTGTGTTCTTAAAAATCAATAACCGCTTCCACCTGACAGCGTACATAACGATGTAAAGGCGTACCTGCAAGGCGATCACGATTGGTATTCTTGGTCAATCTATTGACCCCCACTCCGAAAGTCTCACCGTTAAATTCCAACCCGAAGCCATGGGGAATGATCACCATTCCTGGGCGAGTGTCCGTGGTGGTTTCCAGTTCAATGTTCACGGTCCCTGCTTCAGTGGTAACCTTCACGATTTGTTGATCATTTAGGCCCAGCCCCTCGGCATCCTCCGGATTCATAGCCACGGTACAAGCTCTTCGCCCACGGTTCCACTCAGGATTCCGCATTAAGGTATTGGCATTGTCATCCATGTGCCGTCCTGCCAAAAGAACAAAGGGGTACTTACCTTCAGACTGGAGTTGTTCTTCTTCATACTCTGGGGTTATGCCCGTAACCCATTCTTCGACTTCTGGTATATATAAGTTGATGCGATTATCCTCCGTTTTTAGGTTGGCAAAGTTGTTGTCTGGGTCCACCTTACCGATCCATAAACCTTCCGGATGATCAAGGATTGCTTGAAAGATGTCATCACCCATAGTGAGACCGAGTTTAAAGCCAGCCCGAACTGCATTTTCCTTGAAGCTCTGGGGGACATTTTGAAGCAGAGCCCACATCCAGGCTAAGTTAACTGATCCCATTTCTTTGCCTAGAGTTTTAGCCACCACAAATGGCATTATCTCTGCTACCTTGGGTTCCGATTTCATATAGGCATATAATGCCTGACCATATTCTATTCGGGATTTTTTAGCAGCAGAATAAAGTGATTCTGGGATTGCCGGAATAAAGCCTAGTTTATCGGCCAGACGAGTAAAGATCTCACTCCCTTCGAGGAGTTCCCCCTCCGGTTTCACCATGGGCTGACGCATTTGGCAATATATTTCGGGATAATTGAGCTGGAAGTAAGTAGTATCCCATCTCTCATAAAGCGAGCGATCTGGCAGTACGTAATCAGACATCTTAGCTGTTTCAGTCATGGCAATATCAATAGTAACCAATAGGTCCAGCTTGGAGAAGGCTTGTTCATAGGCCGTCGTGTCAGCAAAAGAGCGCACAGGGTTACTGGAAGAAATAAGTACCGCCCGCAGCCGTTCGGGGTGGTTATTGTCAATTTCTTCTGGCATTGCGTTAGGTGGATGCATGCCTAGAATTGTAGGGAAACCGGTCGACATAGTTTTCCAGTGCTTGGGATTTCGATCATCCGTATGTGGTCCCATGGTCATCAAACAACCTGGAACAACATTCCCCCCTGGAACAAAAAGTCGCCCACAGATGGCGAGCAGTATAATTTCCAAATAAGTCGTCACTGAACTATGCCTGCCCATAAGTACTCCCAGGTCCGCATGAAGGGATGATTTCCGTGTGGCAAAAAGTCGCGCAACTTCTTTGACTTGATCATAGTCCAGTTCACATACTCTGCAGGCTTCCCTGGCATCAAAATCCTTAAACCACGGATCGATCTGCTCAAACTGACTGACATGCAGGTCAATATATGATTGATTTTGCCACCCTTCCTGTAAGATGATGGCGATCAACGCACGTGTTAGGAGGGCATCGGTACCCGGACGCAAAGCCAGATGAATATCTGCTTTTTTTGCAGTCTCTGAACGACGGGGATCTATGACTACTAACATTTTTCCTAGGTCTTTGGACATCTTATCAAGGTACCTTCTGGCCTGAGGCATCTGATGGCTCATCCAACCGTTCCAACCAATGGCTAAGAGGAGATCCGTCTGATCGTGATCGAAGATCGTAAAATTATATTGCCTGCCTATAGTTCGACCATAGCCCCAGTATAAACCGGTAAGTTCGCCGGCCAAGGCATTATAGTAGTATTTCGAGCCCAAAGAACGTAAAAGACGAAGTCCGAAAACTGCTTCCGAATGACCGCCCAAGCCTCCCAGACCCATAAAGGCCAAGGAACGTGGCCCATGTTCATCTACGATGGATCGCAGTTTTTCTGCGATCTCGGTGAGTGCCTGTTCCCAAGAAATAGGTACAAAATCGTTGCCCACTTTTTTTAACGGGTATGTAAGCCGATCACTGTGATGCTGGTAATAAGTGATATTGAGCCCCTTCCGGCAAGCATATCCCTGGCTGCGGGGATTATCTTTGTCAGGTTTGACCTTAACAATTCGATTGTTCTCCACCAACGCCTGGAGACCGCAATTTTGGGCACAAAGCACGCAACTGGTCTTTTTCCACTCGCTCAAGTTTAGCCCTCCTCGTACTTCATATTAGTTCATCTTTCTTATTCGCTCCTTCCTAATCTCTCCTTTCCTCTGTGAATCTTTTAAATCAAAATAGAAGGGCTAAAAAATCGCTTCACTAAATAATACTCCGAATAGACTCCTCCCGTATGTACACTTGTTAGCCTTTTCTACTCTGAAAAAAGCCTAAAACGCTCTTGAAATAATAGACCCGAAAGACAGGGCGGCTACTCTGTTTTCCAAACCGTTACCTTGATGTTATTAAATTGTATCTCTAACGACAAAGGCCCGTAAAAACTCCTCGACACGTTCGGGTGAGCCATCAAGTTGCAACGATTGAACATACTGATCTCTCTCACTCCGTTTAACGGCCAGAAATGTCGTCCACGCTTCGGGAGATACCGTCACTCGGACGTCCGGATCTGCTTGCTCTCCTTTACTTGTTGACCATCGATCACCATCAAAGGATAAGATATAGGTCCCCCCATGGGTGAAACACATCAACCATGTTGTGGGTTGAGGCAACTTACGGCCTCGTTTATTGAGGGAATCTGTAATGACATCCATCGCTAGATCAGGGCGAACCACTTCGCCTGGCAATGGTGGCCGCATTGCATGTTTCAGGCCCCACTCCTTCATTGCCTCCACCACAGGACGCAGGTCTTGACCTGCACGCGTTAGCCTGTACCAAACCTCGCGATGGCCCGGCTGTTCCTCTCGTTCAACAATACCAGTCTCCTCAAGTTGCCGGAGTGCAAGCGTAAGTCCCTTAGGCGTGACGTTGCTTGAGTACTGCAGCAGGTCACTAAACCTTTGGGGCCTAGTGAGCAAATCTCGAATGATAGTAAAAGACCATTTGCCACCAATTACCTCTAATGAAAACGCCACAGGACAATAATGGTTGTACCTTCGTGTCATTGTGAATTACCTTTCTGAAAGTAAGTATACTAATTATAGTATCTTTATTATACTAATAATAAATTTCTTAACGCCAGCTGTCAAGTCTTCTCTATTAATTACTGTCACCTTACAACTCCATTGGTATTTCCAGCACCTATTATGGTGATGGATTCAATGACCTCCTCAGCTAACACATATATAAATTTATTTTAGTAACATTACCCGGCGTCCGGCACTTATCCTGACGGCTTACGAAATGGTTACTCAGGAATGTTATGTTTAGGTTTCTGTGTATCTTGATTTTTGGTATAATATCCTAAAAACAAGGATGAGGAGTACATTTATGTTTCGAACAATTCTATGGTTTACATATTTCTGGTTACACCTCATGGCTATTCAACCAACACTGTTAAAAGTTAACCTATTAGAAAAAATGGGAAAAACCGTTGAACATGACCTGCTCACAAACCAAACGGCAAAGAAATGGGCCCACTCTCTCGTTAAGCTTGCAGGCGTTACTGTTACCATCAGCGGGGAGGAGAACATCCCTTCTGAAGGCCCAGTTCTTTTCGTCAGCAATCACCAGGGGAATTTTGACATCCCTATTCTCTTGGGTTATATTGACAAGCCTAAGGCATTTATTGCAAAAGTTGAGCTTCTTAAATTACCCTTGATTCGAACCTGGATGACTCATTTGAAGTGTGTTTTTATGGACCGTTCAGATATACGACAATCTCTTAAAGTTATAAACCAGGCTGCAGAATATCTTAAAGAAGGATATTCTATGGTCATTTTCCCTGAAGGCACTCGCAGCAAAGGTGAAACCTTAGGCGAATTTAAACCTGGGAGCTTGAAGTTGGGGTTGAAGGCCGGTGTTCCCATTGTTCCGCTTACGATTCGCGGTTCGTATAAGATAATGGAACAAAACGGCTTTAAAATTAAGCCAGCCCATGTAGAGATAACTATTTTTGACCCCATCCCAACTGCCAAACTAACCAAAGAGCAAGCCGCGGAATTGCCGGAAAGGGTCAGGAAAATTATTGATCGAGGCCTCTCTCAATAAAATCTTGTACTAAGTTGATCTGAAATCAGGTTCCTAATAAGTCTCGGAATGCCAATTACCATTTATTTCTACGATTAACTTTAGAGGAAATTTCCCTATCATGTCGAATATACTATGTCGACGTAAAAAAACAAAGGCTGAATCTAGGATACCTAGAGCGGGGGACTCTTTTTTATGGGGTGAAACGCATACCGATATGCGTAGGGCTTACACCTTGTGCCCGAATCCGTCAACTAACCTCGTAAGCTGAGAAAGGTGAAAGAAATATGCATTTGTCTCCGGTCATATTACGGTTAAAAAGTTCGATACATGCTAGAATCAAACATTTCAATTGGGCTCAGAAAAAAACGTTGCTCAAACGATTTTTCAACAATACCTTACAAAAAGTCTCATGGAAATCACCGCGCGTCATTGGTGGTTTATCTATTGTGGTTATCCTAACTGGCGGTCTCACCTATTATCTTTCGACAACGACTGCCGCTGCTGCGCTTATGATTAACGGCCAACAAATTGGGTTAGTTAAAAATGTTGATGCCGGTAAAAACCTCGTCGCAACGATTCTAAAACAACAAGGTAAGCCATTTGGAGTGGTTGCCAAAACCCATGACCAAATCACCTATGAAACCCTCAGAGTTAATCCCGCAGTCTATTTTGAATCTTCTTTAAACGAAGAAACGTTAGAAACTAAATTAGGATTTTATCTTGAAGGTTATAGGTTAGAAGCAGACGGTTCAGTTGTCGCATATCTGCCTAGTAAAGAGGATTCTGATAAACTTCTTGAAGAGTATGAAGACTATTATGTTAAACCCAGTGAGGAAAATAAGGTGACTTCCGTTAGTTTTGCCGAACAGGTTAGTGTTGAAGCAACAGAAGTCCAACCAGATCAAATGAAACCACTTGAACAAGCTTTCAAAGAGTTGATTGGCGGTAAAGTAACTACAAAGGATTATACTGTACAACCCAACGATTCTTGGTGGCTGATTGCCCGCAAAAACGATATGTTAACAGATGAAGTATTAGCGGGTAATCCGGGAACGAGCAAGGATACGAAATTACAGCCCGGCCAGATTATTAAATTAGTTTCTACAGCTCCTTATCTTACCGTTGTAAGTGAAGGGACATTTACTGGTCCAGAAACTATTCCCTATGATGTCGAAACAAAGAATGACAATAGTTTAAAAGTTGGGCAAACGAAAGTTATTGAGCAAGGTAGCAACGGTTCAAAAACAGTAACATATTCTTATGTTCAAAAAAATGGTATCGACGTTACCAAACAAGTGATCGATGAAAAAGTAACGCAAAATCCAGTCAATCGCGTCATCGCTCAGGGCCCCAGCAAGCAACCAGTCATGGTAGCTTCTACCCTGTCTCGCGGAAGCGGCGGTTCTTCAAATATCGTAGACCGTGCACTTAGCTTGCAAGGTACGCCTTATGTTTTTGGCGGAACAACAAAAAGTGGCTTTGACTGTTCAGGTTTTACAAAGTACGTCTTATCAGGTTCTGGTATATCTCTTCCTCGAACCTCTTTTGCGCAATTCGCTTCGGGAACTCCAGTTAGCAAAAATGATCTTCGTGCAGGTGATTTAGTATTCTTTTCAACCTATGCTAAAGGTGCCTCTCATGTAGGTATTTATATTGGTGGAGGACGTTTTGTTCACGCCAGCAACCCCCAAAGCGATGTTAAAACATCCAGTCTTAGTGACAGCTTCTACTCCTCTCGTTATCTTGGTGCCCGTAGATATTAATAGAGATAACAATAACTTTTTAAGAGTAACAACGCATGTTGTTGCTCTTTTTCTTCGGTCAAAATATACAATTAGAATTTCCTTTATAAATAAACCTAAAGCATATTAGTCATTTCTTGGTGTTATACAAATAAATATAAACAAAACTACCCTTTAAGCAAAGGAGGTTATGTTTTATATTTAAAGAATTCAAGGAAATCTGGCAATCAATCTTTGGCAAGGAAAATGTATCTATTCAACTTGATAACCAAGACTTTTCCAAGGCCTTACAGAATGTTTTCAACTTATTAAAATATCTCAAAGTTCATGATTCATTCCGTATATTTGAACTTGAAGACGACATTAGACAATGGGGTAAACTAAACTACAGTTCATGGGAACAACATCTGACTCAGGAAGAGATTAAAACCATCAAGCTATATACTTCATGTTCTTTCAAATTCAACGAGCATTTGCGTCATAGTAGATATCCGAGGCATAAGAGTCGAATTCAGCATATAGATTCTGCTTTAGAAAAAGCATCAACTCCTGAGGATATAATTACTTTTAGATGGATAGATTTAGAGGGTTTCCAAGAACTCACTAATTCTTTAAGTATCTACAATGGAGAAAAGTTTCTTGAAAAGGGTTATTCAAGTACTACTTTATTTTTTAACGGTAATATCGAATACTCTGGGGATGTACTATTTATCTTAAAAGTCCCAAGGCATTTTAATGCGGCTTGTCTAAAAAGTATCAGCAACATTAAAACAGAAGATGAACTGCTCTTAAAAAGAAATTCAACTTATACTGTGGAGAAAATTGTTCATTATACTGATACACATGTAATTTTACTATGTAATGTCCGATGAATTCCAAATAACGATAACTATAAAAGAGGTGGAGCATTATCCGCTCCAACCTCTTTTATAGTTATCGTTATTGATTACTTTATATTGATACCGGAGAGGCGTGTTGCTTCTTCATTCCCCCAAAGGAAATACGTGACGTCCAAAGGATGTAGATTTTAAAATAACATGTGGCATATGCACAGATGAATACATTCGCGGTGTAGGATGGAGTCTACCTCCTTCGCGCCAAGTGTCCCTATTGGGAAAAGTGCTCGTCGATACTCTATCCTACGCTGGTAGGCATTCCTATTGGGACCACGGCTTCGACGATACTCTCCACCGGAAACTATCGGACTGGAAACTATCGTCACCGAAGTAGAATAAGGAACACCCACTTGAAGAAGTGGGTGTCTCGGGATGATTAAACGATTTTTACAAAGCACATGCCGAAGGCCACACTTCAAGTGTGGCCTTCGGCATGTGCTTTGTAAATCTATTGCGAAGTAAAAACTTCACTCAAGTCTATTACTAAATCTGGAAATATGGATACCGCTATTTTATCCTCTTCGGTATATATCTCAGTCCTCCCATATCTTTGATTAATTTGCATTACAACTACACTCACAAGTTTTTGATCAGGTTCAACCATCCAATATTCTTTAACACCAGCTTTTTCATATTTATTGAACCTTGACAACCCTATCCAATTTTATTGATGAAGGAGAAATAATTTCAATGATCATATCTGGTGCTCCATTGCATCCTTTATCATCAATTTTAGATTTGCCACAGATAATGGATATATCGGGTTCAACAATATTTTTTACTTCATACTCATTTTTTCTGAGCCTAATGGCAATCTTACACAAAAAGGAGCAGGATATACTTTGCATGGTTTGCCTATCAAATGATTAGCAATTTGTCTTACTAATTCCGTAAGTACTTCTTGGTGTACAGGTGTTGGGGATGCTTGCAGATATTGTACTCCGTCAATGATTTCCCATCTTTCATCTTCTGGATATGTTAAGTAGTCTGCAAACGTGTACTTTTTATCTTCTCGAGATAATGACATAATTAGCTCCCCTTTTATTTTCAAATGCCCTTATCAGACACATCGTTTAACACGTTCCCATGCTGCCATTATACCATTTTATGGGTAAAAGGTCACAATGTTCAGAGTTGTAAGCAAAATTCATCTTAGAACTAGTTAATAGGGAACCAATATACACATTATATGCACTGAGTTAAGATAACAATTGCAACGATGATACCCTCAAGAAATAGTACAGGGCGCAGAGACTTGAATATGTCTGCCTTGAAGTACTCTCCAGTTACAATAAGACAAAGATGTGCCGGTGAGAGCATCGATCCGGCTATACCCATCACGTACGCAGTTGTGGCGGTATTCACATTCCCCGGCGCTAGGACTGCAACTATGGGAAAGGTAATGGCGACGACGCCTTGAGGTGATCCTGTAAGAACTCCGACCATTAGAGCACAGAGTCCGATCATAATTGAGATGGGAAGACTTACTCCTTGCAAAAGCGCGACAAGTTCCTGAACTAAGCCTGAAGCCGTCAGGGTATGTTGAAATAACATGATGCTGAGAATTCCCCAAAGAAGTTTTAAGTCAAAGGACTTACTCAACATCCGAATTACTTGTTCCCGTTGTATGCGGAGAATCAAAACCATTCCAAGAACGACTAAACCCATGGATACCGCTGCACTAAAGTGGAAGCTGACAACAAGGATGATGTTCACAATAATAGGACCAAGAGCGAGGAGTAGGTAACGCATAGACCGCGAGGAAGTTCTGATCTCAGATGCGTCAACAAGTGTGGTTTCCAACGAAGCGGAAACTTCGAGCTCCGTTTGATTTTCGAACTGCTCACGAGGACGAAATTTCTTCCCAGTTAAAAGGAATAAACACCCCAGGATCAGTGCCAGGAATGTGTATCCTCCCATGTGAGTGACTAATGAACCTAAGGGGATCGATGTAATTTGACTGCCGAGGATTAAGGCAGGCACAATGGGGTTCGCATATTCCCAAATATGGCGAAACCAGTAGTTGATTGTCACCTTGTTTTCCGAAGTGAGGGAGTACTTTTTACTTGCGTGCTGAACCATGGGGGCAGAGAACATCGCTCCACCCAGTGAGGGAAGCAGGCCAAGGAAAGCAGGCATAAGGACAAGCAGCACGCGATCACTTCGCAACAGTGCTTTCATAGAAGTCATAAAGCCTTCTATGGTTCCACTTGTTCTCAAAAGGAACTCTAGACACATGACAAAAAACATCGCCAGCACAACTTCCCATGTGCTGGTTTCCAGTAAGGTGGCTCGGAGCGCAGTAGATGCTTTTTCCCACGTTGGCGAAGCAATTAAAAATAAGATCATCGAACCAGCTAACATAGCATGTCCAATTTGAACACGCCTCCGAAGAAGCCAAACGACGAGGAACAAGGTGCTTAAAATTTTCAACATAACAATCATGTGGGCTTAACGTCCCTTCTAACGCAATTGACTCGGGCAAATTTCCTTTAAGCTTGTTCAAGTGCTTTCGATAAGGAGCCCTTTCGAGAAATCTTCATTTCTTTAGTCTTTGCTTAATGTTTTTTCCATAATTTATTTGCATATTAGTTATGATGATAACTGCTAACAATCGGTGCCACCTTTGTCCAGAAGTTATATATACCTTCCGGACAATTTTCCGAGACATATCTCGATATTTACCTTTTCATTGTCCACTCCTGCGAGTTATATTTCTTAACTAGTTGTTCTGTTATAAGTTTCTCTTCTTTGCTCAGAACTGAAGGGACAAGTCTTATACCCATAATTTCCTCAAATCCTAAACATATCTCTTTTTCCAGCTCATCGATTGTCACCGGTCGCGTCCATACTTCATCCAAGGCACAGGCTTTGGCCTTAAAGCTCTTTACCAAACGTTGCCGAACTTCTTGGTTTGGTAATTTTAGAAGTCTGAATAGAAGTTCTGTATCAAAATGCAAGATTATAGAGCCATGTTGCAAGAGAATTCCATCTCTGCGCATTTGGGCACTTCCTACAAGCTTTTTTCCGGCTACTGCTAGTTCATACCACGAAGGGGCATCAAAACAAGCCGCTGTTCCAGTGTGTGAAGAATTTGCCTGAGCAACTATTTCAGCCGGCACCCCAACTGCATTTATTCCTTTTAATAATGCCTCACTTATTTTCAAATAGGATTTAATGATGGTCCCCTTAACATGTTCCTCAGATTCCGGAACAATAATACTGTAGGTTAGTTCATACTGGTGTAACACAGCCCTGCCACCAGTCGGCCTCCGAACAACATCAATATTAGCCTCACGACAGGCCTCTTCATCCACTTCCTTAGCATAACTTTGAGCATAACCCAGGGATAAAGCGGCAGGCTTCCAGCCATAAAACCGCAAAACTGGTTGGTTACTATTATCTTTTTGCATAAGTTCCATGATAGATTCATCGATTGCCATGTTTTCAGAGCCAGTAGAAACCGAGTAAGGCAGATATCTCCACGTTTTCATTTTTCCACCTACTTTTCTAAACCAGAAACGAGTTCCTGCCAGGATTTTTTCGTTTCTTCAGGGGTAAGCGGTCTTGGATAGTTATAAAATTCCTCCCTGGGGGATTCATTATAATAAGGACGGTTACATCCTGAACAACCAGAGGTCTGAAAGGCCTCACCTAAAGAGAGATAATCCCAAAGCTGGTCTAAATGCATAGAAAAACTTGCAATCCTGCCCGCTCGAAAGATAAACTCATCTGCTCGAGCATATTTCCTGCGGATTAAATAATGGGCAACCTGTATCCGGCGATAATGATTCAACTCTGGTTTAGGTGATTGTTCCATGCGGGTCCCTTTTACCGGTGTAAATGCGAACAAGGCTACAGTGATTCCCTTATCATACATGTCTTGTATGATTTTGACCATTTCCTCTTCGGTTTCCCCCAGCCCTACGATAAGGTGGGTGCCAATATGTCCCGGAAACTTACCTGCCGCTTCAATGAGCAATTCATAGCGGTTTTCCCAAGATCCATCTTTGGCCAAAGCAAAAACCTCTGGAGTAGCAGCATCGAGCGCTAAACTTACCCGGTCCACACCATGCTTAAGCAAATCTTCAATCTCGGTGAGGCTTCGCGGCCCTGCCGAGACACAGATTGGCATATTGGGGCTCTCATTCTTTATGGTTGTAACCAGACCTTTGGCTTCCTCTAATGCCTTGCCATCTTGGACGACCTGAAAACAAACCCTCTGCATGACCTTTTGGGCCTCGGGTATTTTCAAGCCCTGAACAACCTCGTGTTCTTGAAATTCCGGCCAAACTACTCTGGAAAGTAAGTTAGTCTTCGACCTGCTATCGCGAGCTTGAGCACAAAAGGCACAATTAAACTTACAATGTTCTCCTACCATCAGATAGGCAGTCGTTGGCAAGACATCTGTTTTTATGTTATTTAGACCTAATACTTTGGCAGTTCCTACCGAACAACGTATCATAGAGCACAACACTCCTCACCTCGTTTGATTATCAGCCCTTTTTCTTCTACTAAATGCCTAGCCTTCGGAGTAGGTATCACAATTCTATTGATTCCCAAGGCCACCGAGGCCTGATCAAGCTTTTGACGATAACTTCCTTTGGGGCGCATGCAACCAAGTGCGAGAGAAGTTTTAGGGAAGCGTACCCTTGCTTTAGCCAGAAAACAGATGACCTCTTCTAAATTCGGGGGAGTTCGGTCAGCATAACGGGTGCCCGGAGTTGGAATAAATACGTTCAACACCAATCCGTCCAAGCCTAAATCCTCAAGAATATCCAATGCCTTTTCCTCTCCACTCCAAATACCCCCTTTTAAGCCAAGTGTTAAATGGGGAATAATTCTTGCCTGTTTACGCAAATCCTTATAAACCCGAATATAATCCTCTAATTTATGCTCGAGACCGTAAACTTCACGTATAGTATCCTCATCTCCAACAAAATCAAAAGAAACTGCATCTGCTAACCCTTTAAGCAGCTGAATCTCTTTTTCGCTAATTAGTCCTACATGAAAATTTAAACGAACCTGCCTATTCTTTAGCTCCTGTAAGAGGTCTAAGCGGTTCCAAAAAGGAACCTTACCGTCCTGAGTACATCCACCGCTGATTAATGCGCTGGAAAAAGAAAGCTCCGAACACAACTGGGAGGTTAGCTCTTTGACATCTGTCATTCCTTTGAGATAATGTCCCCCACAATGTGCGCAATTGAGAGAGCAAGCAGTTCCGGTTAAACTTACACTTTTTGTTTTGGTCGGATAATCAAAGTATATCTCAGCTGGAAAATTATTTACGCGTATGTCCCAGCCTCTTTTAACCCAGTTATTCGTCTCAACTGAATAGGGATTTATTTCAAAAACGCCATCACTGTTGTTTTGATCCAAATCTTTTCACCCTTTTATATTTTCTAGATCTTACTCCTATGTTACACGATTCTCTGCAATTTTGTCGAATTTTTGCAAGAGTCACAGGTCAAGGGCAGACTAGGGGCTAGACGTCTTTCCAGGTAATCTTTGCACTAGTTTTTTTCCATAGGACAGCGGACACAATAAGCACTGCAATAATATATATCAACAATCCGACAGGTACATCTCTCAAAACGTAATGCAGTGCCGCCGATATAGCACAGAATGCAAAAGAACCAACAACTAAACAAAACCCTATTGTCCTCTTTATGTTGAAAATCCTTGTTGAAGGGCAGCCCATTTTCTGACCATTTAAAAATCAAAATAATTAATATCATCATGTTCAAGAATATCAAGATCAGATGGGGTATTAAACGGATTCCGTAAGGTATAGCGAAGATTAGGCTTACAAAAAGGTATACCGGGATAAGATACTTCAATATGAAACCCTTTAGCGCTCCCGTTAGCATTACACCTGGTAACTCAATGGGCAAAGTTCTGTAGATCCATGCTCCTTTATAATTCTCGCTTGAATTTATTGTCATGACAGTTGATGCAAGCATAGAAACAGAAAGATATATAAAAAGGTAATAAGCTCCTTGGGAAATATCTATTAGAGCTTCATTTAAGGATTTATTTACGATAAAGCTATTAACCAACATAATGACAGATAGAAATGTTGCAAAGCCAAGATTAGGCTATAGACGCAGCCTTATACTCCTTTCACTGGAAATCATATTTTAGGTAAACCTGCAAAAAACATTCTCAAGGTTATTTGGAATAAAAGGCGATATTAGTTTTTGGTAGAGTATCGCTCTCTTTTCTACAGTTCTACGTTTTTTTGCTGTGACTTTATCGAGTTTATACAGGTTTTTTTCGAAATATTTGATAACTGCTCCGAAATATATTATTAGAAGTAACATGGGGACTATTACTCCTATAAGGCTCAAATACAGAAAATGATTCTCTGCCCTGTTCTCCAATATCAGACTAAAAGGGGCTGCAAACCAAGCGGAAGGAAGCAGATACATCCACCATTTGAAAACAAAACCTATGTTATAGTCAATATAACTCATAATGTGACCCGTGAATTGATACCCAATCATCATCACAAAGGATAAGATAATTTGCATGTAATTGATGATATCTTTGAGCTTATCTCCATCAAAAAATAAAAGCATCAAAAAATACAAAAGTGAAGTTAAGAAAAGAATCAGTCCTGAGATAAGCAGCAAATCCAAAAAATATATGCCCAAAAATAGAGGGCCATATTTAAAGAGCCCTACTATTAACGACGGTCCAGCCATGACAAACGTAATCGTTAAGAAATTTATTAAAATACGAGTTATTTTTGCAGCGTTTACAGTCTGAGGCTTTATAGGTTTTGCTAATAGGATTTCCTTGTCTCTTGTATCCAGCAATAACGCCGAGAAATCAGACACCATCGTCATGGTAATCATAAAGATTAACATTCCAATGATTAAATTCATTTTTAAGAACATAGGTAAAGGCAGGAGCATAATAATAGCGAAAAATGCACCCATTAACCCATAAGTTATTAAAGATTTATAGAAAGTATTTTCTTCATCTTTATGTTTAGAATTTATCAGTACGGAAGGCGCTCTTCTCTGATCCATCAACAGCTTAATTTGCAATATTTTTCTCATAACCCCATAATCGATTCCCATAACTTGATAAAAAAACCCAAAAAATCTAAGACCTTCAAAATCCAAAAATCCCGCATTACTTACACTCCCTGCAATTCATTGATGAATTCACAGGCAATCTCCTTATGCCTATTGAAACCAGTCAACTGGTTAAATATCTGTTCGAGGGAGCCTTTTCTGCTCTTTTCCTTAAGTTCGTCAAAGCTTCCGTCAGCAACTATTTGTCCCTCATTGATTAATATTATTCTGTTGCTAATCTTCTCCACAACATCCATAATATGCGACGAATAGAATATGGTTTTTCCCAACCTTGCCAGCTCTGCCAGAATCTCTTTTACGATCATCACACTATTGGCATCCAGCCCGCTTAAGGGTTCATCTAAAAACAATATCTCCGGGTTATGTATCAAACTGGAAATAATCAGCAATTTTTGCTTCATGCCTTTTGAGTAAGATGATATTCTTGAGTGGTAGACATCTTCTATGCCAAGTAAAGCCATAAGTTTTTTGGCCTTATTATTTACCTGTTCCAAACTCATTCCATAAACCTCTCCAATAAATGTAAGGTATTCATAGGCTGTCAGGTTTTCGAATATCTCTACAGTTTCAGGCATATAGCCTATTTTTCGTTTATATTCCACTTTGCCATTCGAGATATCCTCTCCAAGGATTCTGATTTGACCATTATAACGGTCCACCAAACCCATCAGTATTTTAACAGTGGTACTCTTTCCCGCCCCATTTGGCCCAATATACCCAATAATCTGGCCACTGTATATTTCCAAATTGATACCCTTTAGTACTTCTTTCGAACCAAATCGCATTTTAAGATCCTTTATAGTTACTACTGGCTCAGTGTTCATTTTTAGACACCTCTTCTCTAGCAATCCATTTTCTTAGTCAAGTATCAATCCTACTGGCTGTTAAAATCCTTCACGACCCTTTTCCTGTATCTTCACTCTATTCTTCCATAATCTAATAAACACCTCTTTTCCCATAACATTTTTCGGATAGAAAACAAGGCTAGAAGCGATAGTGACGCCTCTAGCCTTTGTTTTCCCATTATTCTCTTTACTCTAAGTGACTGTACTATTTTTAGAGGTGTATTTGTAGCTTGTAAGCAACTTCATTCCTGGAAGGATAAATCCAATCATTATCCCATCCTAATGGGATAATGGTAACAATATTTCCACCCGAACCCCACCCTCACTCCGATTTGCTATGGATATCTTCCCCCCGTGGTGATCAAGGATACGGTGCACAACGGATAACCCTAATCCAGTCCCTGTTTCCTTCGTCGTAAAAAAAGGGTCGTAAATGTAAGGCAAGGCGTCCGGCAAAATGCCGGGTCCCTCATCACTAACTGCGAAACCTACAAAACCCTTTTCCTGAACCCCACTTAACAGAATCACTCCACCCTCCCCCTGGGCATCGATGGCATTGAGTAAAATATTTAGTATGACTTGCTTAATCTGGTCCGGGTCCACCTCAACTTCTTGCAATTCAACCTGGCTTCGCGCTTGTTCTAACTTAATATTGTTTTGCCTCAGGGCTGGCTGGACTAGTGTTACTCCTTCGTCCAAGAGTTTTTCCAGCCTAATCCCTTCCCGCACCAGCTCTTTATGTCGGGCAAAGGACAAAAACTCGCTCAGCAAGCGATTTAACCGTTCACATTCTTCCAGAAGTACCCGACAGTATTCCGAAACGACTCCATCGTCGCATTTTTCTTGGGCCAGCATTTGGATGCTCACTTTTATTATCCCCAAGGGATTCCGTATTTCATGAGCTAAGCCGGCACTCATATGCCCCAGCGCGGTCACTCGTTCAGTTTGCCGAATCTCACCCTCCAATCGTTCACGTTCCTGCCCTTCTCGCTTTAACTTTTCTACCAATTCTTTTTGAATCATTAGCGCCAGCTTATATTTGCGCTTCGCCTTCCGTTCCTCTTCAGTCAAAATGCCCGTTAACCAACCAATTACGTTGATTAAGCCGACCTCCACCCATTGTGTATACTTAGCAGCTGGGCTTAAATCGGCTTGCATATGCCACATAAGCGGTATAAAAAGCAACGTTATAATAAAGCTTGATATGATCCCCCCGGCAGGTCCAAAACGCATAGCTGCATAAATAACCGGGAGATAATAGGCGAATTGTAAAAGAATGTGATAATCCACTTCGTAATGATAATTCGTATAGTGAATACTAGTAAGAACCGCCACGACGAGCCCAATTGCAATGAGGTCAAAGAGAACCCGGGCTCGGGCTTGGTTTGGTTCAGTGGGTTCGTTATTTAGCATAGAGGTCCTCCTTCTCTAAATCCCCCAATGAGGATCTATTCCGTATTTCTCTAAACGGTATAAAAAAGCATGCCTGGAAAGGCCTAACCGTTTGGCAGCCTGACTTTGATTCCCCCCCGTTTGTTCCATGGCCTGCCGGAGGAAGGATTTCTCTAGTTCTTCCAGGGAAACACCCTCAGGAGGCAGGACAAAGGATTCGGGGCCTTTCTCCTCTTTTGAGAGTGTGCTAAAGACGGGCAACCCATCTGCTCCAATCACTGCTCCTTGGGAAATGATCACCATACGTTCCACCACATTTTCGAGCTCACGCACGTTTCCTGGCCAGTCATACTCCATAAGTTGAGTTAGGACTTCTGAATTCAGAGTCTTGGTTTGCCCATAAGATCTAAGTTTCTTCAAAAAATGATCGGCTAGATAAGGAATATCCTCCCGACGTTCCCGTAAGGGAGGAATAGAAATCGGAAAGACACTGAGGCGATAGTAAAGGTCTTCGCGAAAACGCCCTTCTTGAGCCTCTTTCTGTAAATTCCTGTTCGTTGCAGTAATAATCCTGACGTCCACCTTGATGGTTTTTTCACCGCCGACCCGCTCAAAGGTCCGCTCTTGGAGGACCCTTAATAACTTAGCTTGGACGTTGAAAGACAGTTCTCCGATCTCATCAAGAAAGAGTGTACCGCCATCGGCCAACTCAAAGCGTCCCGTCTTTCGAGCATGAGCTCCCGTAAATGCACCCTTTTCATGTCCGAACAGTTCGCTTTCCAGCAAAGTCTCCGTCAACGCTGCGCAATTCACTCGAATAAAAGGTCCATTCACCCGCGGGCTTAAAGTATGTATGGCATGGGCAACCAGTTCCTTCCCCGTCCCCGATTCTCCTTCAATAAGCACTGTAGCCGGAGTAAGAGCAACCCTTTCTACTAAGTGTTTAACCGCTTTCATTGCTTCACTATTCCCGACCAGTTGCCATCCAGAGCTTTGGACCTCTCCCTTGAGATAATCTACCTGTTCACGCAAGCTTTCTACTTCAAAGGCCTTAGCAACAGTAATGAGCAGTTCATCAATATCAAAGGGTTTCATCAAATAATCATGTGCCCCGGCCTTCATGGCCTCGACCGCCGTCGCGGTACTGCCGTGTGCAGTCATCATGACAACCATCAAATCTGGATAATTCTCTTTCAGGGTCCTCAGAACACTCAAACCATCCATTTTCGGCATTTTCAAATCTACAAGGACCAAATCCGGACGTTCTTCCAAGGCCCGATCTATGACGATCTTCCCGTCCTCTGCAGTTTCTACATCATAACCAACTTTACTTAATGCTCTCTCCAAGACCCAGCGCATATTTGCTTCATCGTCTGCAATTAATACCCTTCGCAACTTTCACCCTCCTCGCCTGCGGGATTTCCCACACCATAGTGTGGGAAATCCCGCAATTTTTTAACCCTAAGGCATTACAAAGCAATTTTTTCTATACGATAAACACTTTAAATTGATGCGAATTAATTTATACCGTAATTATTACTTTGGTCAAACATACTAACAACATCGACTTGATACTACAGTCTGTTCATATAGGAACAGCTACAGCTAAATTATCGAGTATCTTTTAACTTCTCTGAAAGAGTAATTAAGCCTTCCGTTATGTCATTCCAAATCCCAAGTTGAATTAGAATCTCGAACTTGGCACAGCTTTTGCATTTACCTAAACCGTAATAAATTTTAGGAGTGTTTTTTAATGAAAAAGAAATTTTCGTCACTAGTAACTAATTCCGTTCTCTTTATTAATTTTTACCCTTCCCGCATTAGCTGATTCAAAACCAGCCACATCCAATAACATGTCTGGCAGTCCTTCGGATTGGTAGTACTGGCTGGTATTTTTGTTCAATTTCTCAAACGAAAGCATCCCTCAGGGAAGGAGGCTCAATAATGAGTCAAGCACCCCCACCTAAATCCCCACAAAAAAGAAACTTTCTTAAGCTTAAACCTCTCAAATGTTTTTTGCAAAGTTCACTTTATCCAGGTATCTTCTCTGGTGGCCACTCCTCCCTCTCTTCTTCTTTATTTTCGGTCGGTTCCGGTGTGCCGTTTGCCCCTTTGCCTGGGTGAGCGATTTGACGCAGAAGATTTTCTGAGAAAATTGCAAAGTTCCCAACTTTTTAAGGAAATATGGATTATAGATCATTGATATTACCTTCATTTTCATCACTTGGTCCGACCACATTTGGGGAGTTGTTGAATCTCCCAGAGGTTCTGGAACTCTGCTGTTACTCATCTTAGGTGGCGTTATGGTCACTGCTATGCTCTTCAACGACGTACTTAGTGCCGTTATCTATGTTTTATCGGAAGCTTATCAGGCAACTACTCTCGAACAGGCATTCTGAAATTACGTGCCGATAAAGAAATTCGCAAAACTTGTACTACTCGTGATTGGTACAAAGGAAACTCTAAAGCGCCCGACTGTCCGATATTTGAATTCCCTATGGCTATGGAGAATAATACTAACTGTAATCTCTGTGGAAACTGCATCAAAAGTTGCCCTCATGATTCCATCCGCTTAACTCCACGTAAACCAACCAGCCAGTTTTGGTCGATGACTAGGGCACGCTTCGAAGAATCCATTTTAGCTATTGTCATTGTCGGGATTGTCTTTGTCCAAAATATCACCATGTTAGAGTTCTACCAATCCTATCTTAAATGAGCGGAGCTGTCTTTAGGGATCGGTAACAAGGATATAGCCTTTACAATTCTCTTTGTTTTCGCTATGACCACCCCAGTCTTGTTACTTTTTTTAGCCACGGCGATTTACCGGCGAGACGTTGCGTACTGCCTTCGCTCGTTTTGGTTATGCAGTCATCCCGCTAGACTTGGCTGCCCACATGGCCCACAACTTGTTCCATCTTCTGGCGGAAGGGAAATCAATCTTCTACACCTTCATGAGGTTATTCGGGAAACACATTGAGGGTACCACTTCTTTCGTGTCTGACCCAACAATTCAAATCATGCAATACGTCTTGGTTATCTCGGGAGCTCTCGGTTCTCTTTACACTGCCTATAGGATTGCTAAAAAGAATTATGGAACCAAAAAGCCCTATCCGTCGCTATGCCTTATTTAGTCGTCATCTTGATCTTCGGTATACTGAACTTTCTTACCTTCGTGGTAAGAATGGATATGCGGATGTAGTGCCAGAGGTCTGAGATCAGAAGCTGGAAGCCAGATTGCAGGTCTGGAATTCTAGTATCCAGGATTTTCATCTTTATTTAAATAATAAGAAATCCTATAATGGATGTTGCTTCCTTAATAAGTTCAAATTAAACTTCAGGTGGAGCTAAAACTCCACCTGAACAAAGATTCCTACAATGGCTAAAATTATTATTACGAGGAGGTTTCCAGATGAATAAAGACCACGCGGGGAAAAACCAGAAATTTATCCAACCCTCTAAAAGCAATGGCCTGCTTTACAGTATCGTTGGCCTAATAACCGTTGTAATTATGATAGGTACCTATTTCATAGTTTCCAATGGCAATAAACCTGGCGTCGCTGTCACTGCAACAGTGGATATTGGTCAAAAAATGGATTATAGCTCAGATAGTAAACTAGAACAAACAAAGGTTGAAAGCAAGGTTGAAAACGGAAAGGCCATTGTTACGACGCTCAGTGCGGTGAAAGAAAAAAAGTTTATTTGGACAGAGTATAAAGCAAACGGTAAAAGGATTCCCTTAACGGCCTTTGTCCAACCTGATGGTAAAGTCATGGTGGCCATCAGCTTTTGTGAGCCCTGCAAGGGCGAAACCTTTCACATAACAGGTAACCAAATAGTTTGCAACGTCTGTGGGACAACCTGGGATCTTCAAACACTCAAAGGCCTGAGCGGTGGTTGTCAAGCCTATCCGCCCGAAGCGCTCACCTACTCTTTAAACGGCGACAACCTTGAGATTCCACAAGATGTACTTGATACGTGGGAACCTAGAGTTTAGTTATAACATTTATTAACGCACTCGTTCTTACGGGTGCGTTCACTCTAGTCGGGGCTAAGAACTCAATTTCTAGAAATTTAGGAGGAAATGGCTAAATGTCTTTGATAAAGGTGTGTGCGGTTAGCAAGTCCTATGAAGGTGGAGACGGGGCCGTTGAAGCCTTGACCAATATTAATTTAGAGATCCGCGAAGGAGAATTTCTGGCTTTAATGGGTCCTTCCGGTTCTGGAAAAAGCACCTTGCTCAGTATTCTAGGAGGATTAAATCCCCCCACCTCCGGCAAACTCATCATTGATGACATAGATGTTTATGCTCTCACTTCTGAACGATTAGCGGATTTTCGTCATGAATACGTCGGATTTGTTTTCCAGCAATATCAACTGATTCCCTATCTTACCGCTTTAGAAAACGTGATGCTCCCTTTGTCCATAACCTGGCGTCCGGGCAAAGAACAACGAGATATGGCTCAGAAAGTTTTAGCCAAAGTTGGTCTGGGTACGAAATCCCTTCGCCTCCCCAATCAATTATCCGGTGGCGAACAAAACCGGGTAGCTATTGCTCGAGCCATCGTTAACCGACCTGCAATGATTTTTGCGGATGAGCCCACTGGAAGTCTGGACTCAAAAACCGCCAAGGAGCTGTTAGAATTATTCCAAGCCCTTAACCGTGACGGTTTAACCATTATTATGGTAACTCACAATCAAGAAAACCTGGCCTGGGTCACCCGTGCCATTTACATTCGTGATGGAGTTCTATCCCAAATTCCTCAAGAGTTCTAAGGAGGGCAGTAAATGCGTCTAACAAATATCGTGGTGCAAAACCTACGCCGCCGCAAAATGCGCTCCTCATTGTTAATGCTCAGCGTGATTATTGGAGTGGCTTCAATCATCTTCCTCTACACGACGACTCAAGCCATGCAAGAAGATGTTGCCAACAAGCTTGATCAATTCGGTTCTAATATTCTCATTCTCCCTGACACAGAACAATCATTAACCTTTGGTGGTATAACCGTTGAAGCTCCGACTCAGATCAAAGAACTGGATATGTCCCTTATTCCGCTTATGCAAACCATCAAGAATAAAGAAACCTTGGCTACCATTGCCCCTAAACTGTTAGCAAATACTAAGCTCAAAGGTCGAGAAATTTTGTTGTTAGGAGTAGATTTTCCTCAAGAATTCCAACTGAAAAAGTGGTGGAAAGTGGATGGTCTGGAGAAGAACCAAATTCCCAGCGCAGACCAAGTCATTTTAGGGAGTGACATGGCAATTTCCCTTGGTCTTATCCCTCTACAAACTGTAACTATCCTAGGACAGGACTTCAAGATAGCAGGAGTCATACAACCTACAGGGTCAACAGAAAATGACCAAGCTGTATTTATGGACTTAGCTGTTCTCCAAAAACTGACAAACCGACCCAACGCCATAAGTCTTATCGAAACAGCTGCTTTATGTTATACCTGCCCAATCAAAGAAGTTACCCAACAATTAAGTGACAAACTTCCTGGGACTAAGGTTGCCGCGCTTATGTCCAGCTTGGAATCTCGGGATGATACCGTCAATAGATTTAACGTATTTGCTCGAAGTGTATCCCTGATTCTCTTACTGGCTAGCAGTTTAGTTCTAACTATAACGATGAAGTCTTCTGTGGAAGAACGGACCCGGGAAATTGGTATCTTTCGGGCCATTGGTTTCCGTAAACGTCATATTATTATAATCATCCTTGGGGAAGCAGGTTTTTTAAGTCTGCTGGGCGGGTTATTGGGGTACATTCTTGGCATGAGTATGGCCGTAAGCTTCGGATCAGAGCTCATGAAAGCTCAAGTTCATATCTCTTGGCAACCTAATTTGCTAATCTATGCCTTAAGTGCCTCTCTAATAATTGGACTGACAGCAAGTCTGTATCCCGCCCTCAAAGCCGCAAGACTTGACCCGACTGAGTCTTTGCGTTATCTGTGATTTTGGAGGTCGGAGGTCGTAGGTCAGAAGCCAGAGGTCGGATCGTGGTTCGTGGTTCGTAGTCGAGAAGCGATGCATGAGACTGAAGACAGGGGCATGCGTGATTCGCAGATCATGGTTAATATATTGAGGGATGCGAGATGTCAGTCAGAAGTCTTGCCATTCTTGAGGAACTATCACTGGTGATAGTTGTCTGATCGTGGGATTTAAGCACAATTACAAGATAGGTAGAGTGTAAAGGAACGTTAAAAGTGGAGGATGAAAATAGAACAACGATCTTCGAAATTCGAAAATCGCCGTTCGGCAAAGGAGAACAAGATGACACTTACTGATATTGCAATCCAAAATTTGCGTCGTCGGAAAGGGAAAACTTTCTTTCTGCTGCTTACTTTTATATTAGTAGTAGGCATAACTGTCACATTAAATTCATTAGCTAAAGGTATGCAGGATGATTTACAAAAAAGCCTAACCCAATATGGTGCTAACGTCGTAATTACTCCAAAGTCCGAACATTTTACGCTCAGCTACGGAGGTCTTTCCGTTCCCGGGATTGATTATGAAATTAAACATTTAGAATTCGATAGTTTAGCTAAATTGAATAATACTCCTAATCTTATATTAAACGGAATTGCCCCCAAGATTATTGGTTCTGTCACAGGAGAGATCAATCGTTATCTGATTATCGGAGTGGATTTCCCCACAGAACTGAAAATGAAACCTTGGTGGAGTATAAATGGCCAATTACCTAGTGAACAGGAAATTATTATTGGTTCGTATCTGGCCCAGAAAGAAAACTTAGCCATCGAAAATGCTCTGGAACTTAACCACAAGAGTTATCTCATTGTGGGGATAATGCAAGAAACAGGCGGCTCAGAGGATAGTGGAGTATTTACGAATTTTAATACTGCACGATCGATTACTGGAATAGATTCTTGGTCAATGATCGAGCTCAATACGGCTCAACCAACTAAATCAGCGACCCTGATGAGAGAACTCTTACCTGATGCTAAAGTCTCCGAAATATCTCAACTGGTTCAGGGTGCCAAAGAAAGTGTGGATCGCTTTTCTAGTTTTTCCTTAATTACTTCTATTTTACTGGGAATTATCGGTGTCTTAATCGTATTCGTTACAACCTTAGGTAATATCAACGATCGCGCTACGGAAATCGGCATCTTTCGAGCCATCGGTTTTCGTCGTCAGCATATCCTGTCCATTTTAATTCGCGAGATATCTTTAGTAAGTCTCTGTGGAGGAGTTTTGGGATATTTTATAGGGATCTTGATGCCCACTCTTCTTGCTCCAATCGCTTTCCAAAAAACAGTGAGCTCTGAATTCCACCCTTTCATTGCTTTGACCGCAATCAGTGCTTCTGTCATAATAGGGGTAGTTTCGATTCTTCTTCCGGCTCGGCGAGCCATACAGTTAGATCCCTTAGAAGCACTATCCTCTATCTAGAATTTATCCCGATAGTTACGGGTCGCTTCTCGCCATCCTTGGCGACATCAACACTTGCAAACTAAAATTATAGTAATGGGGTGTTATTATAAAGACAAAAATCAAATTACTTATAATGCTAACGGTTGCAATTTTATCCGTAATGGCTTTAGTAATTCCCAGATACACTGGCCCCTCAGAATTTCACGTAACTAATCAACCAATGGTTGCTTTCCAAGACGCCCAGAACTCTGAAAAACCAATTTTCCTGGAGTTTTATGCTAAATGGTGACCCAGCTGTAGGAGCATGGAGCCCGTGGTGCTGGCTCTAGAGAAAAAATATGGTGATAATACTAATTTTATTGTAGCTGATATTGATACCCCTCAAGGACAGGCTCTTGCTACGCAATTTGGCATCTACTATATCCCTGCTTTTTTCGTGATAAATGAGCAAGGGCAAGTTACTTATAACGATACTGGCCCTCAAAGTAAAAGCGCCTTAGATAATGCTCTCAACTTCGGTAATCCAAACGATACTTGGTACGGATCCTTCTTTAAAGATACTCTCCCGCGTGCTTTATCTAATGGTAGTTTAACCATCATACTGTTAGTTTTCTTAGGGGGATTAATGACCAGTCTAAGTCCTTGCATATTGTCGATGTTACCTGTCATGTTAGGATATATCGGCGGCTTGGAAAAACCCTCTAAAACTAAAAGTTTTATAACTTCAACATCCTTTGTCCTAGGCCTAGCCGTTACCTTTGCTATTTTAGGCATAGTAGCCTCATTATTAGGTAAAGCTTTTGGGCAGATTGGCCCTGCTTGGATTTATATCATTGGTTTTTTCTCTATTATCATGGGATTACAGTTAATTGGCGTTGTCAATATTAATTTGCCAGGTTTACAGGGTATGCCCGAGAAAAGGGGCGGAGTTTTTGGTTCTTTTGGAGTGGGCTTATTGTTTGGTCTGGTAGCTTCACCCTGTGCCACTCCCGTGTTAGCAGTTTTGATGACTTATGTAGCTGGTCAAGGTATGCTTTGGTATGGCGCTTTATTGCTCTTTATCTATGGGCTTGGCCATGGGCTACCGCTGATTATTGCGGGTACTTTTACTGCGGTTCTAAAGAGTTTACCCCGTTTACAAAAATGGGGGCACTATTTTACCTATCTGAGCGGCAGCCTGCTCATAGTGTTGGGTTTATACTTCTTCACGCGAACGAGTTAGTAATCTAATATCTGTATTCTCATCTTTCCAAGGATTCTTCTGAGTTATTGTTATGGGTTTTGAGTTTATTATTACTTGAAAGAGTAAGGTAACATAATACATAACCCAAAACTGAGAAGCATACGGATGTTACCAGTTTATGATATAAGTAAAGAAACATCTGACTAACTGGATTGCCGGGGTCAGTGAGAGGAGTCCATCGATGAGGATTTTACTGGTTGATGATGAAAAAAAGATAACCACCGTGCTTAAGGCTTACCTTCAACAAGAAGGTTTTCAAGTCAGCACCGCTATTAACGGACTTGTCGCTCTGACCATGTTTAAAGAAAACCCCTTTGACTTACTCATTCTGGATCTAATGCTCCCTGGCATGTCTGGAACAGAAATTTGCCGCGAGATTCGCAAAATATCCTCCGTACCCATTATCATGCTCACCGCTAAAGTCGAAGAAGAAGATCGTATCCAAGGCTTAAGTATCGGTGCAGATGATTACATTACAAAACCTTTTAGCCCTCGTGAAGTGGTTGCCCGGGTACGTGCCGTCTTACGTCGGGCAAATAATGATACTGCACCCCTTGCAGACGTGATTTCCTATGACAATGGCCTCACCATTGATAACATACAGTATGAGATTCGGCTGCAGGATCAAGAAATCTCGTTGACCCCAACCGAATTTAAGATTCTGGGTGCCTTAGCGAAAAATCCTGGACGAGTGTTATCTCGGGGTCAGTTGGTAGAAATTGTTCAAGGGCACAACTTTGACGGAGATGACCGCGTGATTGATGCTCATATTAAAAAGATCCGTCAAAAGATTGAAACTACTCCCAGCAACCCACAAATTATTTTGACTGTCTACGGTATTGGCTACAAGTTTAACCCGAATGCGGAGGGATAAAATGCGCACAAAATTATTTCTTTCCACCTTGATCATCGCGCTGATCACCTTAACTTTCAGCATGCTTTCCGTGAACTTTGTCTTCAAACAACAGTTTAGTAACTACTTGACTCAGGTTAATGAAGCGACTTTGGACCAGTTACCCTTACGTCTGAGTTCGCTATATCAGACCACCGGCACTTGGGATCCTGCACTTCTAAACGAAATAAGTCATTCCCTCCCGACGGGTACAGTTGTTACTCTGACAGATCCCAACGGCAAGCTCATTGCCACGTTAAGCAACCCCATGGATAATATGATGCACGGTCAAGACCAGATGGGTATGGGTATGGGTATGGGCATGGGTATGTCTTCCCACACCACTACAAATTGGAAAACTAAAACCTTCACAGTGTCAGGACCCCTTGGCAATTTAGCCATAGCAGAGGTTCGCTACCCTGCTACCGCACAGAGTCTCAATCCCCAAGATGTCCGCTTCCAATCTGCAGTCTTTCGCTCTCTGCTTTTCGCTGGAGGATTGGCCCTTCTATTTGGGATTCTTCTCAGTTACTTTACAAGCCTCAGGCTCGTCGCTCCACTCAAACGCTTAACACAAGCTGCCAATCGTATTGGTCATGGACATCTTGACGAACGCGTTTCCCTTCGTTCCAAAGATGAGGTCGGGGAACTGGCAAACGCTTTTAATGCGATGGCTGACAATTTAAATCGACAAGAAACCATGCGCAAACAGTTTACCGCCGATATTGCCCACGAACTGCGCACTCCCTTGACCTCGATCAAAAGCTATATTGAAGCCTTCCAAGACAACGTCCTTCCTGCCAATCATGGAAATCTCTCTTCTATAAATGAGGAGATTAACCGTCTAGTCGACTTGTCAAGCGATCTAAAAGACCTAAATGTTGCAGAAATAGGCGGATTACACCTAAATCTTGAACTTGTGGACATAACACATCTTCTTGAAAAAATCATCCACAGCCTTTACCCTCTTATCCAGGAAAAAAACTTGACTCTGAATTGGAACACTCCCGAGAAACCCGTTACTGCGGTGGGGGATGATCGCCTTCTGACTCGACTCTTCTACAATCTGGTTCACAATGCCTATCGATACTCAAACCCAGGCGGTCAGATTAGCGTTACTCTTACACAAATGCAGGATTATGCAGAAATCAAGATTATGAACACAGGCATAGGCATCTCGGAAGACGACCTACTTCTAATATTCGAGCGTTTTTACCGAGCTGACCAATCCAGAACCCGTGAGACAGGTGGGACCGGAATTGGTCTGGCGCTGGTCCGTCAGATTACGGACCTCCATCAAGGTACGATCTCTGTACAGAGTAAAGTCGGTCAGGAGACGGAATTTGTCCTTAAGCTTCCCAAAGATATAAAGGTGGCTGAGGAGTAGAAAAACCACCCCTCTGTCAAAGGACAGTGAGCTCGTTCAGCTAAAGCTGAACATCGAGACTTCGGTGGCATAAGTCTCCGGTGGAGATTATCGCCGATTAAGAGAAGATAAGAATACCTTCATATCATAATTAAGGGTATTCTTATCTTTATATTTTTATAGGAGACTCACCGGTTTTAAGTAAACTATCAGATTTACATGGGCAAAGGATTTTAGGCAATGTCATCCTTAGCCATGAAAAATTAACCATCTACCCCGTAAAATAGATAGTGCTTATGTCTATGCTCTTTAAGTGTTTCTAAAGTCAGCCAAAGAAAATTCAAAGCCCAGACGGATCGACTTGGTACTTTATGACAACTGGGTTATTAGGCCTAGACAAATACCCCTTTTTGTAGTATTGTTCCTTTATAATTATATCCAAGTAATTCGCTATGTTTAGGATGCATTCACTTTGACTAAGGTTTGGGCAAAGGATTATAATAAGCTAAATGACTTTGAGAAAACAAAACTAAAGCAAGATGGTTTGGACGTTATTAATAAACTTTCACAGTTCAAAGAATACGGATTTGAATCTATACATCCTAAAGAGCTTGATCTTCTAAAATGGGTAGGTGCATATATACAAAGACCGAGGGCTGAGGGATACTTTATGATGCGAATAAAGATTCCTAGTGGGATTTTGAATTCCGATCAAGCAAGGGTATTAGCACGTATTGCAAAAGATTATGGTCGCGGGATCCTTGACTTGACTACACGCCAGGCCATCCAATTCCATTGGCTTACGATAGAAACTATCCCGGTAGTAATGAATATCCTTGAACAAGCAGAACTTGACACGATCGAAGCTTGTGGTGACTGTCCTCGAACAGTTACAGGGAATCCTCTTGCAGGAATAGACCCCAATGAAATGATAGATACTCGGGAGATTGTTCAGCAAGTCTTCCAATACTTTCAGGGGAACAAAGAGTTTTCAAATCTCCCCCGGAAGTTCAAAATTTTAATTTCGGCCAATGTTTATAATACAGCACATGCTGAAATTAATGATCTGGCATTCACACCTGCGGTTAAGAAAGATAGGGAAAATGAAATTTACGGATTTCATGTCAGTGTTGGTGGTGGGCTGTCAACCCAACCTTATCTAGCTCAAAAGTTAAGTCTGTTTGTACGCCCTCATGAAGTATTAAAGATTTCCATTGCCGTAGCGACAATTTTTAGAGATCATGGCTATCGAAATAATCGTCGAAAATCCAGACTGAAATTTCTTGTGGCAGATTGGGGAAGAGAGAAATTTGAAGCAGAGCTTCTAAAACTGACTGGCCCTCTTGAACCCAGCGGAATTGACCTAACTCGCGGATGGAATGCAGGCTATATTTACGGGTTTCATCCGCAAATACAACCGGGGCTCAATTATATGGGCCTGTCAATACCTCTTGGCCGCTTAACTGCAGAAGAGCTGCTTGAAATCGCTCAATGTGCTGATGAGTACGGAGATGGTTCTATACGGACTTGCCTTTCCAAAAATCTAGTGCTCGGTAACATTCCGACTGAAAATATCGAAGCTCTCCTAGCGAAAAAAATCCTTAAGCGTTTTTCACCCAATCCAAAGCCCTTTTTGGGATATACACTTTCCTGCACCGGTAAGGAATTCTGTAATTTAGCTTTCGTCGAAACAAAGAGTCTTGCGCTAAAATTAGCAAAACACTTGGATGAAAAAATCACTCTAGATACCCCGCTTCGCATTCATGTGAATGGTTGCCTTAATTCTTGCGGTCAATTGCAAATTGCCGATATTGGATTAAACGGTACAATAGGCAAGTGGAATGGGAAGATGGTCGAGAAATTCGAGCTCTCTATTGGAGGAAGCCTCGGAATAAACGCTGGCTTTGCAACCCCGCTCCAAGAGCGGTTCCATCCGAAAGAGTTCACGAGGTTTTAGAGGATTTTATCAAGTTTTATAAAAATCAACGATCTTCCCAAGAGTCGTTCCATGATTTTGTTTCACGGCTCGGAAGTGAATCCTTCCAAGAACTTCTTAATCCCTATATGGAATCCCCAGATAAATCAGCTTGTTTTTGAAGAAATTAACGATGTTCATAGTAAGACATAAAAGTGGCTAAGGAATCAATCCTCAGCCACTTTTATAGTCTTTATTCATTTACTCTCTAAATCTTGTTTCCTGCCCTGGAATTCCTCAGAATCTATCTCGCCACGCGCATATCGTTCGCGCAAGATGTCCATAGCACTATGCTTACCTGTTGCCACATGTGAGGCATTTCGACGAAATAGATAGATACCCAAAAGGATAATCCCAATCCCAAAGATGAGATTCATTCCTATTCCCGCCATACCCATCATCCCATAGCCGCCGCTACCGTAACCGCTATATCCCCAACCACCCATCATATTACCCCATCCACCCATCATGTAAATTCCTCCTTCAAACTCATTTCATTAACTCAACCGAGACATTCCCTCAATAATAAGTAACCATTTTTTATTCTTTCTTAATAGATACGTACTGTTTTTGCCCCGAGAGCTCTTGTTTTCTTTCTAGGTATTCCTCTCTTTGAATCTCACCAAGTGCATATCGTTCATTTAAGATATCCAGTGAATTCACCTGAGATTGATGGCCCGTACAACATGATGCCCCAGAACTAGATGGATTAAATATCCAATAAGCAATAACGACTAATAGTATTAAACCAATCATCATTTAAGCTCTCTCCTTTTTAATTATTTACCTTGACCCCATTCCATTTCCATTCATCATAGACCCGCGAACATTGCTCCTACCACTGCTGTTGGTCATCATGCTCACTCCATAATTACTCATAAATTCGTTCATGCTATCAAGGTTCTCTTGCCCCATTTGAGCTCTAACCCCTGGATCAGAATTCATAAGTTCTTGCATTTTCTCAAAATCGCCTGTTTGCATCGCATTCTGCATTCCCTGCGAATTATGAAGGTTTTGCATTTCTGTCGAATTCATAAGCTCTTGGTGTTGATCAGCCGAAAAATTCCTTTGCATGTATCCTTGCATTTCTCCAAACCATCCACTTCCTTGCTGCTGAGACGTTTCTGCCAAGGCCGGCAAAGCCATGAGCCCCAGAACTAATGTTGCGGTTCCTACGATCACGGTAATTCTTTCACTAAATTTTTTCATTGAATATTCCTCCCAATCGATTATTAATTTTTGTTACCTTTTCTGTGAATCTGCTGTTCTTCTATGTCCTTAGTCTAACTCTCTGATACGATTAACTCATGAAAGAGTTGTGAATTTCTTATGAATAAGGGACCCTGATTTAAAAAATCAGAGTCCCTTTAAAATACCATCGCTTCTTGTTCCACTTTACCAAAATTATGGATTTATTTATTGTGCGTCCTTACCAAGAACTTATCCACCTTACCATTAATATCGATGCAGGTCCACTCGATTTCTTTTTCTCTCACCTTAGGAATAAGTCTAGCTGGATAGTACCCCAACTGATAAGGAATTCTAGTTTCAATGGCCTCGAATCGGCAGGCTTTTACACAGGCCATGCAGTCCCAACAATCTCTTTTAGCCCGGCAAAAGGCTTTCTTCTCCTCATTTAGTTCCATTAAATCTCCTGGACAGATCTCTTCACATTTTCCGCACCCTTGGCATTTGTCTTTATATACTACTGGTGGCATTTCGTCACCCTCCTTTCTTAAGCTTTTAAACGATCGCCTGGGATAATTTGTTCATAGGGGCGAGTAAACATTTCTACGTCTCCAGTTTCAGGATTATAACGAGAGTTTACAAAGCAATCGAATTTTTGATTATTCTTTTCCGGGAAATCTGCCCTGGTCTGCCATCCTGCCCATCTTGTTTCTTCACGATACATCAGGTGGTGCACCAGCACTTGAGCCACATCTAATCGGTCGATGACTTCGTGAGCATCCATCAACTCATGAAGATCCGTGGCGATTAGGTATTTGACTTGATCCTTCAAAGTCTTGAGATTATGCAGGGCATATTCCAGGCCTTCTTTGTTCATTCGGAAAAATTGGTGTACCCCCCCGGCATACTCATCCATCAGCCGCTGAAGCCTTTCTTCCATTTCTCGAGGTTTAACACCATCACCCACGGAAATATTGCGGAAACCAGGTGCAAAAATTCGGTCCTTCTCCTTCGCAATTTGCTCCTCGTTAAGGTTACCCTGCTTGACACTGGCCACATAGTCTACGGCGGCCCTAGCGGATAAGAGTCCCTCAGCGGCACAACCACCCACAAATTTATTGGGTGTGCCACCCGCTACATCCCCACAGGCATATAATCCCGGTAAGGTAGTCGCTCTTTTTACATCAACCCAGTAACCGCTCGCCGTATGCCCACCAACAATATATGGATCGGAGCCATATATTTCAATGGGTTCCTTTTTTAAATCCTGGGCTCGGCTGGCAAGGAATAAGACATAACTGGGGCGCTCATTCAAATAATCGTATTTCATGTCATGGATTTGGTCTGAAGTCATGTGGGTGGTATCCACATAGCAAGGACCACGACCCTCACGCCACTCATCCATCGGCGCGTTAGCCCGGATATAGCGGGGAGCGGCATCCCCCCCTAGGTGCGCGTAACGCGTTTTTAGAATTTGCTCGCCCTTGCAGTTAATCATGGGTGTTTTATAACCCACTGAAATGGTATCGATGGGGCCATTAAAATCTTTGGTTCGGGTGGCACACCAGCGCATTTCAAAGGTGGTCATTTCAGCACCTTGGCGGATACCAATCGCAAAACCGGTCCCTACATTAAAGGGGGCATACCAGAGCTGGTGGTGGCTGTCATTACCATCGTTTTGGTAGGGCTTATACAAACCAGCTGCGCCACCAGTAGCTATAATGGTGGCCTTAGCTCGTATGATGTATACCTTGCCGTCTCTCACACCAAAACCAATAGCGCCAATGACTTTATTGCCCTCCATCAGGTAATTGGTAGCGACTACACGATTTATAATTTCACAGCCAGTTTGACGGGTCTTTTCTGCCAAAATAACTTTCATCTCAGAACCACTGATCGTGATATCCCATTTGCCTCTGGTTTTATATTCATCGCCGTCTTCTTCATATTTAATGGGCATACCCCACTCTTCCCATTCTTCGATAGGCTTGTTTAAAACTTCTGCCATCGAAATGGTCAAGTCTTCACGGATCAGCCCACCGGCCTGAGAGCGACTCCAACGCACGAAGTCTTCGATGGTACGATCTTTTTTAATATAGGTGTTAATCGCATCCATACCACCGGCTAAGCATCCACTGCGGTCGATGTGTGCTTTCTCCATTAAAGTCACTTTCAAATCAGAGTTGAGACGCTTAGCTTCAATGGCAGCGAAACAACCGGCATTTCCTGCTCCGATAATTAGAATGTCAGTATCAATGCGGACCTCTTCAATTTTTTCCACGGATTGGGGTAAACTTGCTCTTGCCATTTAAATTTTCCTCCTTTTAATCATTATGGAGTGGGCACCCAGATGGGATAACCTGTGAATGCATACCAGGGCACCATGATAAAGACCATATAGAGTATTACCATTAAGGTGAAGGGAGCACCGACTTTAACAAATTCGCCAAAGGTAAACTCCTCAGTTCCATAGGCGATCAGACAGGCAGTTACCGAGATAGGCAAGACAAAGGCGTAGCTATCCACATTTAAGACCATCATTGTAAAGGCGACAGTGTTCAGCTCAAGCATAGGAGCCATTGCTGCTACAATCGGAGCCAGCAGGGTCACAGCCGCAACATTACTCACAATCCCTAAACGGCTAATTTGTACTACCACACAGATGAAGATACTAACGCCTATCCAACCCCAAGCAGGTGCTAAACCCACCAGGTGAGAGGCAATCCACTTGTCCACACCCGTCTTTTCAAAGGCGGATACCAGAGACAGGGAACCACAGAGCAACAACCATGTACCAAAGATCGTATTGGATTGTACCCTTTTCCAAGAAAGGTTAGTAAGCCCCGGAATAAAGAGTACCATCACGGCCACAAGAGCAACTAAGGCCATTTTATAACCATGAATTTGTTCCGTCGCCCATAAGGAAATTGCAATCCCAAAGGTAACTAAGACAATCCATTCAGCAGTATTCATTTTACCCATAGCTTCTTTTTGGCGCCTGATTTCAGTAATACCGCCAGGAACTTCAATATTCTTTGATTTCATGATCCAATTAACCCAGTAATACATGATTACCAAAATACCTAGCAATGGCCAATTCATCCAACCCCAGGTACCCCAAGTAATCACGTCTTTTTTCACAGCCTGATTAATGGTTTGGGCTATGATGACATTTGACATATGACTGTGCATCAGAATAGTCCCGCTAGCCAGTGAGGCAAAACCGATGCCAACCATCGTAAATACTTTCCTTGCCCTAGCACCTTCGCCAGCTTTCTCAAACAAACTGTTTAGACCTTGAATAATTGGCAGGAAAAGTGCTCCCCTGGCATTGGTGGCAGGTACGAGTACTGCAGTAACCAGGTGAGCTCCAATTATACCTTTTAGGACACTACCAACGTTAGGTTTAACTCTTGAAACGATAGTGAGTGCAATCCGCTTGTCTAATCCAGTAGTCTGCATAACAGCAGCTAGAATAAAACAGCCAAGAATGAGGAAGGTAACGTTACTGGTAAAGCCACTAAAGGCTTCAGGTAGTTTTGTAGCTGCTCCTGTCAAGGATAATAAGACCGGTATCATCAGTCCGGAAACCGCTAGAGGCAATCCATCGCTCAACCAAATAATTGTAGCCCAACCCATCACAGCCAAGGCTGCTCGACCACCCTCGGTAAGACTCTCGGAAGTAGGAACCAGTATTAAGATTGCCGCAAAAACCAACCAAGAAAGAATAAATCCTGGTAAGGCATACTTACTTCTGCCAGTTTCGGTAGATTTCGCTTTAACATTCGCACTCTGTGCATTTGCTTGTAAAGCGGGCTCCGTCATTTATAACCCCTCCATTTCTTCGTATGTTAGTAAAAATAACCTATTCGATTTTGACCTTATAGCTCACCCCTTTGTTCTATTGGTATGTGAAGATTTTAACAATAACAATTGTTGCTTAAAACCAAATTGAAGACACTTTTTTGTCATGTTAACGACAAAAAAAATCCAGCCGATAAAAAAAGGTCCTTTAATAGACCTCCATTTTGTCGGCTGGATTACATTTTGTGGGACAATGTGTTATCTCATTATTCCTGAATCCATAGTTTTAGCTTGTTTGGGTTTACCCCAACAATCTCTCTACCTTCATATTGGATGCTTCCGTCTTCCTTAAGTAAATTGAGCAGAGACGAAATCGTTTGACGTGCCGAACCTATAACACAGGCCAGTTCTTCCTGAGTAACCCGTAAACGCACTCGAATAATATCATCTTCACTTTTATCCCCTGCACGTTCTGCCATAGTCAACAGAAGAATAGCCAACCTCCCTTGAATGGGATTCATTATAAAATCATAGATTGTATTCTGGGCTTCTCTTAATCTATCACTCATTAATCTGATTAACTTCTCGGAAAACTCAGGCATTTCGCAAAGCATCTTTTTAAAGCCATCCTTCCAGATAATCAAGATCGAGACATTGTCCATTGCCTCAGCACTATACTCTCTCTCATTGATATTACTAAGTACTTCAGCTAAACCAATAAAGTCACCCGGATAACGGATCGCAACAGACACCTGACGGCCATCCGATGTAGTGCGGTATATTTTAACCAACCCACTTTTTATGTAATAGACTTCATTGGCCTTTTGACTAGTTGAAAAAATAATCTGTCCTTTTGGGTATTTAATCTCTGAAGATATTTCATTTAAATACTTCAATTCTCCCTCTGTTATCTGAAACATTATTTTCCCCCTCTTTGCGTTTGCTGTTCACATTGGAAAAAGTCGGTAATTACCGACTTTATTCTCTTAACTATATTATCATACCATTTACTCATTCGACCCGCTTAAGTCCTCCTCTGGGGTCTTGATTAAATCACATTCACTATGCTCAAATTCTTCCCCAGGGATCTCGGACATTAGATTTGCCTTTTTCAGTAGCGAAAATGTCATCTTCAGTCACTGACCTTACCGACCCTTGTCCACTCATTAAACAAGGTATTTAAACTTTATGTAATATTATCTCAATCGAAGATGCAATTATGTAGCTCAATTTCTGCATGAGCAAATTATTCTACTCGTAAAGAATCTTACATTTGTGATAAAACTGCCTATATTATAAAAAGGGGCCGTAACGAAACTTGAGATTTTTTCAAGCTGGTGGTGCGTTATCCCAAAATAGAGGACTGTACACCTTTGAAGTGGTGAACAGTCCTCTAATATATCAGGGGATTACAAATAGAGTGGGGATGTAATAAACCGGAAAACAAGTTTCGTTACATCCCCATTTTTAGTAGGCAACTTGTAGTATCTCTATGTTCAAAAGTGCAAGCCTTATATTAAAATATCTTATGGTCTGTAAAATTCACAGTCAAGTTTCCTAAAATCTTTAGAATTCCATGTCAATATGGGTAGGTCTAGACTTCTTGATTTCTGGGCTAAGTAAACGTCAACTAAATCTACGTTTACTTCATGAAAACGAAATAAAACGCGCTGCATCAGATTATCTTCTTCGAGTTCAACTCCGTCAGATTCAACAAAATCCTCAAATACTTGCAAAATCGCTTTTTTTTCGAATCCATATACTTTGCGTAAGACCCAATAGGCTTCAAGTAGAACGAGTGACAAAATATAAAACGTAGTGTCTCCTTGTTCATTGAGTTGTACTAATTGCTCCATTTGAGAGTCATCGTCTTTTGTGAATAAACGAATCAGGATGTTAGTGTCAGCTATCATCATCTGTTTATTCATCGTCCAACTCTTTTAAGCGACTGTCAATCTCTTTTGCCCGTTCTGTTGTAGCTAATTTAATGGCTTCATTAATATCTATGGAGGAGGCGGGCTTGAGGGCTCCCATGACCCCGCGAATTGATTTTTTGGTCTTAGGCTGGACTTCAATAATTTTTTCGCTTTCATCTAAGACAAAAGCCAATCTGTCTCCTTCTTTAATATTTAAGAGAGTTCTCAGTTCAACTGGAATAGTTAACTGTCCTTTGCTGGTTAACTTACCAGAGAGAAGTTGCTTTGCCATATTTATCTCCCTCCATCATAAAAGTATTACCTATATTGTAAGTAATACTTTTACATAAGTAAGTTTTACCAGTTTGGTTTCAGCTTAAATGCCTAAGCTTGATTAATACAGTAAAGGATAAATTTTTGCTAACAACAAGGAAGGGATACGCGCACTAAATATCGAATATTTAGAACAATTAAGTTCGAGGATCCTGGTTAGATAAATGGTAAAACGAAGGCGGTCACCGAGGAGGAAACAGAGAACCACCATGTTCCCTTCATGTCTGTAAGAAGAGAAATAGAGGAGTTTTTAGGATGACGAAATGTGAGTTTGTTTGTCCGGCGACAGTTGAGGAAGGTATTGAGACTATTTCTCGAATTAATGAGGACGTGGTTTTTATAAGTGGTGGCACAGATCTTGTCATTAAGTTACAAGGGGGACAAATACGGCCTGCCTGGCTTATGGATCTTTCCTTGATTCCGGAACTGAAATTCATAAAGGAAGTTGAGGGAAGGGTGAGGATCGGGAGCGGGACAACCTTTACCCAAATCAGTGAAAGTGATTTGCTGAGAGGGAAGGCTCGGTGTTTAAGCCGGGCGGCATCTCAGGTTGGGTCTGCTCAAATCCGAAACAGAGCTACTATTGGCGGAAATATTGCGAACGCCTCCCCTGCCGGGGACAGTTTGCCTGCTTTGCTGGTTCTGGAAGCGTGGATCAATATTGCCGGACCACAGGGTATGCGGAGAGTGCCCTTTGCTCAGTTCCAAGGGGGAGAGGGTCAAGGTTTGCAGCAGAAGGAATTGATAACAGAGATTGATTTCCCAATCCGGAAATCCCAGGGGGGAGCGGGAATTATCAGCGCTTTTGGGAAAATCGGAAGTCGTACTGCGGTTTCAATTGCCCGTTTGAATATGGCGGCAATGGTGGAATATGACCCGGAGGAACAAAAAATCCTTTCCTCAAGATGGGCTGTGGGGGCTTTAGGACCCATCCCCTTTCGTTTAGAGGAATTGGAGCGGGGATTACAAGGCAAGCAGGTTAATTCGGATTTCGCAGAGGAAGTTGCCGACCATTTAACAACTGCAGTTGACCGAGCTATTCCCGGCCGTGCTTCCCAAGAGTATAAACGTCAGGCTATTCGAGGCTTAGCTTACGATCTTCTGGAGGATTTGCTCCCTTAACCCTAAAGGGATTATCTTAAAAAAGAGGATATTGTCGTTGCTTGAAGAATTAACGAAAAAAGGTAGAAAACTAGGGGGTAGGAGTATGCCTCGTGTTATGGACCAAGTTTTCAGGCATCTCTTTAATTCAATTGACGAAGGGGTTATTGTTACCGACCCTGAGGGTAAGATAATCTTTTATAATTCTGAAATGGCTAAGTTAGAAGAGTTGTTATCCGAACATGTTGTCGGAAAGTATTTAAATGAAGTGTATGATGCTGTTACTGTGGAAAGCAGTGAACACTTGAGCGTTGTTTTAACTCGTGAACCAATTTTGGAGAAACATAAGACTTATTTTACCAACAAAGGCAAAGAGGTCACTATTATAGCCAGCACATTTCCCGTGATAGAAGAGGATCAGGTTGTTGCGGTCTATTCTGTCTGTAAGGATATTACCAAGTTTAAAGAATTGCTGACGAAGACCATGCAATTGCACGACCAAATCAGTCTGGAAGGGCAAGAAAATCGGAGCAGTAATGGAACTCGATATACGTTTGAATCAATGGTTTATGCCAGTCCCGCTATGCAGAATCTGGTTGCTTCGGCAAAAAAAGCAGCGGTAGCCGATGGATTCATCTTAGTCTTTGGCGAGACAGGAACAGGTAAGGAATTGTTGGTTCAAGCGATTCACAATCACAGCGCCCGCAAAAATGAGCCTTTTGTAGCAATTAACTGTGCGGCTATCCCGGAAACATTGCTGGAAAGTATTCTATTTGGAACGGCTAAGGGGGCTTTTACCGGGGCGGTAGACTCCAAGGGCTTGTTTCAACAGGCTGGGAATGGGACCTTGTTTTTAGATGAACTTAATTGTATGAGTATTGCCCTGCAGGCTAAGATTTTGCGGGTAGTTCAAGAAAGAATGGTCAGACGGGTGGGCGGGACCACAGAGATTCCGGTGCACTGCCGAGTTATTAGTTCTACAAATGTTGATCCATGGGAATCGGTGAACAATGGCAGTTTGCGTAAGGATCTTTTTTATCGTTTAGCGGTGATGACCCTTTTTATTCCGCCTTTGAAAGACAGGTCGGAGGATATTGAAGCATTGATCCATTGGTTTTTAAATCGCTATCAAAAAATATATGGTTTAGGTGAGGTTCACATTGCTGCTGAGTTAAAGGATATATTTCTTAGATATCTGTGGCCCGGAAATGTACGGGAATTAGAGCATATTATTGAAAGCGCTATGAATATGCTGGATGGACGAAAGGTTATAACCGTTGACCATTTGCCCCATTATCTGAGAGCGAAGTTTCTCAGTCAGGATGGAACCTTTTCTGAATTCTATAAGAAAGGGTCCGGCACACTGAGTCATGTTTTGCGTGAGGTGGAAAAGCAGGTGCTTTGGGAAGCTTTAAAAAGCCATGACTGGAATATCACCAGGGCGGCTGAATCCATTGGAATTGCCCGGCAAAATCTCCAATACCGCATGAAAAAGTTGGGGATGCATAATTATTAGGCAGGCAATAATTATATGCACTTGTCCGAAAACTGCTTCTGGCAAGGGCTTACTGTTCTATATTAGCAAAATAATTTGGCGCCTAGCTTTTGTTCAGTAACGAAAAAATCTATAAACTCTCAATTGTAAGGAATTAGGCATGGTTCTTGCAACGATTACCAGAATTAACGCTTTATTTTGAATTATGGAGTTCCCACCTCTTTGAAGTGGCTTCTTTAATTAGAATAACGAAAGAAAGTGAGGTGATGGCGAGTGACCTTATCAGATTTTACTAGTTTTCTAATGAAGAATTCCAAGACTATTATGGAATACTCGGAAAATCATTTTACCTTGGTCTTGTTGGCGGTAGGGATTTCTTTAGCGATTTGGGTACCTGTGGGACTTTTATTGACAAAAAGCGATAAATGGGCGGCTAGGGTCCTGGCTCTGGCGAACACCATATTTTGTATTCCCAGTTTGTCTATGTTTGCTATTTTAGTAACTATTCCCATGTTTGGCTTAGGTCGAAAGTCAGCCTTGCTGGCTTTGGTTCTCTATGCGATGATGCCCTTGATTCGCAGCGTTTATGACGGGGTTAAAAACGTGGATCGCAATGTGATCGAAGCAGCTAGAGGGATGGGTATGGGCACAAGAAGGATTCTCATCGAAATTCTTGTGCCTTTAGGTATGCCTATAATTTTTGCGGGTTTTCGAATTACTGTGGTAATGACAACGGGGATTGCGGCAATTGCTACCTATATTGGGGAGCGTAATTTAGGGCGATTTATTCAAGAGGGTCTCATTCGTTCTAATACCCCTATGATGGTGACAGGCGCTCTGATTATCTCGGCGATTGCTATTGGTTTAGATACTATTCTCGGATTGGTGGAGAAAAGGATTGTTCCTAAAGGATTAAGAATTAGTCGCTAACTCCTCATCAGCATAGTTAGGTCTAACTGAGGACGGGATAGAGTTTGCGGAGGAGGATTCGGATGATTGAATTAGATCAAATTACGAAGCAGTACCCAGGTCAAGCAATGCCGGCTGTGGATAAATTATTTCTCTCCATTCCTAAGGGAGAGATCTGTGTCTTGGTCGGACCCTCAGGCTGTGGAAAAAGTACAATTTTGCGTATGATTAACCGAATGATCGAGCCTACATCCGGGATCGTTAAAATTAACGGCGACGATGTAACTCGTACTGATCCGGACCAACTGAGGATGGGGATTGGCTATGTCATTCAACAGATTGGCCTTTTGCCCCACCGTACCATTGCTGAAAATATTGCTGTCGTGCCTCGGCTGTATAAATGGCCGAAGGGGAAGATCAATAAACGTGTTGATGAGCTTATTGTCATGATGGGACTTGACTTGGAAAAAACAAGGGGCAAGTATCCGGCCCAGCTGAGCGGGGGGCAAATGCAGAGAGTGGGTGTCGCCAGGGCCATGGCTGTCGATCCGCCCATTATGCTGATGGATGAGCCTTTCGGGGCAGTCGACCCGATTGCCCGGACGCATTTGCAGGATGAATTGCTTCGTTTACAGAAAGAGATTAAGAAGACCATCGTTTTTGTGACTCATGATATTAACGAAGCCATAAAAATGGGAGATAGGATTGCCATTTTTGATGCTGGGAAATTAGTTCAATTTGGGACTCCGGAAGAGATCTTAACCAATCCCATTAACGAGTTTGTTGAAGATTTTATCGGCCGGGATCGGGTTGTGAAAAAGTTGAATTTATATCTGGCGGAAGATGCCATGCAACCCATTGGGTGTGTGGTGAAGGGAAATGAGTTACATACTGTTGCCCAGAAAATGAAGGATGCCCATGTCCGGGTGGCCTTCCTCTTAAATGAAGAGGGCAAGGCTTGCGGGCAAATTACGGTTTCTGATACGGAAGAGTTCGGGAGGGATATAGAGGGGTTGCGGAAACGAGTCCTTAGGACGGAAAAGGCTTTTGTCCAAACGACGACTCCTTTCCCGGATGCACTTTCTTTGTTGCTGGAATATGATACGGATTACCTTGGGATTCTTAAGGGCGAGGAACTATGTGGGATGCTCTCTTTCAAAGGGATTAGGAAGCATGTTTACCGGAAAGAGGGTGAGTAAATGAAGTGGGAGAATTTCAGGTTTGCTCTTTTCGAGAAGGCACCGGAGGCTTTGTGGGAGCATTCCCTGATTGTTGTTATCACCATAACACTTGCAATCCTGATTTCAGTACCCCTGGGGATCTTCCTAAGCCGTCCGAAATTTAAAAAGTTCGGTCTTGTTACTCTTAATATACTTAACCTGTTACAAGCTGTGCCGGGAATTGCTGTTATTGCCTTGGCCTTGCCGATTCTCGGTTTAGGCATGGAGCCCGCTATTGTTGCTCTTATGTTTCAGAGTTTATTGCCCATCGTTAGGAATACAATTGCCGGTTTATTAGGGGTTAGCTCGGATGTGAAGGAAGCAGCCAGCGGTATGGGGATGTCTCAGCGAAGGATACTTATAGAAGTGGAACTTCCCTTGGCGGTTCCGATCATTTTGAGCGGTATCAGGACGGCGACTGTTTATGTGGTAAGCATGGGTACATTAGCTTCTCTTATCGGAGCGGGAGGCTTGGGCAATCTCATTATGGGCGGGTTGTCACTCTTCCGGCCTGAGTATCTGCTGGTTGGGGCAGGGCTCGGGGCGCTGATGGCTATATTTTTAGACAGGATGATTAATTATCTTGAGCAACGAATCACTCCGCCTAGTATGGGGGCGGAGTAGCTTTCGCCTCTTCGTACTCGTGCCATCGCTATTCACTGTGCTCTCTATGCTAAGTCAATTTTTGGGGATTCTTTCTTTGCACGTTCTACACTAGGGACGTCCTTTCCGTCTATCTTCTAAACTTATAGACGGGGTTGGATATGATTTTTCGGAGCTCTTTGAAGGTTGTTTTGATCTTCATGCAAAGGTGCTTGAGGGGAACGAGGGACGGTTTTTAAAAGGGCAAAAAAGGAGGGGGTAGGACATATAGAAGCCTTTGGTAATATTATAAAATGAAACGATGTATAATTAACAAAAAAAGTTGAAAGGAAGGGGTATATACATGAAGAAGAAATCGTTATTTCTCGTTGCAGTCTTGTCCCTGACATTAGCTTTGGGAGGGGTGTTCGGTTGCGGCGCAAAGGAACCTGCTGCCGGAACTGCTCCGGATAAGGGAAAAGAAGGACCAACTATTAAAATTTCCTCTAAGACCTTTACTGAAGCGGAAATTTTAGGAACACTGAGTCTTCAGTATCTGGAAGGATTAGGGTATCCCGTTGAAAATAAAATGGGCCTTGGGGAGTTAGCGGTCATCAGACCGGCTCTTACTTCCGGGCAAATTGATCTGTATTGGGAGTACACCGGAACAGGGGTTATGAATTTAATGGAGCATGCTCCTGTGTTTGAGGCTGAGGAAAGCTACAAACTCATCAAAGAATGGGATGCTAAGAATGGAATTGCCTGGTTGGAATATGCTCCCCTCAATGATACTTATGGAATCGTAGTTCGTCCGGATGTTGCAGAAAAGTATAAGCTTAAAACCATTTCGGACTATGTTGCCCAAGTGAAAAAGGGAGAAAGCTTTAAGTTCGTTGGCTTCCCTGAATGGGAAGGAAGAGCGGACGGGCTGCCTTCGTTTGAAAAGGTCTATGATTTTAAGATGCCTAAAGGGGATTTTGTTAATGTAGCTATGGGTTTAAACTATGAGACTCTTAAAAATCAAAAAGGGGATCTGGCTTTAGCCTTCACTACAGAACCAAGGATTGTTACGGATAAGCTTGTGATGCTTGAAGACGACAAAAATGCATTCCCGGTTTATAATGCTGCCCCTGTGGTTCGGCAGCAAATTGTGGATGCTTATCCTACTTTGGCTGCCGATCTTAAGAAGTTAAGCTCCGTGTTAGACACTCTGACTATTACTGAACTGAACATGCAAGCGGATGTTGAGAAGAAGTCCATTGATGAAGTTTCATCGACGTTCTTGAAGAGTAAAGGATTGTTGAATTAAGCACACCCACTAGAAGTGGGGATATGGGAATTGATTAAATTGGCCACTTTATACTCCATATTTTTGCTAGGGGTATAGAGTGGCTTTATAACTTTTTCAACGTGAAAGGCAGGAATAATTGATGGCTGTGCTTGAGAGGTTTGTGTCTTTGTTTGGTGTGCCGGAATTCGTTGTTTTCCATATGGATCGGTTTGTGTCTGAGGGTGAGATGGGTCTTGTGGTTGGGCTTAATGGTGAAAAGTGTTCTGTCTCAGAAATTGTTGCAAGGCTGGATTGTTCTTTTGAAGATGCTCAGGTTTTATTAGATGCCTGTTATGATAAACATATTGTTCATAGAGAAGAGTTTGATGGAGAGCTAGTTTATTTTGGGGCGGATTTTTATGAGCTCTTGGATTATGTGTGTAAGTTTGACGAAAGCTATCCTTTGATTGACAAGGATTTGCGGCAGGCTTTGGATCAGTGGTGTTATCAGGTTTATGCAGGGAAGATGAATTCCTATCTGGATTCGCTGATCAATAAGGAAGCGGTGGATAGGGCTCCGGAGCAGTTTTTATTGATTGAAGACCTTGATGAAGTACTTGAGTCTGTGAGTGATATCAGGGTAGTTCCGTGTAATTGTCGTAAGTTAGCAAGCCATTGTGTTAAGCCGACAGAAACCTGTTTAAGCTTTAATGATTCGATAACTGATCGGACCTTTGGGCGGTCGCTGACGAAGGAAGAAGCCAAGGAAATGGTGAAGGCGGCTCATAAGAAAGGTCTAATGCATCAAGTGAACAGTGACTGGCGGACTAAGGGGCCCACTTATATTTGCAATTGTTGCTCCTGCTGTTGTTATCCCTTGCGTTTGGCTCAAGAAAAAGAGACCAAGGGTGTATTCCCGGTGAGTCAGATCCTGGTTCAGAGGGATGACTCTAAGTGTTTGCATTGTGGTGCTTGCGCTAAGCGTTGTAATTTTGGGGCTTTTTATATAGGAGAGGCGGAAGTGATGGTCAAGGGTAAACGTCGAAGCAAGGTTGAGTTTGACCCGACCAAGTGTTGGGGATGCGGGATTTGTGAAGAGGCTTGCCCTGCTAAGGCTATTTCTGTGATTGAAGGATAAAAGGTCTGCTTTTTTAACAGGGACAACTGCTTCATTTCATAGGCCCAATGAGAAATATTATGAATTTCCTTGGTTCGAATCGATTGTTAAAGAAATACAGCAATAAAATTTAGCGTAGCAAAGAAATTATGCGCTTGTGGAAGCGCGACAGTGAGGCGGAGTAAGAAGAAAGAAGAAGTGCAAATTATTTTGGTGCTTTGCTTTTGCATGTTTATAGAGTGGCTAAACTCTTGATTTTAAAAGTGAAGAAAACCCTTTAGGATACCGATATAGTAATAGTAAGTATTGATTTTAAAAAACCCACTCCCAGTCTAAGGGATGGCATAAATCTTGCAGTACTTACAACTATAGTTATAGAGATACCTTACTCGAAGTGTATAGGTCGTCATGGAGAGAGTATAAGGGCAACTAAGGCGGCCGTCTTTGCTGAGACTTAGCTTTCGTTGTCAGGTATTGGAGATAACTCTGGAGATACTAAGACGGACAAATTATGTTCAAAACTTGGAGAGGTAAATAAACAATACATCAAGAATTAGGAAAGGATAAGGTTAGGTTTTGTCCAAGTTTTATTAACCAGGTAACATGAATGAGAAAGATTCGCTCCAATAGTATAGAACAAACAACGCCATTTTTACGCTGGGTGAGTGAGGGACAGATCGAGGAAATTCATTTTGCGACTTTAGAAGTCTTAGAACGAACCGGAGTTAAAGTAGATCACCCGGAAGCGTTACAGTTATTAAAAGATGCGGGATGCATTGTCAATGAGAACCGGGTTCGTATTCCGAGTTGGCTGGTTGAGGAATGCCTGCGCTTAGCGCCGCGCAAAATTGTGGTTGCTAATCGGAAGGGGCAACGGGTTATGCCCTTGGAAAAGAATCGAACCTATTTCGGGACAGGCTCAGACCTGCCTTATACCATAGATTTAGAAACGGGTAAGCGGAGACGCTCCGGTAAGAGGGATGTGGAACGGGCTTGCCGAGTCATGGATTTTCTGCCTAATTATGATTTTGTCATGAGTTATGCCATTGCTGCGGACACGAACTCAAAAGTGAGTGATCTGCATCAGTTAGAAGCTATGGTTACTAATACGACAAAACCCATGATTGTTACTGCCCATGATGAAATCAATATGCGGGCGCAATTAGAGATGGCTGCTTTAGTGGTCGGCGGTAAAGAGGAACTGCGAAAAAATCCGTTTATGATTCTTTATTCCGAGCCGATCTCCCCCTTGGTGCACACCAATGACGGAGTGGGCAAGATGTTTGCTTGCTTTGAATATGGAGTGCCCGTTGTTTATACTCCGGGAGTTTTGTCCGGGGCTACAACACCGGTTACGAAAGCCGGAACCATCGTTTTGATGAATGCTGAAGCGCTGGCAGGGGTGGTTATGGCTCAACTAAAACAAAAGGGAGCTCCGATTATCATCGGCGGCGGTGCTACTCCTATGGATATGAAGACCACTGCGACCTTGTATGGATCTCCGGAGACGATGATGAACTACGCTATTATGACTCAATTGTCACAGTTTTATGGAATTCCAAACTTTACGGAGGCAGGGTGTGTTAATTCCCCGATACCTGATGCTCAGGCTGGCATGGAAGCTGGAAATGGGATTTTGATGGCTCAGTTAATGGGTGCTAACCTGGTCCATGATGTGGGCTATTTGGAAGGTGGAAAGACTGGTTCCCTGACTTTCCTTACTATGTGTAATGACTATATGGATAATGCCCGTTACATGGGGAGAGGAACTCGAATTGATGAAGAGACCATGGCTGTGGATGTGATCAATGAAGTGGGACCCGGCGGGAACTACGTTAGCCATGAACATACCTTTAAACACTTCCGTGAAGAGATTTGGTCGTCTAAACAGTTCAACAGCTCATTCTGGGAGATCTGGGAAGAGCAGGGGTCTAAATCGATGGAAGACAAGGCTGAGGAATTAACTAAATATATCGTGGCCACCCATACTTCGGAACTGTTGGATGGAGGAATCCGTGAGGGATTAAATGAGATTATTGCTGAGACGGAAAAAGCCAAAGCAACAAGTAAAAGATAAGTGAACCCGTTCACCTGAAGTTGAACATCGAAACTTCGGTGACGGGGATACAACTCCCACTTGTAGATATGGGAGTCTCACGATTTAAATAAAGAAGTTAAATAAGCTTTAAATAACGGCAGTTGGCATGAACAAATGAAAGGGGTTACACTCAATGGGAGTTGGAAGCTCGCACGGAAACGGACTGTTCTTTCGAACACTCACGGAAAAACAAGCAGAGGAGATTCATCTCGCAAGTTGTCAAGTTCTTGAAGACACAGGCATGGTGATTCACCATGAGGAGGCAGTGGAATTGCTTCGGCAAGCCGGGGCACATGTGGAAAAGGGTAATCGGGTTTATTTCCCAAGTTTTCTGGTCAAGCAAGCATTGCAGTCGGCTCCTTCGCGTGTGACTCTGTATAACCGCAAGGGAGAGGCGGCGCTTCATCTTGAAGGGGCTAATGTTTACTTCGGTACCGGGTCTGATACCCTCAACTACTTGGATCCCTTCACTTTAGAGAGGCGGAGTTGGCGTCAAGAAGATGTCACTAATGCTATTAGACTTTGTGACAAATTACCGAATATCGATTTTGTCATGTCCATGGGTTTATTGTCCGATGTAGACCCTCGTATGATTAATCGTGAACAATATGCCATTATGGTTCAAAATACTGAGAAACCTCAGGTAGTGATTGCTGAAGATGGGGATACTCTTCTGGATATTATTGAAATGGCAGCTTGTGCTGTGGGTGGGAAGGAGCGCTTGCGTCAGAAGCCTCTGTTTATGATTTATACTGAACCTACCTCCCCTCTTCAACATCCGAAGGAGTCCGTCGAAAAACTGTTGATTGCAGCCGAAAATAGGGTTCCCGCGAATTTTGCCTGCGGTGGTGTGGCGGGTGCTTCCGTGCCTACTACAATTGCAGGGGCCTTGGTGCAGGCTAATGCGGAAGCGTTGAGCGGCTTAATCATTCACCAGTTAAAGGCTCCGGGGGCTCCCTTTATTTACGGTTATGGAAATTCCCCGCTTGATATGCGAACGATGCAGGCGGTTTATGGAACTCCGGAAGCGGTACTCTTTCAAGGGGGCGCTGTTGATCTGGCTCATTACTATCAACTTCCCTCTTGGGGCTATGCCGGGTGCAGTAATTCCAAGGTTTGTGACGAACAGGCTATCGCGGAGTCGACAATGTTCACCATGATGGGAGCCCTTCAAGGGTGCAATATTATGCATGATGTTTTCTATATGGAGTTCGGTATAACGGGTTCCTTAGAATTGTTGGTTATTTCCAACGAGGTTATTGGCAGGACTCGCCGGTTACTGAAGGGGATCAATACTGATAAAGAGTCCTTGGGTGTAGAGTCCATCATGCGGGTTGGCCCGGGAGGAAACTTCCTTGGGGATGACCATACGGCCAAGCATTTTAGGGATAACTGGTTTCCCGATCTCTCGGACTTTAACAATTATGAAAATTGGACAGCCGGCGGCAGTAAGACGATGATCGAACGTGCCAGGGACCAGATCAAACAAGTCTTGGAAACTTACCAGCCTAAGCCTGTCACCCAGGATGTAAGGGCACAAATCGCTGAAATCCTCCGAAAAGCTAAGGAAAAGGTTGGGGAGAAAGCTTAATTTAGATTAGTTGATCATTATGGGACATTTTTATATAATGTCAGGTGTACTCACTTCCGGAAGAAAGCCTGTGACGGCTTACAGGCATTTAGTACTCGAAGAAAAATACGTGATAGTATTAATAGATTACTTTGGGTGAGGGGATAAACCAATATTTGAGGAGGAAATCTTAATGAGTGATTTTACCAGCTTGGCTGAACTTGTGATTAATGGAAATTATAATGGGGCGAAGGATTTAACCCAGAAAATGATTGATAACGGCAATGATCCCTTGGAGATTATCAATCAGGGATTAATGGCGGGCATGAATGTGGTCGGAGTTCGTTTCAAAGCAGGGGATATGTATGTTCCAGAGGTTATGATGTCTGCTAAGGCAATGAGTACAGGTATTGAACTCTTAAAACCGTTGATTGCGGACAAAGACATGCCTACCGCCGGTAAAGTGGTGATCGGGACAGTTAAGGGGGATCTTCACGACATCGGTAAAAAGCTGGTTGTTATGATGATGGAAAGTGCCGGATTTGAAATTATTGATTTGGGTGTAGACATAGATCCGGCTGCTTTTGTAAAAGCTGTTAAGGAGCATTCCCCTCAAGTTATTGGTTTGTCCGCTCTTTTAACAACGACCATGCTTTCCATGAAGGATACCATTGAGGCTTTAAAAGAAGAGGGCTTGCGTGATTCCGTTAAGGTCGTTATTGGCGGGGCACCTATTTCCCAAAGTTTTGCCGATGAAATCGGCGCTGATGGATATGCTGCGGACGCCGCATCGGCAACAGAGCTGTGTCGACGCATCATAGCTTAAAAGCTATGATTAGTGGGATTGGTAAACGTTAGTTAGACTTGAATTTTTGAAATTAGAGCATAAAGACGACGGTGAAAACATCCGTATAAGTGATAGGTACAGGAGTCCTAAAGGGCAACTGTACCTATTTCTAAAAATATGAATTAATTGGGACTTTCCTGCTTGGTTCAGTAGTAAGGTAAAGCAAGGTTTTTAAAGTGAACTGGTTCAGCTAAAGCTGAACATCGAGACTTCGGTGACGTAAGTCTCCAGTACGATAGTCTCTGGTGGAGACTATCGCCGAAAGCGCACGGCCAGTAACGAATACAATTGCGCTGAGGATAGACTTATGCCGAAGGCGCAGATCCACATACGAATACATTCGCGCCGTAGGATGGAGTCTACCTCCAATAAGGAACACCCACTTGAGAAGTGGAGTCCCGGAATTGCTGAATTTTAAGTGAGGAGTGAGCTGGATGATCAGTAACTATGAAATATCACAAGCTATGGCTGTTAAGCTGGATCCTGAATTGCCTGAGATGCAGGAATTCGTGGAAGGGATTAGACGGGCTCCGGATCGGGGGTTTAGCCTCTCTCCCAGTCAAACCAAAATTGCACTTAAGAATGCTTTGCGCTATGTTCCTGAAGAATTGCATAAACAGTTGGCACCGGAGTTTCTGGAGGAATTAAGGACCGGGGGCAGGATTTATGCCTATCGTTATCGTCCCGCGGGGAAATTATCCGGTAAACCTATCGACGAGTATCAGGGAAACTGTATAGAGGGCAAGGCTTTTCAGGTGATGATCGATAATAACCTGGATTTTGAGGTGGCACTTTATCCTTATGAGCTTGTTACCTATGGTGAAACAGGAAGTGTCTGTCAAAACTGGCTGCAATATCGTTTGATAAAAAAATATCTGGAAGTGATGACGGATCATCAGACTCTGGTCATGGAATCAGGTCATCCGGTGGGATTATTTCCCTCTCGTCCGGAAGCCCCGCGGGTGATCATAACGAATGCCTTAATGGTCGGGATGTTTGACAATCAGAAGGATTGGGAAATCGCAGAGCAGATGGGTGTTGCCAATTATGGTCAGATGACCGCCGGCGGTTGGATGTATATTGGCCCTCAGGGGATTGTGCACGGTACCTTTAATACGTTGCTTAATGCCGGGCGAATGAAGTTAGGAATTCCTCATGATGGGGATATAAGGGGGCATCTTTTTATCTCGTCGGGTCTTGGCGGGATGAGCGGGGCTCAGGGGAAATCTGTGGAAATCGCCCGAGGTGTGGGGATTATCGCTGAAGTGGATGAATCCAGAATCAAGACTCGCCATGAGCAGGGCTGGGTAAGCAGAGTGTCTGCGGATCTGGAGGAAGTCTTCCGGATTGCGGCTGAGTATGTGCAGAAAAAAGAGCCCATGTCCATTGCTTATCAGGGTAACGTTGTCGATTTATTGGAGTATGCGGTAAAGCATGAGATTAAAGTGGATTTGCTCAGTGATCAGACCTCCTGTCATGTTGCTTATGAAGGCGGCTACTGCCCACAAGGGATTTCTTTTGAGGAGCGGACCAGGTTACTGGCAACCGACCGGGCTGAGTTCAAAAAGCTTGTGGATCAGAGCTTGGTGCGGCAGTTTGAATTGATTCGGACATTGGTCGAAAGAGGCACTTACTTCTTCGACTATGGTAATTCTTTTATGAAGGCAGTTTATGATGCCGGAGTGAATGAGATTTCGAAAAATGGCGTGGATGAGAAGGATGGCTTTATTTTCCCGTCCTATGTAGAAGATATTATGGGACCGGAACTGTTTGATTATGGGTATGGGCCTTTTAGATGGGTTTGTTTGAGCGGGAAAAGGGAAGATCTGCGTAAAACGGATGAGGCTGCCATGGGGTGTATCGATCCAAACCGCAGGGGTCAAGATCGGGATAACTATATTTGGATTAAGGATGCTGAGAAAAATAAACTGGTTGTCGGTACTCAAGCGCGGATTCTTTATCAGGATGCGGAAGGCAGGATTAAGATTGCCCTTAAATTTAATGAGATGATTCGCAATGGGGAAATTGGCCCGGTCATGCTGGGACGAGATCATCACGATGTAAGCGGAACGGATTCTCCCTTTAGAGAGACGGCGAATATCAAAGATGGAAGTAATGTTATGGCAGATATGGCTGTGCAAAGTTTTGTCGGGGATGCCGCTCGAGGGATGAGTATGGTTTCTCTTCATAATGGCGGGGGTGTCGGCATTGGTAAAGCTATTAATGGAGGATTTGGCTTGGTCCTTGACGGGAGCGGACGTGTGGATGAGGTTATTAAGTCTGCGCTTTTGTGGGATGTAATTGGGGGGGTTGCTCGGCGGGCTTGGGCCAGGAACGAGCATTCTATTGAGACCGGCATTGAGTTCAATGAGCGGTATAAGGGTTTGGGGCATATTACGGTGCCTTTTATTCCGAAGGATGAGTTGATTGAGCGGGTATGCAAGTAGGGGCTTGTGTGACACAGCGCTCGGTGCTTACGACGCAGAGCAAACTAACCGTTTAAGCGACTGGCTTTGGGGAGCGGGGTTCATCCTTCGGCGATAGTATCCTTTTAAAGAACCCGCCTACGGCGATAATCTCCACGGGAGACTATCGTGCCGATGAGCCGTCCGTGGCTCACTGGCGGCAGTGTACATCCCTGTACACTGCCCTGTATATGGGGTCGGTCGCTTAAACGGAAGTTTGCTTAGCTGCTTACGTAAAGAGGTCGCGCTCGTGTCACCCTGCGCCCCGGGCTTGGGTCGTGGGGAACGTTGCTAGAAAGTAGGGAGAAGGCACATTTCATATGCGCCTTCTATGTATGTTGTGCAAGTTAGGACACAAGGCTTGGGTCGACAGAGTCGGAACGATGGAACATGGCATTTGGATATGAAAGTATGGAAAAAGTGTAAAGTCAGATTTCTTCTTTTTAGGCTGGAGGATCGATAAGTGATGGAATATATAAAGTGGGATAATTTAAAATTAGATACTTCAGAGATTTATCGGCGTATTGGTATGCCGGATGCAGATTCGAAACGAAGTGAGAACTTTAAGCCAACCATTGAGGAGATGCGAGTCAAAGCGTTAGGACTTGTTGATGCTCGCTGTATTTATGGTTATGTACCGGTGGAGGTTTCGGGTCCGGGGGAAATTCTTATTGCAAATCAGTATCCGGTTGGGGCTACTACCTCGTTCTTTGAGGGGGCTCAGGAGGTTTTAATTGCTATCCAGACTATCGGTTCCTCGCTTGAAGAGGAATCAATCCGTTTGTTTCAAGATGGGGAGATGCTCGATGGGATGGTTTTAGACGGTTGCGGGACTGTGGCGCTTGATGAAGCTTTAGAATTGTTAAGGGGCATGGTTGTCAAGCAAGTGTCAGATCAGGGCTTACAGACGGGGCATAATCTATGTCCGGGTGGTTATCAGATTCCCCTGGAAGCTCAGAAAATCTTGTTTACTTTGTTGGATGGGGGAGAGCTGGGCATATCTTTAGGGGAGACGATGTTGATGTCTCCGATAAAATCTCATACGCTTGTTATCCCGGTTGGAGAAAAGCTGAGTAAGCCAAACTTGTCCTGCGCAATCACCTGTGAGATGTGTGTCGAACAGCAAAATTGTGCTCACAGCCGCTTGAAATTTGGTAAGCCTAAGTTAGTGACAACTTAAGAGCATGCGGGTTCCATTCTCGTCTCATCCAATGTTAAGATTCCTGTGTTCAACTTTAGTTGAACGAGTTCACTGCTTTTCCACTGCGTATCTTTTTTAGGTTACCTAAATAACTTGATTGGAGCTGATTGTGTGATGTATGCGGATCTCTTGATCTATTCCGCCCAATTGATGGCGACGCTGAGGGGCTACTCGGACCGTCCGGCCTGTGGGGAAGGCATGTCTGAGATTGGTTTGATTGAAGATGGTGCTGTTGCTATCCGTGAGGGAAAGATTGTTGCGGTTGGCACTACAGAGGAAGTTCGAGCCGGTGGGTGGGCAGGACCTGATACTCGGCAAATAAGTGCGCTGGGTAAGGTTGTTACCCCGGGGTTTGTCGATCCTCACACCCATGTTCTCTATGCCGGTTCTCGTGAGAATGAATTGTCTTTGAAGCTTAAAGGGGTTCCTTATCTTGAGATACTTAAGCAGGGCGGGGGGATTCTTTCTACGGTTCGAAGTACTAAGTTGGCTACTGATGAAGAAATTAAAGCGCAGACAAGTCGTCGGCTCCGGACGATGTTGAGCATGGGGACGACGACAGTTGAGGCAAAGAGCGGGTATGGCCTGATGGTGGATGATGAATTGCGGGCTTTACGTCTTATACACGAATTAGATGGAGAACAGGCGGTGGACTTGGTGCCCACGTTTATGGGGGCGCATGCGGTTCCGCCGGGGTACAGCGAAGAGGCGTTTACAAACTATATAGTGGATGTGATGTTACCCCAGGTTGCTGTTGAAGACCTGGCGGAATTCTGTGATGTTTTTTGCGAGCCCGGAGTTTTTAGTCTCGAATCAAGCGAGCGGATTTTAGTTAAGGCGAAAGAGTTGAATTTCAAATTAAAAATGCATGCGGATGAACTAGCTTCAGCGGGAGGGGCAGAATTAGCGGCAAAACTGGGTGTTATAAGTGCTGATCATTTGCTTCAAGCTTCGGATGAAGGAATCGCTGCTCTAGCGCGACAAGGTGTAATTGCAGTATTGCTTCCGGCAACTTCGTTTAACCTTGCTAAGAATTCCTACGCCAGAGCGAGAGAGATGATTCGTGCAGGGGTGCCTGTAGCGTTGGCTACGGATTCGAATCCAGGATCTTCTCCTACGGAATCCATGCCTCTCGTTATAACCCTGGCCTGTCTCTACCTCAGACTTACCCCTGAAGAAGCTTTAGCTGGGTGTACGATTAATGCTGCCCATGCTATCGGCAGAGCAAATCAGGTGGGGAGTCTAGAGGTTGGAAAACAGGGGGATGTGCTTATTCTTGATATTCCCAATCTAAATTACTTGCCGTATCATTTTGGAAGTAACCCAGTTGAGACGGTGGTTAAGCGAGGAGAAGTGGTTTGGGGGGGGTAAGTCAAAGTTCATAAGTTTTGTTTGCACAAAAAAGCCCCATGTCCTTTTGTTAGGACCTGGGACAGAGCAGTGTCACTAATGTAAAGGGTGTCACCACTTTTACGGTTAATTCAAGTCAATGTCTGAATGGCTAACGGTTTCTTCGTTGCTATTTCTTTTTCGGATTGGGTTAATCTCTCTCTCCAGAGGCGTCAGCTTCGTGAAATCACTGTCCCATGCAAGGACCATTCTCTTAATCATTTCGAATGCCAACTACTGTTCCGACTCAGGAAGCATATCAAGCATATCAATGATTTGCTTTGAAACTGTGGACATATTATCATCGCCATTGCTTGTAAATGTCCTCTCGTGATCCGATATCGTTAATCATTAATACTTCTTCGTCATTAAAATTAGTATACTCATATAATACCCGATATTTTCCTATTCGTAAACGAAGAACAGGAGGATTTATGCCCTGCAGCTGATTAATATCAACCTTTGGTGGTGCTTCAAGCAGTCCTTCTATTCCTGATTTAATTCTCCATTATTTTCTTTATCAAAATAGATGCAAATAATGATAATTATCGCGTCAAGGCCTAATATGGGAGTCAAAGGTGATGTTTGACAATAAAACATATATTTTCCATATTCCGACAAAAGATTATCTTATACATTGTTGATGTTCTCAGGAAAATATATTAGAATGTTCGAGGATTCCATATTTTGTTGAAACGAGGTTTTTGAACGGTGAAACAGATAATAGATGAGCAAATTGAAGAATTAAGATTAAAAATGCATGAAATTGCTTCAGATAAAAACCTAACGGATCATAGAGTTGTGAGTATAAGTTGCAAATTAGATGTATTAATTAATGAATTTTATTCCCGTCGTAAACTTGAGCTAAGCTCAAAGTATCAAAGCTCTTAAGGTTGAGTGAACCAAAATTCAAATGATTCCAATCGATAGAAGTCTGAATTTGAGGCTGTTTTTGGTTTCCGAATAATCGGTTAACCAAGGACTGGCTTTTTTCTTGTAATAATTATCTTTTAAAAGACAACACAAAGAATCAAAATAGGTTATAATCAAATGATTAAGATAACCTAGAATCAATTTTTACAATTTGTCTTCGTTAAAAACAGGGGGGATTGCATCATGGAATACAAGAAGTTTTTAGAACGTTTAGAAAAGGAACTTGTCGTAACACTCGGATGTACTGAACCAATGGCAATTGCCTTTGCGGCTGCTCTAGCTAAAAAGCATGTCAAGGGAGAGATAATTACTTCAGTGAGAGTTTTGGCCAGCGCTAATGTGCTCAAGAATGCAATGGCTGTGGCTATTCCCGGTGCCCAGGGCTGTGGAGTCGATCTTGCTGCAGCCTTAGGGGTAATTGCAGGAGATTTTGCCAAAGGTCTTGAAGTATTAGAAGGACTGACTCCGCGGGATGTAGAAAACGCGAAGACTATGATCGAGCAGGGGAAAGTTATGGTGGGAATAGCAGATACTTCGAAAAAGCTCTATGTTGAAGTAATTGTTAAGACCCCACAATCGTATGCGAGAGTGGTTGTCGCAGACGAACATACCCAGGTTGTACTTGTTGAAGTGGACGGGAATTTATTGATAAACAGGTTGAGTGCAGATGAATCTGGTGCAAGTGAGACCGGTGACAGTGGGAGAAGCGAGGATTCGTTTATCACGATAGACTCCATATGGGAGTTTGTTCAGCGGGCGCAAATCAGTGATCTAACAATAATTAAGAAGGCCATTGAACTTAATACAAGTGTTGGGTTAGAGGGGTTATTGAATGCCTATGGTTTAGAGGTAGGAAAAACGATTAAAAATAGTGTCGGTAAAGGAATGCTTTCCGATGATTTAATAACTCATGCTATGGCTCTGACAGCCGGTGCCTCGGATGCCAGGATGTCGGGATGTACTATGCCGGTAATGAGTAATTCAGGAAGCGGAAATCAAGGGATTTCGGCAACTTTGCCTGTTGTAGCTGCAGGAGAAAAATTGCAGGTATCGAGGGAGCAACTGATTCGTGCTGTAACGTTAAGTAATTTGATTGCAATTTACATTAAGTTAAAGATTGGCCGACTTTCTGCTTTATGTGGTGCAACCGCGTCTGGGACCGGTGCAAGTTGCGGCATTGCTTACTTGCTTGGAGGGGGAAAAGCCGAAATAAGGTCAGCTATCCAGAATATGCAGGGCAATACGACCGGAATGTTCTGTGATGGAGCCAAGGCGGGGTGTGCTTTAAAGTTATCGACCTGTACGAGTGCTGCTGTTCAGTCTGCGATCATGGCTGTGGAGGGTAAAACGATTCAGGCCACGGATGGCATTATTGAAAGTACGGCTGAACAGACCATCGAAAACCTTGGACGGCTGGCTAATGATGCGAGCTACGAGGTGGATCGAGTTATTCTGGATATTATGGTGCAAAAGAAAGTTGGCTAAGCTTCGTTAGGTTGAGGCAATTAGAATAAATATTGGAAATCGATGGACAAACCGCTTTTGGACTTGTAAAATAGTGACAAATAGAGAGGGGTGAGATCTGGGGGGGATAGATGTGGATCAAGAAACTCGGGAGATGTTCGGAAAAGTTCTTGGTGTACTCGAGGTCATAACGACAGATGTAAGTAGTTTGAAGAGTGATGTAAGTGATTTAAAGGCAGACGTAAGTAGCTTAAAGACAGATGTGAGTAGTCTAAAGACAGACATGGATGCTATGGCGTTCTCGTCAAGATGAGATGTATCTTATGCTGAAAGGGTCAGAAGAAAGTCGCCATTGCCGCAATTGAGCGGGAAAAATTGAAAGTTGAGTCATCGAAAATTGTTGGAGCTTTACGTCGCAGTGCCCATGAGATTTTAAAGGGATTAGCCGATGAAAGAGGTTTATTAGCAGGATTCTAGTTATATAAAAGTCCCATAACTGTGCAAGATTAATGCTCAGCTATGGGGCTTTTCAGTACCCTATAGAAAAGATAACTTATTGTCTGCAGGGACACTCGGCTATCCTTGGCCAGCGTGGTAAGTTGGTTTATTCGGCATCGTGCAGGAACTGTGATATAATAAGGTGTTGTACAGCTTTTGCTAAGGAGAAGAGGGTCGGCATGAATGTCTTAACTGCTGAGAATTTAACGAAAAGTTATGGTGAAAAGGTTCTGTTCACGGATATTTCCTTCGGAATTGACGAGGGGGAGAAAATAGGGATTATTGGAGTCAATGGGACGGGCAAGTCTACATTGCTTAAAATATTGGCAGGTATGGAGTGGCCAGATCAGGGCAAGGTTACGACGGGAAATAGTGTCCGTTTAGAGTACCTCCCCCAAAATCCGGAATTCGAAGACTCCGCGACGGTGTTGCAGCAGGTCTTCAAAGGAAATGCCCCGGTTATGAAATTGTTGCGAGAGTATGAATTAGCCTTAGAAAAACTAAATGAGAATTCCGATGAGCCGATGTTGCAACAAAGGTTGATTGCCTTAGGCCAGCAGATGGATGAGTTGGATGCTTGGCAACTTGAAAATGAGGCCAAAACCATCCTGAATAAGTTGGGGATTTCAAGGTTTGATACTTTAGTGGGAACTCTTTCGGGTGGGCAGAGAAAACGAGTTGCTTTAGCAAGTGCTCTCATTAACCCTACCGATATCCTGATGCTCGATGAGCCAACAAACCACATTGACAATGATACCGTAGATTGGCTGGAGCAGTATCTTAATAAACGCAAAGGGGCCCTGGTGATGATCACCCACGATCGGTATTTTCTTGATCGTGTGGTGGGGCGAGTATTAGAGTTGGACCAGGGTAAACTGTATCCTTATCCCGGTAACTATAGTCGCTTCTTAGAGTTAAAAGCGGAGCGGGAGGAGCAGGTTGAAGCGACTGAGAGAAAACGCCAAAATCTCTTTCGCAATGAACTTGCTTGGATGCGAAGAGGCGCTAAAGCCCGAACTACGAAGCAAAAGGCCAGGATTGAGCGTTTTGAAAAGTTGCAGGCGGATAAACCTGTGGAGTATGGGGATCGGATTGAAATGCCCACTGGGGCGTCACGTTTAGGTAAGAAGATCCTAGAATGCAATGAAGTGCGAAAAGAGTTTTCCAACCGGGGTGTGGTCATCAAAGATTTCAGCTATATTCTCTTGAGAGATGACCGGATAGGGATTATTGGTCCCAATGGGAGCGGCAAGTCTACATTGCTAAACTTGATTGTGGGCAACCTGACACCGGATAGGGGCAGTATAGAACTGGGCTCGACGGTTAATGTGGGATATTTTTCTCAGGAAAATACCTATATGGATCCGGAGCGTCGAGTGATTGATGAGATTAAAGCCGTAGCAGAAGTGATTCCCACGGCAGATGGCGGTTTTATAACAGCCTCTCAAATGCTGGAACGCTTTTTGTTTCCACCGGCTGTTCAGTGGACGCAGATCGGTAAACTCTCCGGCGGGGAAAAACGAAGGTTGTATCTTTTGAGGATCTTGATGGGAGCGCCCAATGTTCTCTTGTTGGATGAGCCGACCAATGATTTAGATGTTCAAACGCTTACTATTCTGGAAAGCTATCTGGAGGATTTTCCGGGAGCGGTCATTGCAGTTTCTCACGACCGGTATTTTCTGGATCGGGTTACAGATAAGATTTTTGCCTTTGAAGGGGACGGAAAAATCCGGTCCTATGCCGGAAATTACTCGGACTATCGTGAGCAGGTGTACGCTGCAGAGCAAGAAGCAGAACAGGCTGTCAAATTAGCTTCCTTGGCAACAACATTCCGAGGGATGGATGCTGATTTAAATAAGGCAGGGTCCGAGAAGAAAAAAGAGCGTCCGCTGAAAATGAGCTATAAAGAGCAACAAGAGTATGCCCGGATTGATGCTCAGGTTGCCCAAGCGGAAGAAGAATTACAAAAAATCAATCAAGACATGAATGATTCCGGCAGTGATTTTGGAAAGCTAACAGAGTTAGTCAAACTTCAAAAAACCCTTGAACAGAAACTGGATGATTTGCTGGAACGTTGGACGTATTTGACGGAGTTGGCAGAAAAAATAGAAAAAAACAAGGGATAAAAAATGAGGCGCATGCACAATGCCCTATGTACAGGGCAGATTTGATTCAGCATTTACCTTAAAATAATTGGAGGATAAAAATATGGATGAGAAAACCTTAGATCTGATGAAAAAGTTAGTGGAGGAAAAGAAGCTGAAGAGTTCACAACAAGGCGGTCCAATGAAAGCGACACAGAAGATTGGGGAGAAGAGGAAGGGCATCAAACGACGCAAAGTTGGTGGAATGTTTGACAAGTAACTTGGTTTTAGCCGCTTTTAGGTTCCGTGGAAAAATAAGGCTTGGTGGAAGTTAAATACAAGAATTATATAAATAAATATAGTTACAATTAAGGGAGAGAAGTTAAGTCAAATGAGCGTATTAAGTGTTGAAAATGTCAGCCATGGATTTGGTGGACGTAAAATATTTGAGGATGTTAGTTTTCGCTTATTAAAAGGTGAGCACGTTGGCTTAGTGGGAGCCAACGGAGAAGGAAAATCAACCTTTCTGGACATTATTACGGGCAAGCTTATGCCGGACAAGGGTAAAGTGGAATGGTCGAATCGGGTAACCGTCGGCTATTTGGATCAGCATACGGTTTTAACCAAAGGGAAGACCATCCGCGACGTGCTCAAAGAGGCGTTTCAGGGGATGTACGATCTGGAAGCAGAAACTTTGGAAATGTATGACCGAATGGGCAATGTTTCAGAAAGCGAAATGAACAAGCTCCTGGAAGAGGTAGGAGAGATTCAGAGCATTTTAGAACACAACGGTTTTTATATGATTGATACGAAGATTGAAGAGATTGCTAATGGATTGGGTCTTGGAGAAATTGGCCTCGAAAAGGATGTCGCAGATTTGAGCGGGGGCCAGAGGACAAAGGTTTTATTGACCAAATTGTTGCTTCAAAATCCCAGCATTTTAATTTTGGATGAGCCAACTAACTTTTTAGATGTTGAGCATATTGAGTGGCTCAAACGCTATCTTAATCAGTATGAAAATGCCTTTATCCTCGTGTCTCATGATGTGCCGTTTATGAATAGCGTTATTAATGTTATCTATCACGTGGAAAATGCTTTATTGACACGCTATACCGGAAACTACGAGCAGTTTATGGCACTCTTAGAAACTCGAAAGATCCAGGAAATTAAAGCCTATGATAAGCAACAAAAGGAAGTCGATCGACTCGAGGACTTTATTGCCCGCAATAAAGCACGGATTTCAACAACCGGGCGGGCCAAAAGTCGGCAGAAACAGCTGGAAAAAATGGATCTGATTGAGCGGCCAAGGGAGAGAATTCAACCAAAGTTTAGATTTAAGGAAGCTCGATCACCGGGTAAGATGATTTTTGAGGCTAAGGGTATTGTACTGGGCTATGATGAGCCTTTGACTCGGCCTTTAGATTTGGCCCTGGAACGCGGGCAGAAGGTTGCAATCCGCGGGGTTAACGGATTAGGGAAATCTACCTTACTAAAGACTTTACTGGGGTATATCCAGCCGGTATCCGGTGAAGTTGAGCTGGGAGACTATCTTTACCCGGGTTATTTCGAGCAAGAATCCAGCCGCAAAAATACTAAGACCGCTTTGGAAGAAGTTTGGGCTGAATTCCCCGGACTTACAAATTCCGAAGTGCGCGGGGCCTTGGCCAGGTGCGGTTTGACCAGTGAACACATCTCCAGTAAGATGATGGTCTTGAGCGGGGGAGAGAATGCTAAAGTTCGGTTGTGTAAGCTGATGCTGAAAGATGTGAACTGGTTGGTCCTTGACGAGCCTACCAATCATTTGGATGTGGATGCTAAGGCTGAGCTCAAGAAAGCAATTATGGAATATAAAGGGACAGTAATCGTCGTTTCCCACGAGCCGGAATTTTACGAAGACTGGGTGACGGATGTCTGGAATCTGGAAGAGTGGACCACTAAAATCGTGTAATGAGACTATTGGCCGATACTATGTCTGTCGGCATACAAGTTGCAGATAAAAGCAGCAATAAAAACTATGACTATAAATAAAATCATAGCTGAACCTCCATTAGTTAAAGAAATTAATATGCATATACAAAACAGTCTGGAGCTTGGATAGAAGTTTCAGACTGTTTGTTTATGTAAATAGTATATTACTTGTATAAGGCCTTCTTAACTTCAGGTAAATCTAACATGTCAAGGGTTTCAAAAAGCGTCTTGGCTGTTTTTAAGTCATATCTTATCGTCGCGATAGGTTGATCTTTGAGTTATAGTAAGATTTTTGCCTTTAAAGGCAAGCTAAAAGTGACATTTACACCAGATATGGAATATTATACTAAAAAAAATAAGGTGGTAAGTAAATGGCAACTATAGATGTTTTTCCTACAGATAGTGTTTATATATCCCAATTTTATCAAAGTACTAATTTTGGAACTGTTAATCAATTGTTTACAGGGCAATATCTTATAACTACGGCAAATCGTTGTAAACCGGATGCCTATAGAACGTTATTAAAGTTTAACGTTAATTTACTTTGTACAGATACAATATGCAGTGCTACACTTTTTCTCTTTGTAAATAGAAAAGATAAATCTGATAAAAAGCTTTCTCCGCAAATTGTAACAATATATGAAAATGAAAGTGACTTTAATCAATTAACCGTAACTTGGGATACAGCACCAAAAACTCTTATTTCTCCTTATTCATTTAAAGTTACCGATAGTGACTTGGGATGTTATATCGGAGTTGATATTAAGGATTTAGTTCAAAGTTGGGTTAATTCTTGTCATCCGAATTATGGCATCACACTTATCGGAATTGAAAAAAAAGAAGATACAATCATTGGATACGAAAGTACCGGAAGTGCCAATCCGCCTTTTTTGCTCATAAACTATAGTCCCTGTCCATGTGTATGTACAGGAGTAACAGGAGTAACAGGGGCAACAGGAGCAACAGGGGCAACAGGGGTAACAGGAGAAGCAGGGGCAACAGGGGCAACAGGGGCAACAGGAGCCACAGGAGCAACAGGAGCCACAGGAGTAACAGGAGTAACAGGAGTAACAGGAGTAACAGGAGTAACAGGAGTAACAGGAGTAAC
>NZ_JAJDOO010000001.1:0-344738 GCF_020595055.1 Desulfosporosinus shakirovi | reverse complement strand
GTAACAGGAGCGACAGGAGCGACAGGAGCCACAGGAGAAGCAGGGGTAACAGGGGCAACAGGGACAACAGGGGCAACAGGGGCAACAGGGGCAACAGGGGCAACAGGGGCAACAGGTGCGACAGGAGCCACAGGAGAAGCAGGGGTAACAGGGGCAACAGGGGTAACAGGGTCAACAGGGGCAACAGGGGCAACAGGAGCGACAGGAGCGACAGGAGCCACAGGAGAAGCAGGGGTAACAGGGGCAACAGGAGTAACAGGAGTAACAGGAGTAACAGGAGCCACAGGGGCAGCGGGAGAAGCAGGGGCGACAGGAGCAACAGGAGTAACAGGAGCGACAGGAGAAGCAGGAGCAACGGGAGCAACGGGAGCCACAGGAGCCGCAGGAGAAGCAGGAGCAACGGGAGCCACAGGAGCAACAGGAGCAACAGGAGCAACAGGAGCAACAGGAGCAACAGGGGCAGCAGGAGCAACGGGAGCCACAGGAGCAGCAGGAGCCACAGGAGCAACAGGGGCAGCAGGAGAAACAGGAGCAACAGGAGCAACAGGGGCAACAGGGGCAACAGGAGCAACAGGGGCAGCAGGAGAAGCAGGAGCCGCAGGAGCAACAGGAGCAACGGGAGCAACGGGAGCCACAGGAGTAGCAGGAGAAGCAGGAGCCACAGGGGCCACAGGGGCAGCGGGAGAAGCAGGAGCCACAGGAGCCACTGGAGCAACGGGAGCAGCAGGAATAACAGGTGCAACGGGAACAACAGGAGCAGGTCTGGAAGAGTTTGCTTATATCTATAATTTAGGCCTTCAAGTCGTTCCTTTGGAAGCAGATATATTGTTCAGTGATAACGGAGTAATTGTGGGCAGTATAACCCATGCCCCGGGAACAGCTCCGATTATCATTGGTACAGCCGGCACCTACTCTATATGGTTCAATGCTGCAGCTGTTGAACCAAACCAGTTTACACTCTTCCAAAATAACGTTCCTGTCGCTGGTGCCACCTATGGCTCAGGGGCGGGCACTCAACCAAATCCAGGCATGGTAATTATTACAGCTGGTGCCGGTGATGTTCTAACCTTGCGAAACCATACCAGTGCGGCGGCGGCCACCCTGCAGACTCTAGCAGGCGGGACTGTGAGCAATGCCGATGCATCTGTCTTGATTCAAAAAATAAGTTAGTTAAGAAAAACTGTTCGAGTCATTTAGGCAGCGGTCTATTCAAAAGGATCAAAAATGATATATTCATCTACTGGGAAGCATCTATCTGCAAACCATAAGAATCTTCTCTAAGGTAAAACGCAGGTATGGGTTGAAGATGCCTTAACCTGCGTTTTACCTAGTAAGGTGAAAAATACGGAGTTTTGGAGGTTGATAGTGGACTGAGCGTGGTATACTGAAAATGCTAAGGCGAACGAACTCCGAAGAATCGTTTTGTAGCTTTTTATTCACTGATCTTTAAACTACTGGACATAAAACCAAAAACGGAAGAGGAATTTATTATATGAATAGGTTAGGAATCATGGGCGGGACTTTTGACCCGATTCACTATGGGCATCTGGTTGCTGCGGAAATGGCACGTGCTGAGTTTAAGTTGAGCAAAGTGTTATTTATACCGACGGGGACGCCTCCACATAAAGATAGAAAAGACATCTCAGCAGCAGAAATGCGCTATGAGATGGTGAAACTAGCTATTCAAGATAACCCGGCCTTTGATATTTCTCGGGTGGAAATTGAGAAGGAAGGTCCGTCCTATACGGTTGAAACCTTGCGCGTTTTACGTCGTGACTGGCCGGAATATGAGCTTTATTTTATTACAGGATCAGATGCTCTGTTAGAGATCTTTTCTTGGCGCGAGGCGGAAGAAATATTTAGGTTGATTCAATATATTGGCGCAGCGCGCCCTGGGTTTGATGCGAGTGATTTCTTTCTGAAGGTTCAACATGAACATCCTGAGACTCAGGGGAAAATTCATTATCTGGAAGTTCCCGCCTTAGCGATTTCTTCAACCGATATTAGAGCTAGGGTCCGGCGTGGAGAACCCATTCGTTACCTTTTGCCTGAGAGTGTGCGTCTTTATCTTGAGCAACATAGACTTTATGCAGATTCATGAAATATACAGATTTGCAACAAAAATACTTCAAACTGTTCAATTTTGTAATTAATCATTGTTTTTATTTCGCATACTCTGTCTGGATTTGATCATACTAAAAACGATCAATGATTAATACAAGATAGAGGTGACAGTTATCATGCCAACAACACTTTATGTCGGAAATCTTCCGTGGAATACGACAGCTGAAGAACTTGGTCAATTCTTTAGTGAATATGGTCAAGTTGAAAGCAGTCGGATTATTACCGATCGTGAAACTGGCCGTTCCCGGGGGTTTGGGTTCATCGAGGTTGAGGAAACGGATGCAGCACGTATGGCGGAAGAGCTAAATGGCAAAGATTTTGGCGGAAGACCATTAACGGTCAACGAAGCTAAACCAAAACAAATGTAACCTGCGACTGTATGGGAGACCTCCGCTTGTGGGGGGCTCCCATTTATATTTTGCATCGTAAGCGTTTACTTGATAAAATAAATAGTTAAAGAGAATGTGGAGATAAAGAGGAGCGGGGATACGTGATATTGCAGGTTGAAGTGCTAAGGGATCTGGCGGCCCGAGTTCTTTCAGAGGAACGATTCAGGCATACGTTAGGTGTGGCAGATTGGGCAGAGCAACTGGCTGATCATCATGGATTGGATCCTGTCAGGGCTCGTTGTGCAGGGTTAGTGCATGATTTAGCAAAAGAAGTTTCTTTGAATAATCAACTTAGGTACGCGCGACGGTGGAATTTGCTGCATTATCCTGAGGATGCGCAGAGCCCCTATGTTTTGCACGGGCCGGTGGCTGCTTATTGGTTGGAGCATTATTATGGGTTAGATGATGCAGAAGTTTTAGCGGCTGTCGAGAATCATACTTTAGGAAGACCGGGAATGGGACCATTGGAGATGCTCATTTACAGTGCTGATCTAACCGAACGTGATCGTGATTTTCCAAAAGTGGACATTTTGCGTCAATCCTTGTATGATAATTTAGAAAAGGGAACGTTGGCCTGTGTTGAACACACTTTAATATATTTAAAAGAAAGCAAACGTCCCATTCATCCATTAACTCAATTGACGTTTGATGATTTACAAAGGAGGTTAAATATTGGAACTGGATCAAAGAATACTTGATAAGGTTGTCGATTTTGTTGAAGACAAAAAAGGTGGGGACATTACCCTTCTGAGTTTAAAGGGGATTTCCATGGTTACGGATTATTGCTTAATTGTGACTGGAAATACCACCACTCAAGTTAAAGCCATTACTGACCATTTGGAAGAGAAGTTGCCGGAGATAGGAATACCGGTTGTTCATCTTGAAGGATTGCCAACGGCCAACTGGGTCTTGATGGATTGTGGCGGTGATTTAGTGATTCATGTTATGACTCCGGATCAACGGGAGTTTTATCAGCTTGAACGTTTGTGGAAAGATGCGGAAGTCATGTCAGTGAGTCCGATCGAGCATTAATTCTAATAGGCATATAATTTAAACACGTAAATGCTATGATAGGGAGCAGTACTGTGGAACCCTTTTAAGAGAGGCGGCGGGAGGTGCAAGCCGTTATTGGGAACTTCGGGAACTCGCCCTGGAGCTGTGTTCAGGTTGCAATGAACACCGGTGCGAACCGTTAAGATCGCTTAAGCACTAATGAAAATGGGTGGTACCACGGGAGTAGATCTCTCGTCCCTTTAGGGACGAGAGATTTTTATATTCAGACCCCTATGTTTCGGGCACACTAATGAGTGGATAAAATAAAACTAATACTTATTTCAAATTAGAGAATATAAACAGTGAGTGACTTATTCTAAGGGGGAAGGTTTTTATGCAAGAGAGGTACTCGTTTCCTGAGATCGAATCGAAGTGGCAGAAAGAGTGGGTGGATAGCAAAGCTTATCAAACGGAGGAAAATTCCTCGAAGCCGAAGTATTATGCTTTAGCTATGTTTCCTTATCCTTCGGGAGATTTGCATATGGGGCATGTGCGCAATTATTCTATAGCGGATGTTATTGCTCGCTATAAGCGAATGACCGGCCATAATGTGCTTCACCCCATCGGATGGGACGCATTTGGCCTGCCGGCGGAAAATGCTGCTATTAAGCACCAGACTCCTCCGGCAGACTGGACTTGGAAGAATATCGAGAATATGCGGCGCCAGCTTCAAGAGATGGGGATTTCCTATGACTGGGACCGAGAGGTGGCGACATGTCATCCGGGTTATTATAAATGGACACAGTGGTTGTTTTTAGAGTTTCATAAACATGGTTTGGTGTATAAGAAGAAGGCTGCCGTTAACTGGTGTCCTTCCTGTGCCACAGTGCTTGCGAATGAACAAGTCGTGGACGGCGGGTGTGAGCGCTGTGATACGCTGGTAACGAAGAAAAGTCTGGAACAGTGGTTTTTCAAAATCACGGATTATGCGGATGTCTTGCTTCAGGATTTAGATAAGTTGCCGGGATGGCCTGAAAAGGTTAAAACTATGCAGCGCAACTGGATCGGCCGTTCTGAAGGAGTGGAACTGAACTTTGCGCTGGAAGAGCATTCGGAGAAGATCCCGGTGTATACCACCCGAGTTGATACTCTCTTTGGGGTGAGCTATTTGGTCTTGGCTCCGGAACACCCACTCGTCCTTGAACTGGTGACTGGGACAGAGTACGAGGCGGATGTGTTGGCTTTTATTGAAAAGATGAAAGGGCTTAATGAAATTGCCCGAACTTCTACGGATGCAGAAAAGGAAGGGCTGTTTATCGGGGCACATTGTCTCAATCCGCTGAGTGGTAAAAAAGTGCCTATTTGGATTGCTAACTATGTTCTGCTGGAATACGGAACCGGAGCGGTCATGGGCGTGCCGGCTCATGATGAAAGGGACTTTGAATTTGCCACGAAGTATAACCTGGAAATTAAAACAGTTATAGTGGCTCCCGGGAGCTTACCTGAAGCGAAGGATCAATCGCTCAAAGCGGTTTTCACAGGGGAAGGGATTATGGTTAATTCCCATGCCTTCGATGGACTAGGCAGTGATGAGGCTTTGGAGCGGATTGCCGATGAAGTAGAGCGCCTGAGTATTGGTCAGCGGAAGGTTAATTTCCGTTTGCGTGATTGGCTGATTTCTCGTCAACGTTATTGGGGAGCGCCTATTCCCATGATTTATTGTGATTCCTGCGGAACTTTACCGGTTCCGGAAGATCAGTTGCCGGTGATGCTGCCGCCGGATGTGGTCTTTAAAGCAGGGGAAAATCCCCTTGCCACATCCCCCTCGTTTATTGAAACAACATGCCCTAAGTGCGGGGGCGCTGCTCGGCGTGAAACGGATACGATGGATACCTTCGCCTGTTCTTCTTGGTATTTCCTTCGTTATACTGACCCTCGTAATGATGAAGAAGCTTTTTCTAAAAAAGCGGTTAATCAGTGGATGAATGTCGATCAATATGTTGGTGGGGTAGAGCATGCGATTCTGCATCTGCTCTATGCGCGCTTTTTTACGAAGGGCTTAAGGGATTTTGGGTACTTGGAGGCTGATGAACCCTTCCAAAACCTGCTAACCCAAGGTATGGTTTGTATGAATGGCTCAAAAATGTCTAAATCGAAGGGGAATGTGGTTAGTCCCGGAGCAATTATTGGGAAATATGGGGCAGATACGGCCCGTTTGTTCATTCTGTTTGCTGCTCCACCGGAGAGAGATCTGGAATGGAGTGATCAAGGGGTTGAAGGGTGTTATCGTTTTCTGAATCGAATTTGGCGCTTGGTTGCTCAATATGAGCCACTTTTAAAAGAGAATCAAGACAAGGCATCGACTTCTGACCCAACGGACAGATGGAGGAAATTAGACCCAGTCGGTAAAGAAATGCGTCGCCACACCCATATGGCTATCCAGAGGGTAACCGTCGACATCGGAAAGCGCTACAATTTTAATACAGCCATTAGTACTATTATGGAATGGGTTAATGCTCTATATATTTATAAGGAGCAGCCAACAGCGGATGCTGCAGTGGGTCGAGAGGCTTTGGAAGGGATTCTTATACTTCTTGCCCCGATAGCTCCGCATATTACGGAGGAACTTTGGCAAGAGCTTGGACACACAGAGAGCATTCATTCACAGCCATGGCCTGTAGTGGATGAAGCGGCTCTTGTACAAGATGAAGTGACGGTAATTCTTCAGGTGAACGGGAAAGTTCGGGAACGGATTCAAGTGGCTGCCAAAATTTCGGCTGCTGAATTGGAAAAACTAGTGCTTGCTCAGCCTAAAGTTGCTGAATGGACCGCCGGAAAAACCATCGTGAAAGTCATTACGGTACCGGGGAAGCTGGTTAACATTGTCGTTAAGTAAAAATAGTCTAAAAGGGTGAGTTTGCCAGAGGCAAGCTTGCCCTTTTTAAATACTAGTGATGAAGGGTTATGGCATATATATACTAATGGTGGAATTTTTGTTTTATAATAAATTTCCTAAATAAGGAGGGATTAGAGCTTTATCGTAGAACTAGTTATAAATATATAATAGTGGTTTTAAGGAGGAAAAAAATGAGATCGAAGATGAAAATGACTTGGCTTGTGGGATTATTAACTTTAATGCTGGCAGTTACGGGGTGCAGTCAGAATCAGCAGGTTCTTTTTGATGCTTCTATGAAAATGCAAGATGTGACGTCTCTGCAGCAGCAGACAACGATCACCTTACAATTAAGTGGCTCGGGTTTTGATCCTGAAGTTCAACAACAAGTAGATATGGCTAAGGCATTTATGAATAATGCTAAACTAAGTTTGAATGCTAAAACAAGCACTAATAAAGAAAAGACTGTTGTTAAATCACAAGTTGACATGGACTTGGACTTACAGGGTATGAGCTTTAATATGCCTGTTTGGGTAGACTCGGATTTGACCGGTGATACTCCAAAAATCATAGAGGTTATTAAAATTCCACAAGTAGCATCAGCATCTTTTCCGCCACAATTTGCGGGAAAGGAATATATGGTGATGAATCCCTCTGATATGGGTGCATCTGAACCTATGAACTTTAGTCAGCTTACGGAATTAATTAGTAAAATGCAATCAAAACAAGTTGACTTTTTAACCAGTTATGCTAAACGCTTTAATCCGGATGTCAATGTGGTTTCCAAGGGAAGTCAGTATGTAGAAACCAACGATGGCCGCAAGTCGGCAAAACTCTATGAAGTGAAGCTCAATGATGCACAATTAAAGAAGCTTATCCGATATACGGTCAATAATTTCACCCAGGACGAAGAGGCTATGATGTTTGTTAAGGAGTTTATGCATTCAATCCTAGAACTTAGTCAACTTCCGGAAGATGCAAACACCTTAGGCGAATTTGATAAAGCCTTCGAGGAATTTGATGCTGATAAGCAAGAGTTTCTAACTGAATTTAATAAGGTTATGGATCAATTTGATGATGTAACTTTTTTAGGTGATGAGGGCGTCAAGTTAGAATATGCTATTGTTAATGGGTATGTTGTTAAACAGAGCGGGATCATTGATCTTGAAGTGAATTTAAACGAGATTAATCAATTGATGAATAATCTGACGTCACAAGAGAGTACGTCTGAAGAGGTAAAAGGCAATTTAAATCTGAAGGTGAGCTTTAGTACTGTAACTTCGGGAATCAACCGACCGGTTGAGATTGAAATTCCGGTATTAAATGAAAACAACTCCTTTGATTATATGGATTTGATGGAATCCATGGTGCCTGAAGGAACTGCGGAAGGCTCGATGCGTTTAGCAGGGCAAGACAGCTACAAAACAGCCAGAACTATTGCTGAAGAGTATGAGAGCGGTCAATGTGATAACATTATCTTAGTATCCGGTCTCAACTATACTGATGCGTTATCTTCTAATATCTTGTCCAAAAAATTCAATGCGCCAATTTTACTGGCAGGAGCTACGGTTGAGGAATCCTCAGAAGCATTTGATTATATTGCTAAACATTCGAAACCTGATACAAAAATACTTATTATTGGCGGAACTGTAGCGATTGGTACGGCGTTCGAAACAGAACTTATTAAGGGTGGACATGCAAACATTGAACGCATAAGCGGGTTCGATCTTTACGAAACAGGTATGGCTGTAGTGGATAAGGCTAATGTAGGGCCGGGAACGCCTGTAGTCATAGTTTCAGGGGAAAGTTTCCCGGATGCACTTGGTTCCGCCAGTCTTGTAGGTTCAAAACAGTACCCTACACTCTTGGTTTCTCAGAACTCTCTTGCGGATAGAACGAAGGCTTATATTTCCGGTAATCAGCCTTCTGCCGTATATATTATTGGCGGAGCGGCTGTGATTTCCCAGTCCGTAGAAGCACAAATTAAAGAGTTAGCCCCTAATGCTGCTATTAAACGCCTGGCAGGAAATGATCGCTTTGATACGGCGGGCGTTGTCCTTAACGAGTTTTCAACCAATCCCAAAATTGTTTATTTAGCAAATGGGTTTGATTTTCGAGATGCGATTGCCGGAAGTGCATTAGCGGCAAAGACTGGTGATCCAGTCCTTCTGATTGACCCTGCTCTTAGCACTCTGCCCCCAGCAACGGAGGCTTACCTCACAAAACTCAGAGATGCAGGTGCCCGTCCTATGGTTCGGGCGTTAGGTGGATCGGTTGTTGTTCCGGACAGCCTTATAATACAGGCTGAAAGCCTTCTTTACGGGGAGTAGGCATAAAGATTGGACAGGTGGGTCCGTTCTTTGTATTAAAATGCAAAGAACGGACCCTTTTTTATTGAAGGTTTAGAATCCCCCTCCTTTCAACCTTAACATTTCTTTAACCTATTTGATAGGCTATACTTTACACCCATGTGCTACAATTTCACTAGCCAAGCTGATGACGGTTCATGGTTTAAATACACTCGCCTCCTTGTTTTAATCTTGATTGTTTGATACTAGGCACGGCTTGTGTTATATGACTATGCTCATTTGATATTTCTCTGAGGGATATATTGAGGTCGTCTTCAGGTTTATGCCAATTCAGCTTGAGCGTCATGAAATTTGTTTTGCGAATGGTTAGTGAGGCAGGCAGGGAATATAGTATTAGAGACATTCGGATTCATATCGCAGTGGCAATAAGGAAATTATAGAAAAATTTGGAATATGGTATAAAGAGATAGTTGAAGAAGAGGTGTATTATAGTTGCAAAAAGTATATGTACTCGATTCAAGTGTATTACTGCACGACCCAAACGCTATAGTTCAATTCCAAGACAATGAAGTCATTATCCCTTACGTGGTTTTAGAGGAAATAGAAAGTAAGAAGCGCCTCTTGGAAAATATTGGTCTAGCCGCTCGGGAGGCCATTCGTTATCTGGATCGGTTACGGGAAAAGGGGCAACTTTCCAAAGGTGTGCTCTTACCAAACGGTGGTAGGATTCGGATCGAGTTAAATCATTACTCTAATGAGATTTTGCCCATAAACTCAGATTTAGGGTTGGCAGACAATCGGATTTTAGCAGTCTCCCTAAGTTTAACGCGGGAGGAGGAACGCCCTGTTATCCTAGTCACTAAAGATATCGCAATGCGTGTTAAAGCCGATGCTTTAGGAATTTTAACGGATGATTATCATAATGACAAAGTGGCCTTGCCTTCTATTACGGAGGAGATATTAACTCTGCCGTTAGATGATCACGATGTTGGGGTACTTTACCAAAACAAATACATTCCATTAAAGTCTCCGCTATCTCCAAACCGTTGCGTAAAAGCAGTTTTAAGTGATGGCAATGTCCTGCCGCTTGTAGCTTCAGTGGATGGGGAAAGGCTCGTCTATCAAATGGGGAAGGGTCTCGCTCCTTGGGATATCAGACCTAAAAATTTAGAGCAATCCTGGGCCCTGGAAATGCTCAACAATTCAGAGATTAAATTAGTTAATTTGATGGGACCGGCAGGCACCGGGAAGACGTTACTTGCTTTAGCGAGCGGCTTAGAGCAAACTGTTCACGCTGAAATCTATGTTAGAATGCTTTGTGCACGACCGATTGTTCCCTTCGGTAAGGATATTGGGTTTCTTCCCGGAGAAAAGGATCAGAAAGTGCGTCCCTATATGCAGCCTATTTATGATAATCTTGAGTTTTTACTGCGGGCTCGGCGTGAGAAAGAGCGCGAGAGAGGCAGTGAATCGGTGGTTGAGAGTGCTATTGATCTTCTAATTAAAAAAAGGCAACTCGAAATTGAAGTACTGACTTATATTCGGGGTCGAAGTATTCCTAATCAGTTTATTATTATTGATGAAGCTCAAAATCTTTCAGCACATGAGGTGAAGACGATTATTACTCGTGCGGGTGAGGGAACGAAGATTGTGCTTTGTGGGGATCCGGATCAAATCGATCATCCTTATTTGGATAAAGAGAGTAATGGATTGGCCCATCTGGCTTACCGGTTGGCTGGGCAATCTTTTTATGGTCAGGTTCGGTTGGTTCGTGGAGAGCGGAGTGATTTGGCAACGCGGACGGCGGAGTTATTGTAAGACTTGTATGTACATCGCTCAGTCTTACGACGCAGTGCAAACTAACCCTTCAAGTTCTTAAAGGGGGAACTGGGTCCTCGCTAAAGGTGCCATCCTTGGCGCATTGGCGGCAGTGCACGTCCGTGTGCACTGCCCCGTATTTTGGGGTCGCTTTCACGGAGTTTGCCCATATGTGTCGGTGGATTGAATTAAAAAATGAGGTGATATTATTACTAAAATCCGTATTTAGAAATAAATAGCGGATTTTTTTGTTTATCAAGGTATTTATGGGGCGGGTGAGCATTATTTTCTTTGTAAACTGCAAGCAAATCCCACTAACATAATTCTGAATATACCTAATGCGACAGGATAAGTGAGTCTTCGCGGCAGGAAAAAGAAGGAATAAAGAGGAATTGAAGCAGACTAGTGGGATAATGATTTGATAGAGGCGGGGGGAATGGGATGATGGAAGGGAAGCTTCGCTATGCTTGGTGGTTTGTGCTGGTTGGGGTGGTTATTCTGGCGATTTGGAAGCTTTTTCTTCCTCATGGCACCTATGCCTATGTTCAAAAAGCGGATTCTAGTCGTGAGATTGTTGTGTATGTTGCGGGGGCGGTTGAAAAATCGGGACTTGTTCATTTAGCGCCTGATGCTCGTTTGGATGATGCTCTTAAGCAGGTTCAACTGTTGCCGGAGGCGAATTTAGAGAGTATGAATCCGGCTGAAAAGCTTAAGGATGGCCAAAAGATTACTGTTCCGCGTAAGGCTGTGGTTATTTCTCCGGATCCGGCTGGGAATTCAAGTGATCCTGGAGGGGTCGATTCGGTGCCGGTTGTTTCTTCTGCACCGGTTGGGATTCCGGTGTCGGAGGGCGGAAAAATAAATATTAATACTGCCGGAGCGGCTGAGCTGGACAAACTGTCTGGTGTTGGTCCGGCGTTAGCGGAGCGAATTATTCAATATCGGACTGAACATGGCCTTTTTGCTAAGGCTGAAGATATACAGAATGTTTCTGGTATTGGTCCCAAAACTTTCGAGAAGATGGCGTCTCAAGTGACGGTTGGACCATGAGGGATCCTTGGATTATTCGAGGGGTGGCTCTCTTGGTGGGGGGGCTATCTGGGGCTTACCTTCCGGTTCAAGGACGTTTTTGGATTTTTGGGATTCTTATTCTGTTAGGGGTACGCTTATTATTTTGGCGTCCTCGTGATTTTTTTGGGAGATTGTTTCGTCCGGAGATTCCATTGCTGGCAGCGAGTCTCCTGCTCGGCTTTGTCTATGGGGCACTTGGGGAGCGTTCTTTGCCGGAACCTCTTATCTTAGATCGTGTGGAAATTGTTGGTCTCATAAAAGATTGGAATGTTTCTAAGGATAAGGTTGTCGGGTTGATAAGAGTTGTGGAAGGGGAGGTTAAGGGGCAGTCCTATCGGTTAACTGTTTATCCGGATAGCTTGGGGGAGTTTTCTGGGGAGTGGAAACGGGTTCTGCCTGGAGATCAGGTCAGTTTCAAGGCTCACTTGGAGAGGCCAAAGTCCCTTGGTACACCAGGCGGGTTTGATGTGCGCCTTTATTATGGAGTTAGAGGGTTAAGCGGAAGTATGTATGCCCAAGGGGATGTGGTGCTTCTCTCTGCGGGAGAGCCGAGTCTGACTTGGAAGATTCGTCAACAGGTGCGAAACAGGCTTTTGGCTTGGGATTCGGAGGAGACGGGGGTATTAGAAGGGATTCTTTTTGGGGATTCAAGTCGTATACCTGAAGTGGTTCAAGAACGATATAAGGTGACTGGTGTGCTTCACGTTTTTGCTGCTTCAGGCTCCAATGTTGCTTTTGTACTGGGGTTTTCTTGGTTCCTTTTAGGCTTTTTACCCATGCGGATTAGGATTTTTGGCACGCTTTTGGGGTTGGTACTTTATGCAGCGCTTTGTGGGGGAAATGCTCCGATTGTCAGGGCAACTATTTTGGGGAGCGCACTTTTACTTGGGCGTTTGGGCCGGGGAAAAGTGGCTACCCTAAGATGGTTGTTTTTTGCTGCGGTGGGGCTTTTTATCTATAACCCTTTAATTATTCAAGATCTGGGGTTTCAACTGTCATTTGCAGCCGCTTGGGGAATCGTTGTGTTGACTCCAAGAATTCTTAAGGTGAAGTTTTTCGCAATTATTCCTGGGTTGCTTCGGTTTGCTTTTGCCTGTTCCATAGCAGCGCAAGTCGCTACCTTTCCACTCCTAATTGCAGCGTTTCATCGTGTATCATTGATCGGTTTATTGGTGAATGTCTTTATTCTTTTTATCTTAGGCAGTGTATTGGAATTAGGGCTTATAGGGGTAATTCTCTCTTTTTCCGGAGTATTATCTGCTCCTTTGTTTCAGGCGAGTTTATGGTTATTAAAAGGAACGAATATTATTCTAAAGATGTTGGCAGAATTACCATATGCTGATGTCTGGGTTTTAAACCCGGGACCTATTTTTTGGATTGTTTGGTATGGTGGAATAGGAATTGTTCTGTGGGGAAAAGAGCGTGCTCTTTTTACCCTGAAAGTCAGATGGGTTTACCACCGCAGAGGGTTAAGCGTTATTGCCTCTAAGCTGATTGAGCGATGTCCCTGGGAACTTTGTCAAGGTATGCAACGAAGGCTGGTTAATTTGTCGTTTAGCCCCTTTACTGTCAATCGATTGTTGGTTCGTTGGGGTGGTATCTTACTTATTGTATTCTTGCTCTGGAGTCCTTGGAATTCACAAACTGATCTGGAAGTGGTCATGATCGATGTAGGGCAAGGAGATGCCATATTAATTCGAGGCCCGGAGAAACAGGCAGTTTTGATCGATGCCGGACCACGAAGTGATACCTTCGATGCAGGGGAACGTATTGTTTTGCCTTACTTATTAAATAGAGGAATTGGGCACTTGGATGCTTTATTGATTACTCATGAACATGCGGATCATATTGGTGGAGTACGGGCAGTGCTTGATAATATTCCTGCAGATTGGGTAGGGGTTCCTGCTGTTGGTGAGGGTCTGGAAAATGAGGAATGGCAAGAGGGGCTCCCCCCGGGGTTAACCAGACAGTCAGAGAAACTGCGTATGCTTGAAGCGGGTGATCAAATTGATTTGGGCTCGGGGGTCTGGTTGGCGGTTTTAGGTCCCCATCAAATTCTCGAAGGGACACATTCAGATCCGAACAATAATTCTTTGGTGCTCAAGCTTAATTATCTAAGGCAAAGCGTTATGCTAACCGCTGATATGGAGCAAGAAGAAATGCAGGACATATATGAGACCGGCGCAGATTTGGAAACGGATATTTTTAAGGTGCCGCATCATGGAAGTAGGTTTTCCTTATACACACCTTGGTTAGATAATATGTATCCCCAGGCGGTAGTGATTTCAGTAGGAAAAAATTCCTTTGGACATCCCTCTCAGGAAGTGTTGAAGTATTGGGAGGAACGTCATATTCCGGTTTTTCGGACGGATAATCACGGGACAATACGACTTTTGTTAGGAGACGATGGGGTTGAAATTATTCCCGGTCGCTAATCATTAAAATATTTATTTATTCTTGATTGGGATTGAGATGTATAAAAAGGAAATACTGGGTAACAATAACAGGGAACATCTCTTTTCTCCTCCTCTTTCTTTTGCTCCTCCACTACCGTGGAGGGCTTTTTTTTGTATAAGAGGAAAACCGCCTTGGACTATTGAATTCATACCAATTATAATAAGCGATAGAGGTGGTTTAAATGCGTGAAATTGAACGAATTAAGGAAATCATAGAGAAGGGAAAGATTCCGCTTGTTTATCTTTGGTATGGTGAGGATCGCTTTTTAATTAAGGAAGGGTTGAAAGTCCTTAAGTCCTTCTATTTCACGACGGATCCTTCGGGCAGCGGGATTGAAATGGTTGACCCTAAAGAGTTATCTCCTGCAGAGATCGTTGAGAGAGCGAATACCATGTCTTTCTTTGCCAACCGACTTGTGGTGGTTGATGATGCAACATACTTTCAAGATGGGCAGACGGCAGATTTAGAGCCGTTTCTGGAATATTTTTCGAATCCGAATCCCTCTACCTGCCTTTTATTTATCGCTGAAAGTGTGCATAGAGGAAGAAAACTGTATAAAACTTTAGATCGGACTGGGGGGATATTGGAATTTTGTGCTCCGAAACGTCCGCAGGAGTGGCTCGCTTGGATCCAGTCTGAATTGAAAATACGGGGAAAATCGATGGATTCTCAGGTGGCCTCTCAGTTTATTGACTGGGCAGGGCATCAAACAGGTGTTCTAAGTCAAGAATTAGATAAACTAGTCATTTATGCAGGGGATCGCCCCAAGATAACGATGGAAGAGGTTAAGAAGATTACTACCCGTACGATTGAGGCCAGCATTTTTAATCTTCTGGATGCGGTGGCTGTTCGCTCCTCTGCAAAGGCTATTCAGACTTTGCGTGAAGTGTTACGTGACGAACATCCTTTGAAGGTCCTAACGTTAATGGTTAGGCAAGTTCGACTTCTCCTTGGCTGTGATGCTCTTCGGAAACGAGGGGGAGGTTTATCTGAGGTTCCTTCTGCTTTAGGGATTAAACCATATGAAGCTCAAAAGGTTTGGCAACAATCACTAAGATTATCGACGAAACAACTGTCCAAAGGGCTGTTTGAGTGTTTGAACACAGATGTGGCTTTGAAATCAGGGGGCGGGGATTCGGGATTGCTATTGGAAATGATGATTGTTCGGTTTTGTGGGGAGGAAGAAGGCGACAGGATTGGGAGGATGTAAAGGGAATGTTTGCATCAATGATGCAAACAGTGTCATAGTGGCATGCGTATGCGCGTAGTAGAAGAAGGGCATAAAAAAAGAAGCGACAAATTGTCGCTTCTTTTTTTGCAAGGATGTTTAGCCTACTTGGGCGAAATGTTTGCTGAATCTTCTCGTAAGACGGGACTTCTTGCGAGCAGCTAAGTTTTTATGAATCAAACCCTTGGAGGAGGCTTTATCCAAAGCACGAGCAGCTTTTTTCAAAGCGAGTGCTGCGGTTTCGGAATCCGTGCTGATTGCTTCGTCAAAACGGCGAATGGTTGTCCGTAAAGCAGATTTCGCAGCAGCATTTTTAATCGTGCGAGCTTTTCCCAACTCAACTCTTTTGATTGCGGATTTAATGTTTGGCACTAATAGTCACCCCCTTTGGTTATTGATATTATTCGCATTGTTGCACAAACTATATTCTAACATCAGGGTCCGAAATTATCAAGGAAATTCAGGAAATTAATACAATGTAAATAAAAATTGATCATTTTGTTTAAACTATACCTTGTATCAAATAAAACACAATGAGTGTTAGTAAGAAAATAATTGGAGGGATTTGTAAATGATAGGAATGATCGTACGGTTTATTGTATCTGCTCTGGTTCTGCTTTTGGTGAGTTGGATCGTTCCGGGACTTCGTGTAGCTGGATTTACAGGAGCGCTTATCGCAGCTGCTGTGATTGCTATACTGGGTTATGTTATTGAAAGAGTATTTGGAGATAAGATTACCCGTATGGGACGCGGTTCAATCGGGTTTCTCACCGCGGCTGTTGTAATTTACTTCAGTCAGTATCTTGTTCCTGGATCCATTTCAGTTTCTATTATAGGTGCCCTGTTGGCTTCTCTAGTCATTGGAATTGTCGACAGCTTTGTTCCGACAACGCTTCGATGAACATAATAATGATAAGTTTAGTTTTCTTTAGAAAATAATAGTTACAGGGTTCTACCTTGGACTTGTCCTTCATATTTCTTCAATAAGAGGAAGGGGGACAAGTCCTTTGTTGCGGGAAGATTTTTATCATCGACAAAAAAAGCACTTTAGAATTTGGACATTTAAAGAATGGATGCGTGGGTTTATGCTGGGAGCTGTAAGTCTTCTGGTGATCTTAGGATTAGGTTATGCCCTTCGCAGCGGAAGTTCCCACCAGTTTGTTCACTTTCTGACTCAACAATCTTTTCCCTTTGAAGCCATTTTGTTAGAAGGGGCTCCGGGCTTTTCTCAACCGGAACGGGCTCGTATGGACTTAACCAGACATCAAGGCGCGGCTGTAAGCATGTTTTTATTGACAGGTGTAAATATTTCAGACCCTCGCACATTCTTTTTGGGCTATTATTCTCATACTGCCCAAGGCCCGGTATGGTTAGGGTGGGCATATAACCCGGACGATCCTGAGTTTGAGGGTCCAATCTTAGAACCGATTAATGGCCAGACCCCTAAAGGGAACGAGTCTCCTAATCCTTCTCCGCCTGCGGTACAAGGTGATAGGGAAGTGGTCGTAGGAGTTTATAACACTCACAATAGTGAAAGCTATGCGGGAAATGGGGGGCCTGATCGGGTACAGGGGGAAAATGGAGATATTGTTACTGTGGGAGAGACACTAAAAAAAGCCCTCGAAAAAAATGGAATCGGTGCAGTGCATGATTCGAAAATCCATGACGCAGTCGATTTTATGAAAGCATACAGTGAGTCTGTGAAGACAGCAACTCAACTGATTGAGGAATATCCTTCTATTAAGGTATTATTGGATGTTCATCGGGATGGACTCCCGCCGGGATTTCCTAAGTCAACGGTCAAAGTGAAGGGACTGGAAAGCAGTGAAATTTTATTTGTGATTGGGAAGAAAAATCCTCATTGGCAGAAGAATGAGGCTTTAGCTAAGGAATTGATGGCTATAGGGGAAAAAAAATATCCGGGGCTTTTTGTTTCGAATATTATTTATGCAGGCGAGGCGAGGTACAACCAACACCTTTCTGATGGTGGATTATTGCTTGAATTTGGGAGTCAGTATAATACGCTAGATGAATCTAATAGGGCGGCGGAGGCTTTTGCGGAGGTTTTGGCTGAGTGGTTAGAGGAAGTGTCTTAGCACGTTCGCACAACGTTGCATTTGCTATTCACTTGTTGCTCAGGCTAAACCGCAAAACTTCTGGGCTTTCTGCATGTGAACAGTTGCGGTTCTTCACGCCTGATCAACTGCGCTCATTGACGCAAATTCCACTAATCGTACTCTCTAAGCTAAGAAACTTCCTCTGGCTTTGGGGTCGACGGGTAGGGAACGAGGTCTAAGGGGGCTGTTTGCATCTTTGATGCTAAGGCGTGTATTAAGAAGAAATTTGCGTAAAAGTTATTTGGGATAATTAGAACTATCCCCCTGCTTTCTGCTTGCCTTCTGGATTGGAAAGGTTTCTCTTTTTTCGCATGGTGAAAAATGCTATAATTCGGATGGCAGAGTTAGCGATGGGGAGAAGAGGTTAATTCATTATGTCATCAACCAACCGAACACTTATGAAAGCAGCAGGGTTTCTTATGGCCGCTCAAATGGTATCGCGTATTTTAGGTTTTTTGCGAGAATCATTGATGGCGGGTTTCTTTGGACAAAGTGGTGTCACGGATGCTTACAATACTGCTTTTGTTCTTCCGGATTTATTATATTGGCTTTTAGTGGGCGGAGTTTTGAGTGCCGCCTTTATTCCTGTCTTTTCAGAATTTATTGCTAAGGGTAATGAGGATGAGGGCTGGCGTGTAGTCAGTTCCGTTATTAATTTGATCTTACTTACTTTGGGAGTGTTTGTGCTTTTGGGGCTCTTTTTTACTCCCCAGTTTATTCGTCTGGTGGTGCCGGGGTTTGCACCTGAGAATATGGTTTTAGCGACTCATTTAACTCGAATTCTCTTGATTCAGCCCTTGTTCATGGCTCTAAGCGGGTTGACCATGGGGGTTTTGAATTCGTATAAGATTTTCTGGCCTTCAGCTTTGGGGACTGTGCTCTATAATGCATGTATTATCTTTTTTGGAACGATTTTAGCCAATCCGGAAAAACCTGAGAGCGTTTCGGGTTTTGCCTTTGGGGTGGTTGTTGGGGCTTTAGTAAGTTTTGCAGTTCAAATTCCGGCTTTGCGCAAGGTAGGGATACGGTATTATCCGATGATTGATTTGAACCATCCGGGTGTTCGTCTGATTGGGGCTTTAGCAGTACCTATTATTCTTAGTTATTCTCTCAACCAAATCCAGGTTGTTGTTAATAATAACTTTGGGTCGTTGCTCTTTCCGGGAAGTATTACTTCAGTGTGGTATTCTTATCGCCTCTTTCAGTTGCCTGTGGGGATTTTTGCTTTAGCTATTGCTGTGGCGACCTTTCCGACGATGACTGAGCAAGCGGCTCTGAAGCGGTGGGATGATTTCCGGCAAACACTGTCCAATGCCATTCGCATGGTCATTTTCATAACCCTGCCCATTTCTGCAGGTATGATTGTTTTGCGTTTTCCCCTGATCCGTGTTCTATTTCAGCATGGTCAGTTTTCGGCAGACGACACATTTACCATGGCGATTCCTCTGTTTTATTTTTCGATAGGCATATCTTCACAAGCGGTCATTCAGATTCTGCCAAGGGCATTTTATGCCCTTCAGGATACTTGGACTCCTGTTATATTAGGAATTATTGCAATGGCGGTTAACATATTAGCCATGTATCTATTGATTGGGCCCTTGGCTCATGGAGGTTTAGCTTTTGCCACTACAATTGCAGCTTTTGTGAATATGTTGTTACTGTTTTACCTGTTGCGCAAGAGGTTAGGAAAAATGGACGGGTGGGCGATGTTTTGGACAAGTATAAAATCTTTGGCAGCTTCGATTATTATGGCAGGTGTGATCTGGGGGTGGAATGAATGGCTCACTCCGCTGACTGGTGTCCGTACCTTTGGTTCGTTGTTCATATTGATAACTGGAACTGCAGTTGGAGTGATTGTATTTGCCTTTATGGCAAAGTTGTTCAGGATGGATGAGTTTAGGCAGGTCATGGGTTTAGTGCGCCGAAAGATGGGAACACGTTAAGTCAACGATTTAATCTCACGCAGTAATTGAGTCAATTATTCGGAATAAATACTTAAATAATGCTGAGAATAGCTGATTGCCAGGATGATGTAAATTCAAGTAAAATAGCGTTACGGCTTAATATGGTACTTAAACATGATATATTTGATAGTATTTCAACAGATTTGGTTTTTTTTGCTTGATGACAAAGAGCGCAATATCAAGTACTATATGGAATATACTCAGTGAAAAGGATTCGGCAATGGAGCCGTCATGATATCTTAAAAGATATCTGGCGGCTTTTTCTAATTCTAGTTAGGAAGTTTAAGTGCAACGAAGGCGATAACTTGTAACAAAGGGGGAGCGAAACTTGAAAGCATCGGTACCCATGGAAAAAGTGAAACCTTCCTTAGAACGCTCAGCCTTGTTGTTAGCTATGACACAGACCAGAGAGGAAGAGGAGAAACTTAAGAAGTCTCTGTTTGAGTCATATAATCTGCGTTGTGGTGTGACCGAACTTGGGGGAACTGTTGCGAATCTCCAACATACGGGTAAGCTTACAAATTCGGTGATGGCAACAGCATTTAATACTGGGGTCATTCCCAAGGAAGACCGAAAGATTCATGCCCTTATCCATGCTACCTTAGAAGCGAGCAACAGTATTTTTATTCATACTAACAGTAATGCTAGTTTCGCTCTTAAAATCGGGTTAACGACGGACACCGAATGGATTGCGGTAGCGATTTATGGCCGTTCTTCCCTTCACCCTCTCTTAGAACACGCACGTGTAGGATTAGGTGTAATGCATCTTTGATTAGAGAGAAAAAGGTTAAGAGTTAGGAATGAAAGAGTCAGAGAGTTAGATCAAAGAATAGGGATCTTGAGAATATAGGAGCTGGGACAGAGTCAAAAAGTTTTCAGATCGAGAGATACTAAGATAGCTAGATACCGAGATGCCGATATAGCTAAATATAAGAATACTAAGATACCGAGATATCGGGATTGTTAGATACTAGAATAACGAATTAGTGACAGAGTTAGAGTTAGAGTAAGTCTGAGAAGACTAAAGCGAATATTTATTTCCATAGTATAACTTCATAACCGGGCACCAAATCAATCGTGGATTTGGAGCGGAAAAGTGTTTTAGAGAGCCCTTAATTAGTTTAATTAATTAAGGGCTCTCTTTGTCTTTTCATCGTTGACTCTCAGATCAGACAGAGAGGAAGGGCTTAGTTGCGAGATTAAAACAAGAGTTACTTTGACGATTTGAACTCAGTGCTGCTTAAGGGAGGTGATGCGGTGGACATTTATTTTGACTCATGGATGACTGCGGGCTATGAAAAGAGACTTAATTTTGAGGAGGATGAACTATATGAAAATGATTAGAGCAATTGTAAGACCCGATAAATCTGAGGTTGTGTCTGAAGCTTTAGCGCAGGTCGGAATGCCCTCGTTGACAAAGATGCACGTCTTTGGTCGCGGCAGAACTAAAGGGATTCGAATTGGGGATGTGGTTTATGATGAGTTTCCCAAAACTTTGCTGCTCATGGTTGTAGAGGATGAAAAGTTGGATGAGGCTATAAGTGTCATTCTGGAGAGTGCCAAAACAGGAACCATGGGAGATGGAAAAATCTTTGTGACGGAAGTGGAAGAGGCTTATACCGTAAGTAAAGGGACAAAGGGGTTGTAACGATGAAGGAAATAATGATGGTGATTCGACGTCATCAGGTACCGGCGACAAAAAAGGCTTTTGAGGATGCAGGCTTCCCTGCTTTGACCATACAAAGCGTTGAGGGTCGAGGGAAGCAGGGGGGCATCGGGGGATGGGCGGCTGAGATTGATCCTGAATTGAATTCGGTGATGGGCGGTGAAAACACTGATGAGCCCAGATTCCATTGGATTCCCAAACGGTTGTTAACCCTTGTGGTTCAGGACGACCAAGTAGAAGATGCCGTCGGCGTGATTATTAAGGCTAATCAGACGGGGCACATGGGGGATGGTAAGATCTTCGTCTGTCCATTGAAAGAGGTTGTTCGGGTTCGCACGGGGGAAGTGGGAAAAGAAGCAGTTGTTTAGATTGATATATAAATTACCCGGAAATTTGATTAGGTAAGTTAAGGAGATGTATTGATATGAGACAAATCGCGATATACGGCAAAGGCGGTATCGGAAAATCAACCACAACCCAAAACACGGTTGTCGCACTGGCTGAAATGGGCAGGAAGATTACGATTGTCGGCTGTGACCCTAAAGCAGATTCCACACGTTTGATTATGCACACTAAAGCCCAAGCAACAGTTATGGACTTAGCCCGTGAAAGGGGGACTGTCGAAGATCTGGAACTGGATGAGGTTTTGATGCAAGGGTTTTTAGGCGTTAAATGTGCAGAATCCGGCGGTCCGGAACCGGGTGTCGGTTGTGCAGGCCGGGGGGTAATCACAGCCATTAACTTCCTGGAGGAAAACGGGGCGTATACAGAGGATACGGATTATGTGTTCTACGATGTTTTAGGGGACGTAGTTTGCGGCGGATTTGCTATGCCGATCCGCGAGAATAAAGCCAAGGAAATATACATTGTTGCCTCGGGAGAAATGATGGCTATGTATGCAGCCAATAACATTTCGAGAGGAATCTTAAAATACGCGACAACCGGGACCGTTCGTCTTGGTGGCTTGATTTGTAACAGTCGTCAAACAGACAAAGAACTAGAATTAATGGAAGCCTTGGCCAAAAAAATTAATACTCAGCTAATTCACTTCATCCCCCGGGATAACGAGGTCCAACGGGCTGAATTGCGTAAAATGACCGTTATCGAATATAACCGGACCCATAAACAAGCGGATGAATATCGAAAATTAGCCCAAAAAATCGAGAACAATAAAATGATGACCATTCCGACTCCGATCTCAATGGAGGAGCTGGAAGAGTTATTGATGGAATACGGAATCATGGAAATGTAGGATCAGCTGGTTATAGGATTATTGAGGGGGGGCAGCGTTGTGAGCACAAAGGAAACAATTGAATTCAGAAAACAAGTTGTGGAAGAAGTACTGGAGGTTTATCCGGAAAAGGCCAAAAAAAATCGGAGGCAGCATATTGCGGTCAAAGACAGTGAGTGTGCCGGCTGCGCAGTCAAATCCAATGCGAAAACAGTTCCCGGAATCATGACCGCACGGGGGTGTGCGTACGCCGGAGCTAAAGGGGTTGTTTGGGGTCCGGTCAAGGATGTGGTGCATATTTCCCATGGACCTGTTGGGTGCGGCTATTATTCTTGGGGTAACCGCCGGAACTTAGCAGAAGGAGAAATCGGCGTTGACAACTTTGTGCCTTTTCTCTTCACCTCGGACTTCCAAGAAAGCGATATCATCTACGGTGGGGACAAAAAACTGGAGAAAATCATTGACGAGGTTGTGGGGCTTTTCCCGAACGCCAAAGGTGTTTCTGTTCTCTCAGAATGTCCTGTCGGACTGATTGGAGACGACATTGAAAGTGTCGCTCGCCGCATGAGTGAGAAAATAGAACTTCCGGTCATCCCGGTTCGTTGTGAAGGGTTTAGGGGAATAAGCCAGTCTTTGGGTCATCATATTGCGAATGATGCAATTCGGGATCATCTGTTAGGTAAAGGTCCGGCCAGAGAAATCGGAAAATACGATATCGGAATTATCGGGGATTACAATATCGGCGGAGATGCCTGGGCCAGTAAAAAAATCTTGGAGGAAATGGGTTTAAAGGTTGTCAATATTTGGACCGGCGACTCTACCCTGGAAATGCTTCAGAATGGACATCTTGTCAAGCTTAATCTAATCCACTGCTTCAGAAGTATGAATTATATTGCAAAACACATGGAAGAAACCTACGGAACTCCTTGGATAGAATTTAACTTCTTCGGACCCACTAAAATTAAGGAATCAATTCTTAAAATTGCTGCCCAATTTGATGACTATATTATGGAAAAAGCCTTAAAAGTGATCGAGAAATATACAGTACCGATGCAGAAAGTGATCGATATCTACCGCCCGCGCCTGGAAGGAAAAAGCGTCATGCTTTATGTAGGAGGGCTTCGACCGAGACACATTGTGGGAGCTTATGAAGATTTGGGCATGGAGGTTATCGGAACAGGCTATGAATTTGCTCATAATGAGGATTACGAGAAAACAATTCCTGCCTTAAAAGAAGGAACGTTGATTTATGATGATGTGACAGCTTTAGAGCTGGAAGAGTTCGTAAAGAAGCTCAAACCTGACTTAGTTGGATCAGGAATCAAAGAAAAGTATGTCTTTGAAAAAATGGGGCTTCCCTTCCGTCAAATGCACTCTTGGGATTATTCAGGTCCGTATCACGGATACCAAGGATTTCCTATCTTTGCTCGGGATATGGATATGGCCATTAACAGCCCAACCTGGAAATCTATCAAAGCTCCTTGGTCAAAATAAATCGGGCAGAAAGGATGTCACACAATGGAAACTAGTACTAAGGTAACAAAAGAATGGCTGAATACTCAAGAATACCGAGAAAAGAATTTTGCCCGTGAAAAACTGGTCATCAATCCGGCCAAAGCTTGCCAACCCCTGGGAGCCTTGCTTTGTGCCTTAGGAATCGAAGCAAGCCTCCCCTTTGTTCATGGTTCACAAGGATGCGCCGCTTATTTTCGCAGTACCCTCTCTCGCCATTACAGGGAACCGGTCGCAGCGGTATCTGATTCTATGACTGAGGATTCTGCGGTATTTGGCGGACAGTCTAATCTTATTGAAGGTTTGAAGAATGCTAATGCACTTTACAGCCCAAAGGTGGTCGCTATGTTCACCAGCTGTATGGCTGAAGTCATCGGGGACGATATCAATGCTTATTTAGGCAATGCCAAAGAACAAGAAGCGATTCCCAAAGATCTTCCCGTAGCATTAGCCAACACCCCAAGCTTTAAGGGGTCGCATATAACTGGGTATGACACCATGCTCAAAGGTCTCATTGAGTGTTTGGCTGTGCCCAGACAGGAGGATAAAATCAACGACCGACTGTATGTCGTCCCGGGTTTTGACACTTATACCGCCAATCTTCGTGAATACAAACGACTTCTTAAAGTAATGGAGGCACCTTTTACCCTGTTGCCTGACCAGAGTGATGTTTTAGATACTCCTAATTTGGGAACCTACGAATTGTACCCAGGGGGAACACCTATTACAGAAATGAACGAAGCTCTAAACGCTGGAAGTTTCCTATTCGCACAGACTTACTCTACTCCCACAACTCGTAAATATCTGGCCGGTAAGGAAGTCCCGGTCGAAGTAATTTCTATGCCCATCGGGATTGGGGGCACGGACAAATTTATAGAAGCCGTCGCCAAATTCACGGGGAAAGACGTACCGGAGGAAATTACCATTGAACGGGGACGTTCCATCGATGCCATGACGGATTCCCATCAATACATTCATGGCAAGAAATTTGCGTTGTTTGGTGATCCGGATGTTCTGATAGGCGTCGTTTCATTCTTGCTGGAAATGGGAGGAGAGCCGGTCCACATCGTTTGCACAAATTCCACCCCCTTATTTAAGAAAGCCATGGAAAGTATGCTGGAGGCCAGCCCTTATGGTCAAGGAGCCACTCTTTATGCAGGCAAAGACCTTTGGCATCTCAGATCCCTTTTGGTTACGGAACCGGTCGATATGTTGATTGGGGACTCCCATGGAAAATGGGCTGCCCGCGACGCCAATATTCCGCTGGTCAGAATAGGTTTCCCTATCACGGATCGGGTGAATCTCCATCGTTATCCCATCATCGGGTATTCCGGAGTTATCAATATGATAACCATGATCGTAAATACGTTTTTGGAGGAAGTCGACAGGAATTCCCCAGAGGCATACTTTGAAATGATGCGTTAAAGAGGGGAGGGGTCTTTGTGTTTACCAATCTTACAAAATTGGATCTCAAAGATAAAGAATGCATGTCGGATGCCGGTTCGCCTAAATTATGCATGAAGGCCCTGCCTGGCGAAGGTGCAGAGAGAAGTTGCGCTTATGACGGGGCGCGAGTTGTGCTCATGCCAATTACGGACGTGGCCCACCTTGTTCATGGACCGATTGCCTGTGCCGGAAACTCTTGGGATAACCGAGGAGCTCGCTCCTCCGGTTCCCAACTGTACCGCCGGGGACTCACCACAGACATCATGGAAAATGATGTAGTCTACGGCGGAGAGATTAAGCTTAAAGAGTCGGTCTTGGAAATCGCGGCGAAACATGATCCGAAAGCAATCTTTGTCTATGCAACCTGTGTTTCTTCATTAATAGGGGATGACGTGGAGAAGGTTTGCCGGGAAGCGGAAGCTGAACTGACGATCCCGGTGATTGCCGTTAATTGTCCCGGCTTTTTGGGAGATAAGAATATCGGAAATCGTATTGCGGGGGAGGTTTTATATGATCGGGTTATAGGGAGTGCTGCCGGTTCGGATGAGAAAATACCCCTTTCCATTAACCTGATCGGAGAATATAACATTGCAGGAGATCTTTGGGGGGTTTTACCCGATTTAAAGAACTTAGGAATTACCCTACAAACGGCTATTACCGGGGATGCCAAATTTGATGACTTGCGTTCAGCACACAGAGCCAGTCTTAATGTGCTTATCTGCTCTAAAAGCTTGACCAATTTAGTTCGGAAAATGGAAATTCGCTATGGCATACCTTTTATGGAGGGGTCGTTTTACGGGATTCATGACACTTCTGAAACTCTGATTAAGATTGCCAAAGCACTGGGCGATCCCGATTTAGTGGAACGAACCTTAGTCTATGTTCAAAAGAAAGAAGACGAAACACGTAAAACCATTGCAGGGTATAAAAAGTTACTTGAGAATAAACAGGCCATCTTGTTCACGGGCGGGGTTAAAACTTGGTCCATGGTGTCGACTTTGGCTGAATTAGGGATCAATATTTTAGCTGGAGGAACCCAAAACTCGACGCCTGAAGATTTTCAGCGTATGAAACAATTGATGGATCCTTCGGCCCAGATTATCGAAGACACAAGTTCAGCAGGCTTTCTCAAGATTATTGCGGAGAAGAAACCGGACCTGATCGTGGCCGGAGGGAAAACAAAGTATCTGGCCCATAAGACAAGAACTCCCTTTTTGGATATTAACCATGGAAGAAAACTTCCTTATGCAGGATATCAGGGGATGATTACTTTCGCAGAGACCTTAGCTCGCACAGTGCTTAGTCCTGTTTGGGGACATTTAAAACGGGAATTCCCGCCAAGAGAGGGTGAACTGGATGACTAAGCTAAGACATTATAATGGGAACCCTCAGAAAAACAGCCCTGCTTTAGGCGCTACTCTGGCCTTTCTGGGTGTCAATGGACTTCTGGCATTACTTCATGGCTCTCAAGGATGTTCGTCATTTATCCGCTTACAGCTTTCCAGGCATTACAAGGAACCCATTCCTCTTAATTCAACCGCTTTATTGGAGGAGTCAGTTATTTTTGGGGGGTGGGATCATCTTAAGAAAGGAATTGCCGTGGCGGCGGATAAATACAAGCCTCAAATTATTGGGGTTATGAGTTCGGGTCTCACGGAAACCTATGGAGATGACATGGTAAGTGCTCTGGCCAGTTTGCGTTTAGAACGCCCGGATTTAGAGGATCTGCCAGTGGTGCTGGCCGGTACACCAGACTATATCGGTTCTATGCAAGAGGGTTATCAGCGAACGGTGGAGGCTCTGCTCATGACCTTAGCCGGAAAGACCAGCAAGACTAAGTCCCCGGGACTTGCGAATTCTAACGATGCTCCTTCTGTAGCCCTTTTGCCTGGCTGTCATTTAACGCCTGGGGATGTGGATGAACTAAAAGAGATTGTCAAGAGCTTCGGATATAGAGTGATTACGGTTCCCGATCTTTCGATTTCATTAGATGGGCATGCTGAACTGGAGGCTGCACCGGTGGTACAAGGAGGAACGCTGATCGAAGAGTTTCAGCGCTTACCGGAATGTAAGGCTTGCTTTTCCTTCGGGCTAAGTATGGAAAAAGCGGGAGAATTCCTAAAGAAAACTTACGAGATCCCTCATTTTAATAGTCCATCATTAACCGGTTTGACGGCAACAGATAGGTTCATCTTAACCTTGGCTAAGATATCGGGTAAGACGATACCGGAAAGGCTTTTGCGCCAAAGAAGCCGTTTATTGGATACGCTGGCTGATTATCATGACCAACTTGGCGGTCAAAAGATTGCCATAGCCCTGGAGATGGATCTTTTGTACAGTCTGGGTTCCTGCTTGGTCGAGGTTGGATCGGAAATTCCTGTGGCCTTGTCGGCATCCCAAGGAAGCGGTAATACCTTATCGTTACCTTTTCCTGTAGAAGTAGGTGACCTGGAGACGCTGGAGGAAAGGGCCGCAGATTGTGATTTGATCATTGCCAATTCCAACGGACGGCAAGCGGCAGGGATGCTCAAAGTTCCTCATCTCCGAGCCGGATTGCCTGTCTTTGATCGTGCGGGTTATCCACAAAAACGTTGGATTGGGTATGAAGGCACTCAGCAGTTTTTGTTTGACATGTTAAATTCACTGAGTTAGAGAGCCACCCTTCAAAATTCTTTTGCTTCTATGAAGAGTAGATCTGATAATGGCTTATTACCAAAGGGCGTTAATATCACTGGCCTGATGCTAATGATTGGGGGAAAAAGAGATATTTAGAGATTAAAAGGAGGTTTTAGTATGCTGGTAGCCTTTGCTAGTAGCGACGGAAAAACGATCGACTCGCATTTTGCTTCATCCCCTTCATTTGAGATGTATAAATTCACGGACGAACCGCAAGAGATTATCCATACATCCCTTGCAGCTGAAGATATGGAGGAATCCGAAGATAAAGTTGATGTGCGAATTAAGATGCTTAAAAAGTGTGCCATTGTGTACTGCACTCAGATCGGCGGTCCCGCGGCAGCTCGGTTAGTACAAAGTGGTATTCATCCTTTGAAAGTACCGGAAGGTACGAATATTGCTGATGAACTTGAAAGATTGAATAAATTGCTGCAATCCAAAAAGCTGCCGCCTTGGTTAATGAAGAAACTTGGAAAAAATGCCAGGGCTGAGGCTGCTTCAAGTATTAAGTTTTTTTAGAAAAGTATTCTGAGATTAAGCTCCTAAAGAATCGAAGTTTGAGAAGTAGGGAGAAACCGAATTAACCTAGGGATCAGTTAGAAGGAGGATGGATAAAATTGAGTGACGTTTTAGTATATAAAACCTATGGAGGATTACCCTGGACTCCCAAATTTGTAGATGAAATCAATAAAGCTGTGTGCCTGGGATGTGGACGATGTGTGAAATTATGCGTCCAGGAATGCTTAAGCTTGGAAAGTTTCGAAGATGATGAGGGGACAGAACGACATGTTGCCAAGATTGCCAATAAGGATCAATGCATTGGTTGTCAATCTTGTGGTAAGATCTGCGTTCGCCGGGCGTATACGTTTAAGGCAAAATCAGCTTGATTTTGTGAAAGGGACACTGACATGTAGGTGTGTACTTTTGGACTTGGAAAGGAGTGATGTTATTCCCTGTAAGTCGTTATTGCGGCCTTAATGTACAGAGTATAAACTCCCGACGGTCATTCCTCCAACAGGGATAGAGATTAGAACACCGCCATGGCTCTACCAAGGACTGTTGGAATTAAATTTAATGCACCGCCAAGATTTAACCAAGGACGGTTGGAATTAGTATACCGCCGTGGTAACAAGGTTGTCGTGATGGCGAGGTGTCTTAAATCGCTAGATGCTGGAGGTCTATTTATTGCAGTAGGGCTTTGGAAGTGGATTGGCAACAAATAAGAATGAACGATGGGAGAGATTAAATATGCATAGAGAATGTAATCATGCGAATATGACGGGCACAAATTTAAATCAAGGACATCCCTGCTTCTCAACTTCCGGGCACGGAAAAACCGGACGAATCCATTTAGCGGTAGCGCCCGAGTGTAATATATCTTGCAATTATTGTGTGCGCAAATTTGATTGTGCCAATGAATCTCGTCCGGGAGTGACCAGTAAGGTGATTAACTCTGAAGAAGCGATTAAAACAGTCCTAAAGGCAAAATCCTCTGCTATAGGGTCTCAACTGACTGTTGTAGGAATTGCGGGCCCCGGAGAACCATTAGCTAATGAGGAGACCTTTAAATCTCTGAGAAAGGTTAAAGAGCACTTTCCGGAAATGATTCTTTGCCTGAGTACCAATGGACTTCTCTTACCTGAAAAGCTCGCAGAATTAGTGGATATAGGAGTTTCCCACGTTACAGTAACGATCAATACACTCGACTCGCAAGTAGGTGCTAAGATATATAGTCATGTTCGCTGGGAAGGAAAAACTATGATTGGTCCTGAGGGGACAAGGATTCTGATAAATAATCAATTGCTGGGGCTTGAGCAAGCGTCAAAGGCCGGAATGACGGTGAAAGTCAATACTGTGGTTATTCCTGGGGTCAATGAACACCTGTTATATAGTTTAGCCTTGGAAGTTAAAAAAAGAGGAGCGCATATTCACAATTTGTTGCCTTTAATTCCTCAAGGGAAACTCGCTCACACAATGGCTCCCCCCAAAGAGCTGATTAAAAACTACCGAAGCGTTCTGAGCTCAATTCTTCCCCAAATGATGCATTGTCAACAATGCCGAGCGGATGCAATTGGTTTGGTCTGATTATAAGAAAGGGGTTAAAGTTAAGATGGCGCAACGGGTTTTATTATGCGATACAACCCTAAGGGATGGAGAGCAGGCTCCCGGAGTTTCATTCGGTTGGCCGGAGAAAGAAATGATTGCCCGGGCCTTGGTGGACGCTGGAATTGATGAGTTGGAAGTAGGAGTACCAGCTATGGGTGGTGCCGAAGAGAAGAAAATTTCTCAGTTGGTCGCTCTCAAGTTGCCGGTTCGGCTAATCACCTGGAATCGCGTGGTTTTATCGGATCTCTTGGCAAGTTATCGAACTGGTGTCGAGGGAGTTGCCATTTGCATTCCCACTTCTGAACAGCAAATTAAGTATAAGTTAAATAAGGATCGGGGCTGGCTTCTCGATCAGATGGGCCAATGTGTGCGCAATGCCAAGCAAGAAGTAGGCTATATCGTTCTCGGGCTGGAAGATGCCAGTCGGGCAGATTTGAACTTTATTAAAGAGATTATTTTGGAGGCTCAAAAATTAGGGGTTGATAGAATTCGATTTTCTGACACCATGGGTATCCTTGAGCCACTGCAGGTTTTCTTTACCTTACAAGAATTAGCAAAGCTATCGAGAATACCCTTAGAACTTCATGCTCATAACGACTTAGGAATGGCGACGGCTAATTCTCTGGCAGCGGTTCAGGCGGGTTTTAAAGCGGTAAGTGTTACGGTAGGAGGCTTAGGAGAGAGAACCGGCAATGCTGCCCTCGAAGAAGTTGCGGTTGCTCTGAAATACTGTCTTAAGCAAGAGGTGAGACTTGACCTTAAACGCTTAAATTCAATTGCCTCAATAGTAAGCGCAGCATCTGACCGTAAGATTCCTCGGGCAAAACCGATTATTGGATCTGACGTATTTACTCATACCTCTGCTATTCACATTGATGGGATACAGAAGGACTATGCTAACTATCAGACTTTCCCGCCGGAGAGCGTAGGCAGGAAGCACTCAACTACCTTTGGCAAGCACATCAAGTCTAAGAACGTTGTACGGCTGCTCAAATCAAGAGGAATGGACTGTGATCAAGACACGGTTAATGAACTGTTAGGTAAAGCCCTGGATAGAATTAAGCAACTCAATAGGCCCCTGGAGGAAGAGGAATTCTTAGGAATTGTGTTAAGCTCATGACAGATATAGAAAACTTGGCTAGTGACAAAAACAAACGACAAAAACCTTCTTTTAAGCAAATTGCTTGAAAAGGAGGTTTTTGTCATTTAGTGTAGAATTGGTCGGATTGGATTACTTAACCGAGAGAGGACACATAATGTATCAATACTTAGGACAAATGGAATCTTAATTTGCACACAGCAATAAACTTTGTATTTTAAATTTGAGAGGGGTCAAGAATAAAATGGGAAAACTCGTAGAATGTGTACCGAATTTTAGTGAGGGGCACCGTCCGGAAGTAATAGAGGCCATCGTAGAGGAGGTTAAAAAGGTCAAGGGGGTAAAACTTCTGGATGTTAAGCCTGACGCCAGCCATAATCGAACAGTCGTAACCTTTGTGGGGGAACCCCAAAGTGTTAAACTTGCCGCCTTTAATGCCTGTGCCAAGGCGAGTGAATTGATTGACATGGAGCAACAACAAGGAGGGCATCCGCGGGTTGGAGCAATGGATGTCATTCCCTTTATTCCTGTTAAAGAGGTTAGCATGGAAGAATGTGTTCAGCTGGCCAATGAACTGGGTTCTGAGATTGCAGGCAAGCTGGGTATCCCTGTTTATTTGTATGAGGAAGCAGCTAAAGTACCGAACAGAAAAAGGCTGCCTGATGTTAGGAAAGGCGAGTATGAGGGTTTAAAGGCTGAAATAAGTAAACCTGAACGACATCCTGATTACGGTCAACCTAAATTGCATCCTACAGCTGGTGCTACCGTGGTTGGTGCACGTCAATTCTTGGTGGCTTACAATATTAATCTGGGTACCAATGATCTCAGTATTGCGAAAAGAATTGCTGATTCCATCCGTGAAGTTAAGGGAGGATTCAAGTATGTCCGAGCCATGGGAGTGATGCTGGAGGATCGAGATGTTGCCCAAGTGTCTATTAATATGGTTAATTATACAGGCACTCCCCTGTTCCGGGTTTTTGAGGCAGTGAAATCCGAGGCAGCTCGGTATGGTGTGAGTATTATTGGAAGTGAATTAGTGGGGGTGACTCCCTTGCAGGCGCTCCTGGATGTGGCTGAGTTCTATTTGCGATTAGAGAACTTTGACCGCAAACAGGTTTTCGAAGAGAATTTAGCTGAAGACTAATATCGAACAACGATTAGGGGGGTAAGTTTATGTTAATTAACAAGACAGTGAGTGGATTTGTGGAAGAGTTAGCGAGTAATTCCCCGGCTCCCGGCGGAGGGAGTGCGGCGGCGCTTGCCGGATCATTAGGGGCAGCCTTGAGTATTATGGTTTGCAATTTTACAGAAGGTAAGCCTAAGTTTAGCAGTGTTCAAGAGGAAATTTCCGAAATAAAGCAAAAAGGGCTGGCCTTAAAAAATGATTTAATGGATTATATTGATGGGGACACGGATTCCTTTGTTGAGGTCATGAAGGCTTATAAATTACCGAAGGAAACGGATGCTGAGAAAACTCTAAGGTCAGAACGAATACAAGGGGCTACAATACAGGCAACCCTTTTACCCCTTAAAGTAGCTGAGTCTTGTGTTGAAGTGCTGAAACTTTCGCTCAGAGTCTTAACAATCGGCAACCCAAACACGGCCTGTGACGCAGCGGTTTCCGGGGTCACGGCTTATGCAGGTTTTCAAGGGGCGATATTCAACGTTAAGATTAATTTAAGTTCCATAAATGATGAGACATTTCTTAAAAGTATTAAAGGTAAGATTGTCTCCTTACAGGAAGATGCGGATAAGTTGAATCAACTAATTTTGGTTAAAGCTAAAGAAGTGGTTGGTTAAGCGATCCTGTGAGAAGAGCCTTTCAGTGATGAAGGCTATTGTTAATCAATTCCGAGACGCCCACTTCTTGTGGGTGTTCCTTATTGCGCAATAGTATTTGTTGCGGGTCTTAAGCTTTCGTAATAATAATTTAAAAATAGGTTGTCCGTTGAAGTTGCTTGAGCCTACATATCTGTGCACGAAGTGTCGGATAGATAATTTAATTTCTGCTATTCTATTGGTGAGAGGGGGTCAGATAAATGGATTTGCTGGAAAGAATGAATGGCGCATTAAGCTATATTGAAGAAAACCTTACGGATGATATTGACTTCAAAGAAGTGGCGAGACGGGCTTATTGCTCGGAATATCATTTTAAAAGGATGTTTTCTTTTCTTGCCGGTGTTACTTTGTCGGAATACATCCGCCGTAGACGCCTTACTCTTGCGGCATTTGAATTTAATAACAGTAACTTAAGGATTATTGATGTTGCCGTTAAATATGGATATAGCTCAGCAGACTCTTTCACAAGAGCTTTTCAAAGTTTGCATGGTGTAACACCGTCAAAAGCCAGAAATAATGGTCAATCTTTAAAAGCTTATCCACCAATGACCTTCCAGTTATCAATTAAAGGAGGAATTGAAATGAACTATCGGATTGAAGAAAAAGAGGCATTTAGCATAGTTGGTATTACGAAAAGGGTTCCTATAATGTTCAACGGGGTTAATCCAGAGATTGCATCTATGTGGAAAAGTTTAGATGGTGAAATGATCAATAAACTTAAAGAACTGTCTAATGTCGAGCCCATGGGACTGATTAGTGCATCGACAAACTTTCCAGAAAGCAGGATGGAGGAAAAAGGGGAGCTTGATCACTATATTGGTGCAGCGACAACTAAGGAGTGTCCGGATAACTTAACCCAGCTTGATGTGCCTCCCTTAACATGGGCTGTTTTTGAAGCAGTCGGGCCATTTCCTGAGACGTTGCAAAATATCTGGGGACGCATTTATTCCGAATGGTTCCCATCCTCAAACTATGAACAAATAGAAGGACCAGAAATCTTATGGAACGAGCATAAAGATGTAACCTCTCCAACGTTCAAAAGTGAAATATGGATTCCTGTTTTAAAAAGAGGTTGACCTTATAAATTTGAACCTTAAATTTTTATTAGACGCTTACAAATAATAATAATAATAATGCTGTTAGGCTAACCAAACTATGAGTTGTTTCGACAGCTCTTTTTTCATGCTTAAACGATTTAGCAGTTGACGAAAGTGAACTCGATTACCCTGTGTCTGAATATCAAGACTTCAGATATGAAAGCATTTGGAGACAGTATCGTCGAAGCTTAGGCCCTCAACGATACTGTCGCTAAGAGGTGTTTTGCCTGAGCTGTCTATCTTAAAGGAACACTTCGTTGGGAGGGGGATAATATAATTGCGTAGTATTAATTTCTGTGCCTGAGCACGGCGAAAGGGATGGGACTTAATTTGAATATTGATTATGGCTATATATTCAGCATTGAATTATGTTAAGCAAAGAATTCTTGCGAAATTCCCCCTTAAGCTGTTATACTTAGTATTTAGAATATCTAAGTTTGCTAGCTTAAAACTTGATTATAGAAATGAGGACAGGACCTTGGCACAGGCGTCACAACTTATCCGCAATTTTTCAATTATTGCACATATCGATCATGGCAAATCTACTTTAGCTGACCGGCTGATTGAATATACCGGGGCCTTGAGTAAACGAGAAATGGAAGCGCAAGTTCTTGATTCCATGGATTTAGAACGTGAACGTGGGATTACGATTAAACTGCAGGCCGTGCGGTTAAATTATCAGGCTCATGATGGGAAAATTTATGAGCTTAATCTGATTGATACGCCGGGTCACGTCGATTTTACCTACGAGGTATCCCGCAGTTTAGCAGCCTGTGAAGGTGCCCTGTTGGTTGTTGATTCGGTTCAAGGAATTGAGGCCCAGACCTTGGCTAATGTTTATTTAGCTTTAGATAATAATCTGGAGCTGATTTCGGTTATTAATAAGATCGATCTCCCCAGTGCGGAGCCTGAGCGGGTTAAACAGGAAATTGAAGATGTCATTGGTTTAGATGCCAGTGAGGCTATTCTGGCTTCGGCAAAGACAGGAGTTGGAATTGAAGAGATCCTCGAGAGGATCGTGGCTATGGTTCCGCCCCCCAAGGGAGATGATGAGGCGCCTCTGAAGGCCTTAATCTTCGACTCGAAATTTGATGCCTATAAAGGTGCTATTTCCTATGTCAGGATTGTAGAGGGACGAGTTACTAAGGGTACGACGATGAAAATGATGTCCAGTGGAAAGACCTTTGAAGTAACTGAGGTAGGAGTGTTTGCTCCTTCGATGCGTATTGTCGAAGAGCTTAGAGCCGGGCAAGTCGGATTTATCTGTGCAAGTATCAAAAATGTCAAGGATACTCAGGTTGGAGATACAATTACGGATGCAGATAACCCCGCTGATAAAGCCCTGCCCGGTTACAGGAAGGCCACTCCCATGGTGTTTTGTGGACTCTATCCAGTAGAGGCCAGCGATTATAATCGGCTTCGCGATTCCTTGGAAAAGCTTCATCTCAACGATGCAAGTCTGATTTTTGAGCCGGAAACCTCAATTGCTTTGGGCTTTGGTTTTCGGTGCGGATTTCTCGGCTTACTCCATATGGAGATTATTCAGGAACGGTTGGAGAGGGAATATGACCTCAATTTGATCACTACGGCACCCAGCGTAATTTATAAGGTGACCACATTAAAAGGGGAAGTTTTAAACATCGATAATCCCTCAAATCTCCCCACGGTGGACCAAATTGTCAGTATAGAAGAGCCCATCGTTAATGCCACGATTTTGGTTCCCTCTGAGTATGTGGGGGCGATCATGGAGCTTAATCAAGAAAAGCGCGGAACCTATTCCGCTATGGACTATGTGTCTAAGAGTCGTGTGAAACTGATTTATGAACTTCCATTGAGTGAGATCGTTTTCGATTACTTCGATCAATTAAAGTCACGAACCAAAGGGTATGCTTCATTAGACTATGAACTGTCTGGTTATAAAGAAACGGATCTCGTCAAGATAGACGTCCTTTTGAATGGGGAAATGGTGGATGCGCTTTCATTTATCGTCCACAGAGCAAAGTCTTATAATCGGGGAAGGAAGCTTGTTGAGAAACTGCGCGGCATCATCCCCAGACAGATGTTTGAAATTCCGATCCAGTCTGTGATCGGGAATAAAGTCATTGCCCGTGAGACAGTTAATGCCATGAGAAAAGATGTCTTGTCTAAATGTTACGGGGGAGATATTTCCCGGAAACGAAAGCTGCTCGAGAAGCAAAAAGCAGGGAAAAAGCGTATGAAGCAAGTAGGCAGTGTGGAAATTCCCCAGGACGCTTTTATGGCAGTATTGCAGATCGAGGATTGATGGTCGAGGAATTGATTAGCCAAGAGGTCTGTTAGTCGAAGAATCTATGATAAGGCATGATGCTAGGGCAGCATAAAAAACAAGGGAAAGAGTGTATGTTCGTATGCCGTCTTTATACGTTCACGTTCCATTTTGTATCCGAAAATGCGATTACTGTGCTTTTTATTCTCATTCCCTGATGGATTCTCCCAAGGATCTTATCTCCGTGTATTTAGAGGGTTTAGAAATAGAGATGGCAAAGATGCAAAAAGATGCCCCTCAAGGGGTGTCTTCTCTTTTTATTGGTGGCGGGACTCCGACTGCATTGAAGGAGACCGATCTGGAACGCTTGCTTAAGATGATTCAACGGTATTTTCCTATGGGCATGGGAGTGGAGCAAACGATGGAAGGGAATCCGGGGACTATTACGGATGAGAAGGCCAAACTGATAAGGAATCACGGGATTAACCGATTTTCTCTGGGGATACAGTCTTTTAACGACCAATTGTTAAGCGCTGTGGGGCGAATTCATACTGCTAAGCAAGCTCGTGAAGCCATCAGACGATTGAGAGAGGCAGGGTTTAAGAATCTTAATCTGGATTTGATGTTTGGGCTTCCCGGCCAAACTATGGAGTTATGGCAGACTTCTTTGGAAGAAGCTCTCTCCTATTCCCCTGAACACCTGTCCCTCTATGGGTTAATGCTGGAAGAGGGAACGCCGCTTTATGAACGATACGCAGGAGAAACCAGCGGGGAACAAGGTGATTCACGAGAGGTGCGAGGGACTGTGCTCGACTCCACTGGCGCAATGCAGGTTGATTTACTTCCGGATGGGGATCTGCAGGCCGAGATGTATGAATGGGCTGTGATGCGATTAAGACAAGCCGGATACAGGCAATATGAAACCTCGAATTTTGTGCGTCCTGGCTATGAATGTCAACATAACTTAGGGTACTGGCGGGGGGCGGATTATATAGGCCTTGGCCCGGGAGGGGTATCTTGTTTGAACAGGGTGCGCTGGAAAAACATCGAAGAAGTATATGCTTATGAAAACCTGTTGCGCAAGGGGCAGAGCCCTTTGGATGAGTCAGGGAAAGAGGTTTTATCTTTGCGCGACTGTATGGCAGAGCGCATGATTTTGGGCTTGCGTCTTGAGGAGGGAGTCAATTTCCAAACATTTGAAAATGATTTTGGAGCGGATCTTAGGGATATTTACAGATCTGTTTTGGAACGCTATAAAAATGATGATATTTTCATCATGGTCAAGGGTAATTATTTATGCTTAAATCCCAAATATGCTTTTGTGGCAAACTCTATCTTACAAGAATTTGTTTAGGTCCTTTTATGTGAGTTTAATATCTTTAAAATGATTCTTGACAAAGCGAAAATGACGTGGTAATGTGAAGACATCAACTGTTAGCACTCATCGATGGAGAGTGCTAACAACGAAAAACATAGCTTGATTGTTGTTAAGTATCTAGGTACTTTAGATGGGGATCAGTTAAGAAAGCGGGGAAGCATGTATGCAAATGGATGAGCGCAAACGAAAAATATTGCGAGCGATAGTTCAGGATTATATTGCTACCGCTGAACCGATTGGTTCTCGAACGATTGCACGTAAGTTTGATATGGGTGTATCCTCAGCTACTATCCGAAATGAAATGGCTGACTTAGAAGATTTAGGGTTTATTGAACAACCCTATACTTCTGCAGGGCGAATACCTTCGGATGCAGGGTACCGATACTTTGTGGATTGTCTGATGGATCCTCAAGTACTTAATCCTGAGGATATGGAGATAATCGAGCGTGAGAGTACGAAAAGAATCAATGAGCTCCAGGAAGTTATAGCTCATACCAGCAAATTATTATCTGAGCTGACAAACTTAACGAGTCTTGTCCTGGGACCGCATAAAGGGAAGAGTACTTTCGGAAAAATGCATTTTCTGCCGTATCAACCGGGTCAGGTTATTATGGTGATTGTCAAAGAAAATGGCGTGGTGGAAAATCATATTATTGATGTCGGCGAGAATCTGACGGCGGAAGAACTGCAGCAAGTGGCTGGAGTCTTTAACCAGAAAATGCGCGGGTATTCCATAGGTCAGGTTAAACGCAGTATTCTTCATGAAATTTACAGTGAGTTGTCGAGGCAAAGACTCCTTATAGATAACGCTTTAGATATGTTAAGAGCTATATTGGATGATAACGAGGACGAGGAGCGTATCCATCTCGGGGGAACCCTCAATATGCTCAATCAACCGGAATTCAAGGATTTGAGCAAAGTTAAAACCTTGTTCAAAGTTTTTGAAGAGAACGAGTCCTTGAAAAAAGTATTAACCCCCCGCCAGGAAGGACTAAATGTGACTATTGGTGGAGAAAATACATTGAAGGAATTTCGTGATTGCAGCATAATCTCTGCAACCTACAAAGTAAATGGATTAATGATCGGGGCGGTGGGCGTACTGGGGCCAACCCGTATGGATTACGCCAAAGTCATTGCTATTGTTGATTTTATGACACGAAGTTTGACGGAAGTTTTAACGAAACACAGGCGGTGACGAGGGTCACGAAGGCTGAGCGGGAGTTGGGAACGACAGGAAATGGGTTATTGTTTGATATGCGGTGACTGAGCCTTTGGGTTCATTCTATATAAATAAAAAAACTTATGATGATTAAGTTGCGAGAGGTGATTATGCATGGCGCGAATGAGAGAAGAAACTCTCAGAGGCCGAAAGCTTAGTGCGGATGAGGACCAAGTGGGGGATGCGCAAGAGCGTGACCTTGAGAATCCTCCGGGAGAAGATAGTCTGGGCAGCGATGATATGAGTCCTTTAGAAAAAATCATGACGCTGGAGGCGGAGCTTGCCCAAGCCAAAGCTAAAGTAGATGAGCATTACGATCATTTGTTAAGATTACAGGCCGAATTCGATAATTATCGAAAGCGGACGCAGAAGGAAAAGACAGATATCGTTAAATATGCGTCTGAACGTCTTGTGGTTGAGTTGCTCCCTGTTCTGGACAATTTTGAACGGGCAGCAAGTTCAGCTGAATTAAACCCCGATTTTAATGCTTTTTCTCAAGGGGTGGAAATGATTTTTCGTCAATTGCAAACTGCGCTTAATAAGGAAGGACTCAAGGTAATCGAGGCTACGGGGCAACCTTTTGACCCGAATCTTCATGATGCAGTGCTCCGAGTTGAGTCTGATGAACATCCTGAAAATACTGTCGTAGAAGAACTACAAAAAGGGTATTACCTTAAAGAAAAAGTTTTGCGTCCCAGCATGGTAAAAGTTTCGAACTAGTTAAAGGAGGAAGATTATAATGGGTAAAATTATTGGTATTGACTTAGGTACAACTAACTCTTGCGTGTCAGTTATGGAAGGTGGAGAAGCTGTTGTCATTCCTAATGCGGAAGGAAATCGTACAACTCCATCTGTCGTTGGTTTTTCTAAATCTGGTGAGCGACTGGTCGGACAGGTAGCTAAACGCCAATCCGTTTCTAATCCTGATAAAACTGTCAGTTCCATTAAACGTCATATGGGCACAGATTTCAAAGTGAAAATTGATGATAAAACATATAGCCCTCAAGAAATTTCTGCAATGGTTCTCCAAAAACTCAAAACAGATGCTGAAGCTTATATCGGGCAACCGGTTACTCAAGCGGTCATTACAGTACCTGCTTATTTTACAGATGCCCAACGCCAAGCTACTAAAGATGCCGGTTCCATTGCGGGACTTGAAGTCCTTCGGATTATCAACGAGCCTACGGCAGCGGCGCTTGCCTACGGTCTTGACAAAAAGGATGATTCAACGGTTTTGGTGTATGACTTGGGAGGCGGTACCTTTGATGTATCAATTCTCGAATTAAGCCAAGGTATGGTTGAAGTGAAAGCTACAAGCGGGAATAATAACCTAGGTGGAGACGATTTTGACCAACGCTTAATTGATTATATGGTAGCAGAATACAAGAAAAGTCATGGCGCAGATCTCTCCAAAGACCGAGTTGCTCTTCAACGTTTGAAAGAAGCTGCGGAAAAAGCTAAGATTGAGCTTTCCGGTGTTACAAATTCTAACGTGAACCTTCCGTTTATTACAATGACGGAAGAAGGACCTCAACATTTGGATATGAATATTTCACGAGCTAAATTTGAAGAAATCATTTCGGACCTTGTAGAATCCACCATTGGACCTACACGCCAAGCGATTGAAGATGCTAAACTGTCTTGGAACCAAATTGATCAAATTATTTTAGTGGGTGGATCTACTCGTATCCCTGCAGTTGTGGAAGCTATTAAGAAATTAAGCGGTAAAGATCCTCATAAAGGCGTTAATCCGGATGAAGTGGTCGCCATGGGTGCGGCTATTCAAGGGGGCGTGCTCAGTGGGGAAGTTAAGGATATGATCTTGTTGGATGTTACTCCGCTTTCCTTAGGGATTGAAACCCTTGGTGGAGTATTTACCCGGATCATTGATCGTAACTCGACCATCCCGACCACGAAATCTCAGACATTCTCAACCGCTGCCGACAATCAAACCTCTGTCGACATTCATGTGCTCCAAGGAGAACGTGAAATGGCAAGCTACAATAAGACTCTGGGACGTTTCCAATTGACAGGAATTCCTCCTGCACCACGCGGTATTCCACAAATCGAAGTCAAATTTGATATCGATGCCAACGGTATTGTTCACGTTTCGGCTAAAGATGTGGCTACCGGAAATGAACAAAAAGTGACAATTACTTCTTCTACTGGTCTTTCCAAAGAAGATGTCGAGAAAATGAAGCAAGATGCTGAAGCTCACGCAGAAGAAGATAAGAAACACAGAGAGTTAATCGATGCTAAGAACCAAGCGGATTCCCTAGGCTATCAAACAGAGAAAACTCTGAAGGAATTTGAAGGTAAGGGTGATGCTGCCGAAGTTGAAAGCATCAAGAAGGCGCTGGAAGAGCTGAAAACAGCGGGTGCCGGTGAAAGTGTTGAAGAGATTAATGCTAAAACTGAAGCTTTGAATAAAGTTCTTCACCCTTATATTGAAAAGATGTATCAACAACAAGCGGCTCAAGATCCAAATGCTGGGGCACAACCTGAAGCTGAGCCTTCTAAAAAAGATGATGATGTTGTGGATGCTGAGTTCACTGAAGTGAAGAAGGATCAATAAAGGGGTTTGGGGTCGTCCGGGGGGACGGAGTGAAATTGCTCCGCTCATCCAAGGCGCCGTCGCTATCACGCTTGATTACGAGGCGAGCTTAGGCAAACAAACCTCTGGGCTTACTGCATGTGAACCTGTGCCACGCTGGCACCTCGTAATGTAAGCGCGATTGATCGCGACTCTGCCTAATGGATTCGCTCTGCAAGTTCACTCCGTCCTGGCTGGGGTCGACGGGGGTAAGGGCCGACGAGGGAGGGCTGGAGTGAAATTGCTCCGCTCACCCAAGGCGCCGCCGCTATCACGCTTGATTACGAGGCGAGCTTAGGCAAACCTCTGGGCTTACTGCATGTGAACCTGTGCCACGCTGGCGCCTCGTAATGTAAGCGCGATTGATTGCGACTCTGCCTGATGGATTCGCTCCGCAAGTTCACTCCAGCCTGTCTGGGGTCGACGGGGGCAGGAATCGACGAGAGTTTGGTCGACGAGGGCTAAGACCGACAGGGGATGGGAACGCCTGGGGTGAAGTTGAATTGCTGCGCTCTCAACTTGATTGATTGAAGTCAATATGATGGATAATTGGGTGTTTTCGCTTCGTAAGGGTGACTTGGTGATATTTTATTTAGGATATTTTTGGGGGTGCAAAGGCTTGGAAGGCCTTTGTGCCCGCATTTGTTTGTAGAAAAGTTGAAATAGATTCCCATTAAATTGGATATTTCCTTGTGCTTCAGGCCGAAGGATCATATAATACTATAGAACTTTACTGTCTAAGTATGGGTTAAGCAGGAGTGTGGAGGGAAATAATGAAACGCGATAATTATGAAGTGCTCGGGGTCGAGCGGAATGCCGGTGAACAGGAGATTAAAAAGGCTTATAGAAAATTAGCCCGTCAATATCATCCGGATGTCAATCCGGGTAATAAGGAAGCGGAAGAGAAGTTTAAGGAAGTTACTGATGCGTATGATGTTTTAAGTGATCCGGAGAAGAGAGCGCGTTATGATCAATTTGGTCATGCAGATCCCAGTCAGGGTGGATTTGGAGACGCTGGGGGCTTCGGCGATATTTTTGATATGTTTTTCGGCGGAGGCGGCGGAGGACAACGGCGCGGCGGTCCGCAACGGGGTTCCGATTTGCGCTATGCGATGACTTTGAGTTTTGAAGAAGCGGTGTTTGGCGTAGAAAAAGAAATCCAGATTCCGCGGGATGAAACTTGTATGGATTGTCAGGGTTCGGGGGCTGCACCTGGAACCCATCCTACGACTTGTTCTCAATGTCATGGGAGCGGGCAAGTTAAGGTCACTCAACGAACACCCTTTGGTCAAATTCAAACAGCAAGAACTTGTCCAACCTGTCAAGGTGAAGGTCGCACTGTCAGCAGCCCATGTTCTACCTGTCAAGGACAAGGGAAGGTCCGCAAGGTTAAAACCATTAAGATTAGTGTTCCTGAAGGGTCTGAAGACGGCTTAAACTTGAGGTTGAGCGGTGATGGTGAAGCCGGGGCAAAAGGCGGGCCGCCTGGAGATCTTTATATCGTTTTACAGGTTAAACCACACAAGTTCTTTGAACGTGACGGAAATGACGTTTATTGCGAGATTCCGATTACCTTTGTTCAAGCGGCTCTGGGCGCGGAAATCGATGTTCCTACCCTAGATGGGGTTGTTAAGATGAAAGTCCCAGAAGGGACACAAACGGCTACGATCTTTCGGCTTAAAGGGCATGGTGTACCACGTCGCCGAGCAAGCGGCCGCGGGGATCAGCATGTTCGAGTAGTTTTGACAACTCCAACTAAGCTTAATGAAAAGCAAAAGAAACTCTTGCGTGAATTCGGGGAAGTTACTTCTGAACAACAACAAATGGGTAAAAAGTCCCTGTTCGAGAAGTTCAAAGAAAACCTTCGCGATGCAATGGGGTAAAAAAGGAGTATAAACTATGGATTGGCGTGAAGTGGCGGTAACAGTTTCATCTGAAGGAGAGGAAACTGTTGCCGATCTTTTTTATGAGTTGGGTTGTCCTGGTGTCAGCGTGGAAGATCCGGAACTTTTATTAAGCTACATGGAATCCGGTGAGTGGGATTACCATGCTTTTGAAGAGGTGGAACTCACCGGAACCTGTGTGGTTAAGGGTTACTTTCCAGAGGATGATGAACTGACGGATAAGCTGAATAAGATCGATTTAAGAATACTTGAGCTCATTGAGCGTTATCCTCACTGGCTTATTTTAAGTAAGGGACTCTCGTTAAAGGAAGAGGATTGGGAAACTGCCTGGAAAGCCTATTTTAAACCATTGCATATTGGCAAGCATTTTCTGATTAAACCAACTTGGGAGCAAGTTAATATTAAGCCTGAGGATGTGGTTCTTGAGCTTGATCCGGGTATGGCCTTTGGTACGGGAACCCATCCTACCACAACCTTATGTTTAAGGACGTTAGAGGACATTATAAGACCGGGGCACATGGTTTTCGACTTGGGAACAGGTTCTGGAATTCTTGCTATTGCAGCGGCAAAACTCGGGGCGAAGGTAGATGCGGTGGATCTTGACTCGGTCGCAATCAGGGTGGCTCAAGAAAATGTTACTTTGAATAATGTGAATGATCGAGTACGAGTGTTACGGGGAGATTTGGGGACTGTGCTTGCCGGACAGGCAGATGTTGTTATTGCCAATATTATTGCTGACGTAATTTTAATGTTACTGCCGGATTTGAAGCGTTTATTACATCAGGATGGTGAGTTTTTGGCGTCCGGAATTATTGACAATCGGGCCGATGAAGTTGAAGTTGCCCTAAAGGAAGCAGGATTTAAAATTATAGAACGTGTCGAAGATTCTGGCTGGATTTTATTTCGAGCGAGGTGGGCTTAATGAATCGGTTTAAAATTACTGAACTGGGCAGAGATGTTTTTTGGCTGCGTGATGCGGAACGAGAACATCTCGTTCGTGTCCTCCGACTTTCCCCGGGAGATTTGGTGGTGGGTTATGATAATACTGGGCGGGAATATACCAGTGTTATTGATAATATTGAGGATAAAAGTGTCACCTGTCGAATTCTCAGTACCGATCAACCGGATGTAGAAGCTCATACCTCGGTTTTTGTGGTGGCAGGCCTTTCCAAAGGGGAAAAGATGGAATGGGTAATTCAGAAAGGAACTGAGTTGGGAATGGCAGGGCTTATTCCTTTGCGCGCTAAACGTTCTATCGTGCATATTGAAGGGAAAAAAGCTCAGGACAGGGTCCTTCGTTGGCAAAAAATTGCCTCCGAGGCTTCAAAACAGTCTCATAGGGTACAAGAACCCGAAATATTTGAGGTGTGTGATTGGAAGGAGCTTAAAAAACATTTACCTGAGAATACTCAGTGGCTTATTCCTTATGAGGAAGAGAAGACGCAGCGCTTGACCTCTGTGCTTGGAACGATGAAGGCTGAACACCCGACTGCTGTAATCATTGGCCCTGAGGGCGGGTTTGAAGAGACTGAGGTAGCTTGGGCGCAAGAAAACCTGGGTGCGCAAAGTGTTTCGTTGGGACCCAGGATTCTTCGGACGGAGACTGCAGCTGTGGCAACCCTTACGTTGGTGTTGGGGCATTTTGGGGATATCGGGTAGGGGACTTGTGTGTACATAGCTCGGTCATACGACGCAGAGCAAACTAATCGTTCAAGCTCTTGGCTTTGCCCGCCAGATGAGCCGTCCGTGGCTCACTGGCGGCAGTGTACATCCCTGTACACTGCCCCGTATGTGGGGTCGCTTGAACGGAAGTTTGCTATTCTGCTTACGTAAAGACGTCGCTGATGTATCACACTGCGTCCCGGGGCTGGGAACGGGGGAGACGTTTGTTTGGGAAAAGGCACATTTCATGTGCGGCCTTCTATGCAAGTTTGGGGAGTTGTTCGAGACTGAGGCGAGAAGTGGGCTTGGCTCACAGGCAGCGCGGATGTCTGCTTTGGAGACAGTAAACCATGAACCACGGAAAAAGGTGGAATATTTAATGCCCTATGATAGTCAAAATTCAATGGTCGAACCACAAAAAGCGGTTTGTTTCGTCACACTGGGCTGTAAGGTGAATCAAACTGAAAGCGAAGCGTTGGCTCAACTTTTTCGAGAGGCGCAGTATCAAGTGGTTAGTGCTCAAGAGGAAGCGGATGTTGTTGTTGTTAATACTTGCACTGTGACGAATACTGGTGACAGTAAATCCCGTCAGGTCATTCGCCGGATGATTAAGGCTCACCTCGAGAGTGTTGTGGTAGTCATGGGTTGTTATGCTCAAACGGCTCCGGAGGAAGTTTTAGGAATTGAAGGAGTGGATCTGGTTCTCGGGACTCAGGATCGCGCGAAAATCCTGGAATGGATAGAGAAAGTTAAGGCGGAGAAGGTGCCTCAGAATGCTGTGCGGGGGATTTGGGATGCTGAGGAGTTTGAAGAGCTTCCGCAACTTAGTGAAGAGCACCGGACGAGGGCGATGCTGAAGATTCAGGAAGGGTGCAATCAGTTTTGTACGTACTGTATTATTCCTTATGCCCGAGGGCCTTTACGCAGTCGGTGCCCTGAGAATGCCATTGCTGAGGCTCGGCGGTTGGTTGAGGAGGGGTATCCGGAAATTGTCTTGACGGGTATTCATACAGGATTCTATGGTGAGGATTTGCATGAAGATTGGAATTTGGCTCGTTTAGTAGGGGAGTTGGAAAAAATTCCTGGTCTCTGCCGCTTGCGGCTGAGTTCAATTGAGCCAATGGAATATACGTCTGAATTGATTGAAGGCATTGCTTCGTCGGATAAAGTCTGTCCTCATTTGCATATACCCCTTCAGAGTGGAAGCGATAATGTGTTAGCTCGTATGCATCGTCCCTATGATTTAAAGGAGTACAGTGCCTTATTGGCAAGACTTCGACAGCGGATTCCGAATCTTGCTGTGACGACTGACATAATTGTCGGTTTTCCCGGGGAGACGGATGAAGACCATGCCTCTACTATGGAGTTTGTAAAGTCTTGTAATTTTTCCGGCATTCATGTGTTTCCATATTCTAAGCGGAAAGGGACTCCTGCAGCGGATTATCCGGATCAGGTTTTGAAGCAATTAAAGGATCAAAGGGTCAAGGAGCTTTTAGTGGTTGCACGGGATAGTCAGGCAAAGTTTAGTCGCAGTTTTATTGGAAAACCTGTGGATGTATTGATCGAAAGAGTTGATTTAAAAGGATGTGCTGTTGGGCATACTCCTCATTATATTCAGGTGGAAATTCCTACGCGTGCGGATGGCAAGCAGTGGGTCTCAGGAGAATTTGTCACTGTTGTGTTGGAGGAAAATCATATCAAATTTTCTTAAATCCTCTGAAAGAAAGATTGTGAAGTTGTCAATCTAGTTGTTTAAGGTGAATAAGATATGGGAGGTAATGAATACAAATGTCAGATTGTATCTTTTGTCAAATAGCCCTTGGTAAGGTTCCCAGTGAAATCGCTTATGAAGATGATGAGTTAATTGCTTTCAAAGATATTCAGCCGTTAGCTCCTGTGCATTTGGTAATTATTCCTAAAAAACATTTGCGCAGTCTCAATGATGTAACCCCCGAAAATGAACGGTTAATCGGCCATCTTTTTGGGATCATCCGACGGCTTGCAGGGGAGTTTGGAGTGGCAGAATCTGGCTACAGAGTGGTTGCCAATACTGGGACAGACGGGGGACAGGTCGTGGGGCACCTGCATTTTCATTTACTCGGTGGTCAGGCCCTGAACGCTAGAATTGGATGATGTTTAGGGATGATTTGAGTTAGATCGGTTGAGATAACCAGTCTTCCGACTAAAGTGAGCTTGACGCGACCAACTTCATCCAGTATAATAATGAAGTATATTTGTGATGATCCAGTGGAGGGAGGGATAGACAATGAGTGAAGTCAAAGTTGGTAAAAATGAATCCCTTGATGCCGCACTCCGCCGGTTCAAGCGTTCTTGTCAAAAGGCAGGTGTTAGTGCAGAAGCTCGTAAGCACGAGGCATATGAGAAACCAAGTGTGAAGAGAAAGAAAAAGTCTGAAGCTGCACGTAAACGCAAGTTCAAGTAAGGAGTGTCTCGAATTGACCCTGAAAGATCGCTTGGTTGAGGATATGAAGGCTGCCATGAAGGCCAAAGAGGAGGGGAAGGTTAGACTTTCCGTCATCCGAATGGCTAGGGCTGCCATAAAAAATGCTGAGATCGACAAGAGAATTGAATTTAACGATGAGCAAGTCATCGAAGTTTTAGCACGCGAAATGAAGCTACGTCGGGATGCGCTTGAAGTTTTCGGGCAAGCGGATCGCCCCGATAAGGTTAAGGCTCTGGAAGAGGAAATAGTCGTTCTAATGGATTACCTTCCTCAACAGCTTTCCGAAGGGGACATTCGCAAACTCGTTCAAGAGACCGTTACCACACTAGGGGCACAAAGCATTAAAGACCTAGGGAAAGTCATGGGGGCATTAACTCCTAAGACTAAAGGACGGGCTGATGGCAAAATTGTCAATCAGATCGTTCGGGAAATCCTTGGGGCATAAGCTTAATTATGCTTAGTAAAAGAGGCCCAGTTACGGAAGTAACTGGGCCTCTTTTATACGATTTTTCTAAAATGTTTAAAACAATTTGATCAAGGCTTGGACTATTATTGCTTTTCCTTTCATAAATATCCAGAGAAGGGAGGGCTTTTTTTGTTCAAGAAAATACAGACCAGCGTTGGAGAAGTTTTGGATTTTCCACCGGATGTAGTGGGAGAAGGTCCTAAAATTACGATAACTGGACGAAGGCAAATAATGATTGAGAATTACAGCAGTATTCTTAACTTTTCAGAGGAAGAAATACGACTGGAAACTGCGGAGGGTGATATCTTTTTTAGAGGAAAGGGGTTAATGCTTAAGGTTATCTTAGCTACAGAACTGCAGATCGAAGGGGAATTGTCTTCCTTTTCGTTTGGCGGAGGGGAGATAAAGTAATGTTTGAATGGTTGCGAACGTTCTGGCATGGGCGAATTCTTTTCCTCGCACGGGGAGAGCAATTAGCGCGTTTCGTTAATCTAGTCTCAAGAGACGGTATCGTTCTTTATCATACCCAAAAATCTGAGCGGGGGATGCGGGCACAGATTAAGCTTGCAGATTTTCGGCGGTTGCGCAAGGCCGCACGCCAGACACGTACAAGGGTACATATTGTTGCTAAATATGGCTGGCCTTTTGTTGCTGCGCGTTGGTGGCGAAGAAAAGGACTATTGCTGGGGATTTTAATTATTGCTTCTGTACTGACGATTCTGTCTCAACTTGTGCTTTCAATTTCCGTGTCGGGAAACAAGAATCTTATGACTCCAGAAGTACTTGAACGGGCTGAAAATCTTGGGCTTAAAACATGGGTGTATTCGAAGGAATTAAATTTAAACGGGATTGCCAAAACACTTCAGGAACAACTGCCTGATGCCGCGTGGATAGGTATAGAACGTCATGGGACGAATATAGAAATCAAAGTATCGGAGAAAATACGTCCGTCAATTCCCAATGAGGCAGGGAACCTTGTCGCTAGTCGTGCAGGGATAGTTAAGGAAATTATGGTGATTGAGGGGACGCCGCTGGTTCATGAGGGGGAAACCGTTCGGGCTGGGCAAGTCTTAATTAAGAGCCCTGAAAATAATCAGAGCACTTCAAAAGATACCCCCCCTGTCTCAGTGGCCAGAGGGTTTGTCCGAGCACGAGTATGGTATAGTGCTGAAGCTCAAATTCCATTAATTGAGGATAAAGTAGAGGAAAGTGGAAGAGTTGCCACGGGAAGAGGTATAAAATTTGGTTCCCGCGTTATAATGCTAACAATACAGAATTCTCCGTTTGAGCAATCTCGCCAAGAAGAGATCAGTCAATCTTTAAAACTCTGGAGGAATTGGCGTTTTCCTGTCGAAGGTATAAGAGTGAATCATATAGAACTTCGTAATTTGCATATTGAACGTTCTGTTGATGAAGCTCGCCAACTAGCTGAACAAGCAGCTCGGGCCGAAGTCCGGAAAAAGATCACGCTGGGAGTTCCAATCGTGTTAGAAACAGTGAAGGTTCTTTCTAACAACTCCGATTCAGAACGAGTTAGAGTAGAAGTAGAAACCTACGAAGATTTGGCTGTATATGCCAATCCGTAGGAGCAGCGATATATTTTGCCAATGGGGAAGGCGTGAACCCTAGGTATGGCATTGGGAAGTAAGGATGATGGTATTGAAGATAAAAATGTTCAAAACGATCTGGGATGAGCTGTCTAGCCGTTTTGATTGGCTTAAACATCACACCACTTGGTTGCGGGCCATTGTTGGGGTGATGTATTTTCTGTTGCTTACAGTTTTGTTATCTTCCAATATTTTTGTATCTACATTGCATTTAGAAGTAGGAGAGCCTAGTCCTCAGCTTATTACTGCACCGTGGACCAGGGTTATTGTAGATCAAGCAAAGTATACTCGAGATAAGGAAGCTGCGGCAAAGGCTGTTCCGCCCGTGTATAAGCCGGATGAGGAGTATTTGACCTTGTTGACCAAAGAAGTCGGAAATGCGTTTATCTCACTGCGCGAGGCCTCAGATGATAACAACATCAGCGAACTTAAGAAATTAGAGTCTTTCGCGAGTTTGCCGGAGAGTTTATTAACGTCTCTGATTGAAACTGTGCCCGATGAATTAGATAAGGCCGAAAAAACCGGCAGAGATATTATCTTAAACAAAGCACGCAGTTTGGAGATTGGAGCTCGGACTAGCGAAGATATGCCAGCGTTTCGTGATCGGACTAAAGCAGATTTAGACCAGTCCGAATTGAATGAAGATTTTAAAGTTTTTTTTAAGGCCTTCGTAGACCGAGAACTGACGCAACCAACCTTGATCGTGGATGAAGCAACTATGGATGTGTTGCGTGCGGCAGCACGAACTGCAATAAAGCAGGAGGAACTTCATTACAAGGCTAACCAAAAAATCGTGGGGGTTGGTGATATTGTCGATGAGACAATTTACGAAGTACTGGTTGCCTATGGTTTGATTAACAACCAAAATACAGGGAAATCAGTGGCAGGTATTGCCATGATTGTGCTTATTGGAATGGGCTCGATTTTACTATACTTATTTCAGTATAAAAGGGATATATTCCGAATGACTAACCGGCTTGTGCTTATCGGACTTACTCTTAGTTTGGTTTTGGCCATTGGGAGAGCAGTGATCGCTTTAAATTTGGGGACTGACTTTAATAGTTTGTCAGGTATTCTTATTCCAATAGCTTGGGCGACCATGACAGTTGCGATTCTAGTTGGCGTGGATATAGCTATTATGGTTTCCTTGGTCTTAGCGGTTTTTGTATCTGTTTTAGTGGATCCTGCTCTTTCGACCTCTTTCGGCCTGCATTCAGGCGTAGTGGCGCTCTTTGGCGGGATTGTCGGTGTTTACAGTGTTTCTCGTTTAAGTCAGCGTTCTGATTTGGCGCGTGCAGGGATATTTGTATCTGCCGTTAACGTTTTGGTGATCAGTGGGATTGCGTTAACCTCAGACATGCGTTTAGCTGTTTGGGTGGTTGGTGTGATCTTAGGGATTGTCAATGGCTTAGCGTCTTCGTTTTTGACAGTGGGGGCCTTACATTGGTTTGAGTCAGGATTTCATATTACGTCATCCGTTCGACTATTGGAACTATCCGACCCTAATCGACCGTTACTGAAACGCTTATTGTTGGAGGCTCCGGGGACATACCATCACAGTATTCTAGTAGGCAATCTGGCCGAAGCGGCTGCGGAAGCCGTTCAAGCGGATGCTACGTTGGTTAGAGTTGCATCGATGTATCATGACATTGGCAAGTTGAAACGTCCTTACTTTTTTATCGAAAATCAATTTACCCAAGATAACCCTCATGATAAGATCGCTCCCACTCTAAGCTCGTTGATTATCACCTCTCATGTCAAAGATGGGCTGGAGCTGGCGAAGGATAATAAACTTCCGGTGCAGATCCAAGATATTATTGCTCAGCACCATGGAGACAGTCTGGTAAGCTTCTTTTACCATAAGGCTCTTGAGGAATATGAAAATGTCCCAGAGGAAACTTTCCATTATGAAGGTCCCAAACCCCAGACCAAAGAGGCAGCCTTAGTTGCTCTGGCGGACAATGTCGAAGCTGCTGTAAGATCTATGAAACAACCAACTCCAGGGCGGGTCGAAGGATTTGTTCGGAAGATTATCAAAGACAAACTGAACGACGGACAACTGGATCAGTGCGATTTGACGTTTCAGGACTTAGACCGGATTGCAATGGCCTTTGTACGTGTTTTGAGCGGGATTTTCCACTCTCGGGTCGAATATCCGGAGATGCCAAGTATTAAGGAGAGTAATAATCATTCAATGCATAAGAAACTTGTGGAAGAAGTGGGTCAAGAGGATGAGGCAAGCTCTCAAAAGGAAAAGCAACCGGAAAGTCCTGAGGGAACAGTTGAAAATATAGTTTCACGAGAAGGATAGATAAGGTTAGGAAAAAACAGGCACAATGAAATTAGGAAGAAGATTAACAAAGGTTATCGTAAGATGATAAAAACAAGCTGATTTTGAAATTTGAAATTTGAAAGGGGGAAGGGTAGACCACATTCCGGCTCATAGGAGGGTTTGCTCGAAATTGTGTGATCATAGATATCTCTTGGGAAGAAGAATCGATCTTGAAGGAACAGCGTGAACCGCTGGCGACTATGTTAAATAAAGCTATTAACGAGGCTGTCCGACTGTCAGATGGCTCGGAAGAGGCAGAAGTAAGCCTATTGCTAGTGGATAATCAACGCATCCATGCCTTAAATCTTGAGTATCGAGGAGTAGATCGGCCAACGGATGTTCTTTCTTTTGCCTTACAAGAAGAGATGAAGGAAGAACCGGAAATTGAGGAAGAGGACGAGATGCTTGGGGATATTGTGATCTCTGTCGAACGGGCAAGAGATCAAGCGCAGGAATATGGGCATTCCTTCGAGCGGGAGATTGTATACCTGGCTGTCCATGGGACTCTCCATTTATTAGGCTTTGATCATGAAGAAGAGAATGATCAACAAGAAATGCGCAGTAAAGAAGAAGAGGTAATGGCTAAGTTGAAGTTAGAGAGAGTATAGCAATACGCTAAGAGCTTATAACTTCAAACGGAGGGATAACAGATGGGGATTCATCATAAACCGGGGTTTTTGCGTAGCCTAAAGCAAGCTTGGCGTGGAATGATATACACTGTGAGGACTCAGAAGCACATGCAGTTTCACGTAGTTGCAGGTATTAGTGTTTTGCTCTTTGCTTGGTGGAGCAGGGTTACACGGTTTGAATGGTTGATTCTTATTTTGGCGATTGGGAGCGTCATTAGTGCGGAGGTCATGAATTCCGCCATTGAAACGGTGGTTGATATGGTGCAACCGAACTATCACCCTCTAGCAGGAATTGCGAAAGATGTTGCGGCAGGGGCTGTTTTAGTTACCGCGATCCAAGCAGTTGTGATCGGGATAATGGTTTTTGCCCCTGCATTGATGCGATTTACGAGAGGGATCTTTTAGGCAGGAGGGGGATTTAACTCTGTGAAGCAGGATCAATCTCAAACGATAGAGAGAATGGAATCAGAGCTGGTAGGTATGCTCGATCCTAAGCTCATACAAGAACTTATTGACCGGGCCAAAGCAGCATATGATCAAGCGTATGTGCCCTATTCCCATTACCCAGTTGGGTCGGCAGTGCTGTTTTCATCAGGAAAGATTTATAGTGGATGTAACGTGGAGAATGCCAGTTATGGTTTAACGGTTTGCGCAGAACGAAATGCAATTTTTCAAGCGATTGCTCGTGGAGAACGAGAATTGAAAGGAATAGTTATTGCTGTTCCAAGTGAGGTTTTTCCATCTCCATGCGGCGCATGCCGACAGGTAATTCGTGAATTTGCTGTGGATTGTCCGGTCATTCTTATGAATGGTCAAGGACATTTGCGGTGGACAAGTTTGAAAGTGTTGTTGCCGGAGGCGTTTGGGCCGGAGTTTCTCTAGGGGACTTGTGTGTACATCGCTCGGTCTTACGACGCAGAGCAAACTAACCGTTCAATCTCTTGGTTTTGGGGAGCGGGGTTCAGCCCATGAAAACACCGTTTTCGCACGGATTACTCTTCTTGCAGGATGGCGGGAGGGGACCCTGTACACTGCCCCGTATGTGTGGGGGCGCTTGAACGGAAGTTTGCTAGGCTGCTAAGGGCAAAGACGTTGCGATCGTGTGATACTGTGTCCCGGGACTTGGAACGGGGAATGAGGTTAAGACTGCTTGGGAGAAGGCGCATTTCATGTGCACCTTCCTTCTTACGGGGTGCTTATGTTATTGAGCTGTTCTGAGGGTGTGTGAAATTCTTTAAGAATACCTACTCAAATGTCTGCTGAATAGACGTTATCAGTTAAGGTTATGGTAGTATATAGATAACATGAAAAATTAATGCTATAAGATAGGGAAGTGACTTCACCGTTGGGTTCATTAAAATCAGATGGATTTCGTTCAGGTTTTGTGTCTGTTATAGGAAGACCGAATGCAGGGAAATCAACCTTGCTTAATCATTTATTAGGACAGAAAGTGCTTATCATGTCCGATAAGCCTCAGACTACCCGTAATCGAATCCAGTGTATCTTGACCGAGGAGCGGGGACAGATTGTTTTTTTGGATACGCCTGGAATACATAAGCCAAAGCATAAGCTCGGAGAGTTCATGGTTGGTGCGGCTAAGGAATCTATGCGAGAGGTTGATGTGATCCTTTATATGGTGGATCTTTCGGCGGATTTCGGTGCTGGGGAAGAGTTTATCATTGAAATGCTCAAGCAAACAAAGACTCCATGTGTGCTTGCTTTGAATAAAGTTGACTTATTGAGTAAAGATCAGTTGATGCATAAAATTCAGCAATTCTCAAGTTTGGCAGATTTCAAAGCTATCGTACCTATTTCTGCAAAAACCGGGGAAAATACGGATGAACTGTTAAGAGTGATTTTTGATAAAATGCCTGCGGGTCCGATGTATTATCCCGAAGATGAAGTGACTGATCAACCGGAACGTTTTATTATGGCTGAGTTAGTGCGCGAAAAGGTACTTCAACTGACCCGAGATGAGGTTCCGCATTCGATTGCTGTCGTGATTGAAGAGGTTGAAGAAAAGAAGACTTTGGTTAAAGTGCGAGCCTTGGTTGTGGTTGAGCGAGATTCTCAAAAAGGGATTATCATCGGGGCAGGGGGTAAACAACTTAAGGAAATTGGCCGCTTGGCTCGTTTGGATATCGAGGCTTTGTTGGGCAGTAAGGTGTTTTTGGAGCTTTGGGTTAAAGTTAAAAAAGATTGGCGGAATAGGCCGGATAGCTTGCGAAACTATGGCTATGGAAAGGAAAAGGGATAATAAAGATGACTATTGCAGGAATAACTGATCACACATTATTAAAACCTCAAGCGTCTGAAAAGGATATTGTGATACTTTGTCATGAAGCTCAACAGCATAAGTTTGCGGCTGTTTGTGTTAATCCCTGTTATGTGCAAACAGCTTCTAAAATTTTGCATGGGACGGGGATTTGTATTGCCGCTGTTGTGGGTTTTCCATTAGGAGCGACGTATACAGAAGTTAAAGTTCAGGAAGTTTTTATGGTCAAAGCACATGGCGGTAAAGAAGTGGATATGGTCATAAATGTCGGCATGGCAAAATCAGGAAATTGGGAAGCGGTTGAGCGGGATATTACCAGAGTGGTGGAAGCTGCCCATGAGTGCGGGTTAATCATAAAGGTTATTATCGAAACCAGCTTGCTTACTGAAGATGAGAAAAAATCGGCGGCCGAGATTGTTAAACGTTCGGGGGCAGATTTTATTAAAACTTCAACTGGCTTTGCAGGAGGGGGAGCCACCATCGAGGATGTGCGTAATCTGAAAAAATGGGTTGGAGAAAATGTTAAGGTTAAGGCATCAGGTGGAATCAGGACGAAGGAGTTTGCCCTTGAGCTCGTGGAGGCTGGAGCGGATAGGTTGGGGACGAGTGCGGTACTTGTGTGAGGACTTGTGTGTACATCCTTTAAAGCACAAAGTTAGCTTTTCATCCACAATAAATGCATACTAAGATCATAGAATAGAAAAAATAGAAAGGGTGAGTGGGCGTGGCCGTTTATCATGCGGACGCGTTGGTGATCCGCAGCAAGCAATTTGGTGAGTCGGATCGTGTACTCACTCTTTTTTCCCGTGAGTTGGGGAAGCTTCAAGCTGTGGCAAAAGGGGTTCGCAAACCCAAGAGTCGTCAAAGAGCGGGAGCTCAATTATTTACATATGGGGATTTTCTGATTCATCGGGGGAAGAGTCTGGATACCGTCAGTCAGTGCAGCCCTAAGGAGAGTTTTCCACATCTTTGGAATGATCTGGATCGGTCATTTGCTGCTACCGGGATTTCTGAGCTGTTAGATATCTCGACAATACCTGATCAGCCTAATACGGAACTCTTTACACTTACCTTGACCTGTTTTTTTCTACTGGAACAGTTTGATCCGGCTCTTGTGCTTAGTGCATACTCTTTGCGGTTAATGGAAGTTTTGGGTTATCGTCCGCTTCTGGGGGAATGTGCCGAGTGTGGGGTTAGCGTGAAGGGGGATCGGATGTTTTTTAGTTTAGAAGCTGGTGGTACTTTATGTGGGAAGTGTCAGGAGAACTATTCGGGGCGATGGATTCGGGCAGGCAGTATTGCATTTATGCGTCAACTGATTCGTGCTGATATTACTAAGCTGGACCGTATGCGCTGGGGGGCTTGGATGCAGCAAGAGATTTTGGAGACATTGCGACTTTATCTTGAGCATAAGTTTGAGCGTCCTCTTAAATCGTGGAGGATGGGAAGTTTAACACAGGATTCATAGGAGAGAAGTTTTGACGGAAAGGAAGGCAAAGAAAATGAATGAACCTTGGACAGAACTTGAAAAGATAGATGTTTTGCGTGAACGAATGGGGATTGGATACGAAGAGGCTCGTACGGCCTTAAACTTGGCTCAGGGTGATTTACTGAAGGCTTTGGATGATTTGGAGAAGGTTCGAAATGGTTTAGGGCAAGACTGGAATTTCGAAGAGAGTGGACAGGGGATCTTGGATAGTGTCAAATCTACCATATCAAATATTAGTCACTCTACAATCAGCCTTAAACGGCATGACAATACGATTATCAGCCTTTCAGCGCCCTTGGGACTTGCTCTGGCGTATACAATTTGGAGGAAGCCTGGTTTGCGATTGCTGGCACTTGTAGGCGCTGTAGGGGCGGCGATTAATCATTTTGAGTTGGAAGTTGCCTCTAAAGAGGATTATTCTCACGATGAAGGAACGGGAGAGTTTTAGTTTGCTATTTGATATTTTTGCTAAATAAGTGACTTGGACATTAGCGTTATTTAAAATTACTAGGATTTCCTATTTGAAAATAGTTGCTTTAGCCATGTAGAAGTATTTAAGCTGTTTAAATTAGATTTACAAGGATAATTCTTGTATGAAAAGAGAGAGAATATGGAGTTCGTCGAATCAATCAAAAGATATATTCCATATAATGAGCAAGAGGAAAAGGATAAAGAGGTAATTCTAAATTGCTTAGGGGTATTTGAGGACGTTTTAACGAGAAATAATAAGATTGCTCATTTCACAAGCTCCGCTTTCGCAGTAAATAGTTCAAGAGATAAAGTGCTTGTAATCCATCATAATATTTATGATTCTTGGTCCTGGACAGGTGGACATGCAGATGGGGAAAAAGACCTTTTGGCTGTGGCCATTAAAGAATTAAAGGAGGAAACTGGAGTTAATAATATTCACTTGGTTACTTCGGGCATATTTTCTTTGGACATACTTCCAGTGTTAGGTCATATGAAAAGAGGGGAGTATGTATCCCCGCATCTACATTTATCAGTGGCATTTTTGATGGAAGCTGATGAGAATGACGCTCTGATTGTTAAAGAAGATGAAAATAGCGGTGTTAGATGGATTTCGTTAGAAAAATTGATTGAATATAGTAATGAACCTCATATGCATAAGGTGTATGCGAAGTTTATCTCTAAAATTAAAGAATTAGGGAGTTGATAGTTTAATTCACGTGACGTGAGTTAGAACCTAAAAGGGGCCGTAAGAAAACTTCAGATTTTTTCAAGCTGGTGGTGTGTTATCCCAAAATAGAGGACTGTACACCTTTGAAGTGGTGAACAGTCCTCTATTATATAAGGAGATTACAGATAGAGTGGGGATGTGATAAACTGGAAAAAGTTTTACTACATCCCCTTTTAGGTTCTGTTATATTAGGCCTTGGGCCTTAAGCCATTCGCTTGCAACATCTTTAGAAGTTTTCTTATCCAGATCAACCTTGGCGTTTAGTTGTTGCATTACTGAATCATCGAGTTTGCCTGCCAAAGAGTTAAGGGCATCTGCAAGCTCTGGGTGTTTGGCTAACGTATCATTACGGATAATTGGAGCAGCGTAATAGGGTGGAAAGAAATGCTTGTCATCCTTTAGTACTTTCAGATCAAAGGCAATAATTCTTCCATCTGTAGCATAGGCAGGGCACACGTCCGCTTTGCCGTCTTTGAGGGCACTGTACATAAGGCCGGCATCCATTGCCTTAACATCCTTGAATTCTATGCCATACAATTTTTGGATACCCTTATATCCGTCATCCCGCTCAAGGAATTCCGGCTCAGACGCCATGACTAAATCAGGTGCATGCTTAACCAGATCACTGAAGGTTTCAACACCAAACTTTTCCGCATCGGCTTTTCGCAGCGTTAGCGTATAGGTATTATTAAACCCAAAAGGCTTGAGCCAAGTAATGTCTTTTGTTTCTTTGTACATTTTACTTACCGTATCATAAGCTTCATCTGGGTCAGTTATGACCTCTTGTTCAAGTTGTACCGTCAAAGCCGTTCCTGTGTATTCAGCATAGATGTCAATATCCCCGGCATCTAATGCTTTCGAGGCAACCATTGTTCCTCCGAGCCAGGGTTTAGTTTCGACTTCAAGATCAGTTTTAGCCTCAACTACTCCAGCCATTAAGTAAACTAAAATTTCTTGCTCTGTAAAGTTCTTGCCACTAATGACGACTTTACCTCCTGCTCCGTCTTTCCCGTTAGCTGAGCAACCCGCTATACTGAAAACCAAAAGTAATATAACTGCCAGAGCCCCATATATTCTTGCTTTTTTCATAAGTTTTCCTCCTCATAAATTGAACTCGAGCTTATTGACTAATTAGCCCTACTGCCTTTAGGCGTGACCCTAATCTCAATCCATTTGAACAAATAATCAATCATCAAAGCCAACAGTGCAGCCGGGATTGCGCCTGCTAGAATTAGTTCATTGCTAGACATTGAAACCCCTCTGAAAATCAGATCTCCCAACCCGCCAGCTCCAATCAAAGCAGCGAGAGTCGCTACTCCTACAATAAGAACTGTCGATGTCCTTATCCCAGCGATAATAACAGAGAGTGACAGAGGTATTTCCACCATAATTAGTACCTGGCTTGAAGTCATTCCCATACCCACTCCTGCTTCAATAGCAGCTTGGTTTACCCCCACTATACCCGTATAGGTATTGCGAATGATGGGTAATAATCCGTAAATAGTTAAGGCCACAATAGCAGGAAAAAAACCTATCCCTATTAGGGGGATCATTAAACCGAGTAGGGCAAGGCTTGGAATTGTCTGTGCTACAGCCGTCACACCAATTACCGGCTCCGCTATTCTGCGATAACGGGTTAGTACGATTCCTAATGGAACAGCAATAACAATCGCAAAAAAGAGGGCGACAAATGTTAACTGAAGATGTTCGCTGAAAGCTGTAACGATAGCAGGCCAACGATCCTGGACAACTGAAAATATTTCCATAGCCCCTTCCTTTCTAGGAATCCGTAGTTCCATTTCCGTATTTATGTGCCATGACATCCACTAAACTAGACCTGGTAATAACACCTACCAGCGTCCCTTCAGCGCTGAGCACAGGCAGACTGGACACATTGTTTTCACTAATGATATCGATGGCCTCGCTTAATGGGCGGTCTCTCTGAATTGTCGAAAAACCCTTTACCATAATATCTTGTAGGGTTAACGTTTCGTCATTGTAATGTTGTTGGATATCCCATGCTTTGGCAATACCTAGATATTTATTCCCCGGTCCAGTCACAAGCAAGCTGTCAACTTTATGTTTATGCATAAACTTTATAGCTTCAGCCAAACCACGGTTAGGACTCGATGTTACAGGTTTAACCATTACCTCTTCAACATCAGGCAGTATTCCGGCGGCATTAAGCCTGTCTTGGCCTATAAAGGAGCTTACAAAATCATTGGCTGGGTGGCGCAGGATGTAGTCCGGGCTGTCTAACTGCACGATTTTTCCTTCTTGCATAATACAAATACGATCCGCGATTTTGAGGGCTTCATCCATATCATGAGTGACGAAGACAATGGTTTTCTTAATTTCCTGTTGAAGCCTAATAAGCTCGTCCTGTAGTTGTTCGCGGCTGATCGGATCTAAGGCGCTAAAGGGCTCGTCCATTAAGATAATCGGCGGCTCGGCGGCCAGTGCTCTAATAACTCCTACCCTTTGTTGTTGACCACCGCTTAATTCTGCAGGATAACGATCGCGATAAGTGTTCGGATCTAAGCCGACCATCGATAAAAGATCATCCACTCTTTGCTGGTAGCTTGAAGCATTCATTTTTTTGAGTCTCGGTACCAAGGCTACATTCTGACCAATTGTCATATGGGGCAAGAGTCCGATATGCTGGATGACATACCCAATATTACGCCGTAACTCGACTGGATTTTCCTGACTGATATCCTTATCAGCTATCCAGATCTTACCTTGTGTCGGTTCAGTTAATCGGTTAATCATTTTCATGGTGGTGGTTTTGCCACAGCCACTGGGCCCGATTAAGACAAACAGTTCTCCTTCATCAATCTGAAAAGATATATTATCCAAAGCTTTAAATCCCTCCGAGAATACTTTGGATACTTTATCAAATCGTATCATTTCAACACCTCCTCCTAGGTTAGAATTCTCTTAACTATAGATTTAAATACAGATGTACCTTACAACTTGTTTTACAGCATTAAGTTGCCTGTAAATAAATTTTACCACCTATCGCCATACCATGCAACCTATAAAGAAAGGGTATCTACCAAGATAGGGGTATACACCAGATTTTTCTAATATACCTCAATTTATCATCTTGTATGCTTCAAATGAGCTAATTAGGTCATTTAACATTCTATTTTTATACCTCACGGCTGGGTAGGGAGGCCAGATTTGACACAATTTCTTCTTCAGCATATAATAATTAAAATTAATACCTTTTAAATAGCGATGATGGGAAAGAAGTTCATGGAGCCTTTCTTTAGCGAGTTCGGGTGGGTGGAAGCCGAATGAGAGGACGTGGATGGGGCAACTCTGAGCACATAGAACGAAGGGGACCTTGATGAGGGGTCAAACAGGGTGGAACCGCGGGAACAAGCTCTCGTCCCTGTAGCTTAAAATGCTACGGGGGTGAGGGTTTTTTTGGGTCTTTTAAAGTAAGGGGCCATTGCACGTTCACACGTTGATACAAGTCAAGTGCAGATACAATTTGAGGAACCCTCTCAGACTTGCACACTTGCATCAACTTGCATGCCAGCAGATTAATCCAGTGAATTAGACTAATTCGATTCTATGAGGAGGCGTATCTATGAAGTTCCAAGATATTATCTTAACCCTTAACCAGTTTTGGGGAGAACAAGGGTGCATTATTGCGCAGCCATATGATGTTGAAAAAGGGGCGGGTACTATGAACCCGGCAACTTTTTTAAGGGCTCTGGGACCCGAGCCCTGGAATGTAGCTTATGTTGAGCCGTCTCGCAGACCTACGGATGGTCGTTATGGAGAGAACCCTAATCGGTTACAGCACTATTTTCAATACCAAGTCATTCTTAAGCCCTCTCCTGACAATGTTCAGGAGCTATATTTGCAGAGTCTGGAGCGGCTGGGAATTAATCCTCGTGAGCATGATATTCGGTTTGTAGAAGATAATTGGGAGTCACCAACTTTGGGGGCCTGGGGGTTAGGCTGGGAAGTCTGGCTGGATGGAATGGAAGTGACTCAGTTTACGTATTTCCAACAGTGCGGAGGGATTGACTGCAAACCGGTTTGTGCTGAAATCACTTACGGATTGGAGCGCCTGACCACTTATATCCAAAACAAAGATAATGTTTATGATATTGAATGGGTTGGAGATATTACCTACGGGGATATTTATCTTCAGAATGAAATAGATTACTCACATTATAATTTTGAAGTGGCGGATATTGAAGCATTGCAAACTTGGTTTGATATGTATGAGCGTGAGGCCAAACGGGTTGTTGAGAAGGGTTTAGTGCTTCCAGCCTATGATTACGTGCTGAAATGCTCGCATACGTTTAACCTGCTGGATGCTCGGGGGGCAATCAGTGTCACGGAACGCACAAGTTACATTACGCGGGTGCGTGGGTTGGCTCGTCTTTGCGCTCAAGCATATGTAGAGCAGCGAGAGAAATTGGGGTTCCCCTTACTTAATAGGGATAGGGTAAGGGAGCATCAAAACACACATGAAGCTTTGCTTAACCCGCAAGAACAAATGCACTCGAACCTCGAACAACGAACCTCGAACAACGATTTGGAGGTGGAGTAAGATGGCGAACGATTTTTTGCTTGAAATTGGAACGGAAGAAATCCCAGCTAAATTTTCTCCAGGGGCCATGACCCAGTTGGAAGAACAGGCACGCAAACGCTTAGCAGAGCTCCGCTTAACATATAAGGAAATTAAGGTTTTTGCCACCCCTCGTCGTCTGGCTCTTTTGGTAATGGAACTTGCGGAAACTCAAGAAGATTTATCCATGGAGGTCAAGGGGCCGGCTGTCAAAGCCGCCTATGATGCCGGTGGAGCACCCACGAAGGCTGCCCAGGGCTTTGCCAGAGGGCAAGGCGTGTCGGTAGAAAATCTTTTTGTTCAAGAGGTTAATGGGGTGCCCTATGTATTTGCTCGAAAATCAGAAGTTGGGCTTAAGACTAAAGAACTCTTACCTCAGCTTGCTATTGATACGATTAACTCTTTGCATTTTCCAAAGCCAATGCGTTGGGGTGAACTCGATTTTCGTTTTGCTCGGCCTATTCGTTGGATTGTTGCACTTTATGGTTCAGACGTCGTTCCCTTCGAGTTCGTAGGTCTTGAGTCTGGACGCTCCTCCCGCGGGCATCGTACTTTAGCGACTGAGGGGGTAGTGATTGGCCAACCCTCGGATTATCGCGAAGCTTTACGTCAGGCTTATGTGATCATCGATCCGGAGGACAGAAAGACAGCTATCTTAGCTCAATTGAAAATTCTTGCTGAGAAGGTCGGTGGCGATGTACCTGCAGATGAAGAACTTCTGGGTGAGGTGATTCACCTTGTGGAGTATCCAACGGCTTTATTAGGCGGAGTGGCTTCTCAATACATGCATTTACCTGAGGCTGTGATTACAACTCCTATGCGAGAGCATCAACGGTATTTCCCGGTCCGATCTCGGGACGGAAAACTTCTGCCCTATTTTATTACGGTGCGAAATGGAAATGATTTCGCTTTAGATATGGTTAAAGCCGGAAATGAAAAAGTGTTGAAAGCTCGCCTGGAAGATGCGGCCTTCTATTATAGGGAAGATCAAAAAGTTTCACTGGCAGAATTAGTGCCTAAGTTAGGGAAAATTGTGTATCACGAGAAATTGGGCACGGTTGAACAACGGGTTGAACGCTTACGCGGTTTATCTCTATTCATGGCAGAGTGTCAGGGGTTCGGAGTAGCTAAGCAAGAAGAGATCGATCGAACTGCTTATTTAGCTAAAGCGGATCTAGTAACCTTGATGGTCAGTGATTTCCCCGAACTGCAAGGAATCATGGGTGCGGACTACGCCAAAGCCAGTGGAGAGAAGCCTGAGGTCTGTCAAGGAATACTTGAACACTATCAACCTCGTTTCGCAGGAGATGTGACGCCGGCCTCTGATTCAGGGCGTGTGGTCAGCATTGCAGATAAACTAGATGCGATTGTTGGGGCATTCAGCATTGGGATTCAACCTACAGGGTCTCAAGATCCTTATGCTCTCAGAAGGCAAGCGCAGGGGATTGTGGCAATCCTGTTAGAGTCAGGGTGGGATCTTTCCTTAAACGAGCTTATTCGGGAGTCCTACAGCCTTCTTGAGAAGCAAGGAACGGTTCCTTTGCCCATTGGAGACATCTTGCCTTTGTTACTGGATTTCTTCCAACAAAGGGTGCGTTTCGTGCTTCAGGAACAAGGTCTGCGCTATGATACTGTGGATGCGGTTTTGGTGCTTGGCAGTGATGAGATTAATCGTGTGGTTAAAAGAGCTCGGGTGCTTTCTGAAAAACGGGTGGAAGAAGCTTTTGTCCTTTATGCCCAAACCTATACTCGTTGCTTTAACCTTACCAAAAAAGAACCGACTTTAGAGTTAGATCCATCCCGCTTGGTCGATGGGACGGAAATAGCTTTAGCTGACGCAATATCCTCTCGCAGACAGAGTTTTGATCAGATGATTGGCTTGGGAAATTATGAAGAGGCCTATGATCTTGCTTGGGAACTGATCCCGCAAATCGAAGCTCTTTTCCAAGCGGTCATGATTATGGTGGAAGATGAGAACTTGAAAAGGGCACGTTTAGCTTTGCTCAGTCAATGTGTAGGCATGTTAGGATGCTTAGGTGAGTTAAGCGTCTTGGCTTATTAAGGAATTAGTTAAGAAGTAAAGTGACCTTTAAGACTTAGTAGAGAAGTACTGAGGGTTATAATTAGTTAAATGTTGGAATAATATGGTTTGAAGAACAATAATTAACTGATATTGTCAAAAACTAGCCTTTTAGCAAAGGACCGTAGCAAAGTTTTGTTACGGTCCTTTGAGTCAGCGACATAAAATATTACCCATTAGCCTTTATGAAAATAGCTGAGCCTCATGTCTTGATATTATGCTATGACGATTAAAAAAGTTATAAACACAAAAGAGTGATCTTTTGATTAAAAATTATGCTTAAACTTTTTATGATATAATACCAAAGTAAAAAAATTAAGGTCGGTGGGCATTATGTTTGAACCTGTTAAACTATACGGTAACCTATCCGAAGACATTATAAATCAGATTATGCAAACAATTAACAACGGCGAGCTTAAGCCGGGTGATAAGTTACCTCCCGAACGCGAAATGAGCACCATGTTTTCTGTGAGCCGGACAGTGATTCGGGATGCTCTGAAAACGTTAGTTGGGTTAGGCATAGTTACAATCCGGCATGGTATGGGGGCTTATATTAACGAAGTGGATGGAACAGAAGATATCTCTCGATTAGCGTCCCTACTTCAGATCTCACGGGGGACCATCGAAGAGCTATTTCAGGTCCGGGAGGTTTTAGAAAGCCAAGCTGTGATTTGGTGTACTCAGAAAGCAAATGAGCAGGATCTTAAGCAACTCGAGCATATTGTTCGGAAAGGAAAAGAATTAGGAGATGTCGAAGAGTCGAAGTTTGCTTTACTTGATGCGGAATTTCACCTGAAGATTGTGGAGGCAGCAGGTAATCGGGTTCTGATGAGACTGATGATTAACCTGTTAGATTTACTTGGGGAAAATAGGGCTAGAGTCCTAATGGTTCCGGGGCAGCAACGTTTATCCGTGCTGGATCATGAAACCATTGTCGAAGCAATGAAACAAAGAGATCCTAAATTGGCGCAACAAAGAATGCTCATTCATTTAGCGAATGTTAGAAAAGCCATTCAATCTGTAGCCCAGGTTTCTTAACTTTGTTAATATAATAGCCAAGTTTGGCAACATTTTTTTCCATTGTTATACCTAGTAAGGCTTTTGACCTCGTGTAAGTCTAGGTGTTTTAAAAGATTTATAAACTTTTGGACTATAGTTTTATAGCTGAGGGGGTGGTAAGTTTATTTGTAAACTCTTGATCAATATAAAGAAGTTTAAACCTCAAAGGACTGAGGTTAGGCTCAAAAAGTCTTATAGGATATTGAATTTGTGAAAAAACCCTCTTGACAAAGAAAGCAAAAGGGTTTATATTATCAAAAGAAGTGGTAATACCACATACCACATACCACATACCACATGCCATCCGTTGCGTTCTTTATGAAACCGATGCGTGATTGAAAGTAAGTGGAGGTAGCAAGAAACATGTTTACCAAGCAAGCAAAAATCTTAAACAAGGAGGGGCTATCATGAGCAGCCACAAATTTCTGGTTCACGAAGATGGCGACTATGTAGGTGTTGCTGTCAAGAACATTCAAGCTGGCGAAAAAGTACTAGGGGTGGAAATTCATAGCGGAAAAGAATATCAGGTAAAATCAAATCACGATATTCCGCTCGGTCACAAAATCGCTCTCCAAGCGATCAAGAATGGTGAAGCTGTCATTAAATATGGAGAGAACATTGGAATCGCAACTGCCGATGCTAAAATCGGGGATTGGGTCCACACACATAACTTAAGAACTGCGAGGTGGGATTATGGAAACTAAGATTTCAGGATATCGTAGAGAAAATGGAAGAATCGGAATCCGTAACCATGTAATTATTTTACCTGTAGATGATTTATCAAATTCTTCTTGCGAAGCGGTCGCGCACAATATTGCTGGAACATTGGCCCTTCCTCATCCTTATGGACGTCTTCAATTCGGTGCCGACCTTGACTTGCACTTCAAAACTTTGATTGGTGCTGGACGCAATCCGAACGTTGCCGCTGTTGTCATCATTGGGATTGAACCGAACTGGGCTAAAATAATTGCCGATGGAATTGCTGAGACGGGTAAACCGGTTGCTTATTTCGGTATCGAAGGATATGGCGATCTAAAAACAATCGAAAGAGCTTCTCGTAAAGCTCAAGAGTTCGTTCAATATGCTACTTCCTTAGAAAAAGTTGAATGTGACATCAAAGATCTCGTAGTCAGCTTCAAATGCGGTGAGTCTGATACGACTACTGGCTTGGCTAGTAACCCAACGGCTGGAGTTGTCGGGGATCGCTTAGTTGAAATGGGCGGCACTGTAATCTTTGGTGAAACTCCGGAAACAACCGGGGCTGAGCATATTCTTGCCAAACACTTTGCAACTCCTGAACTCAGTGAGAAGTATCTTAAGATCCATAAAGACTACATGGATCTTATCGAATCTAAAGGTGCAGACCTTTTGGGAACTCAGCCGACTCAAGGTAACATTGCAGGTGGTTTAACAACGATTGAGGAAAAAGCGTTGGGCAATATTACAAAAGCAGGAAAGTCACCAATTGTTGGTGTTCTTGCTCCATGTGAAGAGCCAATCGCTCCAGGGCGCTATTTTATGGATACTTCTTCAGCAGCTGCAGAGTGTGTTACCTCCATGATGGCTGCCGGTGCAACCTTACACATCTTTATCACTGGACAAGGTAATATCGTTGGAAATCCCCTTGAGCCTGTGGTCAAGATGACTGCAAATCCAAATACTGCTACTTCAATGTCTGAGCATATCGATGTGGACATTAGTGGTGTACTGTCACGTGAAATAAACATGGAACAAGCAGCTGATAAAGTGATGGAGTGCGTCATAAAAACGGCTCGTGGTCGATTGACGGATGCTGAAGCCTTGAACCATAAAGAATTTGTTCTCACTCGTCTCTATCCCAGTGCGTAATTGATCCCTTTCCTAAACTGGATTAGTTCCGGGGTTTAAGATTTAATTTTAGTAATTATTAAATCTTAAACCCTTTTTTCAATAATGCGATGAGACAGGAAAGGGTAGTATGCTTTGGAGTGATAAGTCCTCTTACATCTATATGAGCTGATTTTTTCAGGAGAGACTTTCTTTGGAAGAATTTTTAGTTTCCTTTTTTGGAGGGAGAAATATGCAAATAAAGGTTCCTTATGGTCAAGAAAAACAGTCTTGCAACGTACCAGAATCGGTACAATGCATGTATGGAAAACTTCGTCAGGTTGTACCTGAGCTAGACCCATCAGCACAGATACATTTAGCAATAAAGAACTTGATCGGAGATATTCAGCGGGATAAATTGGTCAAAGCCCAAAAAATTGCGATTGCAGTAAGTGACCTTACACGTCCAGTACCAAGTCGATTGATCTTAGAAGAAGTCGTCTCTTGGTTGAATCAATTGGGTATAAATGAAGATCAGATTATTGTCATTGTCGGTGGAGGATTACATCGCCCTGCGACGCCTGAGGATATTAAGTCTATGTTAGGAGTAAATCTAATAAGCCGAATTAAAACCATTGTCGCACATGATGCCGAAAATATAGCAATGTTAGAGTATTTAGGGACTTCCACTCAGGGAACTCCTGTATATGTTAATAAAAATTTTGCCCAGGCCGATTATCGAATCGTTACTGGAATGATTGATGCTCACCAGTTTATGGGCTTCACAGCAGGAGTCAAAGGAGCCGTCATTGGTTTAGGAGGGCGTCCCACTATCACTGGAAATCACGCATTGTTATTTAGTCCTGGGGCTGAATTAGGTCGCTTAGAGGATAATCCGGCTCGTCAGGACTTAGAGGACATTGGGAGAATTGTGGGCGTAGATATGATCGTGAATGTTGCTCTTAATGATAAAAAGCAGGTAGTCAAAGCAGTCGCCGGGCACCCTGTAGAGGCTCATCGATTGGGGGTAGATTATGCCAAAGGGGTTTTCGGGGTTCCTATGAATCCTGCTGATATTGTGATTGCTTCGCCAGGGGGATTTCCTAAAGATATTAATATTTACCAAGCTCAGAAGGCACTTACGCCTGCCTCCCAGATTGTTAAAGGAGGTGGAACTATTATTCTCGTTGCTCAGTGTATAGAAGGGTCAGGGGAAGAAAGTTTCGAACAGGAAATGTCGTTATATGAAAACCCTCATGAAGTATTCGAATCATTTGCCTCTAAAGAATTTGTCATTGGTCCTCATAAAGCTTACCTTTGGAGTAGAACGTTACTGAAAGCAAGGACAATAATTGTTTCTGACCAAATTCCCCCTACACTAGCTAAAACATTGATGGTCGAAGTGGCATCTTCACTACAGGAAGCGTTGGATAGGGTATTGCCCGATTATTCTTCTCCCACCGTAGCCGTTTTGCCTTATGCATCTTCAATGATACCTATTATTAATAGATAATCTTAGAAAATTACTTAACTTTAAATCCTCAACTAGTAAAATCTAGTCTGTCCTCTGGCAGAAGGTCTCTGCAAAACTTGTTTTAACTATCAATGCCTGATTTAAAGAAATAAAAACAATGTTTAAGGAGGTGATCTGAGTTAATTGGAACAATCAACGTTTAGGTTTAAAAGGATAAAAATTAGACAAAAAGAAAAGAAGGGGAGTTAAAAGTGATGAAAAAAAACGAAAAGATGGTTTTGATTATTGGGATTGTTGTAATTTTAGCCCTTGCTTTAACAGGATGTGGCCAGACATCAATGGCTACTAAGGAAGAATACCCTACCAAACCCCTTAGTATGGTGATTGCCTTTAGTGCTGGTGGTTCCAGTGATATCCAAGCTCGTATTATGCAAAAATACTGGAACAAATATGTTCCAGAGCAACCTTGGGTATTTAACTATAAGGTTGGCGCTGGCGGAGCTATCGGTTTTGCAGAAATTGCAAAGGCTCAGCCAGACGGCTATACTCTCGGTGGTTTAAATGTACCCCATATGATTCTTCAACCAATGGCCCAGGGTGCTCAATTTAGTATTGATGATTTTGAGTATATTTCTCAAGTAGTGACGGATCCTCAAGTGCTAGCAGTTCAAAAGGACAGTCCGTTTAAAACCTGGAAAGAAGTTATTGACTATGCTAAAGCCAACCCTAACAAGCTCAAGGTCGGTATTGTAGGTACTTTTTCAGGTCATCATATGATGCTGCTTGATCTTCAAGACAAAACAGGTATTGAAGTTACTCAGGTTGTTTACAAAGGTGCTGCTGACCAAAATGCAGCGCTTCTCGGTCAAGAAATCGATCTTATGATTGGTAACGTCAATGATGTTATGCGCAGTATGGAGAATATGAACATCCTAGGAATTGCGGCTGAAAAACGTAATGACTTTTTGCCCGATGTTCCAACGCTTAAAGAAACTGGACTTGATCTAGTATCCGATATTCGTCGTGGATTCGCAGTGCCGAAAGGTACTGATCCTGAGAAAGTGAGATTTCTCCGTGATGCCTTCAAGAAGATCCAAGAGGACCCAGATTACCTCGCAGACATGAAAAAAGCCGGACAGCCTACTGATAATATGTCTGGGGAAGAGTTTGACAAGTATGTTCACGAACAACAAGAGTATAATAAAAATCTTCTAACCAAGTTTAATTTAATTAAGTAAATTGAACTTCTCAGTTTATTGCGAACTGACAGGGGGCGGGCGAACTGCCAGCCCCCTTCTATTTGTGAAAAGGAGGCTGGAATTATGCTGGAACACATTCTTACAGGGTTTACCAATAGTATGATGCCCTTTAATTTTTTACTCATCATCGTCGGTCTAACGGGTGGGATTGTCATTGGAGCACTCCCTGGTCTAACTGCTACGATGGGAGTGGCTTTGATGGTTCCAATTACCTTTGCCATGAATCCAATTAGTGGACTGGTTATGCTCGGGGCAATCTATTCCGGAGCCATCTATGGTGGGTCCAACTCTGCGATTTTAATTAACACTCCTGGTACCCCTTCTTCGGTGGCAACCACGTTTGACGGTTGGCCAATGACTCAAAAAGGGGACGCTGAGGGAGCTTTGAATGCTTCATTATTAGCATCTGCTTTCGGCGGAGTAATCGGTACTTTGTTTCTTTTATTCCTTGCTGCTCCAATGGCACAATTAGCACTCAAATTTGGAGCACCGGAATTTTTCTGGCTCTGTATCTTCGGACTTAGTACAATCGCCTCCATGTCCCAGGGCAATGTAGTGAAAGGATTAATATCGGGGGCTTTGGGTATGCTTGTTAGCACCATTGGTCTTGACCCTCTTGAAGGGTTGCCCCGTTTTACCTTTGGTTCGTATTCTTTAGTTCAGGGTATTGAAGTGATACCGGCTATGATTGGTCTCTTTTCCTTCTCGCAGGTTATCACCTTAGTCGGGAGTAAAAATAAATTTATTGCCGAATACAAAGGTAAAAGAGGCGCAACTCTGCGTGTGGCAAAGAAACTATGGAAGGACGCCAAGGCTAACCTATTACGTTCCTCTATTATTGGTTCTTTTGTAGGTATTTTGCCAGGCGCTGGTGGAGAGATTGCATCGATTATCTCTTACAACGAAGCAAAACGTTGGGATAAAAATAAGGCGAATTTCGGAAAAGGTATCATTGAAGGAGTTGCGGCCAGCGAATCAGCCAACAATGCAACGATCGGCGGCAGCTTGATTCCGATGTTAACTTTGGGTATTCCTGGTAGTGCTGTTGCAGCCGTTATAATGGGAGCCTTGTTAGCGCATGGTATTCAACCAGGCTTTAAGATCTTTACAAATAATGCTGAGCTTGCCTATACTTTTATAGTTTCTTTAATTGTCGTTAATATCGTGATGGTTTTTGTGGGGGCCTTCCTTATCAAAGGGACTGCTAGAGTCCTAAATGTTCCAACTTCCTATATAGGTGTTGCCATAGTTTCCCTCTCGATTATTGGTTCTTATGCAATTAGAAACAGTATGATTGATGTGATGGTTATGATTTTCTTTGGTCTAGTGGGATACTTTGGTGGGAAAATAGGCTTTGATACTGGTGCAATGGCCCTGGGAATTATTCTGGGACCCATTGTAGAAGATAATCTGAGTCGATCTATATCAATAGCGGGTGCTGAGGGTTCTGTACTCAAGGTTTTCTTTACTCACCCGATCGCTTTGTTATTAATAATTCTGACGATTGTTTCAGTGATGACACCCATGTTCTTAACTAAGCACCGTTCTAAAAAGGAGGCGGTAGTGAATGACGAAGCGTAAATCTAATTTACTTGCTGGACTGGCTATTATTATAGTAGCCATTGTCTTTATGGTTCAGGGGTTCGAACTTAGTGAGCGCAGTAATGCCTTGCCATTTGTTCTTGAAATTTTTCTGATTGTAACTGGAATCTATCTGCTCTTCCAAGGCATAAAAACAAATGCCGCCGAAAAGATAGAAGAAGAGGAAGCAAATCTTAACTGGGTAAGGGCAACGGTGATTGTCTTTGCTACATTTATTTATGTAGCTTGCGTTGTCTATATCGGGTTCTATGTCTCAACGTTTGTCTATCTAATATTAGGTTCCTGGTATCTGAACGAAAGAGGGTTAACACTTTTTGCGTTGACAGTCTCTACAATTTTCAGTGTAGTGATTTCGGTAGTACTATATTTAACATTTACCGTTTTCCTGCTCGTGCCAACTCCTTCTGGATTCTTTTTTTAGTTAAGCAGAATAGTTCCTATTAGGTGTACAATTAGTTGAGCGCTTGGTGCAGGATGTATAGTCTTTGCACCTCTCTCTATTTATGCTGTCAAAATGTTTAATATCTGTTTACTAATCTCATTCGTCAAGCAGATGGATTTAATACAATTAGAAGCAATCGAAACCCGCATCCATTCTGCTGTAAAGTGAATGCTTGTTGGGAGCTGGGGAAAGGCTCCAATACTCTTCAATAGTATAGATGGGAAGGGGACACAACTATGAAACTATCGACAAGACTTCTCACAAGTTATACCGTGTTAATCCTGATTATCTCTGTGATCATGGGCTTAGTGTGCTCAATGGTTATGAATTTGGGTGGGGTTGTAATAAACCTAGACGGTTATCAGGTTCCCATGCAATCGATAGCCAAGGACTTGTCTCTTCAGTTAACCAGACAAGCGGCTGGAATTCGGGGGTATCTGGCGACCGGAAATGAGAAGTTCGTTCAAGAGTTACAAGATGCTACGAATAAAAGCGAACAGGATTTAAGGTTTTTACAAGTTAATGCTGTCAATCAAGAAATACTTGCTCCTGTTATTGCAGCTACGAGTAATTACACTCCACACCCTCTAAAAATGGTAGAATTGTATAAGACTGAGGGGCAAGAGGCCGCAATTAAATATATGACACTAATTGCCTCAGTTGAGAATGTGGCTGCTCAAAACACAGTAAACGATTATGTTGCCTATCAACAAAGCCAGTTACAAAAAGAAGCGGCCAAAGCTCCCGTCATAGTGAGCAGAATTATACGTTTTGCACTTATCCTGCTCGTATTGGCCATAATCACTGCTGTTGTTGTACTAATCATATTGATTCGCTCGCTCAAAGGATCTATTGCAAAAGGTCAAGAAGTAGCAGAGGCATTAGCTCAAGGAAACTTAGCCGTCGAAGTTCAGGCAAGCAACGACGAAATTGGGGTGCTTGTCACCAACTTAGGGAAGGCGGCCAATAACCTTAGGAATTTAATTAAAAAGTCAATGGGTATGACTCAAGAGGTAAACCAAGCTGCGACGGATTCCGCCGCTGCAGTCAAAAACATCGCCAGTAGCGCTGAGGAGATTGCTGCCTCCACTGAACAGGTTTCCGCAGGTTTGCAGGAAACGGCGGCTGCCGCTGAAGAAATAGCTGCCTCTAGTAATGAACTCAAGATTTTGATTCGTGGATTGGAAAATATGGCAATTCAGGGAAGCGAAAAAGCTGAAGAAATTAAACACCGGGCGCAGGGGCTTAAAAGCGAAGTGATCGTAGCCAAAACAAAAGCCACAGGGATATATGAGCAAGAAGAACAAGCTTTAGCAAAGGCTATCGAAGAGTCTATGGTTGTGAAAAGGATTGTAGATCTTACAAAATCTATTTCTGGTATAGCAGAGCAAACTAATTTATTAGCATTAAACGCCGCGATTGAGGCAGCGAGGGCAGGTGAAAATGGCAAAGGGTTTGCAGTAGTCGCCGAAGAGGTTCGCAAGTTAGCAGAACAATCTTCTATTACTGTCCAAGAAATCGAACAATTAGTGGGGCAGGTTATCAATGCGACTGAAAACTTATCTAAGGGGGCTGTTAATGTATTAACTTTTATCAACGATGTAGTAACACCCGACTACGACAAATTAGTACAAACCGGTAATCAATACGAACATGATGCAAAAACGGTATTTGTGCTAACCGAGGGGTTTTCAAGGACTGCAAAACAGTTAACAAAGGTAGTTAATGCTGTATCTATTGCCATAAGCAATGTAACACAAACTATTGGACAGGGAGCTTCAGGGGCTGAAGAGGTTGCAGCTGCGTCTGGAAGTGTGTCAAATGAGTTAGAGCAAGTAAATCAGACTATGGTTCAATTAAGTGAACAAGCTAGTATTCTTTCTGAAGAAATCTTAAACTTTAAGGTATAATAGTATTAGAGAAACTGTAAATAACGTCTGAAATGAAAAAAGTGTGAATATCATTTGCTTAATGCTTTTTCGGCCAGTAGATGTCTTAGTCGTAGTGGGTTCTCTGTCATTCTTGGCTGTTTTCTTCTTCCTACCTTAGGTTGGTCACAATCCAAGTCGGAGGCCTCGCCAGCGACTGATTGTTCAAAGAATGAGTTCAGTACCTAAAGCTCTGGCGAACACAAAGGCAGTAGCCATGGTCTTTCCTTTCCCGACTTAAGGATTACCTTACTGAACATATGTTTTGAGATAATTCCTGCCTTAGGCGATACGTGTTGACTATGGGTTAGTCCCTTTGGTAAAAAATTAAGGTCGGTGGTCGTTATGTTTGAACCCGTTAAACTTTATGGTAACCTATCTGAAAGTATTGTAAATCAGATTATGCAAGCAATTAACAACGGAGAACTTAAATCAGGTGATAAGTTACCTTCTGAACGCGAAATGTGTAACATGTTTTCAGTAAGTCGGACTGTGATTCGAGACGCCTTAAAAATTCTGGTTGGGTTAGGTGTAGTCACGACTCGGCACGGGATGGGGGCTTATATTAACGAAGTGGATGGAACAGAAGATATCTCTCGATTAGCATCCTTACTCCAGATCTCACGGGGGACCATTGAAGAGCTATTTCAGGTCCGGGAGGTTTTAGAAAGCCAAGCTGTGATTTGGTGTACTCAGAACGCAAACGAGCAGGATCTTAAGCAACTCGAGCATATTGTTCGAAAAGGAAAAGAATTAGGGGATGCCGAAGAGTCGAAGCTCGCTTTACTTGATGCTGAATTTCACCTGAAAATCGTGGAAGCTGCAGGTAATAGGGTCTTGATGAGATTGATGGTTAACCTGTTAGATCTACTCGGAGAAAACAGAGCCAGAGCGCTAATGGTTCCAGGGCGGCAACGCTTATCTGTTCTGGATCATGAAACAATTGTTGAAGCAATTATTCTAAGAAATCCTGATTTAGCCCATCAAAGAATGCTGAGTCACTTAGCGAATGTTAGAGAAGCTATTCAATCTGTGGCTCATGCCCCGTCTTCGGAGGTTTGGGAGTAGATTCGTTGACGAACGTGTAAAAGGATTACTATTTGAAACTCGGATGTAATACCACATACCGTGCGTTGTTTCGATGAATATTGAGATGGTAATAATTGTAAATAGGAAGGGTGGCAGTAATGAATCCACGTTACTCTCCTCAAGCACTCGAAGACTTTTGTAAAGCCCTCTTGGTGGCCTCCGGGGTTCCTGAATCTGAGGCACTGATCGTTTCCTCGGTCCTTGTGGATACGAGCCTAGAAGGGATCGATACCCACGGAATTAGTCGTCTGCCCATATATCTATCTTGCCTCTTGAATGGAAGAATCAATCCCAAGCCGTCTATTCAAAAAAAGTTTAACGATGCAGTTGCTGTTGTGGATGGAGATAACGGTTTAGGACAACTCGTAGCTTATCGTTCCATGGCCCTAGCAGTTGACTTAGCTAAGGTGTATGGTCTTGGTTTCGTTACCGTTAAAAACAGTAACCACTTTGGAGCGGCTTCAACCTATTGCAAAATGGCTGCACACGAGGGAATGATTGGGCAAGCATATACAAATTCGCCCTGTGGCATTCCCCCTTGGGGTGGAAAAAACCCTTATTTTGGGACGAATCCGATTTCCTATGGATTCCCGAATGGAGATCAACCGGTTGTTGTCGATATGTCTTCCTCAATTATTGCTCGAGGAAAGATTATTTTGGCCGCGAAAGAAGGTCGTTCGATTCCTAAGGGCTGGGCTATTGATCAGTATGGAAATTCAACGACGGATGCCGAAGCGGCACTTCAAGGTGCAGTTCTGCCAGTTGGTGGACCGAAAGGATATGCCCTGGCTTTGGCTGCTGAGGTCATGTCAGGGATCATTAGTGGATCGAAATATGGGACTCATGTAGGGTGGATTTACGACGATTCTCTTGAGCCCGTAAATATTGGACATAGCTTCTTCGCAATAGATATCTCGCGACTCATGCCACTTAGGGATTATGCTCAAAGAATGACGGATATGATCGGGGAAATTAAAAGTGTTCCGAGAGCTGATGAAGTCGATGCCATTCGGATTCCCGGTGAACGGCGGCAGTCAATCGCTGAGGAACGGAAAAAGGATGGAATTCCAATTAATGAAGGGCTGCTTCAAGAACTCAACGAGCTCGCCGTGAAGTTTGACCTTTTAATTCTTGAATAGTTAAATGATAGGATCAAGTTCGAGGAATGTGCAAAGTCTATGAGCCCAAGCTGTTCGAGCTAACTATTTGGATTTATCTTTGTTGAAAGTGATCTCATTCATACTGGTTATCCGTTGTCTAATTTGATCAAGAGGTACTAGTTGATTACTTTTTTTCGATGCTAGCTGGTTTTTTATCTAATCGTAAGATCCCCACACCTTCAATATTGAAGTGGGAGTTTTACGATTTTAAAGTCTTGTAGGCATGTGTGCTTAGACGTGTATATAAAGAATGTCACAGTCGGAATCCTTAAGACTTATGAAGAAAAAATACCGTTTTATGTGTTACTATCTAGTCAATAAATAATATTATATGATATAATTGATCAAATTAACTTTATTAGTATGTCACATTGAGGCAGAGCAATAACATAAGAGGTGAAATTGGTTGGAATGGACGGAACGGCAACAGCGAATAGTGGAGATCGTGAAAGATTCGGGATCCATCACGGGTGAGAAGATTGCAGCAATGCTTAATTTGACGCGAGCTACTTTGCGCCCGGATTTAACTGTTTTGACTATGTCAGGGGTCCTAGTGGCTAGGCCGCGCGTCGGGTATTCTTATCGTGAAGATCTCGGACCTTCCCCAATTATGGAACGCATGCTCCAACTCCGAGTCTGCGCATTTAAGTCTATGCCTGTCACTGTATTGGAAGACGCCAGTATCTACGAAGCAACGGTTGCGATGTTCACGCAAAACGTAGGAAGTCTGACGGTTGTCGGAGCAGACAGAGTCCTTTTAGGAATGATCTCCAGAAAAGATATTATGAAAGCCTCTTTAGGCAAAATCGACCTTCAACAGGTTCCGGTCGGTGTTATTATGACGCGAATGCCAAACATCTACATGACAACCTTAGACGAACCCGTCTTGAGCGCAGCTAAAAAATTAGTTCAGCATCAGGTTGATAGTTTGCCGGTAGTAGAAGGGTATGTAGATGAGAGCGGGAATGAGTGTTATGAGGTCGTGGGCCGGTTTACAAAGACGAATGTCACAAAGCTCTTTGTGGAGATTGCGGAAACGAGGTAATGCGGAGATTAGTGGCCTAAGGTTAAAAATCGGAAGTCTGTGGGACTTCGAATAATTCGGAGGTGAAAATGTGACGACCCAAACGTCTGTTATTTATGTCATTTCAGATGCACTAGGTGAGACGGCTGAGTTTGTAAGTCGGGCGGCAGCGGCACAATTCATTGGTGTAAAGACTCGAATTCGCAGGGTTCCCTATGTAAGGGATCAAACCCATTTGGAAGATATTATGGAAGAAGCTGCGGCTGAACAAGCCATTTTAGTTTATACCCTTGTACTTAAAGATCTGAGAGAGTATTTGGAGAGAAAGGCTTTAGAGAAGGGGCTTAAAACGGTTGATATACTGGGTCCGCTTATTGGCGCCTTATCCAGTCAAACTGGTATGGATCCAACTCATACGCCGAACATCATCCATCGTCTGGATGAACAGTATTTTCGGAAAGTAGAAGCGATTGAATTCGCTGTCAAATACGATGATGGTAAAGATCCTCGCGGGGTTCTTTTTGCAGACGTAGTCCTTATCGGCGTCTCTCGAACCTCGAAGACTCCCCTTAGTATGTATTTAGCACATAAAGGACTCAAAGCAGCGAATATTCCTTTGGTTCCGGAAGTTGATCCCCCAGAGGAACTTTTTAGTATTTCACCGCGGAAAATAATTGGTTTAACCTTAAGACCGGAATTACTCAACCAAATTCGTACTGAGCGCTTAAAAACTCTTGGTTTAGGCGCAACAGCGGATTATGCCAACCTGGATCGCATTATGCGAGAGTTGGAGTATGCCCGAGGTATCATGAAACGTATCGGCTGCCCAATTATTGATGCTACTGGCAAAGCAGTTGAAGAAACCGCGAGCATTGTATTAGAAATATTATTTAAGGGGGACAGAAATGGATAAGAAGTATGTATACTTATTTCAAGAAGGTAAAGCTTCCATGCGTGATTTGTTGGGAGGAAAAGGGGCTAATTTAGCGGAGATGACCCAAATCGGTTTACCGGTACCCCCAGGGTTTACAATTACCACGGAAGCGTGCAATGAATATTACAGCAATGGCGAGATTTTCCCCGAAGAAATTTGGGAGCAAGTGTGGCCGGCTTTGGCAGAGGTTGAGGCGGCTTCCGGCAAACTCTTTGGAGACAAGAAAAACCCGCTCCTTGTTTCGGTAAGGTCCGGGGCGAAATTCTCAATGCCAGGCATGATGGATACCGTTCTCAATTTAGGACTTAATGATGACACTGTGGAAGCTTTAGTTGCCAACACGCAAAACGAACGTTTCGCTTGGGACTGTTATCGCCGATTTATCCAAATGTTTGGGGATGTGGTCTTAGAAGTAGAACATTATAATTTTGAACAGATCTTGGAAAGTGCGAAAGAGAAACAAGGGGTTCGCTATGACTCCGAGCTATCGGCAGAGAGCCTTAAATGGATGGTCATTGAGTATAAGAAAAAAATCGAACGCAAAACCGGCAAACCATTTCCCATGGATCCCAGAGCTCAGTTAATAGAGGCCGTTTTAGCAGTTTTCCGTTCGTGGAATAATGATCGGGCTAATGTGTATCGTAAAATCAACGGTATTCCCCATGAAATTGGAACCGCCGTTAATGTACAATCCATGGTTTTCGGCAATATGGGCTCGGATTCTGGAACGGGTGTGGCTTTTACCCGTAACCCATCAACGGGGGAAAGTGCTCTCTATGGGGAATATCTGATGAATGCTCAAGGAGAAGACGTGGTGGCTGGGATACGGACTCCCAACCCGATTGCCACCCTGGCCCAGGAAAATCAGGAAATCTATCAACAGTTTGTGGATTTCTCGAAACGCTTAGAAGCTCACTATCGGGACATGCAGGATATTGAATTCACCATTGAGCGTGGCAAACTGTACATGCTTCAAACACGTAATGGTAAAAGAACTGCGTCAGCCGCCATTCGCGTGGCAGTGGAACTTTTTCATGAAGGTGTGATCACTAAAGAAGAAGCGATTATGAGAATCGAACCGGACCAATTAGATCATTTATTACATCGCCGCATGGATACGGATGCCAAGTTGCAAGTGCTGGCCAAAGGGCTCCCTGCTTCTCCCGGAGCAGCTTCAGGAAGGATTGTCCTGAGTGCAGAAGAGGCAGAACGGTTAGGGAATCTCGGCGAGAAAGTAATTTTGGTGCGGACTGAAACGACTCCGGATGATATTCGCGGTATTTTAGCTGCTCAAGGAATTTTGACCAGCCGCGGGGGTATGACGAGCCATGCAGCGGTTGTTTCTCGCCATATGGGCAAACCTGCTGTTTGCGGATGTGACGCCTTAAAGATTGACTATACTCAGGGTTTAGTGGTTATTGAAGGGGTAGAGTACCCTCATGGAACCATCATGTCCATTGATGGAGCAACCGGACGAGTGATTAAGGGAGAAGTTTCTATGGTCGATCCGGAGCTGAGTGAAGGGTTTAAAGAGTTCTTGGGTTGGGCGGATGAAATCTCCAGACTGCGTGTTATGGCGAATGCTGACAGCCCGACGGAAGCGTCTAACGCTCGAGATTTTGGAGCGGTTGGAATTGGGTTGACCCGCACAGAGCATATGTTTATGGATCCTGAGCGGATTCCCATTGTCCAAGACATGATTCTGGCCCAAACCCTGGAGGATCGCGAAGACGCCTTAGCAAAGCTCTTACCTATGCAGGAAGAAGACTTCTACGGAATTTTAAAGGCGATGCAGGGCTTCCCTGTAACCATTCGTTTGCTTGATCCGCCGCTTCACGAGTTCCTTCCCCATTCTGAGGAGCTGGTCGTGGACATTACAAAACTAAGAATGAGCAAAGCTGATCCGGGATCCTTACATGAAAAAGAATCCCTGCTGCGCAATGTTCGGGCCTTATCTGAACTAAACCCGATGCTTGGCCATCGAGGTTGTCGTCTGGGCGTTTCCTTCCCGGAAATCACGATCATGCAAGCCCGGGCAATTTTCCAAGCCAGCGCACGGTTGCTAAAGGAAGGGTATGACATTCACCCTGAAGTCATGATTCCGCTGATTATGGGAAAAGAAGAATTTATTATGATGCGTAAGCTGGTTGATGACACGGCAGTTGAGGTTATGAGCGAGCAAAACGTTCATATCCCCTATAAAGTCGGAACCATGATTGAGGTGCCCCGGGCGGCTCTCTTGGCGGATGAGATCGGAAAAGTCGCAGACTTCTTCTCCTTCGGGACAAACGATCTCACGCAAATGACAATGGGCTTGTCTCGTGATGATGCCCAAGGAAAGTTCCTGCCGGTCTATCTGGACAAGAAGCTCATGAAAACTGATCCCTTTGTAGTACTTGATCGAGATGGGGTAGGAAAGCTAATTGGCATAGGAGTAAATCTTGGGCGAAGCACAAACCCTAATCTCGGCTTAGGGATTTGTGGGGAGCACGGTGGAGAACCTAATTCTGTAGAATTCTGTCATATCGTTGGCCTGGATTATGTCTCCTGTTCACCGTTTAGAGTGCCTATAGCTCGCTTGGCTGCCGCCCAGGCCGCTGTAAAACATCTAGGGAAATAGTATAGACATTGCTTTCTAAGCCTTATACATCAAGGCTTAGAAGGTATACGACAAAATAAGTAGGGGTATTGTCTTTTAGTGATTTTTAGAGACAGTACCCTATTTTCAAGTTGTTCCATTTTGAGGTACAAAGAATAAAATCACAGCCATAATCTCACAGGATACCGCAAAGAGACGATGCTTTTTTATGAGCGGCCCCCATGGATGATTGGACTGTATTTTGAGCTCATGATGAAGCTCTGGATAAATTTGCCGGGGTTTTACTGAGTATGTCTTAATGCTTTATAGTTGGAGTGCCCTTGACAATGTTAAAGCAACTGGAATATGATGCATATATTAAATCGTTTGGATATACTTTGAAATATTGTTAACAACCATGATAAGGATAGTAATAAAAGACTTGGGTTTTAGAGACATAATCCTCGGGTGAAAGATTATGACGAAGGTTTTTTATGAAGATCACCTTGGAGTTGGGCGGCTGAAATAATCTAAGCTGTTCCGTAGACATACGTTACATGTTTTAAGCGATTAATGGATTGTTTGTTTTTTAAAGCTATCTATTAATAACAAGGGTGGTACCGCGGATAATCCGTCCCTAAGTCATTGACTTAGGGACTTTTTGATGTTAGTTACACGATATTTGAAGCCAACATGAAAGGAAGATGAATATGTCGAACTTCAAACCGCTAACGGATCTGCCGGTAGCGAAAAAAGAAAGCGAAATAGCCGATTACTGGAATGATCAGAAGATACTGGATAAAAGTATTGAAATCAGAGAGGGTAAAACGCCCTTCGTGTTCTATGAAGGACCTCCCACGGCCAACGGAAAACCAGGAATACACCACGTCATCGCCAGAACTTTAAAGGATTCAGTTTGCCGGTACAAAACCATGCAGGGGTATCAAGTCAAGCGTAAGGCTGGCTGGGATACTCATGGGCTTCCTGTGGAAATCGAAGTAGAGAAGCAACTTAAACTTACCAACAAACAGGAGATCGAAGCCTACGGAATTGCGGAGTTCAATCAGAAATGTCGGGAATCGGTGTTCAGCTATGAGAAGCAATGGCGAGATATGACCAAACGAATGGGATATTCAATCGATTTAGACCATCCCTACGTCACCCTCGATAATAATTACATTGAAAGCGTTTGGTGGATCCTTGATCAGTTTTTCAAAAAAGGTTTGATCTATGAAGGTCACAAAATCCTGCCCTATTGCTCACGCTGTGGAACGGGGCTGGCTTCCCATGAAGTAGCCCAAGGCTATAAGCTAATAAAAACTAACACCGTCTTCGTAAAGTTTAAGCGAAAGGATGTCGAAGAGTTCTTTCTGGTCTGGACGACGACACCCTGGACGCTTCCTTCGAACGTGGCACTGACGGTGAATCCTCAAGAAGTCTACCTGAAGGTTAGGCAAAATGAGGAGATTTATTATGTTTCCAAGACTTTATCCCATAAAGTGTTGGGGGAAGAGTTTGAAGTTCTGGAAGAAATCAAGGGAAAAGATCTTGAGTTCGTAGAATATGAGCAGTTAATGCCGTTTGTAAAAGCAGATAAGAAGGCCTTCTTTGTTACCGTCGGCGATTATGTAACAACAGAGGATGGCACGGGAATTGTCCATACTGCCCCAGCCTTTGGGGAGGATGATTACAGCATTGGCAAGAAGTATAATCTGCCGGTTCTTCAGCCTGTCGATGAAACAGGAAAATTTGTAACCACTCCATGGAAAGGTAGCTTTGTCATGGAGGCTGATCTCGATATCATTAAATGGTTGCACGGGGAAGGGAAATTATTTAAGAAAGAAAAAATGGAGCATAACTATCCTCACTGTTGGAGATGTCAGACCCCACTCCTTTATTATGCTAAACCAAGCTGGTATATCGAAGTCACAAAATTTAAAGATCAATTGGTTGAGAACAACAAACAAGTTGAGTGGTATCCTGATTTTGTCGGAGAAAAAAGGTTTGGCAACTGGTTGGAAAATGCCAATGACTGGGCCTTGTCCAGAACTCGATACTGGGGAACACCGCTGAATATCTGGAGATGCGATTGCGGAAACACGACATCGATTGGCTCTCGGCAAGAGTTGGTAGAAAAGGCAGTGGAAACGCTGGAGGAAACAACGATCGAATTGCACCGGCCGTTTGTGGATGATATTCACATTAAATGCGAAAAATGTGGTGGGACAATGACCAGGGTGAAAGATGTCATTGATTGCTGGTTTGACAGTGGTTCCATGCCGTTTGCTCAGCATCACTATCCGTTTGAAAATAGCGAGAACTTTGATCAGCTCTTTCCCGCCGATTTTATCTGTGAGGGTATCGATCAGACCCGAGGCTGGTTCTATTCTCTTCTCGTGATCTCAACCTTCATCAAGGGAGTTGCACCTTACAAACGAGTCCTGGTGAATGATTTGGTTCTCGATAAGGATGGGCATAAGATGTCTAAGTCCAAAGGAAACACCGTCAACCCGTTTGAATTGTTTGATCAATATGGAGCGGATGCTTTAAGATGGTATTTACTTCACGTTTCTCCGGCTTGGAGTCCAACGAAATTTGATATCGAAGGGATCAAGGAAGTACAGAGTAAATTTTTCAGTACGATGAGAAATGTGTATGCTTTCTTTTCCTTGTATGCTGAAACAGATAAGCTGGACCCACGAGACTTCTTTATTGATTACAAGGATCGCCCCGAGCTTGATCAGTGGGTCCTATCAAAATATAACAGCCTTCTAAAAGGGGTCGAGTCAGATATGAAGGCCTTTGATTTGACTAAAGCAGTGAGAAAGATTACTGTGTTTGTCAATGAGGATTTTTCGAACTGGTATATAAGACGTTCGCGCAGACGCTTCTGGGGCTCAGAGCTTACGGCCGACAAGAAAGCGGTCAACAATACGACCTATGAAATACTTGTGGGATTATCCAAGCTGGTGGCTCCCTTTGCGCCCTATATTTCAGAAGAACTCTATCGAAGCTTAACCGACGAATTATCTGTCCATCTAGAGGATTACCCTGTCGCCGATTTGAGCCTGATTGATGGCGAGTTGGAAACTAGAATGGATCTGGTCAGAAATCTAGTGGGCTTAGGCAGAGCGGCTAGGGAACAGGTTAGAATCAAGGTGAGACAACCTGTCCAACAAATCTTAATTGACGGTAAATATGAACAACTGATTGACTACATGCTTCCCTTAATCAAAGAGGAGCTGAATGTTAAATCGATCGTGTTTGCCAAGGATTTGAGCCAGTATATGAACTTTAGCTTAAAGCCTAATTTCAAAGTAGCAGGGTCGATCTTTGGACCTAAAGTTAAATCCTTGAGCAAAGTACTGGCAACTCTTGACGCGTCTGACCTTGTGCCTAGATTAGAAGCTGGTGAAACGATTTCGATTGAGGTAGAGGGCGAAGGTGTAGACCTAGTTAAGGACTATGTCATCACCACGATCGCGGCTAAAGAAGGCTTTACAATGACCGTGGAGGAGAATTTATTCGTAATCCTGGGTACAACGCTTACCAAAGAGCTGATCGATGAAGGGTATGCGCGGGAGTTTGTTTCCAAGGTACAGCAGATGAGAAAATCTAATGATTATGAAATGATGGATAGAATCCAAATATACTATGATGGCGATGAGGAAATAGCTGAGGCTGTCAAACTATATGAAGACTATATCAAAAAAGAGACTCTAGCAGACAAGATTGAAAGAATCACAGATTCTAGCTTGGAAAATCAGAACCTTAACGGTCATGAGACAGGCATGAAGCTGGAGAAGTAGGAGTGTTCCAGAGTCGGGCAGGGGACCTAAATTTGTAGTAGCAAAAACGAGGGCGGAAGCGATTATTTGCTTCCACCCTCGTTTTTGTCCCGTTAATATTCCAAGATGTGTTCCATAATAGACTCAGGGAATCGTAATCGCTCTGGCAGGGTATTTAGGGGATCATTATGCCTTTAGGCATAGCGATTTGTTTCAGAATTACCCCCATCTCCAAAATTGGCATGGTGCTTGGAGTATGGGGGATTGCAGGAATGGCAACCATGGCTATTGGGCCTTCTTTGGGGGATATATTATTGAGGTAGCTAGCTGGCGAATGCTATTTTAATATAAATGTGCTGGTTTGATAGCCGTTTTTATGGGAATTGGCTGGCTGCCGGAAATGGAGAAAAAAGCAACAACGACATTAGATGCGTTAGGTATAGCAAGCATCTGCGTTGGTTTGTTTTGTCTGATATTTGCCTTAAGCAAGGGCAATCAGATGGGTTGGGAAGATCCCGTGATTGTCATAATGTTGTTAGTTGGAATTGTTAGCCTACTGGTGATGGTAGTTCACGAAACTTCGCTGCCCAGAACCGGTTCTCGATATTCGATTGTTTAAAAATAAGCTTTTCACTTTGTCTACTATTGCTTCTACTGTCATCCAAGTGGCAATGGTAGTAGTTGTATATCTGTTTCCTGTTTTCATGCAAAGCGTACTGGGGCAGACCGCAATGCAAACGGGCTTGGTCTTGTTGCCTTCAGCGTTGGTTACAGCTATCTGTATGCCCCATTAGCGGTAAGCTGTTCGATAAGTATAGGGCTCGGAACCTGGTTCTTATCGGCATGGTAATTATGGCTGTTTCATCTTACGCCTTGAAAGACTTTAACGGGTCTACAGCGTTTAGCACCATGATGTTTTGGTTGTCGATCCGCGGAATAGGGCTAGCGTTGTCGCCGGCCATCAATGTGGGGATGGTAAGCCTTCCAAAAGAATCTACTGGTACCGCTTCTTCCCTGGGAAATGTCATTCGAAGTGTGATAAGCACTTTTGGAATTACTCTCATGACGAATTTAATGCGATCGCGTAATGCTTTCCATTATGCTAATCTGGCTCAGAATGTAGTTATGGATAAACCGGACAGTTTGAATATGCTTTCAGCCTTGCAGAGGATAGGGTTAAATGCTGGTCTTGGGGCACAAGGAGGGCAGATCCTGAGTATGTCTGTGCTATATAAGTATGTAGCCCAGTAATCAATGGTGATGGCTATATCCGATTGTTTCATTATAGGTGCTCTGTTGAGCGGTGTGGCATTTATATTAGCGTTATTCTTGCATGACGAAAAGAAACCTAAGGTTGCCGCCAGTAGTCCTGAGCTCGCGGAAATTAGACAAAATTATCTGAATAGTTTTGCCAGTAAAGAGGGAGAGGAGAGGAACTATGAATGTTTAAGAAAATCATGATCGCAACTGATGGGTCTGTCCTGGCGGATAAAGCCCTAAAAGTTGCTGTAGAGCAGGCTAAGGCAAAAGAGGCGGTTCTCACAATCTTATCCGTGATTCCGGTGACAGATATGGGCCAGCGGAAATGATCGGCTTATCCCGTGCCGAAGCTGCAAAAATGAAATATCCATTTTTACAGAAGGCTCAGGATTATGCTTCCAACAATGGCGTTGAAGCAAAAGCTTTAGCATTAAATGGGCATCCGGGGCAGGTTATCGTAGACTATCTTGATAGATCCCCATGACTTAGTGGTTCTTAGGCATAGGGGATGGCCAATATCCAGTCATTACTTTTGGGGAGTGTAGCATATAAGGTAGCCAACCTAGCTCCTTGTGCTGTACTGATTGTTAAATAATCACAATGAGTTAATCATGACATCAGAAGATAAAATAAACGAAAAAGCTTAGAAGCAAGGGATGCAAATTACACCTTAGCATTTTAGCACGGCTTTTTAGTTAAATGGTGTTTGACAACACTCACATATAACTAGATATAATGATATGATTTCAAAACAGCCCAGGGGCGACTGTAATCCAATACCCATACTTTATTTTGAACGTATACTCTCTAAGCCCTGATCTATAGGGCTTAGAGAGCTATTTCTATACTATTTGTTTTAATTTATTTTCCCTTGTTGTGTCTTTTAGTGACTTCAAGAGACAGTATCTTATTTTCAAGGTCCATTTTGAGGTGCAAAGAATAAAATCGCAACCATAATCTCACTGGAAATCACGACGAGATATGGCTTTTTAATGCTGAAGAGATGTCTTATTTGACCACAAAACAAAACTTACGGGTGCACACCCGCTTAAGTCCTTAACTTTTTACGCAAAAATCAAAAGTATGGAATTAGTTCTTTCCCTACTCCCGCATATTGGAATAAGCTCGTATTTTTCCATGTTCACCACCATAATAGGTTTTTCCCAAGCCTATTGGTTTGTTTTCATAATCATACAGACTTTGCTCCACGACTAATAAAGGTTCTGATTCATGCAAACATAACGATTTATTAATTTCCGGATTAGACTTATCAATATAAATACACAATTCTTTTTTTATGGCAAATGGAGAACTTTTCTTGGCAACCATGTCTGGCAAAGCTGCATATTCGATCGCTTTTTCGACAATAGGCCGGCCTCGATCATACGGAATATATTTAATATCATAGGCAATTGGTCCCTCATTGGAATACAACAACCTGAGAATAACCACAACTTTATGATTACAAGATATTTGAAGTTTTTGGCAAATTGCTGCATCTGGGTTTGTGGCATTTACTCCTAAAAGTTTGCTATAAAGGTTATTCTTACTTCCACTGTTCAGCTCATTAAAAAGTAAAATGTATTTACTGTGATCTGGTTCAATAATATAATAACCTTTCCCCGGGAATGAAGTAATGAATCCCTCATTATCCAGCATAGATAAGCTTTTTCTGACAGTTAAACGACTGGTACTATATTGTTGAGCCAGTTCGTTTTCAGATTGAAGCATATCACCCGGCTTCAATTCGCCCCGAAGAATTTTATCTTTCAGTTGATTAAAAAGGTGTCGATAGATAGGCAAGTTCATACAAATATTTACTCCTTAAACTACGATGCGTTAAACCTCTAAGATTATACCCAGGACAAACATATTTTAACTCCTTCAGGGAGATCTGTCGTATAAGCGTCTACTCCGATGATATTACAAGCGATAGGACTGACACATTTCCCCCCTAAAATAACCTTTACGTTATCTCTTATCCCGACTTGCCTTAATAGCTCAATCGTTGCGTTAATGCTCTCTAAAGCTATAGTCAACACTCCACTAATCGCCACGATATCCGGCTTCACACCCAAAATTGCTCGACAAAAGTCTTCAGGTGAAACGTCAACCCCTAAATCCACGACGTTAAATCCTGCCGATTTGAGCATACTGCCAAAAATATTTTTTCCGATGTCATGTAAATCACCAGCTGCAGTCCCAATAATAACAGTGCCAATTTTTTCACTAGGGACAGTAAAACCAAATTTCATTTCATCAAGTTCTAAAATATCTTTAAAGATAACACCTGCCATGATTAAATCTGCGATAAAGTATTCACCCTGCTCGTATAGAATCCCTACCTTGTCCATACCCAAGGATACTTGTTCCTGTATATAAAAAGGCCCAAATCCAGCCTGAAGTCTGTCTATGACTATTTCCTTCACCGTTTTTTCGTCTAGCTGTTCTACGGCATGAACCAGTATCTCATCCAACTTACTCGCCTCCTAAGATTATTATTAATTTTCTAGAAGCACAGTAATAGCTTATCATTACTTGTAATAATAAGATCAATAGAATAATACTAACGCCCTTACTACTTCTTGTCAATTTGAAATAGCTCTCCCTCAATGACAAGTAGAGAAAAGAGAAATATGCAAGCTTGATCTTATCAGAAAATAGCCTTAATTTCATCTTGACAAATCATAAGAGTCAGAATAATATAACTTGTAATAACAAGTTATTATAAGATATTACAGGTAGCTTAGGTAATTGAAATCGGAGGTGATTTTTCACTTTAAAGGCACAATTACGACGAGCACATAACAGGTAAGCGTTTAATGAAATTAATACGATGTATCGTGCTGCAATTTGAGAAAGAGGAGAAATTTTATGTTAGATTTAAAAAAAATAACCCAAGCTTTGGGAGACCTGGACGAAAAAAACCTGCTCGATATGCTTAATGAGTTCATAGCTTCAGGACCAACAGTAGAGGAAGCACGAGAAGTAGTTACTGCTTGTCAGGAAGGGATGACCCTGGTAGGGGATTTATACGAAAAAGGCATATATTTTGTTGGAGATTTAATTTTTTCCGGTGAAATATTAACAGCTGCCTTAGCTTTAATAAAACCTGTCATTGGTGCAGTGAATGGGCCGAAAGTAGGTACTATGGTCATTGGAACAGTTCATGGAGATCTGCATGACATGGGCAAACAAATATTTAAGAATATGGCGGAAGCAGCGGGATTTGAGGTATTCGATTTAGGGATTGATCAACCTGTAAGTGCTTTTATAGAAAAAGTAAAAGAAGTAAACCCTGATGTTGTGGGCATGAGCGGCGTACTGACCCTGTCCTTGGATTCCATGAAAGATACAGTAGAAGGCCTAAAAGAAGCTGGGCTAAGAGATGATATCAAAATCATTATCGGTGGCAGTCCTGTAACAGAAGCTGCCTGTAAGCGAATAGGCGCTGATGCCTGGACAATCAATGCCGCGGAAGGTATAAGAATGATTCAAGGGTGGGTGAGCTAAATGAGTGACCAAAGGCTAACGAAATTATACAAAGAAAAACAAGAAAGAGTTGCCAAAACTATTCGTAGAGAAGAAGTAGATAAACCGCCTTTTATGTTAAGTGCTGATGATTATTATCCATTCTATGCCGGAGTGGAAAAATCTGCAGTCACTTCATATGATATGGCTACAGATGTTGTGGCCAAAGTATCCGACGATTTGCAATTTGATACGACAATTTTTCCATGGTTGCCAGCAAACCTTTTTTATGCACCGAAGACCAGAATCCTTGGTGGGGGAACTTATGTTGTCAGAAATTTTGAAAAAATGCAAGATCCGGAGAAAGTCCGTATTATGGGACCTGAAGAATACCCCGAATTAATAAAGGACCCGAATACTTATCTTTTAGAAACAGTTCTACCCAGAAGATTTGAGGTACTACAAGATATAAACCCTGAAGAAAAATATAATAGAATTGTGGAAGCGGTCCTTGGTGAGGGACAAAAATTTTCGAATTATATGCAAGCGTGTGAGGAGAAGGGGTGTCACCTTACGTTGTCAGGGATTATGGTTAATCCGGTTGATTTCTTATTTGACTTTTTTAGGGAATTTACAGGTATTGTCAGTGATATAAAGCGATGTCCAGAACTAGTTCGGGATGTAGGATTGGCTATATTAGAAGCATATAAGCCAATAATTCGTTCGATAAAGCCTGCGAGTGATAAGGCGATTTTTATCCCAATGCATATACCTGCTTTCTTAAGTCCAAGAGATTTCGAAAAAACTTATTGGCCTTCCTTTAAAGGATTTGCTGAATATATGGTAGAACAAGGCCACAATGTTGTTTATTATTTTGAGAAGAAGTATGGACATTTATTTGATTACTTGCAAGACTTGCCTAAAAAAGGAATCATAGGTGTATTCCAAGAGGATGATATGAGACTTGTAAAGAAAAAGCTGGGCAGTTCAATGGCGGTGGCAGGAGGATTATCAACCACTTTAATGCAACATGGAACTAAAGAAGAATGCATCGATCATGTTAAGGGCTTAATTCAGGATTTATGCCCTGGTGGCGGATATTTTATCACACCTGATACTCCAATGATGTATCCTGTAGATGGACGTCCTGAAAATTTAAAAGCAGTTGCAGACTATATCAGAGACTGTAGATTGTAATTAATTGGTAAGGGGTGGGAGAAATGAACGAAAAAATCACTAACATACAGGTAATAGAAAAAATTGCCAAGGAAATTCTGCAAGCCAAAAGTCAAGAAGAAATTGATGGTTTTGTAAGCTTGGTTATTTATGTAGGATTGTTTGTTTAAAAATTACGAATTTGTGAATGTACACGTTAAAGAGAAATTTACCTGCCGCATTATTGATTTACTGCAAAAAGTTGATTAACTTTTGCAGTAAGTGGCGCTTGTATTCCTTAGAAGCAAGCGCTACCTGAACTAACAAGGTTAAATAAGGAGGCAAAAGTAGTTTGATTATCATCGGAGAGAAAATTAATGGCACAATACCTAGTGTAAAAAGAGCTATTCAAGAAAAAGATGAACAATTCATTCGCGACTTGGCTGTAAAACAAACTGAGGCCGGAGCCGATTATTTAGACGTGTGTGCCAGTACTGCCCCAGAGGTTGAGACAGAGACTTTAATGTGGCTGATGAATATCGTGCAAGATGCCGTTGAAACACCGTTGTGTATCGATAGTCCTAACCCCAGAGTGATTGAACAAGTAGTTAGTCAGGCGAGAAAACCTGGACTGATCAATTCTGTCTCTGCCGAAGGGGATAAGTGTGAGGTGATTTTCCCACTAATTAAAGGAACGGATTGGGGAGTAATTGCCTTAACTTGTGACAACCATGGAATTCCATCGGATATTCAGACTAGGGTAGATATTACTAAACTATTGGTGGAAAAGGCACAAAACTATGATATTACGCCCGAACGACTCCATATTGATCCATTGGTCCTTGCCTTATCTACAGATTCCCAATCGTTATTAACGTTTCTCGAAACGATGAAAACAGTCAAGAACCTGTATCCATCGATCAAGGTAACCTCAGGGTTAAGTAATATTTCCTTTGGGATGCCCCTAAGAAAAATTGTAAACCAGCATTTTCTGACCATTGCGCTGTTCGCCGGCATGGATTCGGCAATTATAGATCCGTGCAGCAGAGATATGTATACAACCCTTCTTACAACGGAAGCACTAATGGGACGGGACAGGCTGTGCCGACAATTTTCCAATGCTTACCGGAAAAATAAAATCGGACCGATTAGGGTTGAAAGCTAAATGCACGAGAAAGGTTTTATTGTGACCTAACGCACTTGTATTATCCGACAAACAGGTATGAGTCAAGTGATAGTTCTTAGAACAATGAGATAGGTAGTAGACCCGTTTGTGCTGCTCCTTGAAAATGGTGCCGAAAAGGAATCTTACAAGGGGCTGTATAAATAACAATTGTGAAAAAAAGCGAATGGAAAATTGAACACTATTTTCTGCATCCACTGTGCAAGGAAGTCTTTAGTGATACCGTTATACAGAATCGTTGCCACAAAGCTCATCATTGGACACATTAAGCAAACTGTCGCACATATAATTGCTGTTGTTACTAATAATTTAAGTGCAATAATTTATGTGCATTCATATAGAACGAATAATCACAGCCATAATCTCACTGAATATTACAACGAGATTATGGCTTTTTCATGAACTTTTGGCTATAACCTATTAGGCAAAGCAATTTTATAAAATTCCAGGATTTTATAGGATAGATAGAGTTGAAAAAATACATCCCCATCATTCAAATCAACATTTAATAGCTTTTCTATTTTTTCAATCCTATGAAACATAGTGTTACGATGGATATTCAAAGTATTAGCCGAGTCTTTAACATTTTTAAAATTGCAGATAAAAGTATAAAAGCTTCGGACATAATCCGTGCCGTTTTCCTTATCATATTCAATGAGTCTTATCAAGGAAGGGTGAATCAAATTTTTAATTTTTTCACCGTTTGTATAATTACTAATCAAATCGAAAAACATAAAATCATCATATTTGTAAAAAAGTTGGTCTCTATTTATATGATTTCCCAACTTTATTGCTTCGACCGACTCAAGGTAATGTTCCGTTACATCCGTTAATTTCGAAAATGAGCGACTTATTCCGGTTTGCAGATGATTAGTTTTAATAAATTCTTTTAAAGGCTTTAATTCTATCTCTTGAAAATGCCTATCATTTTCACAACTGGCGAGTACTACAATTTTTTGATGATAGACTATCGCTTCCGCGTTAGCTAACTTATTTTCAATTTCATCCCTCATGAAATGAAGGGTTGATCTTGATTTGTCTAAATTCTGTATATCAATGACGATAACGAACAACTTGCTTTTAAACTTTAAGCCTAAGATTTTCAGGCGTTCAACAATTAATCTTTCGTTTTCGAACTTCCCATCAAGCAAATCGTTCAAAAAGTTTTGCTGCACTAGTCTCGGGGAAAAATCTATATATTTAGTTTTTTGCAACTCAATCGAAAAGGCATCGCAAAGCAGGGAAACCAATTCCTTATCGTTTTCAGTAAAATCCCGATTATGGGCGCAAACCACCATACTAGCAACATCTTTGTTGTTGATACGTATCTTCCCGATCAGTCTGGGGTATTTGCAATAAGGATCCGACCAGTAAAAAGGAGCATCATTTTTTGCTATTTGGTCAAATAAACTATTCTTTACATAATAGGAGTAGGTCTGAAAGATAAAGTTATTATTCGCCTTAAGCTCGTTCCAGACGGGGTCATCGGTTACTTTGCTTTCACCGGTTGAAGCAAGTACTTTTACGCTATAGTCAGTGATCGTAAAAGGATTGCCAAGGACTTCATACCCCAGATCGACAAGGGCTTGCATGCTTGATTCTTTGCTCAGTGTCTTGACTAACCTTGCGGAAAATTGAGAAAAATTAGAATTATGCTCCATGGAAACCTCCTTGTCCAATGACAGAGTGCACAATATACTGTTCACGCCATATATTTTGTAAAATTGACCAAAGGTAATAGTCCGAAAAAATCGAATATTAACTTATATAGACAACTATACAACTGGATAAAGAAAAAGAAAGGGGAATTAATTTTTTCATTACTTGTATTTTAGCATGAAACGCTGGAGGAAGGTAATTGATTAATTAGGCCTAAAATTCAAATGGAGGTTGACTGATTTTGATAATTATTGGAGAAAAAATCAACGGAGCAATTCCTTCCGTAGCAAAGGCAATTGCTGCGAAGGATGAAGACCTTATTAGAAAACTGGCTAAAGATCAGTCGGAAGCAGGAGCTGCCTTCATTGATGTGTGTGCATCAGTTGAAAACAGCATTGAACTTGAAACCATTAAGTGGCTTATCGACCTGGTACAGGAGGTTACAGATACACCCATTGCTATTGACAGCCCTAATGTTCATATTTGTGCAGAGGCTATTAAATTCTGCAACAAGCCGGGTCTTATCAATTCGGTCTCCCTGGAAGGAGATAAGATTGAAGTCATATTTCCTTTGATAGCTGATACGAAATGGGAATGTGTTGCTCTTCTATGCGATGACACGGGAATTCCCCAGGATTCAGAAAAGCGTTTGGAAGTTTTTGCGGGCATTATGAAAAAGGCTAAAGAATATAACATTGACCCGTCTCGGCTGCATATTGATCCTTTAGTTCAAATGCTCTGCACCTCGGAAGACGGAATTAACACGGTGGTAGAAGTCATCAAAGAAATCAAAACACAGTATCCCGAAATTCATGTAACAGGAGGAGCAAGCAACATTTCTTTTAATCTTCCTGTCAGAAAACTTGTCAACCAGGCCTTCCTCGTGCTGGCGATAAACGCAGGCATGGACAGTGCGATCATCGACCCGTTAAACAGAGATATGATGGGCATGCTCTATGCCACTGAAGCGCTCTTAGGACAGGACGAATACTGCATGGAGTATATTGGAGCATATCGAGAAGATAAATTTGGTCAAAAGAAATAAATATCATAACACTAGGAGGAATTGAAAATGACAAAGATCACAGAAGTAAAAGCCAAGGTAGAGGCAGGAAAAGCTAAACTTGTACCGGGTTTAGTGCAGGAAGCACTAGATGAAGGAAGCGCAGCGGGGGACATTCTCCAGGCTATGATCGACTCTATGGGCGTCGTAGGGGAAAAATTTTCTGCAGGGGAAGTTTTTGTGCCTGAAATGCTGATGGCCGCTAAAGCTATGTCCAAGGGCGTCGATGTACTCAAACCTCTTCTCACCGGGACCAGCACATCTTCTTTAGGGACCTGTGTTATTGGTACTGTTCAAGGCGATCTGCATGACATCGGTAAAAACCTCGTCGCCATGATGATCGAAAGTGCCGGGTTCAAAGTGGTTGATCTGGGCGTAGATGTTTCCGCAGAGAAATTTGTTAACGCCGTCAAAGAACAGGAAAATGTAACCATAGTAGCATGCTCTGGTCTTCTTACGACAACATTGCCGGCAATGAAAGAAACAGTTCAAACCCTTAAAACAAGCGGATTAACCGGATTCAAAGTCATTGTCGGTGGTGCACCTGTATCCCAGGAGATGGCGGATGAAATCGGAGCAGACGGTTTTGCTCCTGATGCGGGGAGTGCCGCTGTTAAAGCCAAAGAATTGGTAAGCGCTTAATCTCCTTATTGGTTTAATGTGTCAAGCTTTAACTAAATAAAAGGAGGCCGAAAATAATGTTAACGAAGAAGCAGAATTTAATGGAAACGATCAAAGGTGGCAATCCGGATCGCTTTGTTAATCAATACGAATTTATGGACATTATCCTTGAAGTTCCTGTACAGCTTATGTGCCCACCAGGTTCAGAATTCAAGAATAGCTGGGGGATTACCTTTAGATGGCCGGAAGGTCAGCTGGGTCAGTTTCCTGTACATGACGATGAACACAAAGTATTAAAGGATATTACAGAGTGGAGAAAATACGTGAAAGCGCCTGTTATTGATAATTCTGATGAGGCTTGGGCTGCAGCTGTTGCGCATGCCAATTCAATCGATCGCAATGAACAATTTGTAACAGCATTCGTTGCCCCCGGGGTTTTTGAAATGTGTCATCACCTGATGAGTATGGAAGATGCCTTAATGGCTCTTTATGAAGAACCTGAAGCAATGCATGAGCTGATTGATTATCTTACGGAAGCTGAGCTAAACTATGCCAAAATCCTGATCGATCGTCTTCATCCAGATGCCCTTTTCCATCATGATGACTGGGGCAGCCAAAAATCTTCCTTTATATCACCGGCAATGTTCGAAGAGTTCTATTTGCCAGCTTACAAGAAAATCTATGCATTCTACAAAGCTAATGGTGTTGAGTTGATCGTGCATCACAGTGATTCCTATGCAGCGAACCTGGTTCCCTATATGATTGAAATGGGAATAGATATCTGGCAGGGGGTTATGACAACAAATAACACTCCCGAACTGATCAAGAAATACGGCGGACAAATCAGCTTTATGGGGGATATCGATAGTGGCGTCGTTGATTTTCCGGAATGGACACCTGAAATCGTGGCCAAAGAAGTAGAGAGGGCCTGCAAAAATTGCGGGAAGTTATATTTTATTCCTAATTTAACTCAAGGTTTGAATTTTAGTTCCTTCCCGGGTGTCTATGATTCTGCCACAGAAGCAATCGACAGAATGAGTAAAGAAATGTTCTGAAATAAAGTCGCGCTAATTCTTAGCGAGTATAGACGTAAGTTTATACTTTTTGACAGTGCGAAATGCCTCCGAAGTTCGTCTTCGGGGGCCTTACTTTGATTGAGATTAATTTTAAAAGTTTTAAATAATTCCTATAGTTCTTTATTGATGCTATTCTACGAGGAGTGTAATTATGAGCTCAGCCATAGATGATTTGATGTCTTTTCTAAAGTCTCTGGGGGTTGATCAATCAGCAATTATTGCAAAGGAAGATATTCTATTTAATAACGACTTTAGGTTGCAATGCGAGCAGAATTCGTGCGGAAGTTACAACAAAAATTGGATGTGTCCCCCTGCAGTAGGTTCGATTGATGAGATGAAGGAAAAAGCTTTAAAGTTTAAACAAGGACTATTATTCCAAACTGTATATCAACTCGAAGATTCTTTTGATTACGAAGGTATGCAAGAAGGCATTGAAGAGCATACAAAGATATTAAGAAAAGTATTAGACAATATAAGGAGCACCGGAGCTTTCAACGAATTCCTTCCTCTGAATGTTGGCCCTTGTACTTACTGTGGCCGGTGTGCTTTTCTTGACGGTCAGGAGTGCCGATTCCCTGAAGAAGCAGTTTCTTCCGTAGAGGCCTGCGGAATAGACGTCATGGCCTTGGAGAAGAGTTGTGGGATGTCTTATAATAACGGTAAAAATACTATTTCATGTATCAGCCTTATTATGTTTAACCTCGATTAGATAGTGAACTCGTTCAGCTTTAGCTGAACGAGTTCACTATCCGTTTCATTAGGATTCTCATTAAAACTCTTCGACATGAATTAACACTTAGCCTCAATGAACTGGAGAATTGTATAAAACCGTTCCCGGTTTTCACGCATACATTTGTCTGGGCAGTATGCTAAAATGAAAGAAGTAATGTTTGTTGAGCATCGTCCAAGACAAGGGGGTAAAGTGATTTGAGCGAGATATTGAACATTCGTCAGCGGTCTGAAAAAGAAGAGGAAGAACGACTCTCGCCCTATGCTGCAAAAAGCAGAGATGCCAAGCGTGAGCGCTTAGAAGAAGAGTGCCCGATTCGTACAAAGTATCAAAGGGATCGAGATCGGATTTTGCACAGCAAACCGTTTCGTCGTCTTAAACATAAAACCCAAGTGTATATTGCGCCAACAGGAGATCACTATCGGACACGTATGACGCATAGTTTGGAAGTTTCCCAAATATGTCGAACCATCGCTCGGGGGCTGAAATTAAATGAAGACCTCATTGAAGCGATTGCCTTAGGGCATGATGTTGGGCATACTCCCTTTGGCCATGTTGGGGAAGAAGCTTTGAGACAAATTATTGGCCATTTTGAGCATAATGAACAGTCGATTCGCATTTTGACGGTACTAGCCCAAGAGGGGCTGGGTTTAAATCTCACAGAGTCTGTCCTTGATGGAATATTACATCACACCGGAGTGGGTATACCTAAAACTCCGGAAGGGCAGATTGTAAAAACCGGAGATAGGATTGCTTATCTCTGTCATGATTACGACGATGCCTTGCGGGCGGGCTTGCTTACCCAAAGTGACTTGCCTGAAAGGGTTAAGCGAAGGCTTGGTGTAAAGCCCAGTGATATGATTACCACGATGGTCGTGGATATGATTGAAGCGTCAAGTGGTCAAGATCAGATAAGACAGTCGGTGGAGATAAACCACGCTATGCAGGAATTTCGGCAATTTATGTTTGAGAGGGTCTATAACAGCCAGAATTTACGGGAAGAGCGACGAAAAGGACAATATATCATCCAGGCACTCTATGAATACTATACTCAGGATTTTTCAAAGTTACCGCAGAACTTTTTGATTTGGGCAGGCGGTAATAAAACAATTGCGGTGGTCGACTATATATCCGGGCTAACAGATAATTATGCGATTGATTTATTTCAGAACTTATTTGTTCCTCGAAAGTGAATCCCCCCATGCAGTTGGGTCAAAAGGAAAAGTGGTTGAGTGAAAAATCTCAACCACTTTTGTAATATATTCCATTAATAAAGTATAAGTTTTGGCTTACAGAAGTAAAATAAGCCTATGACACATAAGATATGTCAGTCTTGATCGTGTTTAAAGAGCGAACTGAAAGACACTGTCTGCTAAGATTTAATTAATTATTAAGCTCTCATTTCGCTTGATTGGATCTCGGGTATCCAAGTGACCGAGTATTCCATCGTGTTTGACCCCATCCAAGAGAAATTGGACACTGTGAACATTAGAAAGGGTCGTTAAAGTGTTTACTATACTGTACATAGTCATTTGTTCACCAGAGGAACCTCCCCCAAAGTTCTTTTGAAATTCTTTAGACAAATTAATAGTGGCTATTCCATCCGTACTTACAGTAGCCTCCAGAAGAGTGGTTCCGGAAGGAAGCGGTTTTTCCAATCCTGCGGGGGGAGTGGCTAACTCGATAAACATTGCTTTAATAATCTCTTGCTCTTTTACCTCGACTGTTCGTTCCGTCGGGATTAACCCTGTGGCATCTGAGTTAGGAAAATAGAGGGTCATTTTAACGGAGTTTGCGGTTGGCTCAGGGGTATTCGTATCTGGAGAAACAGGAGTTGTTTGACTGTCTGCGGGTTTATCGCCTTGTGTTTTAGAGGTATTGCACCCCGCTAGAAAGGCTCCTGCCAGTAATAAGCAAAAGATAGTCAAAAGGATAGTGCTAAATGATCGTTTATTCATAGAATACTCACCTCTCTCATAAAGTTTATAATGCACATGTTGAGCTTCTACTGCGTTTTTGTAGAACATCAACGTCATTAGACGGTTCCTGCTGAAAGGTCAAGGTTTACTTTCACCATCCATGGCTACCGGGACACTCGGCCATTCTAGCCTGCGCATAAGTGCAACTGAGGCGACCGTCGGCGACCAACGTCTTGGCACCAGCCAAGCTTACTTTATATATTATCATGCTTTTCAAATGAGCGAAAGGGTTAGGCTATCGATCCATACTCTGGGGGTGGGGATTGCAGGTAGAAAACCTTGCACAAATAATTGTCGAAGCAAGCAGGTATTATCTCAGAAAAAGAAGAATTAATATAATCAGGAAAGAGTATTCTACCCTTTCTAAAAACAGATTCACCGAATGAAGAACTAAAAAAGAGGATTTTATGAAGTTTCGGCGAAAGAAATGTATAAAGTAAGGGTTGACAAAATATATAAAATGTGGCTGAAAACTGAAAGGCGCAAGAGACGTGGATAATAGACTTCAACAAGAATTTATGCCGGAAGAGGTTATCGAGGAAGTGCGTTCGCGCACGGATATTGTAGAGATTATATCTGAATATGTCAGCTTGCAGCGTAAGGGGAAAAACTATTTGGGACTTTGTCCTTTTCATGCGGAAAAAACGCCTAGTTTTACAGTAACCCCTGAGAAACAAATGTTTTATTGTTTTGGATGCAATGTTGGTGGAAACGCCTTTTCTTTTCTTATGAAGAAAGAGAATTGGTCTTTCGTTGAGAGTATTCAGAATTTAGCCTCTAGATATGGCGTGTCGCTTCCTGAGAAAGAATTGTCTCCGCGTGAACGGGAAGCAAATCGACGTCGTCAGCGTTTTGAAGAAATCAATGAATTGGCTACAGGCTATTTTCATGACCTCTTACTTAACTTGCCTGAAGGAGAACTGGGGAGACTCTATTTTGAAAAACGTGGGGTAGACCTGGATACAATGAAAAGCTTTCGTTTAGGTTATGCTCCTGACCGGTGGGATGGGTTATTAACTTATATGCTGGAACGAGGAGTCCAGGCACGTGAATTAGAGGAAAATGGGCTAGCCTTAGAAAGAGGGACACAGGGTAAAGGCGGAGGGTACTATGATCGTTTCCGCAACCGCGTCCTCTTTAGTATTCTTGATCGACGAAACCACACCATTGGATTCGGCGGTCGAGTATTGGATGATTCTCTTCCGAAGTATCTTAATTCCCCCGAGACCGCTTTCTTTAATAAGGGGCACCATCTCTATGGGATGCATCGTGCGCATCAGGGAATTCGCGAGAAGGGTTTTGCCCTGTTAGTTGAAGGGTACATGGACGTTATAGCGCTCCAGAAATCAGGTTATCCTAACGCAGTCGCTTCCTTGGGGACTGCCTTAACACGGGAACAAGCAAAACTCTTGAGACGGTATACACAGCGTGTTGTCCTGCTCTACGATTCCGATGAGGCAGGAATTCAGGCGGCCTTAAGAGGGGGAGAGATTCTGCGAGATGCGGGAATTCGTTTGGATGTGGCAACTTTAATCGGAGCAAAAGATCCTGATGAATTTTTGAGACGTTTTGGTGTGGAGGACTTTGAAAAAGCTTTAAGTCAGGTTTTGACTTACGTAGAGTTCAAATATCGGACGATTGTTCAGGAAACACCGCCACAGACCATTCAGGAAAAAGCAGAGTTAGTAGTTAAGCTTGCTCCGGATATCCTAAAAGTGAGCAGTCCAATTGAACGAGAAGGGTATGAACGCTTCTTAAGTTTAGAACTTGGGTTTACTTTGGAAGCGGTACAACGCGAAATAGCAAGACTGGAACAGAAAAAACCTAAAAAAGAGCAATTACATGAATATTCTCAGCAAAAACAGGTTAGTTCTGGAAAAAATAGAGATAATATTAAGGACGAAATTATTTATAAACAAGATGAAGTGCCCCCTTCACCAACCGTTTATTTAGGGGTCTATCGAACAGAGCGAATGCTTTTACGTCTGATTATAGAAAATATTTCTCACTTGCCGAGAATTAAGGCTAAGTTAGGAGAATCCTTTTGGAAGATACCAGAACATCAACAAATCTTTAATTATCTCAATCAGGAGGGCAAATTGCCCGCGCACAGCGAAGAAAACGTTCAAAGTCGGTTGGCTAGCTTGCTCCTGGAAGAGTTAGATATATCACAAACTGAGCGACTTCTAGATGACTGTATAAAAGGGATTCTTTCTACTCAAGCAGAAGAAAGGGTCGAGGATCTGCAAGCTCGCATGGCTACTTTAGAAAAATCCGGTGACATGGCAGGGGCTATGGCTCTGTTGAAAGAGATAGGAGAGCGGTTGAAACGTGGCGAATAGTAAGGTTATAGGCACCCAAAAGAATGATCCGAGGGAAGGTGGGGGACAGATGAATGAAAAGCAGAAGATGGACAACGTCCAAGCCCTCATTCAAAAAGGAAAAAAGAAGGGATCTCTAACTTATAGAGAGATTATGGATTCTCTCCAAGGGATTGAACTTTCCGCGGATCAAATAGATGATATCTATCAACAACTTGGACGAATGGGAATAGATGTGGTGCCGGAGCCTGGAGAAGTTGAACTTGAGATCTTGACTAACGTTAAAGTTGATGAAGACGATGATATCGTCGAGGACCCGGAAGATGATGCAGAAGAAGAGGCGGAAGTGGATCTTTCTGTACCAGAGGGTGTAGGAATTGACGATCCGGTTCGTATGTATCTAAAGGAAATCGGACGAGTTCCCCTGCTCTCTGCCGATGAAGAAATAGAATTAGCAAAACGCATGGAAGATGGTGACGAGGAAGCTAAGCGACGCTTAGCGGAGGCGAACTTGCGACTTGTAGTGAGTATCGCTAAACGCTATGTCGGACGGGGTATGCTTTTCTTAGATTTGATTCAGGAAGGCAATCTTGGCTTGATTAAGGCTGTAGAGAAATTTGACTATATTAAAGGCTTTAAGTTTAGTACGTATGCCACTTGGTGGATTCGTCAAGCGATTACCCGCGCTATTGCTGATCAGGCCAGGACAATCCGAATTCCTGTGCATATGGTTGAGACAATAAATAAGTTAATTCGAGTTTCAAGGCAACTCTTGCAGGAATTGGGGAGGGAGCCAGCTCCTGAAGAAATTGCTAAGGTTATGGATATTCCCGTCGAACGGGTCCGCGAAATTATGAAGATTGCCCAAGAACCGGTTTCCTTAGAGACCCCTATCGGAGAAGAGGAAGACTCCCATTTGGGAGATTTTATTCCGGATGAAGATGCTCCGGCACCGGCAGAAGCTGCATCGTTCATTCTTTTAAAAGAGCAATTGGAAGAAGTTTTAGAGACCTTAACCCCACGGGAAGAAAAAGTGCTTAGATTGCGCTTTGGACTTGATGACGGGCGGACCAGGACCTTAGAGGAAGTTGGGCAGGAATTCGGAGTAACACGCGAACGCATTCGTCAAATTGAGGCCAAGGCCTTGCGGAAATTACGGCATCCCAGTCGGAGCAAAAAGTTAAAGGATTATTTGGAGTAAATTCTTTATAATTAATTGAGAAATTGATTTTCACGAGAAATTTTAATTTAAGACTTGACTATAGAGCATGAATTACGTATAATAACCCGTGCAAGAGCATTCCTCGATAGCTCAATGGTGGAGCAACCGGCTGTTAACCGGTAGGTTGTAGGTTCGAGTCCTACTCGGGGAGCCATTTTTATTCTTTGTTTATTAGGGCCCATAGCTCAGCGGTAGAGCCCCCCGCTCATAACGGGTTGGTCCTAGGTTCGAATCCTAGTGGGCCCACCATTTCAGAGGCCAGAAGTCGGAGGCCAGAAACGGTGGGTATTCCTAATTAATTTAGAGACAAAGTATAATCTACATGCCTAGAGCATTTGATTACGGACATCGCGCATTAAATACTGGGGCGATTAGCTCAGCGGTAGAGCGCATCCTTCACACGGATGAGGCCACTGGTTCGAGACCAGTATCGCCCACCAATATAGATTTCACAAAATAAAGACTGAAAGCTTAACCCATTGACTGAGGTCACTGGGTTCTTTTATTACATTAAGCTGAATACCTGGAATGATTGGAGGAGCGACATGATAACCTTATCCTCGAAGATTGAATTCGTAAAATTTTTCAGAGAGAAGTTGTTTGGCAAGAACCTGAAGTGTATTGAGATCATTTCTGTGATTGAGTGTACTATGGATTTTGGAGTTGTAGGAAATATTGATGTAGCTGATGATAAGGTCTCAGTATGGAGCACTGAGAATGAGGTGTTTTGGATTAATTTGGACGATGTTACTGCTGTGAATTACGATCCAAGAGAAGAAGATGTTTGTTTAGTTATCGAAGCTAAGAATGATGTGAAAGTCCAATTTTATGTAGAATAAGAAGACGAAGTATTGCCTGCAAGAGGGAAAATATGATAGAATATTAGCATAAAGAAAAGCTAGGGCACGGATGCCTTTTCTTTTTAACATATCTTTGAAACAATGTTTTATTATATGAAACAAAATATTTAGAAGACTGAGTCCCGGAGCGATACGTAAAAGTAATTTTAGTGAACGGGTTCAGCTAATGTAAAACATATAGATAAACAAGACAAAGGAAGAGTTTGACCATTATGTAAAACATCGTTTTACTAATTAAAACGATGTTGTTGTTTACAGGGTCATTATTATAAAACTTCGACCGGAGAAAAAATTTTAAAGGGGGAGACAGATATGGCGCTTTGGGGAATAGAAGAAAAAGTAAAACACTATTTTGCAGATGAGTTAGAAAAAGACGTCGAAATGACAGGGGCTCAGTTCATTGTGAAATTTTTAGAGAAAAAGGAAGCTGCCCATGTCTTTAGCATTCCTGGAGCCGCTATTCTTCCCTTTTATGACGCAGTACTTGAGCAGGAACACATGCGTGCAATTAATGTTCATCAGGAGCAAACTGCAATATTTATGGCGGAAGGCTATGCCAGATCGACGGGAAAAGTAGGGATTTGCGCGCTCACATCTGCTGGAGGCACAGCTTTCCTGACAGGTCTTGATAGTGCCTACGGAGATTCTATTCCATTAATTCTCCTTGCGGGTCAAGTAACCACAAACCTAATAGGAAAGGATGCCTTTCAAGAGGTACCGATAGTAAAAATGGCTCGTGCAGTTACTAAGGCTGCCTATCAAGTCACTAAGGCGGATGACTTACCCAAAGTGATGAGTGAGGCTTGGAGATTAGCGACCCAGGGTAGGAAGGGACCGGTCTTAATAGATATTCCTGTCAATGTACAAAAGGGATTACTCAAGATTGACCTCGAAGACTATCTGAGAGAAGAAAAGGGAGAACCTATTGACTTAGTACAAGTGAGCGACAGCCAACTGGAAGAAGTATTCACAATGATTGAGAAAGCAGAAAGGCCTGTTCTTCTGGTTGGAGGAAGAGTTGCAGGGGATGTAAGCGACGAACTTATAGGCTTGGCTCAATTACTTGAGATCCCGATAGTTTCCTCTCTCCTGGGGAAAGATGGTTTTCCTAGTTATCACCGCCTCTATGCGGGGATGGCAGGACCAGTGTGCCAAACTCCGCTTGGAAATAAAACCATTCTGGAATCCGATCTTATCGTAAATCTAGGTGAGTGGTTTGACAGTCGGAGCACGGGGGGGAGAAAATTTTTCGAAGAAGGCTGTAAGATAATTAACATCAATATCGCTGAAGAAGAGCTCTCGTTCTCTCACCGTGTTCCTGATGAGTTAGCAATAGCTTCAGATGTAAAGAAGTTCATCTTGAAGTTACACAATATTATCCGCAGTCGAGAGTATAAACCTAATACAAAGGCTTTAAAAAGAATTGAATCTCTTCAGATAGAAAAAACCAACTTGGCTCGTCAAACGGATTCTGGGACTAGTCTCCTCAAATCGCAGCAGATGATTACAGAGGTCAGAAAAGGGATTCGACCAGATGCAATTGTGACTTTGGACTGCGGATTAGGCCAAATTTGGGCCTCTCAATTATATGATGCACATGAACCGCGAAGGTTTTTAATTGATCGCACTGGTGCCATGGGGTGGAGTCTAGGTGCGGCAATGGGTGCTCAGTTAGCTTATCCGCAACGCCAAGTGGTGAATTTATTAGGGGATGCAAGTTTAGGTGTGTCTTTTGAGGAGCTTGCAACGGCCGTTAAACATGATATTCCGGTAGTGATCGTTGTTTTTAGAAAGGAACCGGACTTTGCTGCCGCAGCTAAAGGAATGGGCCTAGAGGCAGAAGCGATAGAAAAACCTGAACAGGTCACTGATGCCTTAACACGTGCATTTAGTGCCTATCGTCCTTACCTGATTGAGTTCTTAGTTGACTCGGATGCTAAACCTTCTCGATCAATGGAACCAGAAGCGGAGTAAAGGAAGTATCCTCAATTACGTAAGTGTCATGAAAAGGCGGGATAGATTAAATAAATCTACCCGCCTTTTTTCATTGTCCACAAGCACTTTATCCGATAAAATGATATAATGTGGAAACATGAGCTTGCTTTTTGGGCATAATAATATTACGTGATAGTTTTCACAAGCATTGGCCTTAGCCAAGTTTTCTATACGAGGTGAAAAAATGACAGTGTCAGTTAGTTTGGGTCCACGGCTTCAAACCGTGGCATCGTTTGTTCCAGAGGGAGCAAAGCTTGGAGATATAGGGACAGATCATGCTTATTTGCCGATTTCCCTCTATGAAGATCAGAAAATAGCAAAGGCAGTAGCTATAGATGTCCATGAAGGGCCGTATCAATCCGCCTTGGCAGCGGTTAAAGCGAGGAAATTAGAAGGCATCATTGATGTGAGGTTTGGCGATGGATTGATGCCCCTCGAGGTCGGAGAAGTCAATGTTTTGACCCTTGCGGGAATGGGCGGAAGAACTATGTTGGAGATTTTTTCGGCGCGGCCGGACATTTTAAAGGGTGTGACTGATATTATCGTTCAACCGCAGGGAGCGGAAGGCGCCGTTCGTTTGACGTTGCTGGATGAAGGGTGGCATCTGTTGGCAGAGCTGTTGGTGGAAGAAGAAGATCGAATCTATGTCGTGATGGCTTTTTCTAAGGAAGCTGGATGGAAAATGACCGAACTGATCGAGATCGAAGAGACATGGTGTGATCGTTTGCACCCGGTTATAGCAGAGAGAGAAGAACAGATGCCGGAGGCGGAGTTTAAAAGCTTAGTACACAGGCTTGTATGGCATTTTGGGCCTCTGGTCTTGGGAGAGCCCACGAATCTCCTGAACAAGCTGTTTGAGGACTACAGAGGCAGATTATTGAGGCAGTTGAAGCAGATGGAAAAATCAAAAAGCCCGGAGATTGTGGAAAAAATTCGTGAAGTTTCACTAACACTGGCTTTAGTGGAGGGAATGCGTGAATGGCGGTAACAGTTGGATTAGTTGCTCAGTTAATAGAAAAGTTAGCTCCGAAATCCTGGGCTGAGGAGTGGGACAATGTGGGATTACTTGTCGGAAGCGGTTCAAAAACTATCGAACGCATCCTTATTACCTTAGACGGGACGTTGGAAGTGGTCGAAGAAGCAAAAGTTTTAAATGCCCAACTCATCGTGGCACATCACCCCGTTATTTTTCGGCCCCTGAAAAATTTAAGAGCAGATAACGCTGCGGCTCAAGTCCCTCTCCGTCTTTTACAACATGAGATCGGATATTATGCTGCGCACACGAATTTAGATCAGTCTGTAGTTTCTCCGAGTCGAGTCCTTGGCGAATTAATTGGGTTGGAAAAGATGGAGCCTTTGGAGCGGGTGTATGATGTTACTACAAGCCGTAACAGTGAGGAACGCGGATATGGGGTAAGCGGATACCTAACACATCCCGAAAAATTAGGAGTTTTATGGCAGAACTTTTTGGATAAATTGAAAGAGTCAGGAGTCTATTCCCAGGCCTATGAACTAACCGGAGTTCGCTTGGCCGGATCCGTAGAGAGGGAAGTAAGGAAAGTAGCTATCGTTAATGGCAGTGGGGGACGATTCGTACCCAAGGCCTTGTTTAAGGGCGCTGACCTGCTCATTACAGGTGACGTTGATCATCATGCCGTCCTTGATGCACTTGAAGGTGGAATGGCTGTTGGAGATCTGGGGCATTTCTTGAGTGAGGCACCCATGCTTAGATCAATATATGACTATTTGTCGGCAGAAAAATCCCTTCAGGGAATTGAAATTCAAGTGAGCTCTGTTAATCGCTCGCCCTGGCTTTAAACTGAGATTCCCTATGGAGAGACGCCTCGTCTCCATAGGGAATTTTGATTAAGAAAATAAATATACTAGAACTTTGCTTGTGAAAGAAATAATTACCACTTGACATCAATTGTGAAATATATTACTATAAGGTTGTAAGGAATAATCTGATAATAGAAACAATAGAGTCCTTCCAAAGAAATACTCAGGCCCTATTAAGAAGATTTATTGATCCTTCGATACAAGCATTTGAAAGGAGAAATGTCTAATGATGAATCGAACTGAAATTCTGCGTCTTCAACGTGAAAAGGTTTTAACCAATATTCAAGAGGATTATGCTAATCGTGCTAAATGGTTAACCGAACTGATGGACATTGATGATGAAATTGAAGAAATGGCAGAGCAGAAACACAAAGTGAATTAGCCAATACTATCCATTTGACCAAAACCTATTTATCTAGTAAGATAACTAAGCGAAGCCAACCAGATGATCGCGGGGGTATGGACCGAAAGGTCGCCTCTGAGGAAAGTCCGAGCTCCATAGGGCAAGGTGCTGGGTAACGCCCAGTGGGGGGAACCCCAAGGAAAGTGCAACAGAGAGATACCGCCAAAACAGAGGCCAGTCTTCAGAGGTCGGAGGTCAGAAATAATTAGTTCTAATTCCGGCATCCGGCTTCCGACGACTGACCTCTGGATGGTAAGGGTGGAAAGGCGAGGTAAGAGCTCACCGGTAGTCAGGTGACTGGCTGGCCATGTAAACCCCACCTGGAGCAAGACTGAATAGGGGAACTATGAACGGCCCGTTTTTGTTCCCGGGTAAGGTCGCTAGAGGCCGTCGGTAACGGCGGTTCGAGATAGATGATCATCACCTCTGTAGGGAGGGACAGAACTCGGCTTATAGGTTGACTTTGCAATGCTTATGGGAAACTGGTTGTTGCATAATTATGCATAGCCGCTTCCCATAAGTTTTATTTTGCAATAAAATTACAGAAGTAAATGGTTGTTTTTAAAATCAATATACAATTAAATATCTTTATGGGTGAAGGTTCATTCATCAACGAAGGCACAGTTTCTTTACTGATACAGTTTAACGATTTCTTGGAGTTTTAAGGCCAAACCTAATTTGCCTTCAACCTTTAACCCACCAGTCATAAATGCCATTGTAGTATTTAACTTATCTTTCAATAATTTGGAGAAATTTTTTTCGTTCATAATGAGGGTAACTTCTGCGTCTGGAGCAGGTCCTTCAATCATTTGCACTTGACCAGCTTTAAAGACAATTTGTAATTCACCGCTTTCCTCTAGATTAATTTGGAAGATACGGTCTTTTTCAGAAGCGATATGCTCGGGATTAGTATTCATTTTCTCCACAAGTTCTAGTAATTCAGCTTTGACTGTCATAGTGTTTTTTCTCCCCTTCTCTCTAAAATCATAATGTTATGAAAGTTTTCGCATTTATAGAGAAATATATCATAATATTTTGTAGACTTCAAAACATTTTCATTGAGGCTTGAAATGATTTAGAAATGAATACATTATTAGGATTTGATGTAGAGTATAAATAAAGGTCAGATTGAGAAAACTTAATTATTATCTATATTTAGATCCGGAGTCTAAATTTCAAGGAGTTTTGATTGAATGTCTTTAATTTCTGAAGTGCGTCCCTTAGCCGTTGCCTTGTTTTCCATATTATTAGGGGCTACAGGACAGTTTTTGTTTCGTTTGGGTATGGTTGAGTATGGGAGAGTATCGGTTACCGGAATTTGGAGACAATTGGGATCAATTATATTAACACCTGCAATATTTCTTGGGTTTGCTTGTTTTGGTGTAAGTTCTGTTCTTTGGCTGGTTGTGATCTCACGCTGGGAGCTCAGCTATGCCTACCCGCTTGTTTCTTTGGGGTATGTGATTGCAATTCTCTACGGAACTTTTTTTCTAGATGAAGTTCTGACCTTGCCAAAAATCCTAGGATGCTTGCTGATTTTGGCTGGAATGAGTGTCTTAGGATTATGGGGACAAACTTAATGATTGTTTAGAAGTATTAAAAAATCATATCTTAGATTCAGAGAGTTGAATGGATATCCTGAATAGGATATGTTAAGCTAGAGTTAACAGAATAACTCCGATATTTCCTTCCACTTGATAGAAATTCTAAGCGTTCCAAATGGGATACCCATTATTTTTTTGAAGTCAATGACAAGACTAAAAAAGGGGCGTGTTGTTGGATGCATTTTCAGGATTTCGGGCGAGGTACGCGGATTGAATTATCTAAAATGGCCAAACTACTCGGAATGAAGTTCATCGGTTTTAATCCGAATGCCCAGCAGGTATCATTGGAGTTTAACGGTAAAGGTATTACTTATCCACTGGAAGAATTTGTACAACAGTATGAGAGAGAATGCCCAACGTCTTTTATGTGAAGTACTTAAAGGGGCTCTGATTCATTAATATAATGAGTCAGAGCCCCTAATTATGGATCAAGAACTTTTCTACTTCAGTGACGATAGTCTCCAGTTGGAAAGTATCGCCGAGCGCCTTTCCCAATAGGAACATTTGGCGCGAAGGAGGTGGATTCCATCTTAGGGTGCGAATGTATTCCTCTGTGGATATGCCCCTTGTTCAGCTTTAGCTGAACGAGTTCACTGTTTTTGGTAAAAGAAGGAGGAAACGGGTTTAAGGCCAAGATGATTTAGTCCGAAGAGATGTTCGGTGCTGCCGGTGAAGAGAATTCCACCAGGGCGCAGGGAGTCTGTGAATTTTTTGTAAAGCATTTCTTTGGCTTCTTCAGTAAAGTAAATGACGACATTGCGACAGGCTATGAAATCGAAGCCGGTTTGGAAACGATCGGTTAACAGGTTTTGAGGTTGGAAACTGACTTGCCTCTTGACAGAATCGTTAATTTGATGTCCTTTGTCAGATGGGGTAAAATACTTTTGCAGGAATTCTGGCGGAGTGCTCGCAAAATCATTTTGTTTATAGAGGCCTTCTTTGGCTTGAAGCAGGACATTGACATCAATATCTGTACCCAGTATGCTAAACTTAGCGATCGAGAAATATTCCATCATTGTCATGGCCAGTGAGTAAGGCTCCTGGCCGCTGGAACATCCCGCGCTCCAAAGTTTCAAAGGCGTTTTATTTTGGAGGAGTAAAGGGAATATCGTTTCTCGAAGGGTTTTCCATTGAGTCGCATCCCGAAAGAATTGAGAGACATTAATGGTTAAATGTTTGAAGAAGGCGTCATATAATACCGGGTCAGAATTTAGTGCTTTCAAAAACTCCGGATAGGTCGGATGTCCGTGGGAATTCATAAAACTAAGAATTCGCCGCTGCATCTGGTTTTGCTTGTAAAACTTAAGATCTAAGCCGCTCTTGGGGTGGAACCCTTTAACAAAGTCTTCGTAGGTATTGGATATTGATGTGGACAAAGGGGTTACACCTCTTTCGTGATTAATTAAAGGCTTTCTATGTTAAAAAGAAGAGATTTAGGGTTTTTGGGCGAATAGTAAAGAATAACAACTTCTTAGGCAAAAAGATCAACGATCAATCCACGAATTTCATCAATCTTGGTTAAAATTTCGAGGGGTTTGGCTTGCTCATCCAGGAGCTGTTTTCCGAGTTCATCCAACGCTTCGTCGATTTTTCCGACACGGGCCATGACCTTAGGGCGACCTTGATAATCCCAAGAGGTATCTTCCTGCATTTTGCGGCTTTGTCCAAAGCTTGATCGCAGGAAGGATTTAACCATATCACGAAAGTCTTTAAGGTCACCGATTGAAAGGGATTGAGCTAATTTTTTCCCTTGAACCCCCAGGCGCTCGAGAAAGGATTGGAGTTCGACGCTCTGGATTTTTTGAGTCTTGGATAAGATACTGTTAAAATCGCTGTTACGCTCCAAGGAACTCTGAGAATCGAGATTAGGAGTCAGGGTTTGATGTGGTGAATTGATACGTATAGACATAGGTCATTCTCCTCTTAGAAAGGATTAATCATGCAAACGCGCAGAGCTTTTTTAAAAACAATACTTGGGCTTGGAGCAATTATATTACCTTGGAGTTTTTTGCCGACTCGTTTTGGAGAGGCCATAAAGACGAGTCTGGGGCGTCCGCCGATTGAACTCTTGCTGCCCCCTGAGATTAAATCAAATAATAAGATCAACTATGAAATCCTAAATCGCACGGCCATGGATGATATCTACGCTTTAACCGCCCCCGAAATGCAAGGGCGTAAGGCGGGATCTGTAGGAGAGGCGAAGGCTGCTGAGTATTTAGCTTCTCAATTGAGTATGCTGGGCTTACGCCCGATGGGGGACCCAAATACAGGCTTTATTCAAGCATTTACGATTCCCCCAGTAGTGGAAACTAGGGTTAATGGTCGGCTGACTTTTAAATCTGGGGAAAATAGAAACCTCAGATTTCCAAGCATCAACCTATTAGGGGGGTTAATGGGAGAAGAATCTCAGGAAATTATTCTTCTTTCAGCACATTACGATCACCTGGGGGTTTTCGAGGAGCAAGTCTACCCCGGAGCCAATGACAATGCCTCTGGTGTTGGCTGTATACTTGATGTAATAAGGAGGATCATCCGAGAAGCAGAGGTCCCAAAACGCACGATTGTTATCGCTTTTTGGAGTGCTGAAGAGATGGGGTTTGTAGGGTCTCAAGCCTTTGTCCGATCTCCTTCATTTACCCTTAACCAGATACACGCGGTTCTGAATGCTGACTCCGTAGGAAATGGAATGGTTGGAAATTTTGCACTCTGGGGGGATGGGAAAAATCCAGCCGTAGATGCCATTCAAGAAGCTGCAACTAAATGTGGTGCCAGTGCCCAATTAACCCCCAGAGCAGGTCATAATAGTGACTCCGTCAGTTTTGCATTACAGGGTATTCCGGCGGCGACGCTCTTAGCCCAGGAATGGCTGTACAAAAATCATACCACTGAAGACACTATCGCACTCATAAAATCTGAACAGATTTACTTGGCTACAGAAATCATGTACCAAGCGGTACGAACGCTTGCTTTCTAAGGGGTTAGGACAGGGGCTGGTGAGCCAGAAACTGGGGTTTGGTTTGTAGGTTCGGTCACATCATACTTGGAGCGCAGAATAATCAGATCAATCCGCCGGTTTCTGCCTTGTCCGGCGATAGTGTCATTTGAAGCAATAGGCCGATATTCTCCGTAACCAGCTGCGGAGAGCCGACTGGGGGTAATCCCGGCTGACTGTAGAATTTGCACGACGTTAGTGGAACGAATGACGGAGAGTTCCCAATTGCTGGGGAACTTGGCGGTTTGAATGGGCAGATTGTCAGTATGCCCTTCAACCCTGATTTGGTTAGATGCCGAACCGAGGACGGTAGAGATACTTTTAAGGATTTCTCGAGCTCGGTCGGTTATATCGGCTGAACCACTTCCAAAAAGCAAGGTTTCTTGGATACTGACTACCAGACCACGTTCTTCCATGGAAGAGATTAGCTTTGACTGAATTCCGTTATCAAGCGCAAACTTATCAAGTTTGGCTTTAATTGCTTCAATGCTCAGGTTTTCAGCGTCGGTATTCCCTTGACTAACATTAGCCGCTGCTTGATCAGCGTCAGTCGTTTTGCTGGGATCCTTATCCTTGCCAGGGATGGTGGTAGTAGCGGAGGGGGTACCGGTTTGTATAAGAGATGGTCCGGATGGGCTTGCAGCCATCTCCATTTTTGCAGGGACTCCTCCAGAAAGTGCCTTGTTAAGGGATTCCGCAACGGCTTGAAATTTATCGGCATCTACTTTGCTCATAGAATAAAGTACAACAAAGAAAATCATTAGCAGTGTAATAAGATCAGAATATGTAAGAAGCCAACGTTCACTATTTTCCTTTTCGGCTTCATGCTCGCGTTTCCTACTCATCGGCTTTCACTCACAGAAGCATTACCAGGTGCGGCGACACCTTCTCGGTTTTTATCTTCGGAGAGAACCACGGAGCCGACGTGTGTTTTTAATTTCTCTTTAAGAATAGAGGGATTTTCACCTGCTTGAATCGAGAGGATTCCGTCTAGAACCATCTCCATGGACGACACTTCTGCTTTGTCTTTCATTTTAAGTTTTGTCGCGATGGGGAGCCAGAGGAGGTTTGCTGTAGCAACTCCATATAGGGTGGCTATAAAAGCAGCGGCGATAGAATGAGAAAGCGCTTCAGGGTCTGATAGATTTCCTAACACCATGATGAGGCCCATAACTGTCCCGACAATTCCCATGGTCGGACTATACCCGCCAGCAGCCTCGAAAACAGCAATCCCAACCTTGTGGCGTTTCTCAAGGACAGCAATATTGGACTCTAGGATCTCCTTGGTGATTTCGGGGTCTGTCCCGTCAATGACGAGTTGCATTCCTTGGTGAGTAAAGCGATCTGTCACTGATTCAAGCTCTTGTTCCAGACTGAGCAGCCCTTCACGCCGTGCCTTTTCAGCAAATCTTATGAGCGTCTCATAAGCTTCGGCGGTGCCGAAGGACTGGGAGGTAAATGCAAGCTTAAACCATTTAGGAAGGTTCTTGAGGTCGGAGAGTGGAAAACTGATCAGAACCGCTCCGGCGGTTCCACCAAAAACGATCATTGCAGCAGATAATCCCCCCAGGGAACCGACGGTTCCCCCTTCTAAAATATAACCAGTGATAAGGAAACCGAATCCAACGATAATACCAATGATAGTTGATAAATCCATGTTGCTTTTGCCGCATCCCTTATGCTCTTGAATGGAATTGGTTTATAAGGGATTGTGACGTACCTCCCTTGCTTTTTTATATAAGTGTTGAAGAAGTGGATATGTATAATATAGTGTATAAATTTTCCCGTCTACTTTATTTTATCGTCAAAATCAGTGATGAACTTTAGTCCCTTTATTTTCTAATCCCGAACATCCTTTTCAAGTCATGGTCGGGGCGTAAGTGTTACTTGGGTTTTCCACCTGTGTCATTCGGGTTTTACATAATATTTATTATACAAGAAAAGCAGAGCATCAGCTATAATTCTTGCTTTCCTGTGAAAATATACCATAGACTACAAAAAATTTCTCTTTAGTTTTGACAAGTTATCTACGATATAGAAAATAAGACTATGTATTTTGGAGTGAATGATATGAAAATAAACGGGACATCAATGTCTCCAGTTGGCAGTATTCAAGGGGTCAGTCGTTTGAAACAAGCTGAGAATAAAACGGCGGTATCTGAGGCAGATAAAATAGCGGTATCTGATAAAGCGCAAGTGTATCAGGCCTTACTTCAGAAAGCCAAAGAAATTCCCGCTATCCGCGAGGAACGTGTAAGAGGGCTTAATGAACAGATCAAACGAGGAGAATTTAAAATAGATGAACAAAGAATAGCCGATAAGTTATTAGAGATATATCCGAAAGAATAGTTTGGGAAGGCAAGTTGCTTCCGACCTTGCGTCTTTCATTCTGCCAGACCAGCTTATTTTAGAGGGGGAGATTTCTGTGTCTGAAGCACTTCAAAACTTAAATGTTAACTTAAGCGAACAAGCTGAATTATATAATAAACTACTAACCCTAGAAGAGAAGAAACAAAAAGCTCTGATTAAAAATGTAATTCAGGAGATTGAATTAATAACAGCTCAGGAAGAAAGGTTCATAATCCAGGTTAATCGCTTGGAAAAAGAGCGGTCTATGTGGGCAGAACAAATCGGACGTGAACTGGGGAAACCTCCTGAAGACCTAACTCTGGCTGAATTAGCGGAACATTTCCCGGCTTTAGAAGAGGTACGTCTTAGTCTGGACCAAGTTGTCCTACGATTAAAAACAGTCCATGAGAGCAACTCTCAGCTTCTCCAACAGGCCATGAAAATTGTCGATTATACAGTAGGGCTATTGACGCACCAAGCGAGTAATACCTATACATACCCCGGACAGAGAGAAAAAGAAGAAAACAAGAAACGGCATCTTATGGATTGGAGGATTTAAGATATGGGTTCAACGTTTGGCGGTTTAAATATATTGTCTCGAAGTTTATACGCTAATCAGGCTTCGCTTGAAACGGTAGGCCATAATATTGCAAATGCAGGTACGGACGGTTACTCCCGGCAAAGAGTCAACTTAGTAACCGCGTCTCCATCGGGGGAGGTTTATGGACGAAATAAAAACTATTCAGGAAGCGGAGTCACTGTGGCCTCCATTACCAGGGCGAGGGACAGGTTTACAGATGAACAATTGTGGAAGGAATCATCCTCCCTTAGTTACAGTCAAACAAGCAGTGCTGCCTTGACTAAAATGGAAGGGGTATTTACTGAGCCTTCTGAAACCGGTATTCAGACCGTGCTTAATCGGTTCTGGACCTCTTGGCAAACACTCTCGACTGATGCTTCTGATTCCGGAGCGCGTACTGCGGTAGCTCAACAGGGTGTAGCGCTTGTTAATGCAGTACAGCATGCTGCCGAGCAGCTAAGAGATACGGCGGCAAATATTAACGCTGAAATTGTTGCCAGTGTTGATAAGATTAATCAAATTACGGACAGTATTAATAAACTTAACGAGCAGATCTACTTTACAGAGTTTAGTGGCACCAACAATGCTAATGATTTGCGTGACAGCAGGGATTTGCTTGTCGATGAATTATCAACCCTCGTGGATATTTCAGTTAAGGAAGATAGTACTGGGAGATATACAATTCAGACCAGTGGCTTGACTCTTGTAGATGCCAAAGGCTACTGCAACAAGTTGAGTACTGAGACAACTGCTAAAAATACACCTCCTGACAATCTTAGTTATGACGTAACAAACGTTGTGTTCGTAAATAGTGGGGACGTGGTAAATTTTGCTGATGGTAAAGGTGAATTAAAGGGGTTGATTGATTCTCGAGATTCCTCTACAAAGGGTATTAAAGGGTATATGGACAACCTTGAAAAGGTTAGCCAATTTCTATTGCAAGATTTTAACGCTGTGCATCGGAGTGGTTATGGTACTGATAATATTAATGGGCGTAACTTTTTCGGTGATGGGAGTGCGGATGGCGATACTGATTATTCAACAACATACACAACTGCAACCCCACCAAGTGGCGGTTGGATAAATGCCTTATGTGTAAACGAGGATATAACTGATTCGACTAGCGGACTGGCTATAATAGCGGCTAAAACCACGTTTTCGCTGGTTAGTGCGGTTGCGCCCGGGTCAAGCAATACCGGTACCGCTACGGTTTCTGCTACCGGCACTGGCACTTATGCACCAACTGCTCCTACTACTCCGAGTACTCCGACTACAGTAAGGGTTTCAGTTAATAATTTAGGTGATATGAGCTATGCTACTTCTACGGATGGAGGCACCACTTGGAGTGCTTCAACAACTTTGACGGCTTCACCTGAAACTGTAACGATCCAAGGTATGGATGTTACAATTAAGGTAAACTCCGCAACCACTCCGACAGGTACTGATACCTATGATTTCACCTTATCAAAAGGCAACAACAATGCAAGTGGTGATAATGCCATTTTACTTGGAAATCGTTTAAAAATTGATTCATCACCTACACTAGGTGATGTTTCCTTAGATTCGTTTTATTCAGCAATGATTAGTACTTTGGGGGTGCAATCCCAAGACTCTCAACGGCTGAATACCAATCAACAAACTGTAGTTGATCAGCTTTCCAACCTCAGAGCATCTACCTCCGGGGTAAATATGGATGAAGAGATGACAGATATGATTAGATTTCAAAAAGGATATAATGCCTCGGCTAGAGTATTAACGGCCATGGATGAAATGCTGGACAAATTGATCAATGGTACTGGCATGGTAGGCCGATAGGAGGAGATTTGATATGAGAATCACTAATAATATGATGAGTTACAATTTTTTAAGTAGCCTTAACAAATCCCTTGAAAAGTCGAGTAAGATCCAAATGCAATTAGCGGATGGCAAAGCCCTTCATGCCCCCTCGGATGATCCGATTAAAGTGGGGAGGAGCTTACGTTTTAGTACAAGTCTGGAGTTAAATAACCAGTATACTCAGAATGCCCAAGATGCTATAAGTTGGATGGATTCCACAGATGATAATATGCAGGATTTGAGCAAAATTATGATTAATATCAAGGAGCAGGTTATCCAGGCTAGTAATGGAACTAATCCTCAATCTGCTGTCCAAACGATTGGGGATTCTGTCGATAATCTGATCAACCAGATGATTAATATTGGTAACTCTCAACTGGGTGGCCGATATATTTTTGCTGGACAGAATGATAAAATTGCTCCATTTACCCGCAACGGCGACACTATCACCTATAATGGGGATAATGAGAAAATTTCTATGCCGACTCATCCAGGGGAAGCCACTCCAACTCAGGATAGCGTGAATCTAACAGGGACGGATGTTTTTGGCCCAAGTCTAAAAATCTTAAATGATCTAATCGATATTAAAAATCACCTGAAATCTGGGACTGAGGCAGATCAGCAATGGCTCTCTGACAAAGGCTTAGCGCTGATTGAGGAGGACACTGACAAAATGTTGCTGTCTCACACAACGCTGGGAACTCGTATGTCGATGTACGAGATGGCGAAAACTATGCTTGATAGCAGCAATACAATTATTGCAGGGGATCAAGCTAACAACGATTCGATTGATGTAGCCAAAGGTATTGTTGATTATAAAAACGCTGAGAATGTCTACAAAACAGCACTTCAAATCGGTGCAAGGATTATGCCGATGTCTTTAGTGGATTTTCTTTGATAAATAGTGCATAGCGGAAGGGAGCCACTTAAATGCTCCGTATTAATATTTTCACCCAGCCCATTCGTTTGGATTACACCATTAATAATGCTAAGTCAAATCTACGCACCACTCAACCTAAGGTGCAACTGGAGACGACACCGACGACTGTGGAGATTCGTCAGCCCCAAGGGAATCTGACGATTAACCAGTATCCCTGTCGTTATTCAATTGGACTCAAGAATATCGCCGATCTTGCTCGGGACATTGCTGCTAAAGGAAAGCAAACTGTAATGGAGACTATCGCCCGTATTGCCCAAGAAGGAGACCAAATGGCTCAGATTCAGAATAAGACTAATGCGATTGCTAACATAGCTGCCAGCTCCACCATATCTGAAGTTCCCGATATTACATATGCACGTATTGCATCGCCTGACATTAATTATCAAGCTAATCCGGTTCAATTCAATCCTAAGGACGGGAACGTAGATTTGACTCTGCACCGCGGCATAGTTCAAGGGGATTACCAGCGCGGGAGTGTCGATATAAGGATTGCACAATACCCTGATATTGAGATATCAACCGTGGATGTCAGGGTTTAAAGAGATGCGTTTATACGGTTTGCATAATAAACTCCCCATAGGAGGCAATGCTAATGAAAATAGAGTCAACCAGATTCGGGGAACTGGAAGTGGCGGAAGAACATCTATTCAACTTTTCCCATGGAATCCCCGGTTTTCCTGATGAAAAGATTTTCGTCTTCATACCACTCGATGAGAAAAGTCCTTTTGCCTATCTCCAGTCGACAACGGAACCTAATTTGACCTTCTTGTTGGCCGACCCATTTACTTTTTTTAAGGACTATGAATTTGTTTTAGAGGATGAAATTGCTAAGGAATTGGACCTTTCTGAAGAAAATCCGCCTCAGGTGTTTTTGATTGCTACGGTGAAAGAAAAATTGGAAGATATGACGGTAAACCTGGTGGCGCCTTTAGTAATGAATGGACTTAATCGTATTGGTAGCCAGGTCATCCTAGACAAGCGGGAGTATTCTATCAGGCATAAACTATTTCCTGACGGCTTGCCGAAAGAAGCCGTTAAAGGAGGAGCGTAATATGTTGGCACTTACCCGTAAAGTTGGCGAGCGAATCGTCATTGGTGACAACATTGTGGTGACAGTGGTAAGTATCAAGGGAGATAATATCCGTATGACCATTGAGGCCCCTAAAGAGATCAAGATCTATCGTGGCGAGATTTTCGATGCTATCGTAGCAGAAAATATACAAGCCGCCGTTCCTAATGATGTATCAGATTTGGATATGCTGAAAGTATTAACTAATGTTACTAAATTGGATATTTAAATAATATCTAATACCTATATCTAATGCCATAATATGCCAATAAAAACAATTAAACAGGCGATGGGGCAACTAGGTACTAGTTACTCCATCGCCTGTTTAATTGTTTTTATTGGGGCTGTAAAACAAAGTAGTTAAGGCTTGCTAATTTATCGAAAAGTCTAGACTTCGCAAGGGTTTACAAGTAGTGTTTTAATGAATAATGTGCATGGAAAAACAGCCTTTGGCGTCAAAAACCGTGCACATGGAGTTAAAATCAAATGTTGCATCGGTGCAACATTTGGCCTCTCTTCCCCGATGGGGGAGTAACTCACTGATTCAGTCGGCCATTTAAGCCACTCTCCATTAATAAAGTTAAGCTCGGGTGCGATTTGCGCAGGCGTCCTGTTGGAAATTTCCATCCTCATACCGGCTGCCCATCCTTAGCGGATTGCCCAAAAAATCTACTAAAGATTTCTAGACCTGCCTTCGATATTTAGTTTAAAGGTAATAACTAAACGAGGTGTAACTAATGGATATTAATGTTGGGAGTTCATCAAATGTTCTGAACAAATATTCATCACAATCTCCGGGGACATCAATTTCAGAGGGAACGGAAAGCAATACTGTTACAATTAAATATGAAGCCGTTAAGGACCAATCACAATTACCCAAAAAAGAAAAAGAGGCTGAAGAACTCACCTGTGATGATATTAGCAAGATTACCAACGGACTAAATATGTTTATGAACACGATAAACACGGATTTGCAATTTGAAATACACGAAGGCAGCGGTCAAATAATGGTCCAATTTGTGGATAGGCAAGCCCAGCAAGTCATTAAGGAATTCCCTCCCCATGAATTATTGGACACACTAGCAGCAATCCGAGATTATGTGGGAGTACTGCTTGATAAATGGGCTTAGATATGAGCCGATTCATTCACAAGACATTCTAAACTTAGATTTTCGACAGGATAGTGAAACGTTGAGATATTTGAAGGATTGATGACTAATTTGGCAGTAAAACAGCTAAATTGGTCATTGTTAATCCTAAGGTAAATCTCTTAATTCTTCGATACATTAAGTAAGCAGGAGTAGTAGACATTTTCCTCCCGACCGGCCGGGGGGCGGGAAATTCTATGATTATCCTCAAGCAAAATGCACGGGCAAGGATGCCTGGCATCAAAATCAAGGAGGAATAAAATTATGATTATTAATCACAACATGGCAGCACTAAACACCCATCGTCAACTGAGCACTAATAACTCTAACAGCTCTAAATCCCTAGAGAAGCTTTCTTCAGGTCTTCGTATTAACCGTGCTGGAGACGATGCTGCAGGTCTTGCAATTTCTGAAAAAATGCGTGGACAGATTCGTGGTCTTGACCAATCTAATCGTAATGCTCAAGATTCTATTTCGCTAATTCAAACCGCTGAAGGTGCTTTGAACGAAACTCACAGCATCCTCCAACGGATGCGTGAATTGGCAGTTCAAGCTTCCAATGATACTAACTCGACAACTGACCGTGACGAAATCCAAAAGGAAATTAACCAATTAACCGATGAAATTGACCGTATTGCTAATACCACCGAGTTCAACACTCAAAAACTTCTCGATGGAACTAAGAAAGGTTTAGTTGAGGCTGCTGAGTCCAAAACTACACTACAATTAAACACCAAGGCTGATATCACAATTGATGCTGCTACTGTTACTGATATTGCAACGAGTGGTACTATCACTATTACTCGTACGAACGCTGCCAGCACTGGGTTTGATCCTGCTGAGTTTGATATGGGGGATCCTTCTCAATTGGGTGCTACAGTAACTGATGCCGATACTATTTTATGGGATGGTACTGATAGTATAGAACTGAGCGGATCTCTTGCAAGTCTTGCGGTGGGTGAAAGCATTACAATTAGTGTAAAAGCTGAAGTTGCCGTAAGCAATAATGTAGAAGATGCGTTCAGTATGCAAATTGGTGCGAATAGTGGTCAGAACATTCTGCTTGGTATTAATTCAATGAAAGCAGATGATATTGGCGTGAGACAAACTGATGGCGATGCGCTGGATGTTAGTGATTATAAAAATGCAACGGCTGCTATCACTACTATCAACAATGCCATTGAGACAGTTTCGGCAGAACGTTCCAAACTTGGAGCAGTGCAAAACCGTCTTGAGCATACCATTAACAACCTCGGAACTTCTTCTGAGAACCTCACTGCTGCTGAGTCCCGCGTTCGCGATGTAGATATGGCGAAAGAAATGATGAATTTCCAAAAGAACAACATTCTTTCCCAAGCCGCGCAAGCAATGCTGGCACAAGCCAACCAACAGCCACAAGGTGTTCTTCAACTTCTCCAATAATCTTCCTAAGAATGCTATTAGAGGCCAGAGTGTGTATACCCTGGCCTCTTTGCATAAGAAAGAGGAACTATCAGCATGAAACTATCGGCTTGTATGATTGCCAAAAATGAAGAAAAAAATATTGCTAAGTGCATTGAAAGTTATAAAGATGTAGTAAAAGAGATCGTTGTTGTAGACACAGGCTCTACAGACAAAACTGTCGAAATAGCAAAGTCTATGGGGGCTAAAGTCTTTCATTATACATGGAATAATGATTTTTCTGACGCTAAGAACTTTGCAATTAAACAAGCTAAAGGAGAGTGGATACTTTTCCTAGATGCGGATGAGTATTTCGCTAATGATACTGCGCAAAACATTATTCCATTGATAAAACGTTTGCATGCGAGTTTTGATACTATTGCCTGCAAAATGAAAAACATAGATTATGCAAACGGGAAAATGCTTGATGAAATAACCCATGTTCGTATTTTTCGGCGGGATAGAAATATTTGCTATGTCAATAGCATCCACGAAATGCTGATTAATAAAACTAAAAATAAGAATCTAAGAGCCTTTTTAGCTGATGAAAAGGAACTGCTAATACACCATACCGGTTATTCTCTAAGTAATCGAGGCGAAAAAGCTGAAAGGAACCTTGAACTACTACTGCTGGAATTGGATAAAGCTCCGGAAAAGCCAGCAATCTATCAATACATTAGCGATTGCTATTTTGGAATTAATGAATGGGAACTGGCTATGAAATATGCTAGATTGTTTATTGATAGTGGAACAAAATTTATTGGCTATAATGTTAAGCCTCATCAGAATATTATTGACTCTATGTTGCATCTGAAGTGTAACGCTAATGATATTCTTGAGGAAATTCATGTCGCGCTTCGTAAATTCCCGAGTAACCCGTCTTTTCGCTTTTACCTAGCGAATATGATGTATGACTTAAAAAAGTATGATACTTCTTATGCTGAATATAAAATGACTCTAAAACTTCAGGAAGAGTACGACGATATTGAAATTAACTCAGTGCCGTCCATTATTTATTATATCTATTATTACTTGGGTATTATTGCTTCACATCGTAATGATTACGAAGAGGCTTTAACCAGCTATGTCGAGTCATTAAAACGCGAAAAAATGCAAGCCGATTGTTTATATCGGTTACTGTTGATTATAAAAAGCTTTCCGGAACAAGATATTATCTTGTTGCTTAACAGCTTATATGATGTAAACCAGGAAGAAGAACTTAAATTTGTGGTTAGCAACTTAACAACCATAAACCTGCCCACAGTACTTGCCTATTATTCAGCCATACGCTCGAAAAGGTTCCAACAAGATGATATAACAGTTGTTTATATGCTATTAGCCAATGGCCAGTATGATAAGACGTTGGAGATAACTCGGGATTGTTATATTAACGAGCCAAGTAATAAATTATTTTCATCATTGACTGTAGCATCAGCGATGATGAGTGACAATCGAGAGCATCTTTATTGGATTGTGGAAAATATGATAGGAGCAATGCAAGTATTTGTTGATACCTTATTGCGAGATAAATTTGCAGTTTTTCCTCAAGAGTATAAACAAGATTATTTTGACCTAGTGACTCGATTGCTCCAGTTAGGTAATGAGAAATCTCTAGAAAAGATAATCAACCTATCTCAATGTTTTGAAAATGAAGATGTGTTTATTGGCTTAGGTAATATATTTCTACGGCAAGAGCGTTTTGCGGAAGCTGTAGAACTTTATCTTCAATTTTTGGATCACGCTAAATCAGATGATCAGCGCGCGTTCAATATTGTTTTTGCGATTGGTCTTTGCCGATTTAAGCAACGAGATTATCAAAACGCTGCGGCTGCGTTTTTACAGGCTTATGAGTTAGGATATAAAGAGAATGATATTTATGAGTTTATGCGGTGGAACAATAACGGTCTTCCTGAAAATGACAATGTGAGGTTGGAAATAGTGCGAATTCTTGGAGCAGAAGAGGGACGATTAAATTATGAGGTGCATTGAATAAACTTTTTGAAGAGGAATGACTAACATGGGTAATAATCACAAAGATTCCGCTCAAATAATCGAAATTAATACCGATAGCAAAAGAATACCAGAGCCTGGGGATAATATCTACTTAGCAAGAAATAACGTCATAACTAACTTAGTTGAACATGATACACCTTTGGTCAGCCTTGTAGTTCTTGGATATAACAATCTTGAAAAGTATACTAAAACTTGTGTTGAATGTATTTTAAAATATACAAAGAAAACTAACTATGAACTAATATTGGTTGATAATGGCTCTTCTGATGGAACTTTTGAATTTTTTGAATCTATAGAGCATCCAAAGAAAAAAGTTATAAAAATAACTAACAACTTAGGGGTCTTTTTTGGTGCGAATGCCGGTATTAAGGTGGCCAAAGGAAGGTTTATTGTAGGTATAAGCAATGATATATTTGTCACTCAAAATTGGTTGGAAAATTTGCTTAAGTGTGCTTTATCAGATGATCGGATCGGGATGGTAGTTCCTGTATCAGATAACGTTAGTAATCTCCAAAGTGTCGATTTAAATTTTGCAGATTTTGATGATATGCAAAATAAAGCGGCAGAATTTAATGTGTCAGATCCGCGAAAATGGCACGAACGGCTTCGTTTGACACCGTCAATGACACTTTATAACAGAGTTTGTATGGATATGATTGGAATGACGGATTATGGGTTTTTTCATGATTTTGGAGACGATGATGTGACCTTTAGAGTGCGTAGGGCTGGTTATAAAGCTATACTTTGTAAAGATGTTTTTGTACGTCACGCTGGGATAGCCACAAGAGATCCGGAAGTATTTAGAAAATCCCTTGAAAAAGGGCGGACTACCTTTCAAGATAAATATTACGGAATTGATGCTTGGGACGATGTTAATAATTTTGAAAGTACAATGATGTCGTTGGTTAAAGCGAAACAAAAATTTTCGGAATCTTTTCCTAACATTTTAGGAGTTGATGTTCTGTGTGGTACCCCCTTACTTGAGATTAAGAATACGCTTCGGCAACAAGGAGTTTTTAACACTAGGCTATCAGCCTTTTCTACAAAAGCTAAGTACTGGCTTGATTTGAAAACTGTTTGTGATGGTAAAGTTGAAGTAGACCGTGTTGATTATATTATGGAGTATTTTGGACATGAAAGATTTGACTATATTATTGTCGGACACTACTTGAATACATATGCATATCCATATGTATTCTTAGAGCATTTGTTACAATTACTTGATAATGACGGGCAATTACTAATAAAAATTAAAAATTCCTACGATATCGGTACACTCCTGAACATAATAGGAATTAACATATCGGTAGATAACTATAATATTCATCATAATTCTATTAAAGAACTTAATCGTCAATTGGATACACACGGTTATATGATCAAAGATATTATCATTGAGCAACATACCTTTAATAATGAAATTAGAGATCTGCTAAAAAATATTAACTTTTCAGATAAAAATGCTTATCATAAAGCAACCGCTAAAGAATATATTATTAACATTGTTAAAAATTAATTGTAGCTTTTGAGCAGAAAGGAAATAAATATGACTTCAGTTGTAGTTTTGGAGGAAATATTGGAAAAATTCCAAAATGGAACATTCGAAGTAACAAATGACAAGATAGGATGTTTAAAAGATAAAGAAATAATGCTTTATGGGGCAGGTAATATCGGCAAGAAACTTTATAAAATTTTTAAGGATAATGAGATTCAAGTTATATGTTTTATTGATCGCAACAGCAATCTGGATTCCTCCAAATACGAAGTGCCGATCTATCATCCTGACTACCGAGAGTTTGCAGATATGAAAGAAACTGGTTATGTTATTTTATCAGCATTATTCTCACTGAATCAGAGCTCTGAAATTAAGGGGAAACTTTTTGAGCTTGGCTTCAAACATGTTTTTGCTTTGCATGAGGTTAATTTGAGCAGTATTGACGATGGATTTTTTTACAATAACTTATTAGATGGATCGTACGATAAAAATGATATTCTGGGTAAAGATCGAGCTAAAATAATAGAGGCATTTTCACTCTTGGAAACAGAGCAAGATCAAGAATTCTTTCTTGATTTTCTACAAGCCCATCTCACCATGGATTTTACTCGCTTTAAAGATCCCGAAGAGATTTCGTTGCAGTATTTGGCTCATGATATTCCTCTATCGAAAAATTACGGGAATTTTATCGACTGCGGAGGGTATGATGGCGATACCCTGCGTAACTTTGTATCTAATGGGGTTGAAATGAATAACATCGCCGTATTTGAGCCCCAAAATGAACTTTGTCAAAAGATTTCTAGGTATATTCAACAAAATCAGGATAAGTTTGATTCGGTGGTATTATTTCCGTGTGGTGTACATTCTGAAATGAGGAAATTTAAATTTTCCGTGTCGGGTGATGCACCCTCATCGGCAAAGATCGATGATCAAGGAAATGATATTATCCAATGCGTGGCCATTGATGAGGTGTTGCAAGGATTTAAGCCAACTTTTATTAAAATGGATATTGAAGGAGCAGAAATAGAGGCTTTAAAAGGAGCTAAGCAGACAATTATCAAATATCGTCCTCAGCTTGCGATTTGTGTCTATCATCGCCTTTCTGATATATGGGAAGTCCCTTTGTTTATTAAAAGTTGTTACGAGGGATACAAATTTTATTTGAGAAATTATAATGTTATGGGATTTGAAACGGTTCTTTACGCTTTTCCTGAATAATGGCTAGGGAGATTAAGGTATGAACAAAATTGTCCACATTACAGCACATTTAGGCGGTGGAGTTGGCAGGATATTATCCAGTATTTCCATTTATTCTAAAGAACGACAGGAATTTGAACATTCTATTATAACATTGGAGCCGACACAGACTGTTCAATTTGAGAAGTTATGTAAAAAACACAATGTAACAATACATAGTGCTAGGGAATGTGACATAGGAACTATTTTAGAACAAGCGGATATTGTTCAAGTCGATTGGTGGCATCATCCATTAACCTCTCAGTTTATGATGAACTATTTAGGGAGAATATCTTGCAGACTTTTGGTCTGGAGTCACATTGCAGGTTGTTCATATCCCCACATCCCGTATAACTTTATTTTGCATTCAGATGCATTTGTTTTTACAACACCTTTTTCTTTAGAAAATCCCTTATGGTCTTGTGTGGAACGCACACAGATTATAGAAAAAGCCGATGTTGTCATTAGCTCGGGGATAGATTTTGATAAGTCTATAGAAAAGAGGGATCATCCAGGGTTTCAAGTAGGGTATATTGGCTTTTTAGGCTATAGCAAAACTCATCCTGAATATGTAAAGTATTGCGAAAGTGCCTGTGGTATACCTAATATCCGATTCAGTGTTGTAGGAGATACAAAGTACGGCGGTCAACTGATCAATGATGTTCAACATTCTGAAAAGATTAGGGATAAAGTTATATTCACAGGATATTCCTTTGACGTTATGGATAATCTGGCAACGTTTGATGTATTTGGTTATCCGCTTAATCCCAATCATTATGGTACAGCCGAAAATGCTTTGCTGGAGGCTATGGCCGCTGGAGTAGTACCAGTCGTACTTAACCAATGTACAGAAAAGCATTTAATTCAAAATATGCAAACAGGACTTGTCGTGGATAATATATCTGAATATGGTCATGCTTTGCAATGGCTATATCAAAATCCAGTTGAGCGCGAGAGGCTTGGCAGGAATGCTTCTGAATATATTCTCAATGAATATCACATTAAGGCTACTGTTGAAAAGATGAATAAGGTGTATAAAAAGGTTTTGCTTAAAAATAAGAAAATCCATTATCTCAATTCAGTTTTTGGAGAAACTCCTTATGACTGGTTTTCGTCTTGCTACGTTGGAGATGAAGCAAATATCCAGGGAACTGCTTTTAGTGAGACTAAAGGTTCAGCAAAACACTATTTGCGATATTTCCCTGAAGATAAAGAGTTAAGAAAGGTCGTGGAGATTAATGAACGCAGAAATAAAACCTAATTATGATACAAACCGAAAAAAGCTAGCGGACATTATTCCTCTACCCCAACCTTTTACAGTCTATATAGAGCAAACTAGACATTGTAATTTAAAATGTTTCTATTGTATTCATTCTACTAGGAATATTCCTGACGGGGAGTTTGAAAGCTTAGGTTATGATATCAAGCATATGGAGTTTGATATGTACGAACGAATTATCGAGCAACTATCCGAATTTCCCAAAGGTATTAAACGAATTGTTTTTTCCGGGTTAGGTGAGCCGTTGATGAATCCAAGATTACCGGAAATGATAAGAATTGCTATAGACGCTCATATAGCTGATCGCGTGGAAGTGATTACCAATGGACTGTTACTAACCCCGGAATTGTCTGATAAGCTTATTAAGGCTGGTCTTACGAATATCAATATTTCTATTCAAGGGTTAAGTGCTGAACAATATGAAGAGACCTGTGGAATGAGAATCAATTTTGAGAAGTTTACGGATAACTTAACTTATTTATTTCATCATCGCAAGAACACGCAAATTTATATTAAAGCTATCGACGCTACTTTAAGAACTAAAGAAGATGAGAATAGGTTTTACGAGATATTTGGAAGTATTGCAGATCGGATTTATGTTGAACATCTAATTGTCATGCAGCAGCAAATGGATGGCTTAAAACCAGTTGTCGATGAAACAAAAAATTTCTATAACGAAGAATTAAATCTAAACCGAAAGGTTTGTGCGCAATCGTTTTATTTTTTGCAAATCGGGTGTGACTATGATACTTTCCCTTGTCCGGTACCGGGACTGGGAAAGGGACTATCGATGGGGAATATCAAAGACAGCACTTTGTTAGAAATTTGGAATGGACCCAAGCGTACGAGACTATTAAGGACCATGCTTCAGCTTGAAAAAGATAGCATACCGGAGTGTAATAACTGTACTTGTTTCAACGCTATAAACAATCCGCTTGAGAACCTTGATGCTGAGGCTAATAGGTTGTTGCAGTTGTTCGATGATAAATTTTGAAGGAGTGAATAACAATTGACATCTGAGATTAAGCCGATCTATGGGATAGATAGAGTAAAATTAGCGGATGTTATTCCACTTTCTACTCCTTTTAGCGTATTCGTTTTTCCTTCAACCCATTGTAATTTTAAATGCATTTATTGTGGATATTCCTTGGGTTATCCTAAAATGAAAGAAAAATATGACTTTGTACCGGAAAATATGTCAATGGAAACCTATACGAAAATATTAGAACAACTTAAGGAATTTCCAAATAAATTAAAAATGCTTTCCTTAACAGGTCAGGGAGAACCTCTGTTAAATAAGAATGTACCACTAATGGTCAAACTTGCCAAAGAAGCAAATATTGCTGAGAGAATTGAGATAATCACCAATGCATCTTTATTGACACCTGAAATGTCAGACGGATTAATTGAAGCGGGACTTGATACGCTGCGAATATCTATGCAAGGCTTGTCGTCAGAAAAATATAAAGAAATCTGTGGAAGTAATATAGATTTTGAAAAATTTATGGAGAATATTAAATACTTTTACCGGCATAAAAGTAATACGAACTTTTTTGTAAAAATAATGGATGTTTCTCTTGAAGGAAGCGAGGAAGAGAAATTTTACCAATTATTTCATGATTGTTCGGATCGAATGTATATTGAAAAAATGCTTCCTGCTTATGAAGGTGTCGAAATTACCCTAAATATGAAGGTTGACTATGATCGTTACGGAAGAAAGCATCAAAAAAGAGCGGTATGTCCATTGCCCTTTTATATGCTTGGAATCTTTCCCAATGGGGATGTGGAACCTTGCGATACTATTTATAAACCCATAGTTCTTGGTAATGTAAACCATGAGAGGCTAATTAGGCTGTGGAACGGAAAAGAACTAAAAAAGTTTTGGAAAATGCAATTAAAGAAAGAACGATGTACTAATACGGGATGTGCTTCCTGCTGTGCACCGAACGATGTTGCTCATCCGGAGGATATTTTGGACGATGATGTCGATGATCTCTTTGATAGAATAGATGGATGAAAATAAGTATAAGGAAAGGTGAAATATTAAGTGAAAGCTACAAGAATTGACGGCCACTCAGTAAATGGAAGTAGAACTGTTTTGGCAGAAGTACTACCTTTAGACACTCCGTATTCTGTAACGTTTTTTCCTATTTATGCTTGTAATTTTAAATGTAATTACTGCTTACATTCAATAAGTAATGAAATGAGAAGACATATTTCTGATGTGGTTTCTATGGATTTTGAACTTTATAAAAAGTGTATTGATGATATAGCTACTTTTCCACGAAAGCTGAAAGCTCTTCATTTTATCGGTTATGGAGAACCATTACTTCATAAAGATATCTCTAAAATGGTAGCTTATGCTGTAGAAAAAGAAGTAGCTGACGTTGTTGATATAGTTACCAATGGTGCGTTGCTTACCCCACAGCTTTCCAATGATTTAATAAATGCAGGATTATCAATTCTAAGGATTTCTATTCAAGGGATAAATACGGAAAAATACAAACAAATATCAGGAGTAGATATTGATTTTGAAATGTTCATTAAAAACATACAATACTTTTACCAACAAAAGAAGAATACCCTCTTACATGTTAAGATTATTGATTGTATGTTAGATGAAGCCGAAGAGTCAACGTTTTTAAATATTTTTGGTAATATTTCCGATACAATCGCCGTGGAGCATCTAGTGCCACTTAATGAGGCAAGTTATAGTAATACCAATCACTCTAAAGACTTTAATAAAAATATGTTGGGTAATAATCTTGTATATTCCGATATTTGTCCGCAACCGTTTTACTGGATGCAAATAAATCCAGATGGAAAATGCATTCCCTGTTGTAATGTTGATTTTCCAATATATGTGGGAGACTGCAAACAAGAATCCGTTCGAGCAATTTGGAATAATGAAAAGTATAATTCATTTAGAAGAATGCATCTTTTGAAGAAGAAAGCTAATAATTCTATTTGTGAAAAATGTCAGTACTATAAATATACCATGTATTCAGAGGAAGTTTTGGATGATGATGCTGGGAGACTTATTAAGCTATTTGACTGAAGTAAGAATTTAATATAGTTGTGAAAGTAGAAAAACGTGAAATGTGTTATATGTATTCTAGATTTGATACACAGTAAGATCCAGTAAGATAATGAAGGGGAGTGAATTGATTGCAACACGTTAATACTCTTACAGGTATTACACGCGCTGTCTTAGGTGAGGAGCTACCTCTTTCCACTCCCTTTTTGGTGCAGATATTTCCTGTTTATGGCTGTAATTTTCGATGCGAATATTGTTTACATGCCCTTCCCCGCATGCAACACGGGTATATATCAGATGTAACATTTATGGAAATTGATTTATATAAGAAGTGTATCGATGATATGATCCCATTACCCAATAAACTTAAAATGCTTAGATTTGCCGGAATCGGAGAACCTCTTTTACATAAGAATATTTCCGAAATGGTGAGGTATGCTAAGTTACAAAAAATTGCCGAGAGTGTCGACATTGTCACAAATGGAGTTCTCCTCAATGAAAAATTATCATGGTCGCTTATTGAGTCAGGGCTGGATCGATTGAGGATTTCCATCCAAGGTGTAACTGCCGAAAAGTATAATGGTATTTCGAAAGCAAATATTGATCTGAATAAATTCTTGCAGAATTTACGTTTTTTTTATAAGCATAAAGAAAAGACAACCGTTTACATTAAAATTATTGATTGCGCACTTGATGATGAAGCTGAAACCAAGAGATTTTATGATATGTTTGGAGAATTATGCGATATAATCGCCGTTGAGCATTTAGCGCCGGCAGTACAGGACATTGATTATAGAAATATTGCGGGAGGCAAATCTTTGGATTTTACCCAAAATGGCAATCCCGTTCTGGATGTTGCTATTTGCCCTCAGCCATTTTATATGCTACAGATAAATCCGGACGGAGCAATTGTTCCCTGTTGTTCTATGAAATATCCTGGTGTATTCGGCAATATATCCAATCAATCGATTGAAGAGATATGGAATAGTCAGCAGTTAGCAGACTTTCGCCGAAATATGCTTGAGGGTACCCAAAATGCAGGCCCCGTCTGTAGTGAGTGTTTGATGTATAAATATAACTTGTTCCCTGAAGATGTGTTAGATCCTTTTGCTCAACGATTAAAGGCATATTACTGATGTCTTTTTAGATTTATAAAGAGAAGAGGCAATACTGATGAAGGTCGTTATTCTTGCAGGTGGTTACGGAACGCGTATAAGTGAAGAATCTCATTTGAGGCCAAAACCTATGATTGAAATTGGAGAGCGCCCTATATTGTGGCACATTATGAAACTCTATTCGCATTATGTTTTTAATGATTTTATTATTTGTTTAGGATACAAAGGTCATATTATTAAAGAATATTTCTCTGACTACTTTTTGCATGGTTCGGATGTAACATTTGATCTTTCAAAGAATAAGTTGAAAATCCATTCAAGCGAAGAAGTAGAAGCTTGGAAGGTTACTCTTGCCAATACAGGAATGGATACAATGACAGGTGGTCGACTTAAGAAGGTGAAAAAATATATAGGTAATGAGACCTTTATGCTTACTTATGGTGACGGAGTGGCGGATATTAATATTGATGAACTTGTGGCATTTCATAAAGCCCATGGCAAGTTAGCTACAGTTACTGCTGTCCAACCCAGCGGCAGATACGGAGCGCTAGGACTCAATGACGATGCTTCGGTCCTCGAATTTGTCGAAAAACCCAAGACATTAGACGCATGGATCAATGGCGGATTTTTTGTCCTTGAGCCAGAGGTTTTAGAATATATAGAAGGGGATAATACATCGTTTGAAGGTTCACCTTTAGCAAGGCTGGCAGATGAGGGTCAGATTGTTGCCTACAAGCATAGCGGGTTCTGGAAATGCATGGATACTCAAAGGGATAAAATTAATTTAGAGACATTATGGGAAAACGGTGAAGCGCCCTGGAAGGTATGGGATATAAACAGGTCTTCTGGTTTACAGATCGCGAAATAACTAGTGTCACGCACCGTGGAGGGACTGACAATGGATTTATCCTTTTTTAATGGGAAGAGAGTATTTATTACAGGCCACACCGGATTTAAAGGTTCATGGATGTGTAAGATTTTAAAGATGGCCAATGCATCTATCTGTGGCTATTCATTAAGCCCTCTGACCCACCCCAGCTTATTTAAGGAAGCAAATATTGATCATGCAACCCAGTCGGTTTTAGGAGATATTCGTGATCGAGAACATTTGAAGGCGCGTGTATCGGAGTTTCAGCCTGATATTATAATACATATGGCGGCACAACCGTTGGTTCGGGATTCCTACGATGATCCGGTTTATACCTATGAAACAAATGTGATGGGAACGGTTAATTTATTAGAGGCTGTTCGCAATAGCAAAAGCGTGAAATCGGTCCTGAATGTAACAACAGACAAAGTATACTTGAATCGTGAATGGGCTTGGGGCTATCGTGAAAATGAGCCCCTAGATGGCTTTGATCCATATTCTAATAGTAAATCTTGTTCGGAATTGGTAACACACAGCTATAAAAACTCATTTTTTATGGATGGCAGGGTTGCAATCTCTACCGCACGCTCCGGCAATGTGCTTGGTGGCGGAGATTTTTCAAAAGATAGAATCATTCCTGATTGTGTGAGGGCTGCTGAGAGGCGAGACAAGATCATTGTTCGAAACCCCCATTCGACAAGACCTTACCAACATGTACTTGAACCACTTATTGCCTACTTAATGATAGTACAAAAACAATATGAAGATCGTAAATGCGCAGATTACTATAATGTGGGCCCAGATGAAAAAGATTGTATTACGACAGGAGAACTCGCAGAATTATTTTGCCGTTCTTGGGGTGAGGGGCTTTCGTGGCAAACTGAGTATGAAGTCGGTCCTCATGAGGCTAATTTTTTAAAGCTGGATTGCTCTAAGCTGAAATCCACCATCAAATGGAAACCACGTTGGAGCGTATCGGATGCTGTAGAAAGAACAGTAGAATGGACCAAAGTATATTTCGCAAACGGTGATGTTTCTGATATGATGGATAGACAGATTGTGGAATATTTAGGTTGAATGGGGTATCGAATTGTTTAAAAATTTGACCGAACAACAGGCAAAAGAGCAAATCTTACAAATGGTTGCGAATTACTACAGCGTCTTCCATAACCAACCAGAGTTTAAGCCAGGAGATCGTATTCCTTATGCTTCACGTGTTTATGATCATCAGGAAATGGTCAATTTAGTGGATAGCTCCTTGGAATTTTGGTTGACTGCTGGGCGTTATACAGAGGAATTTGAGAAGAAATTTGCACAATACCTAGGTGTGCAATATTGTGCGTTAGTTAACTCGGGTTCTTCCGCTAATTTGATCGCTTTTATGTCGCTTACCTCCCCGTTGTTAGGCGAGCGCGCAATCAAACGTGGTGATGAGATTATCACAGTCGCAGCGGGCTTTCCGACTACAGTGTCCCCGATCATTCAATATAGAGCGGTTCCTGTATTTATCGATGTTACAATTCCTCAGTATAATATCGATGTGGACATGCTGGAGAAGGCATTAACAGATAAAACAAAGGCGGTTATGATTGCCCATACTCTTGGAAATCCTTTTGACTTGAGTTCTGTTAAAGGGTTTTGTGACAAGCATAGTTTGTGGTTGGTCGAGGATAATTGTGATGCCCTCGGTTCAAAGTACGTTATTAACGGCGAGAAAAAGTTTACTGGGACCATAGGAGATATTGGAACTTCAAGCTTTTATCCGCCTCATCATATGACCATGGGAGAAGGGGGAGCAGTTTACACAAGTCACTCTCTCCTAGCTAAAATAATTAAGTCTTTCCGAGACTGGGGGAGAGATTGCGAGTGCCCTTCCGGCATAGATAATTTGTGCAGACATAGATTTGATAACCAGTATGGTGAGCTTCCGGTAGGATATGATCACAAATATGTGTATTCTCATTTTGGCTATAACCTAAAGGCAACCGATATGCAAGCCGCCATAGGCTGTGCACAGCTTGAAAAGTTACCAAACTTTGTAGAGCGCCGCCGCCACAATTTTGATCGCTTAAAATCTGCGCTTTATGGTATTAAAGATAAGGTTATTTTACCTGAACCGTGTGCCAACAGTATTCCGAGTTGGTTTGGGTTTATGATCACGTGTAAATCTGACTTAAACCGTAATCAGATAGTGCAATATCTTGAGCGGAAGGGTGTACAAACTAGGATGCTCTTTGCTGGCAATTTAACAAAACATCCTTGCTTTGATGAATTGAGAGAATCAGGTACAGGATACAGAGTCATTGGAGAACTAACTAATACGGATCGTATCATGAATGATACTTTCTGGGTCGGGGTATATCCAGGCATGACGAATGAGATGATTGACTATATGGCAGAAATGATCAGAGAGGCTGTAGAAATTCAATGAAGAAGGTCGTAGTTACAGGTGCAAATGGCTTTGTGGGAAGCGCCTTAGTTAAGGAGCTTGTAAACAAGGGGATTAAGGTTATTGCGGTTATCCGCAATGAACAATCAGATTATTCCTGTATCAATGGATTGCCGAATATCAGGATTGTTTACTGCTCTCTCGATGAAATCGAACGGCTGTCAGAGGGAATTTTCGATCGTGATATTGATGCGTTTTATCATTTCGCTTGGGAAGGTTCAGCTGGTTCACTACGTTCCAGTTATGAACTGCAATTGAAAAATGCTCAATATAGTTGCGATGCAGTCAAAGCATGTCAAAGGCTTGGCTGCAAAAGGTTTGTTTTTGCGGGTAGCATCATGGAATATGAATGCGCTCGACTAATGGAAACATCGAAAAGGCCGAGTCAAGTTAATATTTATAGTGCAGCAAAGATTGCGGCGAATTATATGGCGCGCACAGTTGCCACAGAAATGGGTGTGGAATATGTCGTGGGTGTAATTTCCAACATCTATGGTGTTGGTGAGATATCGCCCCGTTTAGTAAATACTACATTGCGAAAATTTTTGTCTGGTGAAAAAACATCGTTTACATCAGGGGAGCAAATGTATGATTTTATCTATATTACAGATGCGGCAAAGGCCTTTTATGCTATCGGTAAGTACGGACAATCCAACAAAAACTACTATATCGGCAGTCTTAAGCCTAAACCCTTAAAAGACTTTTTGATGGTAATGCGTGATGAAGTCAACTCTATGCTGACGTTAAATCTAGGGGAGATACAATTTAACGGTATTTCTCTAGATTACTCAATGTTTGATTTACAGGCAGTAAAAAAAGATACAGGCTTTGTTCCGGAAATATCTTTTTCGGACGGAATTGAGCGAACTATCGAATGGCTAAAATCTGTAGAAGGGTATTAAAAAATGCAACATTTTTCATTTATTAATACTAAGCTAGAAAAACTTAAAATCGTTAGACCCTTCTTCGTTGAGGATAGTCGCGGTTATTTTAGAAAAAGTTACGAAAAAGAAGTATTTGCCCAAAATGGAATTCGGACAGATGTATTTGAACATTTCGAATCATACTCTGTGAAGGGTGTTATTCGAGGTCTGCATTTTCAAACGCAGCATCCGCAGTCGAAGTTAGTCCGTGCATTAACTGGTGAGATTTTTGATGTGGCTGTGGATTTGCGTCCTCATTCATCAACATTTGGCCAATGGGAAGGGATATATCTTAGCGCGGAAAATCATAGGGCGTTATATATTCCAGAAGGTTTTGCACATGGTTTTCTAGTGATATCGGAAAGTGCCCTTGTTTCATACCTTTGTTCCGGCCAATTTTTAAAAGAGTTTGATTCAGGTATTCGATGGAACGATCCCGATGTAGCGATAGAGTGGCCAACACATCTGGTGGATGAAATTACCTTATCAGATAAGGATAAGAGTCTATATGACTTGAGGAAGTTTATGAATCAATTGGCATGGTAAAATAGAAACATTCAAGTGAGTGATGGACATTGTTAATAGTCTTAAGCCTAATCCTAGGTGTGAATCGAACTCAAGGAGGAGGAATCCATATTGGATATAGCAGCCATGTCAATAATACTTAATCATAATAAAGTCCAGGAACAAGCCAGTCTATCCGTCATGAAATTGGCCATGGGGGTTGAAGCGACCCAAGCTGACTCAATAACGTCTCTAGCTACTGAAATGACCAAAATTATGGAATCGTCAGTTCAACCATATTTAGGAGCAAATCTCGATATTCAAGTCTAAATCAAAGCCACTAGCTAAGTAAATTCTATGCATGTGATTTTGATTTTTCTTATCTTTACCCTAAAGCTTTATAACACTTTTTACGATACATCTATTAGATGATTAAATTCAGAGGTGTTCGATATGGATATTAGCGTAGTAAAGGCTCCTATAGATTTTGGCGGTTCCGCCAATCTAGCACAGACAAATTCCATTCCTCAGCCTTTTGTCAGTGTCCCAACTGGGAAGTCGGGTGACATTACAGATAAATCGTTAACGACCACAACTGACGACAAAGTCCATAAAAATCCCGGAGATCTTCAAGAAGTAACTCAATTGACGGAAGCAATAAATAAATTTGTTAAAGCAATGGATACTAATATACATTTTGAAATTCATAAGGGAACTAACCAACTAATGGTGCAAGTGGTTGACCAAGATACTAATAAAGTACTTAAAGAGTTCCCGCCCACAGATTTTCTGGATACTATTGCAGCGATTCGGGATTATGTTGGGATACTATTGGATAAAAAAATATAGCTATAAAGATTTCGATAGGAGGTTTTAGGTATGTCAATTAATACAGCCGGAGGGGTTTATGGCTTGTCAGGTTCGGGGATGGATATTGACGCACTCGTTAAGAATTTAATGGCGGGACAACAAGCGAAAGCAGATGCTTTGCTACAAAAGAAAACGGTATTGGAATGGCAAAAGTCTGCCTATAATAAGGTTTATGATGATATCAGCAGCTTTCGAGATTCAATCTTTAATTATAAGCTCGAGTCAACTTTAAGTCCACATAAAGTCACTTCCAGTAACACTTCGGTAGCTACAGTCACAGCAAACTCGGATGCAGCGGAAGTGACTCATTCCTTGGTCGTTGCGCAGCTAGCCACCGGCGTAAATCTAACAAGCAGTGATAGACTTAATAGTGACACTACAGTTAGTAAGACATCTCTTGCCACTCATATGGGTATAACTGATTCCTTTAACCTTAACATTGGTGACGGTAAAACGAATAAGATTATAACCGTTGACCCTACTGATAGTATTAATGATGTGGTCAGTGCCATCAATAAGTCTGGTCTCGACGTTAAGGCCAGTTATGATAGCACACTGGATCGCTTTTTCCTTTCGACAAGTACTACGGGGTCTTCAGCAGAGATTCAGCTCTCATCGGTCGGCACTACTGATTCTGGTCAAAAATTTATTGAGGGGTTGAAGCTCGGTACTTCTAATACTACTAATGATGGTGGCGTTTATACCACGACATTTTCGAGTGCAACGGGTAAAGACGCTGTGTTTCAGCTCGATGGGGTGGAATTGACTCAAGCCAGCAATACGTTTACTATAGCTGGTGTGAAGTATAGTCTGACAGGCGTCTCGACAGGTGCATCTATGGACTCTGGTGACAATCCCGTATGGGGATCATCAAATGCAACCAATATAAGTGTGTCGTTTGATGCCGACACAGCGGTGGCTAGTATCCAATCCTTAGTCGACGCCTATAACAAGATTTTAGCTGAGCTCAATGGCATGGTGGATGAAACTCGTTATAAGGATTATACCCCTCTTACGGATGAACAGAAGACGGCGATGAAGGATTCCGATGTTACCGCTTGGGAGGCTAAGGCTAAGAGCGGGATGCTCCATAATGATGACACCTTGACAAGCCTGATAAACAGTATGCGGAATGCCTTTTCTAACTCAGTTTCTGGCATTTCTACAACCTTAGATAAAGTTACTGGCAAAAATGTTACTTATAATAATGCTTCCTCAATTGGGATTACTACAGGCGATTATAGCGAAGGTGGCAAGCTAACTCTGAATACTGAGAAGTTAAAGGCGGCTCTGTCTAACAATCCGGATGTGCTGAATGATCTGTTTGGCGCTGTTGGGACAACGAAGGCAGACGGTACTATTGATACAAAAAGTCAGGGGATCGTAGGACGCTTATATGATAGCTTAGAAAATTCCAAGAAGCAATTAAACCAAATCGCGGGGACAACGGCAAATGCTCAATATGATACAGAAAGCGATTTCGCAGAGAGGCTTAAGGATATCGAAAAGCAAATTTATAGCGCAGAAGACAGGTTTGATATGATGGAAGCCGCCTATTATAAAAGGTATAATGCCATGGAAGTCGCCTTGCAACAGTTAAACTCCCAGAGCAGTTGGTTAGAATCGTTTGGGACTACTTCGTAGCGGTGGAGAACACAAGTGATCATATAGGAGGGTTATTATGGTGAATCCACAAATGGCGAATGCCTATAAAAATCAACAGGTGATGACGTCCTCTCCAGAACAATTGACATTATTGCTTTATAACGGAGCGTTGCGGTTTCTAACTGAAAGCATTTTGGCGATGGAGCAGGGGAATATACCAAAATCCCACAACGCAAATATACGTGTACAGAACATTGTACGTGAATTTATACGTACCTTAGATATGAACTATGAACTGTCGATAAATTGGGCTAAACTTTATGAGTATACAGAATACTGTCTCATTCAAGGAAACATCAAAAAGGATGTAGAACAGTTGTTGCAAGCGAAAAGTATGCTTACTGAAATGCGGGATGCTTGGGCAGAGGCCATGAAACAAACTCATGTGGATCGAGCGGTTGCCAAGTGATGACTGAAAAGGCTGTACAGACTTTGTGGCAGGACTATCATTTCTTGACCAAAGAGATGCTAAAGTTCTTGACCAAACAGGATATGGAGCTCTTTTACCACCTGATGAATCAGCGAGAGCGCTTGCAGACCCTCATTGAGAAGACACCTGACGATGGCTTCAAAGTCTCGCCTGCCGGACGAAACTTGCTTCGCGAAATACGGCAAGACAGCCAAGCTATTATTGACACAATGCAGATTCGAATGGGCAGTAGCAAGCGACAACATCAAGTTTCAAAGGCCTATGGTGCTGCGAGTACGACAGCAGTCAGCCAGATGAATTTAAAACGCTAATGGTCAATATAGGAGGGATTTATCATGATCAATCCCATTCAACCAAATACTCAATCCACCATGATTCCCATGGATACTTTTCCCGGACAAAAGATGGACCGTTCACTAGAGACCTCTCGTAAGGTCATTGATCGCAAGGGGGAAATTCCCTCAGCTCGTGAAGAAATTCCGCGTGAAGAAGTCGAAAAGGCAACTGACAAGCTTAATCGATTAATGGGGATTATTAATAAGCGCTTAGAATTTAGTCTTCATGATGAATCTGATCAATTTACGGTTAGGATAATAGATCAACCAAGCGGAGATATATTGGATGAAATTTCTCCGGAACGGGTTTTGGGTATTTTAGGTTCTTTTACGCAAGTGGCAGGATTATTGGTCGATGAATTGGTGTAAAAACGACCTAACGTTTTTTATGGAAACATGAGTTCTTATTTAAAACAAACAAGCAGGATGTAGGTAATTATGCATCCTGCTTGTTTGTTTTTTATCGTTGAAGAATTCCATTCATGAATAAAAATTACTCTAAATAAGGAGAGGATCCCTTATCTTTTGAAGGATAAATAGTTTGCTCTATATGTCGAATAATTTGTCTTATGAAGATAGAATTTCATAATCTATACCCGGTATAAGAAAGAAATATAGCATATTTTATGCTAAATATTTCCCTATAAACCCTTATAATACAAAAAAATACCCGAAGGTCCTATGAATTTATGACCAAAATACTATTTGTAGGGCTATTTATTGATGCTATTGTTAAACAAGTAAATATGTGTAAATTGGTGCATTCTGTAGGTATACAAAATTTACCTTGGGATTTTGTCGACAAACTATATACGATTTTGCAACTTAATGCTACTATTTAGAGAAGAGAGTTCAAAAACCGAATTTTTTGAAGGAATAAAAAAACCAAGGCGAATCAATAGGCCGAGAGTAACAATGTTTGCCTCAGAATGCACATGAAATATCGAATAGGTTTGATTAAGAATGTTAGTGTAGTAAAGTGAGCCGAAAGTGTTGTAATTAAAGGAATATCCAAAAGATAGGGGTGGGAAAAATTGGGGCGAGATGAGGATAATAAACAAGGGATCGAGTTAGGAGAATTCCTGGATTTTTACCTATTAGATTCGCAAGAGCAGATTGAACGACTTGGAGCAGGGCTTTTGCAATTGGAAAAAGAAGGAGAAAACATTGGTCTGATCAATGATCTTTTTCGCTCTGCACATAGCTTGAAGGGGGCTTCAGGAACAATGGGTTTCACACCGATTGTTTCGTTGACACATGCAGCTGAAGACTTATTGGATCGGTTGCGTCAGGGTAAAATAGAAGTTTCTCTTGAAATGATTGATATATTATTGGCTGTGACAGATCGGGTTAAAGCGATGCTGGCCCAAGTAGAACAACGTCAGGACATAACGGTAGGATTTGAGGATTTGGTTTCCTCAATGAGATTGCTATTAAACGGTGAAAGTGTAGATGTTTCTGTAGCTTCCCACTCTGAAGAAGAAGTTATAGAAACGTTGAGTTTTGTCCCGCTGGACTTCTCATTGACATTGGATGAACGTGAAAAACTGAACAGTGCTTATAGTTTAGGGCGTGCTGTTTATCAAGTGGATGTGGCTTTAGAATCTAACACGCTGATGAAGGCTGTACGCGCAGTTATGGCTACGCAAGTGATTGAGGGCATGGGAACAGTAATTAAGCTGCTTCCGAGCGTCGAAGAGTTGGAAGCGGGGACAGCAGAGAGCTTTTCTATGCTTATTCTCTCTGATGAATCTAAGGAAGAGATTCAAAGGGATCTGTTGGAAATTTCCGAGTTAGTGGAGGTTATTCTTCATACCTATCCTAACAGTGAGGAACTGGGTGACCTAGATAAAATACCTAATGAAATCAACAAGACTATGGCAGAAGAGAAAAAAACGCCAATCTCAAAACAGGAAACCGCCGCTATACCTAAAGGGTCTGTGAAAGCCGTTGCTTCTCCGGCTGCCGAAGCCACAACAGGGGAGGGCAACACCCAAGTACATACGATCCGAGTGGATACAGTACGGATGGATAATCTGATTAACCTTGTAGGGGAAATGGTCATCACCAGAACTCGCTTGGTGCAAATCGGCTTGGATCTGAAGGCTCAGTATAGTACGGATGGTATGGTCAATAATCTAAATGAGGCTAATGTTTATTTAGGACGTTTAATGAATGACCTTCAAGAGAGTGTCATGCGCTTGAGAATGGTGGCGATTGGCACTGTCTTTAACCGTTTTCCGAGGTTGATTAGAGATTTAGCGAAGAAGACCGGAAAAGAAATCGACCTTGTCTTAAAGGGTGAGGACACAGAACTTGATAAGACGGTTGTTGAAGTTATCGGAGATCCCTTGATGCATCTGATTAGAAACTCAGTGGATCATGGGATAGAGTCTCCGGAGAAGCGTCGCGAGGCAGGTAAACCGGAATTCGGTACGATTACCCTGAATGCTTTTCATGAAGGAAACCATATTGCTATACTCATCTCGGATGACGGGGCGGGCTTAGATCTCGATAAGATTCGTCAAATAGCGGTTTCGAAAGGTCTGGTTGGAGAACGTGAAGAACTCTCTGAACGAGATGTTGCCAATCTTATCTTCCTGCCGGGTTTTAGCACTGCAGATGTGGTAACGGATATTTCCGGTCGCGGTGTTGGGATGGACGTCGTGAAGAAGGCTCTGAATAATCTGGGAGGAATGGTGGATATCACGACTCGCAGAGGGAAGGGGAGCACCTTTACTATTCGCTTACCTTTGACTTTAGCGATCATCCAGGCTCTTCTAGTAGAGGTTGGGCAAGAAATTTATGCGGTCCCACTTTCCTCTGTTTTGGAGACTCTTCTTGTCAGTCGAGAGGATATTAAAACCGTGGGCGGGTTACCAATGGTTCAATTGCGTGGCAACACCCTGCCGCTAATTTCTCTGCAAGAGAAGTTTGATTTACCTGCTCCCGAGTCTGAAAGCGGTGAGGTTTTTGTTGTTGTTGTGGGCTTCGGAGATAAAGCCTTAGGGCTTATCGTGGATGAACTGCGCGGACAACAAGAAGTTGTTATTAAATCCCTTGGGGATTTTCTGAATAATCTCCCGGGGATTGCCGGGGCAACAATTCTTGGGGATGGCAAGGTTACCTTGATCCTTGATATCGGGTCCTTGCTCCAAGACGTCTTGGTCAATAGAAAAGGCTAAATCGAACCTCAATTAATCACCTTTAAATATTAGTTAATTAGTTTGTTTGCAAAGCAGAAAGTTTAAAAAGTCAAGTTAACATTTAATTTTATCAGTCAAACTACGAACTTTAAACCACGAACAACGATAAAGGGGAGGGTAAAGCCAATGGCAGAAGAACAATTAGTAACTTTTAGCTTAGGGTCTGAAGAATTTGGCGTCGATATTATGCGTGTTCAAGAGATTATTCGAATTCCGCCGATTACTCGAGTGCCTAAAGCATCGGAGTATGTCGAGGGTGTAATCAACCTGCGGGGAAATGTAATTCCTGTGATTAGTTTGCGGAATCGTTTTGGTATGACTCGTGTAGAAGAGACCGATCTCAGTCGAATTATTGTCTTGCAAGTACAAACCAAGGTTTTCGGCATTCGAGTTGATGCTGTAACCGAAGTTTTGCGCTTAGAAAGCGAAGCAATTGAACCGCCGCCGCCGATTACCTTAGGAATGGATGCTCAGTTCATACGCGGAGTTGGGAAAATAGGGGAGCGTCTGCTCATACTATTGGATCTTGATCACATCATGGGTGGAGAAACAAACCATGATGTCTGTGCCTAAAAAACCTATTGGGGTCCTTATCGTTGATGATTCTCCCTTTATGCGGCTAACCCTGCAAAAAATCCTTAGCCAGGACTCTGGTATCAGGGTAATCGATACTGCACGAGATGGACGTGACGGGATTTTGAAGCTCCAAGCTCTTCGTCCCCAAGTCGTGACGATGGATGTCGAGATGCCAATTATGGATGGACTGCAGGCATTGGAAGAGATTATGCGTTGGCAACCGACTCCGGTGATCATCTTAAGCTCAGTGACAACCGAGGGGGCTAAAGCCACGTTGAAAGCGCTTGATTTGGGGGCGATTGATGTCGTAGTTAAGCCCTCAGGAAAACCGGGAGATAATCTGCAGGCACTTTCCCATGATCTAATCGAGAAGGTAAAAGCGGCGGCTTTAGTGAATCCCGCACGTCTCAAGGGTATGGGCTCAACATATTCTGGAACAATGGCCCCATCAACAACAAATAGCGCAGTTAACACGGCAACCTCAAAGGCTGCCGCTCCTGTTTCACCAGCTATGTCAAGCACGGGACAAGGCACACGTGCTGTTAGTAATGGGAAGGAAATATCGCCAAAGCATCCGGTTGAAATTGTGGCCATCGGCACTTCAACTGGAGGTCCATCTGCTTTACAAGCAGTTCTGCCGACCCTTCCCGGAAATTTTCCCGTACCGGTGCTGGTCGCTCAACACATGCCGCCGGGGTTTACCGGGCCCCTTGCCCAGAGGTTGAATGGACTTTGCGCCTTAAATGTCAGAGAAGGAATACACGGTGAAACACTGAAAGCAGGGAACGTATATGTAGCTCAGGCTGGTAAACAGCTTCAGATTCAACGCAAGTCAGGACAGCTTGTTCTTCATATAGGAGAGGAATCTCCTATACCCACCCTTTATCGTCCTTCCGTGGATGTCATGTTTCTTTCTTTAGCGAAGGCTGTAGGCAAAGGGACCTTGGGGGTGGTCATGACGGGAATGGGAAGTGACGGAACCAAGGGTATGAAGGAACTCAAAGCCTTAGAAGGATTTGCAATAGCGGAGTCTGAGGAAAGCTGTGTAGTCTATGGGATGCCCAGATCAGTGGTGGAGGCGGGTCTTGCTGACCGAATTGTACCTCTTGGAGAGATTGGGAAAACGATTGTAGAGTGTGTTATGAGGAGGGGATAAGATTAATGGGTCTTTTTGGAGCAATGGATATTAGTGCCTCGGGTTTAACCGCCCAGCGTTTACGCATGGATTTAACGGCTAACAATATCGCCAATATTAATACGACTCGTACCGGAGAACTAACCCCTGGGGGTAATCAAATTCCTTATAGCAGACAAGTTGCTGTGTTCGTTCCTCGCCCCTCGGAATCACAGTTTTCTAAAGTGTTAGGGGAAACTCTGGGCAGTCAAAATATTGGCAATGGGGTTCAAGTAGCTGGGATTTATAATGATGTTACAGAACCTTTCAAGTTAGAATACAATCCCGATTCGCCGGATGCGTCTAGGGTTGCAGAGGAGGGATTGCCAGTAGGATATATTCGGCAGCCAAACGTAAATATCGTCACAGAAATGGTGGATATGATATCTGCATCGCGAGCTTATGAAGCGAACGTAACAGCACTCAATGTCAGTAAGTCAATGGCCTCCAGAGCATTGGAGATCGGAAAGGGGTAAAAGTTAGATGAGCATTTTGCCGATAGTACCTATTATGCCCCTTGGAGTAATAAATCCTATCACTCCGACAGGACCTGAAACTGCTCAGGGAACTCTCAGCTCTGGGGACGGGGCTCAAAAAGCCAGCGCAGATTTCGCGAAGTTTTTTAGTGATGCTCTAAGCCAAGTAGATGCCTTGCAAACTAAGGCTGATTCAGCCAGTCTGGAACTGGCAACAGGTCAAGTTCAAGACTTGTCTGAAGTGATGGTAGCGTTGGAAAAGGCAAATCTGTCATTGTCCCTAACAGTAGCAACACGGGATAAAGTTTTAGATGCATACAACCAGATAATGCGCATGCAAATATAAGAGAGAAGCAATTGTCAATTATTAGTAAATACGATTGAGCTTTGCTTTTTTAGGGGGTATAGGGGCATTGAGCTTCACGCATCTAATAATGAAAGGAGGAGCCAAGGGTGGAATTTTCTTGGGCCAGAATAAAAGAAGCAGTAAAGACATTTTGGGGTAACCTATCTAGCCCACAGAAAATAATTACGGTGTTGGCTCCCCTTTTGGTCGCAGGAATGTTAATTTATTTGATTTTGTGGGCCGGTCGCCCGCAGTACATACCGATTTTTACTGAATTAAGCGACACTGATGCTGGGGCAATTAGGACCAAATTACAAGACATGAAGGCGGATTATAAGCTAGCCGATAATGGTTCGACAATTATGGTCCCACAACAGACATCTGCTGATATTCGTTTACAACTTGCCAGTGCAGGACTTCCTCAGCAAAGCAAATTCAGCTTCGACAATCTAGATACAATGAGGCTGGGGGAGACGGACTCTGACCGTAAACTGCGTTATGTTCTCGGATTACAGAACGAATTAGAGAATACTTTAAAGACCCTGAGTGGTGTGGAAGAGGCGCGCGTGCACATCGTGATGCCTGAACAATCATTATTTATTGAAAGTCAAAAATCAGCTACAGCAGCGGTAACTCTGAAACTTGCCCCTCACACGACCCTTGTTGAAGATCAGGTCCGCGCCATTGCTAATTTATTGTCAGGGTCAGTGGAAGGACTGTTACCGGAGAATGTGACGATTGTGGATACCGGCGGAAATGTTGTCTCAGATATGTTGAGAAAAAGCGATGATCCTGAAAAATTGACAGTTACCCAATATCAACTCAAACAAACGGTCGAAGAAGATACTCGGAAATCAGTTCAGAGCATGCTGGATCGTGTTCTTGGCTCGGGTAAGGCTGTGGTTCGAATTAGTGCGGTATTGGACTTTGATCAGAAAAAAATCATTAAGCAGATTAACGGCCCTGGTGCAGTGGTGAGCGATCAAAGTTCTAATGAAACGACTACGAATGGTACTGAAGCGGCCGGAGGGGCACCTGGATTACCGGCCAATGGGGCTCCGACGTATCCAGTTAATACAAATGTAAACTCGACCTCCACCAAAAACACAAATACTACTAACTATCAGGTAGATACCACACAAGAGGAACAAGTGATTAGCCCGGGCAGTGTTAAACGTCTTTCTGTCTCGGTCATGGCGGATGCGGACACTGTTACTCAGGATCAACTAAACCAAATTAAAACCATCGTTGCCTCAGCTGCGGGAGTGGACGCAATGCGGGGGGATGATATTCAAGTTGAAGCAATTCCCTTTAATAAAACAGATCTGCAGAATGACATATTGGCAATGGAAAATGCTCGGAAACAGCAACAACTTGTCATATATGGAGTGATTGGAGCCACCCTGTTACTTGGCTTAATACTTTTACTTATATATCTGCGAAGGCGTTCAAACAAAGCAAAGGCGGCCAAATTGTTGGAGTTAGAGGCTTCGGAGCCTGTATCTCAGGCTGATGCCGCAATGCTCTTAGCGCAACAGATCGCAGAGGAAGAGGCAAAGCAGAAATTAGCTCAGAAACATACCAAGTCGGTGGATGAAATCCAGAAGCAAAAGCTTAAAGAGGCTGTTGAACTTTATACACGTAATAACTCGGATGAGGCCGCCCGTCTTATGAAAACATGGCTATCGGAGGACAAGTAGATGGTGCAAGCTTTAACTGGAATTCAAAAAGCAGCAATTCTTATGATTTCGTTGGGACCGGAAAATTCAGCCAATGTCATTAAACATCTTGGAGATGGAGAAATAGAGCAGTTGACCTTGGAAATGGCTAATGTCGGCAGAGTGTCTCCAGAAGACAGGGATAGTGTTGTAGAAGAATTTCATCAGATGTGCATGGCTAATGACTACATTGCCAGGGGAGGGTTGGAATACGCTCGCGAGGTATTGGAACGGGCTCTGGGGGAAACTCGAGCATTCGATATCATCAGTCGGTTATCGACTTCATTGAAGATGCGGCCCTTTGACCTTGTGCGCAGAACAGATCCTAAGCAGCTATTCTCCTTTATTCAAGGGGAGCACCCCCAGACAATCGCGCTGATCATGACACACCTTCCCGTCGATAAAGCGGCCACCTTACTGGCCAGCCTTAGCCAAGATCGACAGGCGGATGTGGCGAAACGCATAGCAACTATGGGTCGTACGAGTCCGGAAGTGCTTAAAGAGATTGAGAAAGTCTTAGAACGAAAGATTTCTAGTTTAGCTCCTACTGATTATACTGCATCGGGTGGAATTCAGAGTATTGTAGATGTTCTTAATCGGACAGATCAGGGAACAGTTAAAGTCGTCATGGATGCTCTGGAGATAGATGATCCTGATTTGGCGGAACAAATTAAGCGGCAGATGTTTGTCTTCGAAGATATTGTTATGCTGGATGACCGCGGAATTCAGTTGGTCTTACGTGAAGTGGAAACTAAGGATTTAGGGCTTGCCTTGAAAGGATCGAATCCCGAAGTGGCACAGAAAATTCTGGCGAATATGTCCTCGCGGGCAGGACAGATGCTCAAAGACGATATGGAATTTATGGGCCCGGTGCGGTTGCGTGATGTAGAAGAGGCGCAGCAACGCATTGTTAAGGTAATTCGTAAGATTGAGGAAAGTGGTGCGATTGTCATCTCCAGAGGAGGTAGCGATGAAATCATCTATTAACGCACGTATTGTCAAAAGTCACAATGTTGAGGTATCGACACCGCGAATGGTGGAGTCCCTAATAGGGTTTCAGCAGTTGACCGCTTGTTTAGCAGTTCTGAGAGTTGAAGAAGACCGTCGGAACTACGAAAGTTCTCTGCTCATTGATGAGAGGGAAGCTGCTGAGCAGGAGAACCCTGAAGAGCAAACAGAAGAGTTTTTTGAAGAGGCTAGAGGGCAGGCTGCCAGAATTATAGCTGAAGCTGAAGCGGATGCACAGAAAATCCTTGCGCAGGCTGAGGAGAGTGCTCAAGAGATTTTGACGAAGGCTGAAGTTGGTTCCCAGGAGATGCTGGCGCAAGCTCAATCTGAAATCGATCATTTGCGCCAAGAGGTTATGGATAATGCACAATCTGAGATTTATCCGGCAGCTAAGGCAGAGGGTTATCTTGAAGGAAAGCAAGCAGGAGAAGCTGAAGGAATTCGATTAACAGAAAATGCAAATCGACTCTTTCAGTTAGCACAAAGGGCTGTTCAAGAGGAATACTCAAAAGTTGATGAAGAATTACTTCATCTGGCTATTAAAATCGCCGAACGCATTGTCCGTTCTGCTATAGCCGTCGACCCCCAACTAGTGGTGGGTATTATCCAGGCTTTAACCCTGTTACCTATTGAACGCCAAGGGTGGCGGCTTCATGTGGCCCCTGATGACGCCCAATGGCTCGAAGATAATCAGTTGCCCTGTCCGTGGGTGACGAACGAATCTTTGATTGCCGGAGACTGTTTCCTGGAGTGCCAGGAAGGGGTTTTTGATGGTCGGCTTGAAGCTCAATTAGATAAATTGGAACATACCTTGCGAGAGGAGCTCGAACATGGGGTCGTGGAATCTCTTAACCCAGACGGTGAAACAGACAGAACCGATTTCGGTCCAAGGAAGGGTCTCAAAGATTGTCGGCCTGATGGTGGAGGCAGCTGGTCCTCGCGCCAGTGTGGGTGAGTATTGCCATATTATCACGCGAGATGGGCGAGAACTTCCGGCTGAAGTCGTTGGTTTTCGGGATTCAACCACTTTACTTATGCCTCTCGGAGAACTCGAAGGTATTGCACCGGGAGACAGTGTGCTTTCACAACGACAAAAGTTAACCGTGCCGGTTGGACTGGGACTTCTTGGCCGAATTCTCGACGGATTAGGAAATCCACTGGATGGACGCCCACTAAAGACCGAAACGGCCTACCCGTTGCAAAACAAACCACCCAGTGCTTTATTGCGTCCTCGAATCATGGATACGCTGAGTGTTGGTGTCCGAACAATTGATGGGATCTTAACCATTGGTCGTGGACAACGAATGGGGATTTTCGCCGGGTCCGGGGTGGGGAAAAGTACATTGCTGGGGATGATGGCAAGGAATACAGTGGCTGATATCAACGTTATCGCTTTGATTGGAGAACGGGGTCGAGAACTGCGTGATTTTATTGAGAAGGATTTGGGTCCTGAGGGCTTAGCTCGATCCGTCATTATCGTGGCCACGTCGGATCAACCGGCCTTAGTGCGACTAAAAGCGGCCTTTACGGCTACAGCTATTGCCGAGTATTTCAGGGACAAAGGGGAAAATGTGCTCCTTATGATGGATTCCGTAACCCGTTTTGCTATGGCACAACGGGAGGTAGGCCTCACAGTTGGTGAACCTCCGGCGACCCGCGGATATCCTCCCTCTGTTTTTGCTCTGTTGCCGAAACTGCTGGAACGATCAGGTATGGCGGAAGTCGGCAGTATTACGGGAATTTATACCGTTCTGGTAGACGGGGACGACCATAATGAGCCGATTGCAGATTCAGTTCGCGGAATTCTCGATGGACACATTGTTTTGACTAGGGAGCTAGCTATGCAAAATCAGTTCCCAGCGATTGATATTTTGCAATCTGTCAGCAGGGTTATGAATGATGTTATTAGTACGGAACAGCGGGAATTAGCCGGTAAGGTCCGCGAGCATATCGCAGTCTATCGTGACGCCAAGGATTTGATTGACATTGGGGCGTATACTCCTGGAAGTAATCCTAAAATTGATGCTTCCATTGCCCACATGGACCGCATTCAGGCTTTTACTCGACAAAATATTGACGAACACATTCAATACAAGGATACGCTTCAACAATTGCAGGAGATTTTTATGTGAGAGTTGTTACTGGCTTAACAATAATTCAGATCCTTGAGGATAGTGGATAAAGTGTGGTTCTGAATAAAGGAGTGGAAACTGATGGCAAGATTTCGCTTCCGCTTGGATGCAAGTCTTCAAATAGCTCAACAATTTTTAGAGTCAGCTCAACGAAAGTATGCTCAGGAAATGAAGCGTTGGCAAGCCTGTCTTCTAGCCTTCGAGGCTCAAAAAGAGTATTATCACGAAGCCCAAGAAAGTCAAAGAGACGCGGGACGCCATCGACCGGAGGAACTTAGGGTTTGCCAAGTGTTTGCTTTAGAACAGAGACGACGACTAGATCGATGTGAAGCGATTCGAAAGGAGCAGGAACTTGTCATGGATAACGCACGTCGGTGCCTATTGGAAGCTCACCGTGAAGTTGAGAAATATGAACGGCTGAAGGCAAAACAGGCTGCAGCCTTTCGAGTGCTGGAGTTACAAAAGGAACAAAAGATATTGGATGAAACTGGACAAGTCCTTCACTGGCTTGGCAGAATTTCGACAGTTGATAAATGTGTAATTAACGGAAGGGCGAATTTATGATTAATGTGACACGATTAAATGGAAAAGAATTCACTTTAAATTCCGACCTGATTGAAACTATGGAAAAAACCCCGGATACGGTAATTACCTTAACGGGTGGAAATAAATATGTGGTGTCAGAACCGATCGAGGTCCTTATCGAACGGATTGCCGAATTTCGCAGGCGTTGCCAGATTTTCAAAGTGGAGGATTGATCAATTTTATGAATCGAAAATCTTTAGTTATTACGATTGTTGCCGTACTTTTGAGCCTGGGACTAGGTGTTGGTGGAACCCTTGGAACACAAAAGTATATTTTCAAAACTTTCGATGACAGTGAAAAGTCGCATGTGAAATCTTCCAGAAAATCAGGACCTTTACTACCCATCGGAGAGTTCACAGTTAACTTGCAAGGGGGATCTTTTCTTAAGACGAATATAACAGTTCAAGTAATTGACGAAAAGGCTGAAGTTAGTTTAAAGGAAGAGGATGCGTTCCTGAAGGACAGAGTTAATACAGTCTTATCTAATAAGTCCCTTAACGATGTGCAAACTCCAGCTGCTCGTGAAAGACTGAGAGAAGAGTTAGTGAACCAACTCAACGAAGTAGCGGATGATAACATTACGGATGTGCTATTTATTTCTATGGTTTACCAATAACGGGCTCGATGTTCGTCGCGAACATCGAATATCGAGAAGGGGGGGATTTGATGGGAGACGTCTTGTCCCAAAGTGAAATTGATGCTTTACTCAATGCGTTGTCCGATGGACAAGTCGATGTTGAGGAAATGAAGACAACCAAGACTCAAAAGCGAATTCGAGTGTACGATTTTAAACGTCCAAATAAGTTTTCCAAGGATCAGATTCACTCCCTCCATAACATTCATGAGAATTATTGCAGAGGGCTTACTACTTTCTTTTCTGGAAATTTACATTCTGTTGTTGAAAGCGCCGTCCTTTCAATTGAGCAAATAACCTATGACGAATTCATCCGTTCTTTACCAAACCCCACTGTTTTAGCTCTCTACTCGTTGAGTCCTTTGGAGGGGACCGTCTTAATGGAAGTCAGTCCAGCGCTTACGTTTGCCGTGGTGGACCGACTTTTAGGAGGCCAAGGTGAAGGTGCTGAAAAGAACCGAGATTTGACTGAAATTGAAAAGACAATTATTGAAAATCGTCTGCGGCAAATGATTTTAATCTCGGAAGAGGCTTGGGCAGAGGTATACGAGCTTAACCCTCAGTTTCTGTCAATGGAATCAAACCCTCAGTTTACCCAAATTGTAGCTCCAAACGAAATGATTGTACTCATAACTCTGGAAGTCAGGATTGGTGAAGCTGTGGGGATGATTAATATTTGTATCCCCTATCTTGTGCTCGAACCCATCTTAGATAAGCTAAGCACGTTTTTTCTCTTTTCATCACAGGCAAAAGTCAGTTCTCCAGAACAGGTGCAAGCGATTCGCAAAAAAATTGAGTGGGCGAAGGTCGAAATGGTCGTATTTTTAGGGACTTCGGAAATTCTCGTCAGAGAACTTCTGGACCTTTCCAAAGGAGATGTAATCCCACTGAATCAATCCGTTCAGGAATCACTGCCAATTTATGTAGGAGAGTTTATGAAGTTTAAATCTGTTCCTGGTCTGAATGGAGAACATCTAGCGGTCCAGATTACGGAAATAGTAAAGGAAGGAGGGGAACAAAATGAGTAGTGGGATGCTTTCTCAAGAAGAAATTGACGCTTTGCTCCGGGGAACATCGGACCCAGACGTAGAGACTCCGGCTGAATCCAGTTCCGAGCTGCCGTCATCATCAAATGATCTTCTCAATGAGATGGAACGAGATACACTTGGAGAAATTGCCAATATTTCAATGGGTACCGCAGCTACGACATTATCTCAGCTCTTAGGCAAAAAAGTGGATATCACCACACCGAAAGTCGACTTAACGACTTCGGAACAGATTCGCGAGGATTATCCTGTCCCTTCCGTGATTTGTGATGTTAAATACAAGGTCGGAATTGAAGGCTCTAACCTCTTGATTCTTTCCCAACGGGATGGTTCAGTGATTGTAGACCTGATGATGGGGGGGGATGGAAAAAACCCGGCACCAGGGCTCTCAGAGCTTCAAATCAGTGGGATTTCTGAGGCGATGAACCAAATGATGGGGTCAGCGGCTACTTCAATGTCAACCATGTTTAATGCAATGGTTGATATAACCCCTCCAAATTTAGTTCTCAATGATATGGCAGACGGTAAAGATGTTATTCATGACTTCTTGCCTCAGAATGATCCCCTTGTAAGGATCTCTTTTCGAATGGTTGTAGAAGATGTTATCGATAGTACTCTTGTTCAAATACTCCCGCTAAGTGTAGCCAAAGGGATGGTCGATAAATTATTGAGCGCTATGAATAGTGCTTCAGCAAAGCCGACTTCACCGTCGGCTACCCCTGCTCAACCTGCGCCTCCAACATATCAGGCTCCACAGTCATCCCCGCCGCCGGCATATGAAGCGCCACCTTATTCGGCTCCCGCCGACTACCCTCAATATGGGACTGCACAGTCCAGTTCTCAAGGAAGAATGCAGACCCCTGTTCAACCAGCACAATTTGCACCGTTGCAACCGGGCCATCAGATGATACAATCGGATAACCTCAGCCTGATTCTCGATGTTCCCTTACAGATAAGCGTGGAACTTGGGCGTGCCAAAAAGACAATTAAGGAAATCCTGGATATGGGACCTGGTTCAGTCGTTGAATTGGATCGTTTAGCTGGAGAATCGGTGGATATGATAGTCAACGGAAAATTGATCGCAAAATGCGAAGTTGTTGTCGTTAATGAGACCTTTGGAATTAGAATTACTGATATAATACATCCAATGGAACGAATGAATTCATTGAAATAAAGGAGGAAATGTTATGAGTGATACAATAATGATTGTTGATGATGCAGCCTTTATGCGTATGATGCTAAAGGACATATTGACTAAAAATGGGTTTAACGTGGTTGGCGAAGCAGAAAATGGGGCCATGGCCGTGGAGAAATATAAGGATTTGCAACCAAACCTGACGATTATGGATATTACTATGCCAGAAATGGACGGGCTTCAGGCGGTTAAAGAAATACGCAAAATAGATGCAAAGGCTCGGATAATTATGTGTAGTGCTATGGGCCAACAATCCATGGTTATTGAAGCGATTCAATCCGGAGCCAAAGACTTCGTTGTTAAGCCCTTCCAAGCAGAACGCGTGGTTGAGGCTGTCATGAAGGCGTTGAAATAAAATGTCATTTGACCAAGGCCAGCCGTATACTTCAAGTGTGACTGCTCCAGAGGTTTCACAGTCTGTATTCTCATGGTGGGGGCTTCTAGGAACGTTATTGGTTTTCCTCATTATTTTGCTTGTGTCCCTTTGGACACTTCGACGCCTTAATAAGGTAAATATGAGGAGTATGAATGCGCCCTGGGCAAGAGTTATTGATCGACAAATTTTAGGTGGACAACAAAGCCTTTATCTTGTGGAAATAGCTGGTCAATTGCAGGTCCTCGGCGGATCTGATCATCACTTGGTGAAAATCAGTGAAATTAATGATCCGCAGGTTGCTTCCGAAATACTGGAGGAGATTGCCACGCGACCAACGGAACGAGTAGAAGGATGGATGCAAAGTGTACGAAAGCTATGGCGGAGGCCGTTAAGGCAGAAAGAGCCCTTTTCTGATGAATTGCAACGTTTGCTTGAGGAGGTTGAAAAATAATGTCTTCTTCAGGGCGTTTGATTAAACTTTTCACATCAGGATTGCCTTTTGGCTTGGCTCTGGGGGCAGGAATGTTGTCAAGCCCTAAAATTGCTTGGGCAGCGGGAATTACCTTAGATCTGGGAACCTCAGCCACAGAACAAACCGGTACTTCATTGCAAATTTTAATGCTTTTAACGGTGTTGTCATTAGCACCGGCCATTCTGATGATGATGACCTCCTTTACTCGGATCATTATTGTGCTGTCCTTTGTGAGAAACGCACTGGGAACTCAGCAACTGCCTCCGAATCAAGTGCTGGTAGGCATATCCCTTTTTCTTACCTTCTTTATTATGGCCCCAACCTGGAACGAGATTAATACCAATGCTATACAGCCCTATATGCAGAATCAGATTACTCAGACAGAGGCCATTGATAGGGCGGAAGAACCTCTACGAATCTTTATGTTTCGACAGACTCGGGAAAAAGATCTCGAACTTTTTGTAGGGTTGTCTAAGATGGAGCAACCTAAAACCTATAGAGACGTACCCACCTATGTACTGATTCCAGCCTTTGTGATTAGTGAATTAAAAACGGCTTTCCAAATGGGATTCGCAATATTTATTCCTTTTATTGTTATCGATATGATTGTTTCGAGTACTCTTATGTCAATCGGGATGATGATGCTTCCCCCGATGATGATTTCGCTGCCGTTCAAATTGCTGTTGTTTGTGTTAGTCGATGGGTGGCATTTGGTGGTTGAATCCTTGGTGACGAGTTTCCAATAGAAATGGGGGAGACAGGACGATGACCGAAAATCAAGTGCTATATATGGCTAGGGAAGCCGTGGGCGCCGTGCTTCTCGTGGGAGGGCCAATTCTTGGTGTTGCTTTGTTAGTTGGCCTTCTGGTGAGTATCTTTCAGTCTATGACCCAAATCCAGGAGCAGACGCTTACTTTTATTCCTAAAGTGCTTTCTGTTGTTGTGGTTCTGCTCTTGTTAGGCCCTTGGATGCTCTCGGTTCTAACAGTATATACTTCTAATTTGTTAACTCAGCTGGCAACCTTCGGAGGTATGTAAACTCGAGGTTCGTTGTTCGATATTCGAACTAGAACAAAGAACCTAGAACTTTTGATTTAAATGAACTTAGATTTCTAACCTCTGACATCGAACCACGAACATCTAACCACGAACATCGAATTTGGGGGGGAGAAAATTGAGTCTAGCTCTGCTGCTCCAATGGAATCTCTCTTTATTCATACTGATTTTATGCCGTTGGGCCGGTATGATCATGTTAGCTCCAGTCTTCGCTGCCAGAGGAGTTCCAAGTATGGTAAGACTGGGATTAGCTGCAAGTATTACAGTCATTCTCTATCCCTTGATATATGCGACTAATCCCCCCATACCCCTTGAGCTGTTACCTTATGTTGCGGTGGTGGTCAAGGAAATATTGGTTGGTCTGGTCATTGGTTTTTTAATCTACTCACTGACGGCTATTTTACAAGGGGCAGGACAACTGATTGATTTCCAAATGGGTTTTACCATGGGGGCCGCGATTGATCCTGTCTATGGAGTTCAAAGTCCTATGATGGGTAATTTTCAGATTGTATTAGCTACGATGCTTATGCTCGCAACTAATTCTCATCATTATCTTATTGCTGCTATGGTTAAGAGCTATGCTTATATTCCTATTAACCCGTCCAATCTGCCCGCTAATTATCTCTTTTACGCCGAACTTATCGGTCATGTATTTGCTTTAGCAGTACAATTGGCAATGCCAATCTTTGGAGCGCTTCTAGTATCAGATGTAGGGGTAGGGCTCTTGACGAGGACAGTACCTCAACTGAATATCTTTTCAGTTATTTTCCCAGTTAAGATTGCTTTCGGATTGGTTATTTTGTTTCTCTCGCTGCCTTTTTTCGGGGAGGCCGTAGCCAAATTATTTGACACCAATATGTCTTGGGTTTTAGAACTTTATCAGGGGTGGAAGCAGTGAGTGAAAAGAAACATCCCGCGACGCCTAAGCGCAAACAAGATGCGCGAAAAAAGGGTCAGGTTTTTAAGAGCCAAGAGGTAATTTCTGCCTTGATGCTCCTGGGTCTCGTAGCTCTTCTTAAGTTTTGGATTCCAGCTATGATTATCCGAATGGAATACCTTTTCCCCTATGTACTTGGGCTTCCTTCAGAATGGACTGAAGGTTCTGTGGCAAGTCTAATGCTTAATCTTATTTGGCAAGGGGTTCAAATCTTAGCGCCGATCTTGCTTACGGGTTTAGTGATTGCCTTATTCTCTAATTACATCCAGGTAGGAGTGCTTTTCACTGGGGAGTCTATGAAACCTCAAATTTCTCGCTTAAGTCCGATCAGTGGTGCGAAGCGGATGTTTGGCGTTAAGGCCTATGTTGAACTGATAAAATCCTTGCTAAAAGTGTTATTAATTGGGTATTTCTTATATGCGAGTGTTCGCGATCGGTTGTATATCTATCCGGCTTTACAGCAACTGAGTGTGGAGCAAGGGGCTATTTTTTTAGGACAGGCTTTGATGGAACTTGCTTGGAATATTTCACTCTCTTTCTTAGGGATAGCCGCTTTTGATTACATCTATCAGCGGTGGGAATATGAAAAAAACTTACGTATGTCTCATGAAGACTTAAAACAGGAATACAAACAAACTGAAGGAAACCCTGAACTAAAAGGTGAACTTAAAAAACGACAACGAGCTCTAGCTATGAGTCGAATGATGCAAGATTTAAAAACTGCAGATGTCGTTGTCACGAATCCCACTCACTTCGCTGTTGCTCTTCGCTATGATTTAAAGGTACAGAAAGCACCTTATGTTGTCGCTAAAGGACAAGATCAAGTTGCTTTGCGCATACGAGAGTTAGCTAAAGAGTATGACCTTGTGATTATGGAAAACAAGCCGCTGGCCCGTGCTCTCTATGCTCAGGTGGAAATTGGGCAAGGTATTCCGGCGGATCTTTATAAAGCTGTTGCTGAGGTGTTGGCGTTTGTTTATCGGTTAAAGAAAAAGAAACGGTCGATTGGATGAGGGATACTTCAAGGGGTTATGAATGTTGTATCCTGAGGATATAGAGAATGTATCTGGGGGCATGAATGAAATGAATTGCACGCTCACCAAAGCTTCGAGAAGTGATTCTTAGGGGTTGGCTTGAATGGTTCGCTTAGCAATTTCATTTCATTCATGCACGAGGGCTTAGGACACGATAGGTCCGGTACGAAAGTGTCCAGTGGACACTTTCGCCGAAGGCGCTGATCCAGTGATGAATGCGTTAGTGCCGTAGGATTATTAGCGCCGTAGGATTACTGTCTTCGAAGGTGCTTACCCGTGAAGATTTCGTTAGTGCTATAGCAGACTAAGAAATTGAGTAAAGAAAGGAGGAACCCTCATGTCTACGACGGTTAAAAGTCGGATCTTAAATAATACAGATATTATAGCGGCACTGGGGCTAGTCAGCATTGTGGTCATGATGGTTGTTCCTTTGCCTGCGGGTTTGCTGGATATTCTCATCACTTTGAATATTACGGCTTCGGTGCTTACCCTTATGCTCGCTGTTTTTGCTCAGGACCCTTTGGAATTCTCAGCGTTGCCGTCCCTCTTGTTAACGCTGACTTTATTCCGATTGTCTTTGAATATTTCTGCAACTCGTCTCATTCTTCTCGACGGGCATGCTGGTGAGATTATTCAGCAGTTCGGGGAATTTGTCATTCGTGGAGATGCTGTTGTAGGTTTTATCATTTTTATTATTTTGGTACTTGTTCAATTTATCGTAATCACTAAAGGTGCTGAGCGTGTCTCGGAAGTCGCAGCTCGCTTTACCTTAGACGCTATGCCAGGAAAACAAATGTCTATTGATGCAGACCTTAATGCCGGAATGATTAACGAGCAGCAGGCGCGGGATCGGCGTAAGGCAATCCAACAGGAAGCTGATTTTTATGGTGCAATGGATGGGTCAACCAAGTTTGTTAAAGGGGATGCCATTGCTGCTATTATTATTCTATTTATTAATATTATCGGAGGTTTTATCACTGGGGTTGTGATGCAGGATATGCCTCTGTTAGAAGCCCTTCACAAGTATACGTTGTTGACCATCGGGGACGGACTCGTTTCTCAGATTCCGGCTCTCCTTATTTCTACGGCGACAGGTCTGGTCGTCACCAGGGCAGCTTCGGAAAGCAACTTAGGGGAAGATTTGGTCAAACAGCTGTTTAAAAAACCTAAGGCCTTATTCATTACTGCAGGGGTATTGAGCATGCTAGCTTTCCTGGGTTTGCCTAAATTCCCGCTGTTTTTAGTTTCCGCTGCCTTAATTGGCATGGGAGTAATGTTGCAAAGAAACTCTAAAGTTTCTGTGGTTAAGGAATCAGCTGTAGCTCGAGAGACAGAAATTGAAGAGAGTAAGAAACCGGAAAATGTTCTTAACCTCTTACATGTTGACCATATGGAACTTGAACTGGGGTACGCGCTTATAGCCTTAGTCGATGTTCAGCAAGGAGGGGATTTGCTCGATCGGATCGTACTGATTCGACGCCAAATTGCCACAGAATTGGGGTTTATTGTTCCGGTTATTAGAGTCCGTGACAATATGAACTTACAGCCTAATCAATATGTTATAAAAATTCGGGGATCAGAAATTGCCACCAGCGAAATTTTAGCGGATCATTACATGGCAATGAGTGGTGGTGAAGATGACAGTGAGATTCCAGGTACTCCGACTAAAGAGCCTTCCTTCGGACTGGATGCCAAATGGATTAATGCGATGTACCGGGAACAAGCAGAGCTCAGTGGATGGATGGTGGTTGATGCCCCCACAGTGCTTGCAACTCATATCACGGAAGTAATTAAGACTCAGGCTTGGGAGATACTAAACCGTCAAGATGTGAAAGCTCTTATTGATCATGCTAAGGAACTTGCCCCCGCTGTGGTGGATGAGTTGATTCCAGACATGCTTAGTCTTGGTCAAGTTCAGAAAGTTCTTGCAAACCTGCTTCGCGAGAGGGTATCCATTAAAGACATGGTGTCGATTCTGGAAAATCTGGCAGACTATGCAAGTGTCACTAAAGATCTGGACCGGTTGACAGAACATGTGCGCCAGGCTTTAGCTCGGCAAATTTTGCAACCGCTGCTGGGGAAAGAAAAGAATTTACCGGTAATAACCTTAGATCCACAAATCGAACAGCAAATTCTTGACAGTATTCAACCGTCTGAATATGGAACTTATTTAGCATTAGATCCCAAGGTGTTGCATGTGCTTATGCAAAATCTTACGCGCGAGGTTGAAAAGGTTGTGCTTAAAGGGTTAACTCCCGTAATAGTTTGTGCTCCGCTGGTGAGAATTAATTTGAAACGGGTTACCGAGCGTCAATTGCCTCAACTCATGGTGCTTTCGTATAATGAATTAGTCCAAGGAGTACAAGTTCAAGCTGTAGGAATGGTGGGGATGGATCTTGCGAGTTAGGCGATTTGTAGGAGAAAATGTCTCAGAAACGATGGGAAAAGTGAAAAGGGAACTGGGATCCGAAGCGATCATTCTTCAGACACGCGAATTTCGCGATGGAGGGTTCTTTGGTTTATTTGGTAACAAGAAAGTTGAGATCACGGCAGCTATTGAAGAAAAACCTGTGATCCCACAGGAAGCTTCAAGCCCTAATTATGAGAATAATGTGGAAAGAGTAAAACCACCAATAGATAGTCATGTCTACGGTCTTAAAGATCAATCAGAAGGCTTGCAGGTTGAAATCAAGTCTATGCGTTTGTTACTTGAGCAAATGAACAAGCAGATGGCAGGGGTGGGAGAAGAAAAAAGTGTTTGGCCGCCTGCCCTTGAAAAATGGGCTGTCCATTTACAGAACAGAGGAATATGTGAGAACTTGGTTAAGCGTTTAATAAGTCATGTCCAACAAACCTTGGCACCAGAAAAATGGCTTGACGATTCTCAGGTATACACTCGGATTGAAGCCAATATCCGTCAAATGTGTGGACAGATTGGGCTTATTCAACCTGGGATTGACAAGCCGAGGATTGTCGCTTTAATTGGACCTACAGGGGTAGGGAAAACAACGACGATTGGTAAGCTCGCGGCGGGGTTTAGTATCATTGATAAACGCAAGGTTGCTTTGATAACGGCAGATACCTACCGGGTTGCCGCTGTAGAGCAGCTTAAAGCGTTTGGTGAAATTATTGGAGTACCCGTTGAAGTTGCCATGACACCCTCGGGGCTAAATGAGGCTTTGTTTCTTCATGCAGATAAAGAACTGATTTTTATTGATACTGCTGGAAGAAGTCCTCACCATGAGGAACATATGCATGAGCTGCGTGAGTTTTTAGATGAGGCTCAACCAGATTTCACAATGCTTGTCATGAGTGCCACGACGCAATCAGTAGATCAACTTCAGATCTATAAACGATTTGAAGACTTGACAACTCATTTTATCTTCACAAAACTGGATGAGACAGGGAATGCAGGGTCTATATTAAACCTCCTGGGTCAGACAACACTCCCCATTGCCTATCTTTCAAACGGACAAAATGTCCCTGATGACATAGAGGTAGCGACTCCAAATCGTTTGGCACACTATGTGATGGGGGATGAGATGCCCAATGAATGACCAAGCGAGCGCATTACGTGATTTGGTCTCTCGTAATAAACATAGACAAAGTAAAATGAGAGTAATTGCAGTTAGCAGTGGTAAGGGAGGTGTGGGTAAAACCAGCTTCACAGTCAACTTAGCACTTGCTTTGGCCGAATTTGGACAGCGAATTGTTATTCTTGATGGAGATTTAGGCCTTGCTAACGTAGATATTGCTTTTGGGCTTTCGGCGAGATATACAATTGAGCATTTGTTATCGGGTGAAAAGACCATTGAGCAAATCCTTCTATCTGCCCCTCGAGGAATTGGAATTATCCCAGGAGGTTCCGGGGTTCAGAAACTTGCTAACTTAGAAAGAGACAAGCTATCCAATGTCCTAGCTAATCTCGGACGATTAGAAAAGATTGCTGATCTGCTGATTATCGATACAGGAGCAGGTCTAGGGCATAGCGTGATGAATTTTTTGCAGGCTGCAGATGATATTATTATGGTGATCACACCAGAACCGACCTCATTGACGGATGCCTATGGGTTACTTAAGTCTTTGAGGCAAGATGCAAGCGAAGCATCAATTCATGTAGTGATTAACCGAGTACAGACTGAAAAAGATGCTTTAGCGACGTTTAAACGTCTGGATACTGTTGTGCGCAAGTTCTTAGAAGGATCACTTAACTTATTGGGTTGGGTTTACGATGACCCACTCGTTGGACGCTCTGTTATGCAGCAGGAACCTTTGGGGATAAAGTTTCCTGAAAGTTCAGCGTATCGCTGCATTCAGTGGATTGCCGGTAAAGTTGCCGGAATAAGTCTTCATCCGCCACGCCAAGCAGGAGGCGTGCGAGGGTTTTTAGGTAAGTTGCTTCGTTCTTTTTAATAACAAATTTTCCAAAAGGATTAGTGAACAGTAATTCTTTTCGTAAAAGGGGTGACGATTTGTCGTATAAAAAGAAGCTTTCTCCTGGACTGGCGGTGGATCTAATCGCGCTGGAAGGTAAATATGAAGGACACTACCGAACTCGAGTTGAGGAAGTGGGGGAGAGGCTCCTCTTAGTTGGTGCGCCCTTTGAACAAGGCGAATTAGTCCCTTTGCGCGAGGGGACAAAGGTAAGATTAATATTCTGGGATGAATCAGCTGTGTATTCATTTGAAGGGAAGATTATGCAAAGGATCGCTGTCCCTGTGCCTATGTTCGTGCTGGAATTACCGGATACTGTTGATAAGGTTCAACGTCGTAATTTTGTTCGCGTTCCGGCCTTATTTCCGATCACATTTCGAATGGTGACTCGAGAAGGACTTAGTGATCTGCTTAAAGCAACAATGATTGACTTAAGCGGTGGAGGAATGCGATTCACTACTAAGGTGCGAGTAGAGGATAAATCCTTACTCTATGTTCAAATATCCTTACCGACGGGAGAAATACAGACCCCTGTTCGAGTCATCCGTGTGGAAAAAAACGAAGAAAAAAACTTATACAGTATTTCAACTGAATTCTACGAAATCTCAGAACGGGAGAGAGATAAAATTATTCGCTGTGTCTTTGAAAAACAAAGGGCAATGCGTAAGAAAGGGTTGGTATAAATGGAGATTACGCAATTACAATTGGATGCCCTGCGTGAAATAGGGAATGTTGGATCTGGGCATGCCGCGACAGCTTTATCTACTCTCTTACAACGACGAATTGATATGTCGGTTCCAGAAGTATGGGCAGTCCCTTTTGAACAGGTTACATCCATTGTCGGACAGCTCGACACGCCTCAAGCTGTCATCTATGTAAAAGTTGAAGGGGAGGCTTCGGGTAAAGCTGTCTTTTTCTTTCCGGTTGAAAGCGCAGAAATTGTAGTGAAAGCTCTATTTGGGACGAATGAGCCGATAGATCTTTATAATGAGATGGCACAATCAGCTTTAAAAGAAGTGGGAAATATTTTGGTAAGCTCCTTTATTATGGCGCTGACTCAATTCTCAGGAATTCCCCTTCAACCTTCTGTACCTGCTTTAGCGGTGGATATGATCGGTGCCACTTTAGATGCGATTTTCCTCGAAGAAGGAGTACTGGAAGATACCGTGTTGTTTATTGACACACAACTCACTGGAATTCCTAAAATTGAAGGACAGTTTATCTTTTTGCCGGATGATGGTTCATTGAAGAAATTGTTAGGGGCCATGGGAGTATGAATGGAGTTATTACTGTTGGCATGGCTGATTTCAAAACCGCTATGGTGCCAGACCTTTTGTTAACCGCCGGGCTGGGATCTTGCATTGGAATTTGCATTCATGACCCCTTTCTTAAAGTTGGGGGGATGGCCCATATTATGCTTCCCACAGCTAATGGAAGTCTGGGAGGAAATCCTGCGAAATACGCAGATACTGCGCTGGTGTTATTGCTAAAAGAAATTTCAGGTATGGGTGCCCTTAAATCTCGCCTAAGGGCTAAGATGGCCGGTGGTGCACAGATGTTCTCCTTTCCGGGAAAACCGCCAGTTTTAAAAATTGGGGATCGAAATGCCGAGGCGGTGGAACAGGAACTCAAGAGGCACGGGATTCCTCTTTTGGTAGCAGATGTTGGAGGGAATTTTGGGCGCACAATTCATTTTGATGTTGGGACAGGCGAGTTACGCATACGAACAATTAATCATGGAGAAAAGGTGGTTTAATGGGCAGCCAAAATCGGGAACTCTTAAAAGTTTGGGCCTTGCGCCTTTCAATAGCTACCACAATTATGGTCGTGTTGCTTAGTGTGCTGAATGAAGTTAAGATTTTTGATATAATCCTTCGCGCAGTAATTTCTTTTGGGGGTATGTACCTTTTAATGGCAGGAACCTTAAGCCTCTTTGAAAGGACTGCGATTCCCAAACCTGAAGAGGACAGTCAGACTGACTCAACTCCCAGCTGTGGAGGAAATATCGATTTCTCTGTTGGAGACGATGAGCCGATTAATGCACCTGGACCAGATCTAAGAACAGCTGGACAGATTGATCGTGATTTAAGCTTAGAGTTGCCGGGCAGTGAGCGACAAGCAGAAATTGTTCGCCGTATGGGTTGGGAATAATCATAGTTCGATATTCGTGGTTCGAAGGACGAACTACCAACCAACCTTATAACCTTATACTGGATACCTGAGGTCGAACTACTAACTATACGAACTACGAAAATGGGGGTGAGTAAACTTGATGCCGAACGCCTATGAAGCCGCCCCACGCGGACCTTGGAAACTAGAATATGTGGAAAAATATTTGCCATTGGTTAAGCGCATTGCTGGTCGTTTAACAATTTCTCTGCCTTCCCATGTCGACGAGGATGATATCATCGGTTATGGTGTTTTTGGGTTACTCGATGCCTTAGAGCGATTTGAAGCTGCTCGAGGGTGGAAATTTGAAACCTATGCCTCGATACGCATTCGCGGCGCCATGATCGACGGACTTCGAACGATGGATTGGGTGCCACATTCAGCCAGGCAGAAAGTGAAGCGGGTTCAAGAGGGGTTTGCTGAGTTAGAATATCAGCTTGGGCGGGCGGTTACCGCCGAAGAAGTTGCGGAGCTGCTGAAAGTGGAAGTGCGGGAGATAGAAGGGGTAATGGCTCAGGCCCAAATTCTGACGCTGACCTCCTTCGATGAAACCACTGTTGATATTGATGGAGACAATAGTGGAACCCCTCTCAATTTACTCGTAGACCCTAGTGCTCTGGAGGCATATCAAGATGTAGAGAAAGATGAGCAAAAGCAAATTCTGGCAATAGCCGTGGAAAAATTACCTGACAAAGAGAAATTAGTAGTAGCTCTTTACTATCAAGAAGAACTCACGTTGAAAGAGATTGCTGCTGTCATGAAACTCTCGGAATCCAGAATTTCCCAACTGCATTCCCAAGCGATCTTGAGGTTGAGGGGACGGCTTAGTCGACAAAAGAGGAACTTATTTTAAGAATAATAATCATCCTAATGTTTTGGGGGAAGTTTGTCGATATAACTCATAGAGTTTTATTTAGGAGGTGACGGCAAATGACAGGTATTAATGTCCTTTCGGATACCCTAAAGGGTGGCAATAAATTAGAAAACATTGTACCCTCGAAGGGAAAAGAGACTTCAGAGGGCTGTGAAAATGCGGCAACAGTTTTTGCTGCTGTGCTTAATGGCAGAATGAATTTAGACTCAAATTCGAAAGGGCAAGGCTCTTTAGCAGACCAAGATTCGGATAATAAGCAGAGTAATGTAAATCCAGCGCAAGGTGATCAAAACTCGAATGAATTAGAAAGCATTCTTGGGTATGGTAATTACGTGCTTCCGTTTCTTACTGAGATTCAGAGTGAACTTCCGGCAGGCAAGGAGGCCGATTCCGGAGAGATTATGAGTCAGGGAATTGAGGATTCATTGTTAGCAAACTTAGGATTAAGCGATGTGTCAGGTGAAGCCAGTAAGAATCTTAAGGCAGCTATGTTGAACCTGGTTTCTTTGGCTTCAGATGAAAGTTTAGAGTCGACAGGGATGACGGCACTAAGCTCTCAGGGTAATAACCTGGGAATCACGGAATTGGATAAATATAGACAGGTAATAGCTAATCTTTTAGTGGCGCTTTCAGGGGAGATCACTGATGTGACTCCAGCAGGAAGCCTTTTAGGGGCCGATAGCAAAGGCGCAAACGCTTATCGTCAGGAAATGGCCCAAATTATCCAGGGGTGGATGACGCCAGATGACGGTATTGAAAGTGACCTTAAGATCGGTGGGCAGAATAGACTTGTGAATTTGATCGAAGGTCTTCTTGCTGGGAACAGTAAGGCAGATGGTGGTGATCCTGGGCTGAACGTGAAAGTAACTAATCTATTGGCAGCCCTCTACCTTGTATTAAGTGAAGGGGATGGAGGTGCGAAAGGACCTCGAGGAGCTAATGAAGCACTTATAAATCAGCTAAAGGACATAGGGGTTGATGTGGAGTCTACCGCGAAGGCTCAGAAAGAGGTTGCTTCTCAGGTTAAAATTCAGCAGAGATTCGAGGGAGCAGGTCCTCAGGAGAATAAGTTAGTTGGGGATTTCCAAGATGCAATTAAAGCAGAAGTTAACAAGCCTAATAATTCTATAAAATCCTACGATCTATCCGGAACAAAAGATAGTCAAATTCAGCCTTCAAGCATGGGCCTTGGGGCAGTTGCTAACGTCGTATCCCTTGCCGGTGCAGATGGAAAAATTAGTACAATTCCTTTCTGGGAACAGATCTCTACCGTAGTGCGTGAGCAAGTCATGAATAAGCAACAGGCTTTGAAGGAATTAGATATTCAACTTCATCCAGCTGAACTGGGAAGTATAAGGATTTTCTTGCGTTGGGAGAGCGGGCAGGTCCATTTACAGGTGCAGGCTTCTGAAGCGGCGACCGGACAACTCCTCCAGAATCAGCTCTCGGATTTACGCCAAAACTTAATGAATCAAGGTGTAAACTGTGGCTCGTTGCAAATGGGACAAGGCGGAGAAGGGCAACAACAGCCTCAAGGGGATGAGGCCCAAAGGACGCTCCAGCATAGTAATCTGCTTACTAACGAAGATGAGGATCAAATCTCAGTCAATTCTAACTCCCATGGACTGGATGGAAACAATCGGATTAATGTCACGGCTTAGGAGGTAGCTATGAGTACAATAGATGTAACACCTAAAACTAATTCAACGAATAGTCCGAGCGGAAGCCAATCGATTATAACTAATGATTCGCTGGGGAAAGACGATTTTCTTAAACTGCTTATTGCCCAGATGCAAAATCAAGATCCCTTAAATCCAACAGATAACAAAGATTCCATCGCCCAATTGGCTCAGTTCAGCTCTTTGGAGCAGATGAACAATATTGCAACATCTATGGATTCGTTGAACCAAAGTATGACATTCTTCTCCCAACAATCAGCCCTTACCCAAGGGTCAGCTATGATTGGCAAATGGGTGAGTGGAATAGATATTGATGGTGAAACTGTATTGGAAGGAACCGTTGAAGCAGTGAAGTGGCTTGATGGTGACCCAAAACTTCAAATTCGCAAGGAAGACGGAACAGTGGTGGATTTGGAAATGGGTCTGATTACGCTGGTTAAAGAGAAAACGCCGCCTGTTACTGATGAGCCCACGGATACTGAGGAAGACACGACTACGCCAGAAGATGAAAGCGTAACAGAACCAGAACTGGAAACAGTTTAACTGGAAGTCAACAGACTGATAAGATATTATCCTGCTGATTTAGCAGAGTATTAAGCAATAGGGAGGAAATACGTCTTATGATGCGTTCGTTATATTCCGCAATTTCGGGATTAAAAAATCACCAGGTCAAAATGGATGTCATTGGTAACAATATTGCAAATGTTAACACTCCAGGTTATAAGAGGAGCCGGGTGTCGTTTGCCACCGAGCTTAGCCAAACCTTGAAAGGAGCCTCGGCTCCTTCCCCCGCTCAAGGGGGAACAAACGCCATGCAAGTAGGTCTGGGAGTGAGGATAGGCTCGATTGATCAAATTATGACCCAGGGAAGTTCACAGTCCACAGGAAAAGCAACAGACATGATGTTACAAGGAACGGGATTCTTTGTCTTAAATAATAACGGGCAACAAGTATACACTCGTGCTGGTGGGTTTGGTCAGGACAGTGATGGTACTCTAATTGATCCTGCAACAGGAGCTAAGGTTCAAGGCTACAGCTGGGGTGTGGATGATACAACCCCTGTTGTGTGGGGAGCAGCTTCGGATATTAGATTTAAACTGGGGGATGTTTTAGCAACTGATAGTTTCTTTCCAATACCAGAGGAGGTTACTCTCGATATTTCGAATACCACAGGTTTATCTGCAACATTTGTAGATAGTACTAATAGTGCCGACTTGATTGGAGCAGAAAATTTGACGATTGATGGAATGACAAGAGTCACGGGCACCCCTGCATCAGGTCAATTTTCCTTCGACCCAGTTACTGGGGATATTCAATTTGCTTCAGATATTGCTCCCAGTGCAGCAAATCCATTAACCATCCATTTTGTGGCTCCTGCTGGTTCAGGATCAAATACAACTACGGTTGATATTACTGCCGGCAATAATACTGCAATCGTTGATTATCCTCCCAAGCCGGGCACAATTGTGTATAATGATGCCAGTGGTACACCTATTCCATATAAATTATCAACATCTGCTACGCCTGGAGATTTGGAATACACTGTGAAATCAGTGGGCGGAAAATATCAAATTACTTTTGGGACTGACGGGGACACTCCTCCAATTGCAACTGTGGCAACTGCGTCAATCAGCTATGATTTCACAAACAAACCCCACACCCTAACAGACTTTAGCATCGATCAAAGTGGCGTAATTACAGGAGTTTATAGTAATGGAGTAGACTCGGTGACGCATAAAATAGCCCAAATCGCTGTAGCTTCCTTTGCCAATGATGCAGGTCTTCAAAATGTGGGCGGGAATTTCTATACTACAACGAATAACTCTGGGATGGCTACTATTGGGGCTGCCGGAGAGGATGGCCGAGCAAGTATCGTTTCAAACTCTATAGAGATGTCTAATGTCGATCTTTCAACCGAATTTACTGACATGATCGTGACTCAGCGTGGCTTTCAAGCCAATTCGAGGGTGATCACGGTTTCAGATACTCTCTTAGAAGAGCTCATTAATCTCAAGCGCTAATATTCGCTTTAATTGCAATTTGAGAAGACGGAGGGGTGCTTAATGCGCTTAGTAGGTACTGCTGCGTCGGGAGTCCGTGCGCAGCAGATAGCGATAGACACCATTGGGAACAACCTGGCTAATGCCAACACGCCCGGATTTAAGGCGAATCAGATGGTTTTCGCTGAGGCTTTGGCGACAGAAGTGCGTTCAGGAAGAATAAATGCTGAAGACGAAAATACGGTGGAGACTCTGGACGTTGGGGCTGGAGTGCTGTCCAGCGGTATTGGGACTAATTTTCAACAAGGGGTTCTAGAGCAAACTGAGCGCTCTTTGGATTTAGGGATTGATGGCGCAGGTTTTTTTCAAGTACAGACTCCAAACGGAGAGATGGGCTATACTCGGGCAGGGGCGTTTCAAATAGATGAGTCAGGGCAACTTTCGGATATGCAGGGAAACATTGTCCAAACCAATGGGTTGATTCCCTTCGGTGCTACAGAAATAGCTGTTGCTGCAAATGGGGATATAACTGGGGTTAGCAATGGAGAAAGCATGGTATTCGGACAGCTTATTTTGGCAGGATTTCAGAATCCTCAGGGTTTGCTTGGAAATGAGAAAAACCTCTTTGTGCCTACTGCTAATTCAGGTGAACCACAGATTGGAGAACCAGGTAATACCACTGCTGACAATCTGGTACTTGGAACGATTCGCAGTAAGTCTTTAGAACAATCAAATGTGGACTTGGCCACCTCAATGACAGATCTCATTCAGGTCCAAAGAGCTTATCAAATGAGTGCCAGGCTCGTTCAGGACGGAGATAAGATGTGGGGACTTGCTAATTCCCTTAGGAGGTAAGGTGTATGGCTGGTGGTTGGTTGGAGGGGCCGGTTTTAAACGTATTGCAGAAAGGCCTTGATGCGTCGAGCAGGAGGCATCAGGTCTTGTCTAATAACGTTGCGAATATTGACACTCCAAACTTTAAACGTTCGGATGTTGATTTCCAGACGGTCTTGGGGACTGCCTTAGGTGAAAAGAGCGGAAACCTGCCAATGAAGTTAACGACTCCGAAGCACATTCCGGGTATCCAAGAAGGGAACGGTTCAGGGGTTGTGACAGATAATTCAACATCCTTTCGCAATGATGGAAATAACGTGGACGTTGACCGAGAGATGACTTATGTAGCTGAAAATGGTTTATACTACAATTCCCTCACCCGTACCATCTCATCGCAGCTGGGTTTGCTACGAATGGTTGTTAAGTAATTCCGGATTTAAGCGCTAAGTAAGAAACAAAGGCGGGTTAAAATGATAAGAGGATTATATACTTCGGCCACAGGTTTGTTAGCCGCGCAAACTCAAAGTGAGGTTGTTGGAGATAACGTTGTCAACCTAAAGACCTCAGGCTATAAAGAGCAGACGGCTAGTAATATTTCTTTTCCTTCGATGCTGATTCAACGAATGGGAGGAAACGAAGCTTCTGAAGTTGTTGAGGTTGGTGAGATGGGCAGAGGGGTAGGCGTTGACCGCCTTGCCATGTCCAATGTTCAAGGATCTTTAGAGACGACGGATATTAATACGGATTTGGCCTTAACTTCACCAGGATATTTTGTCGTCCAGACGCCGGGCGGAGAACGGTATACTCGCAATGGACACTTTCAGTTAGATGGTGAAGGGATGCTTCGAACCGTGGATGGTTATTCTATTCAGGGTGAAACAGGCCCCATAGGTCCTTTGAGTTCAGAATTTAGCGTGAGCGCTGATGGCACAATTATGGATCAAGGACAAAGAGTCGATCAAATACGTGTCGTCGAGATTCCGGCAGATGCTTTACAACGTGAAGGTCAATCCTTATATATTGCCAATCAACCGGTTCAAGCTGTCATTGGTGCAGTTCGACAGGGAGCGGTGGAAGCATCTAATGTGGACCTCTCCGGACAAATGATTCAAATGATGACGGTTATGAAAGCTTATGAAGCCAATCAAAAGATAATCCAGACCCAAGACGAGATGTTGGGTAAGGCTGTTAATGAGGTCGGAAAGATATAGCGATGGAGGATGGTTAGGATGGCAGTACAAGTTGTCGTTTTCTTATTAGGTCAAGAAGAGTATGCGATGCCTATCGATGTGGTTCGGGAAATCACCCGTCTAGGAGAGGTAAATATAATTCCAAATGCCCCTTCATATGTGTGTGGTCTGATTACTATTCGGGGTGTGGAAATCCCTTTGATCGATTTGCATGTGCGGTTTGGAAGTGATCCAATAAAAATGACAACAGAAAGTTTGGGCTCGCAAGAAAATCAAAATACTTTTGCCCTAATCACAGAGGTTCATGGAAATCATGTGGGATTTGCTGTGGATCAACTTCGCGAGGTTCGAATTTTAGAGAATATTGTTCCTCCCCCGTCGCTTGTTACAGATCCCTTTATAGGCGGAGTGGTAAATCTTCCCGATAGAATAATTATTCAACTTATTCCGGAACAAATTCTTGAGAGCGATGAGGTCAAGGAATTAGGTCAATTAATTTCTCATTAACCAGCGTATTCGTTATATAATTTTGGAAGATAGGAGGTTGATTTAAGTGAACATGGCTCAAATAATTCTCCTATTCCAACTTCAACAGATGAATGGGTCTTGGCAAACCACACAAACGGATAAGAACGATTTGTCTGGAGCTGGTGAAAGTGGCAGTTCAAATTCTTTATTGTTTGCCACTTTACTTAAAGCTGCTCTTGGAGGAGGGGGAAATGCTTCCCAAGGACTTACCGGTCTAATGCAGGGGATGTCCGGGATGTCTTCACTCAATAGTTATAAAGCGGCCCCGGCTTCTGTGGGGAGATCTGAAAATGTCAGTTCTCTTGAGCATCTTATTTATTCTATGGCCCAAAAATATGGAGTCGATCCAAATCTTATTCAGCAGGTAGTCAAAGCAGAATCAGGGTTTAATTCGAAGGCAACCTCTCCTGCCGGAGCGATGGGCCTAATGCAACTGATGCCGGGAACTGCTGCATCTTATGGAGTTAAAAATCCCTATGATCCGACTCAGAACTTAGATGGTGGAACACATTTCTTAAAGGATTTACTGAATCGCTTTGAGGGGAATATTCCGCTGAGTTTAGCAGCTTATAATGCTGGGCCAGGTGCAGTGGATAAATATAATGGAGTGCCTCCCTATAAGGAGACACAGGCTTATGTGCAAAAGATTATGGCAGGATTGAATCAGAACGATTGGAGAGCGTAGAAAATAGGCTCTTTAGTTGACAATCTCTTTGAAATTATATAGAATTCCATTTAAAAGTTAAAGAAAAAATAGCACTTATGGTTAAATCGGTTTATTAGGGAGCGTGAATGACACTGCTCCTTTTTGGTTTCCAGATCCATAAAAGAAATTATTTGTAAAAGAGAAGGAGATAAGGGATCTTAAGCGAACTATATAGTTTTAAACTAAAGAATAAAAGTGACTTTTAAATTAAATGGATAGACACATCTGGCTTAAATCGTTTGGAGGCGATAAAATAATGGTCAAATTATGAAGAGGCCCGTCATATAGCACAAAGAGTTCGATATTCCTTCGAATCACTTCCAAATCGTGGAAGGGTAACGTTAAGTATGGGAATGGCCCTTTATCGAGATGAACCAATTGACGAATTTTTTGATAGAGTTGATCATTTGCTCTATACTGTTAAAGCAAATGGGGGGAACTGTTGTCTAGTTGAAAGCAGAAAGCATAAGTTTGGCTAAATAACCGGGTTTGTAAAGGGGTAAGAAATGGCAGACTATTATAGTTATCTATGGAGTACGACTTGGCCTAGTTTGATCGTACTCTTTTTGATATTTGCAATGGTACTCTCCAGATTGGTTTGGAAGTCAGTTAATACGTGGCGAAATGCCCGTGATGTTTGGGGATTTTTGCTCTTAGCGCTGAAAGTTTCAATCTGGATTGGGGTATTAGGTGTATATACAGAACTTTTTTTGTTTTCTCAACCAGATTGGTTTGATAAACCTGGTATTATCGAAGGGTCAGTTCAGGGAAAGGCTTTTGACTCTGGTTTAAGCTCCTACAGTGTAGATATCCGCAGCGGAACCCAGCAAATGCAATTCTATGTTGATTATTTTGTCTATGAGAAAGTGAAAGTAGATGATCAAGTTGAGCTTATGTATTTACCGACGCGTCGAGAAGTCATTCGTTGTGAGGTTTTAGGCAGCTTGCTATAGAATGAATTTGCTAATAAGATAGAGGTAGAAGTCGGGAACTGCATATTGTGATTGTAAGTGCAGAGGGCTCATACTATTGGGGAAGAGATAATCTTTATTCTCATAGATTTCACAGGAAAAGTATTGGCGTAATATGTTATAATGAGAATAAGGTAGAGTATGTATAATCTAAAGTAAGAAACGATGCGGAAAGGAGAGTGGGGGATGTGCGTGTCCAAAAAGTTAATGAGCATACCATCCGCATCTTTATCTCTTTGACAGAATTAAGTGACAGGGATATTACGATGACTGATCTTTTTCAACGGTCAGCTAAGACGGAGCAATTGTTTTGGGAACTCATCGCGCAAGCCAGAGAAGAAGTTGAATTTAATTTAGATCAACCGTTTTGGATTCAAGCAACCGTGGCAACGAATGATGAGTTTGTAATCACGATTATGAAGCAAGAAGATCAGGTTGAGGGTTCTGTCAAAGAGAAGGCGGGTCGAAAAACCTCTAAAGGTCGGGTTACAGAATTGGTCTATGTATTTGCAGATTTAGAAGATGTGATTTCGGCTGTTTCACGGTTACCGGAATTTGCCCAACTTCGTTCGGGACTTTATGAGTTCGAAAAAGAATACTATCTTGTACTCAACCGAATGGGAACGGGTAAGAAAAGGTTTTTGGCAGAAGCAATCCTTGATGAATACGGTGAAATCGTCGGTACAACCGGAGTTTTTCTGTCTGAACACGGCAAAGGGATAATCCTTGAAAAGGCCGTTCAAACGCTTAATGCTGCTTTCAATAAGTCGACACAAAGCTAGACACTCTAAAGGGAAGCAATTTGCTTCCCTTTTACAATATTATTTATGGATAGCTGGTTGTCGATTCGAGCCTTGGCTGTGACCGATCAGGTCATCCATGACCGTCGTCGGATAAGTGGCAATCAAGAATAATGTTTATCCATAGGAGAAGATAGCAGGTATTAGGCGCAGACAATTTATGCAAACTGTTTTGCCTTTGAATTTATGTACTCTCATAGTTTTACCACAAAAGATACAGGGAGAGAATTGCTCGTTTGTTTGGGAGCGCGTCTTAAAGGGAAGAATAACGCCTTGACGCGCTGGCTGCATGAGTGTGCGAGCTGAGTTGATGTTAGACATTGAATACCTCCTTGAAATAAGAAGTCTGAGGTCAGAGGCCGGAAGCCAGCAGACGGGGACTTCAGCAAATAAGTAAGATTGTTCTTTATAGTTAGGTAAAACTCAGTGCTTAGGTTTCCTTTATCATATGCTAATCCTACTGTCGAAATCCTAAAAAGTGTGCGGGCCAGATTACGGGAAATTGGTCGATAATAATGAAGGTCCATAAGGAGTTGGGAATTAGTGCAACAAGAGATACATAGGCGACTAAGGGCACTACCGGCTGTTCATGAAGTGCTTTCTCGGCTGGAAGACGACATAGAATTCAGTCCGTTTATGACGAATGAGAGGTGGTTGCCTCGTATGACTCAGTGCGTTCGACAGGTTTTACAAAGTGCACGGGAAAATATTAACCGGAGTTTAGCAGATTCGTATGAGGAGTATGAAGCTTTCCTTTGGACATCTTTGAGAGACAAGCTTCTGGAGAAACTGACAAGTACTGAATATAATTTACAGCGGGTTATCAATGCGACCGGAGTTGTTTTGCATACCAATTGCGGAAGAGCGCTGCTTGCACCGAAAGTCGCGCGTTTTGTTTCGGAACAAGCAGAAAGGTACAGCAACCTCGAGTTGAATATCAAGACTGGTGAGCGGGGCTCACGCTATGTCCATGTTGAAGAGCTTCTTTGTCGTCTCACGGGTGCAGAAGCGGCCATGGTTGTTAATAATAATGCGGCCGCAGTTTTATTGATGATGAATACGTTTGCCCAGGGGAAAGAAGTTATTGTATCGCGGGGGGAATTGGTGGAGGTTGGCGGATCTTTTCGCATACCGGAGGTGCTAAAGGCAGGCGGGGCCAGGTTGGTGGAAGTGGGAGCGACCAATAAGACTTGGCGAAAGGACTATGAAGCAGCCATCGGGCCGGATACTGCTTTGCTCTTGAAAGTACATACGAGTAATTACCGGGTTGAAGGGTTCACTCATGCTGTTACCGGAGCAGAGTTAGTGGAACTCGGTGAAGAGTGGAGTTTGCCCGTAATGGAGGATTTAGGAAGCGGCAGCTTCTTTGACGGAACAAGTCTGGGCTTTCCAATAGAGCCAACTATTAAACAAGCTGTTAAATCAGGTCTGTCTCTCGTAACTTTCAGTGGAGACAAATTGCTTGGCGGACCGCAGGCTGGAATCATCGTGGGCAAGAGAGTTTTTGTCGAACAATTAAGATCAAATCAATTAACTCGTGCTTTGAGAGTCGATAAACTAACCTTGGCAGCACTGGAAGGGACTCTTCACTTATATGAGAATGGGGAAGTAGAAGATATTCCTGTCTGGAGAATGCTCTCTGCCCCTTTGGATACACTACATAAAGCAGCGTCTGAGCTGGTTATGACACTTCAGCCGAATAAGAAGATCGCTGCCGAGTTAAAAGAGGATGTTTCCCAGGTGGGTGGCGGGGCTTGGCCGACGGTTGGGCTTCCGACTTGGGTGTGCGCCATTCGGCCGGCAGAAGGGAACGTTATTGAATTAGAGGAGTTTTTAAGAATGGGTCCGGTAGCAATACTGTCTAGGATTCACAAGGATCGAGTAGTGATTGATGTACGAACATTGTTGAGTGGTGACAGTGAGGAGATCGTTCTGCGGTTGGAGCAATGGGGGAAGTGAAATAAAATTGCACGATCACCACAGCTTCAAGGACTCTTACTTTTGGTCGGCTGGATTACGATTGAAATAGCGTCTTTTAGGTGTCTTTTAAGGTAGGTCGAGGCGGAGTCGATAGTTGACGTGGTGTTATATATAGTTATAATTAAAGAATGATATGTCCAAAGATGATTTAGTTAATGAAGCGATAGGTGGTGCAAAGATGGATCTTAATATGACGCAAGATAAGGTAAAGGATAAGGTCAGGCTGACTCAGTTGTCCACGAAGGCTGGCTGAGGATGCAAGATAGGTCCTTCTGACCTGGCGCAAGTTTTGCGCTACTTACCGCCTAATCTAGAGGATGTTAACCTTATAGTAGGCATGGAGACTTCGGACGATGCCGGGGTTTATCGTTTAAATGATGCACAGGCTATTGTTCAAAGCGTTGACTTTTTTACTCCGGTGGTAGATGATCCCTATGCTTTCGGGCAAATTGCTGCTGCGAATGCCTTAAGTGATATTTACGCAATGGGAGCTAAACCGTTGACTGCGATGAACTTAGTTTCTTTCCCTGTTAAAAAATTGAGCATGGAAGTTTTGGCTAAGATTTTGCAAGGTGGAAGCGATAAGATTCGAGAGGCGGGTGCGGTTCTTGTAGGCGGGCACTCTATTGATGATCCTGAGCCAAAATACGGTTTATCGGTCACTGGAATTGTGCATCCTGACCATGTCCTTTCGAACGCTATGGCTGAACCAGGGGATATCCTGGTTTTTACAAAACCGCTGGGAGTTGGAATAATCACAACTGGGATCAAACGCGGAATTGTTTCACCGGAGGCCGAAGCGGAAGTCATCAGAGTTATGGCTGCGTTGAATAAGGGGGCTGCTGAAGCAGCTATATCCGTTGGAGTTCATGCGGTTACAGATGTGACAGGCTTTGGGCTGTTAGGTCATTTGCATGAAATGCTTGAGGCCAGCGGTTGCAGTGCAGAGGTCTATGCTGGTGCTGTACCGGTCCTAGACAGTGTTTGGCATTGTATTGCGCAAAAAGCGATTCCGGGAGGAACTGAGGCTAACCGCCGTCATCTGGAGAATAAGGTGGATTTCGAATCGGACGTTGCAGAAGAGTTGCGAATTGTGCTCTTTGATGCAATTACTTCGGGAGGGTTGCTAATGTCTGTTTCTGAAGAACGTGTTACTTCATTGCTTCAACAATTAAAGGAACATAAGACCTTAGCAGCAGCTGTTATCGGTCGAGTTAATAAAGGTGAGCCGGGAAGAATTGCGGTTTCCAGTCGTGCATGATAAAATACCGTGTACTGGTAAGGTAGCGGAGGGATAAAGATGAGAGATCTAATGCAAACCATAGCTACTTGTTTTGAACAAGTAGCTTTATTTTTTCCGAGTGGAGATCCTAAAATTCAGGAAAGTTTTGAACAAAGGGCAGTTTATTTAGACTCCAGAGATTATTCCAGAGAGATTTTAGCGGATACGCTGAAGGAGTATCACAGGAATTTAGGGGCGAATTCCGAAACCCTCCATATGATTGAAGAACTGAGACAGAAAGAGACTCTTACAGTGATCACCGGACAGCAAGCGGGAATCCTGACCGGGCCATTGTATACTTTGTATAAAGCCATGACAACTATTCAGTTGGCTAAAGAGCAACGTGAAAAACTGGGTCGTTCGGTTGTTCCAGTTTTTTGGATAGCGGGTGAAGATCATGACTGGCAAGAAATTCGCGAGACCTATCTCTTAAATTCTGAGGGAAAACCGATTCCTTGCATGCTTCCGGGTGATGGAGGCGGGGAATCTGTGGGGCATCAAAAGGTTCCCGACTGGGAAACAATCGAAGCCCAACTTGTAGAGATGCCGGATAGTGAATTTCGATCCTCCGTCTTGAAGCAATGTCGTCAGTTAACTGAACAAGCAGAGAATTTAACACACTGGTTTGCCCTTAACTTACAGTGGCTGGTCCACAAATGGGGTCTAATTTTCTTCGATCCTATGCTACCGGAATTTAAGCGTTTAGCAGCGCCAATGTATGAGCAGATCTTAAAAATGCATGCGGATGTAAGGGAAGCTTTGGCCGAACGCACTAATAGATGGGTTGAGCTTGGATTTAATCCACAAATACAACCAACTGGCGGGGAGGTTAATTTGTTTCTTTCTGTACCTGAACGACGTGCGATTCTATATAGTGCGGAATTGTTTTATTTGCGCGGGCAAAAAGAGCCGATGGATTTGGATACTTTGAATGAATTGCTGGCCCAAGCACCTGAGAAATTTTCCCCTAATGTAGTAACCCGCCCTGTGATTCAGGAATATTTGTTTCCGACCTTGGCATATGTACCAGGGCCGGGGGAATTGAATTACTGGGCTCAGCTCGGGGGAGTATTTGCCAAGCTCGGCTTCGTAATGCCGATTCTTTTTCCGCGGTTGTCTGCTGTAGCGTTGACAGCCTCTTGGCAGAAATATCTGAAAAAGCAGGGATTAACGCTAGCGGATGTTAACCATGGTTTACAGGAACAGCGAAATCGCCTTGTGCGAGAACAGGATAACCTGGATATTGATGACCACTTTCAACGTATGCGGGGACAAATTGCGAGGGGATATGCAGAACTGAAACCACTGCAAGAGGTTCATGCCAATGTCATTGATTGGTTGGATCGAAATGAGGCGAAGGTCAAGTTTCAATTAGACTATTTAGAAAGAAAGGTTTGGCAGGCACAACGCAAACGATGCAGTGATGTACTTAACCACTTGCAACAGCTTGAGGATGGAATTGTTCCTAATCATTCCAGACAGGAACGGGTTTTAAATCCCTTTAGTTTTGTTATGCGTTATGGGCTTAGCTTTGTGGACCAAGTGGCAGAAATTCCAATTGGCGATTTTTCCGAACATCAGATACTTCTCTAAAATGTTATTTCATACATTTTAGAATTAGATTAGTTTTTTTCTTGAAGTATTTCTAAAGATTTTGTAATTTCCTTTTCTAAAGAATAGAGTTGGGTATAATGATAAAAGAGGATGTTACATAATGGAGTTGGTGATGTGCGGCGGGCGTTTAGGTTAATCTTGATGGTTGTTACTTTAACGGTAGTTATTGCAGCTGGGGCTGTAGGGTATATGGTATTTTCTGAATCGGGTAAGATATCGGGTGGAGATTTATCAGATCTTAACGATGACGGATTAAAAAATCGGGTCAGCGTATTACTCGTAGGGGCTGATCAGCGCCCTGATCAAAAGAAGTTTAGTACGGACACAATTATTCTAGCTAGTGTCGATCCGAAAACACAGCGTACAAGCTTACTTTCGATTCCGCGTGATACGAGAGTCCTTCTATCAGGCCATGGTTATAAAAAAATTAATGAGATTGTCTCATTGAAGGATTTATCTGCACTGGAAAGCACCGTAGAAGAGCTGACGGGGGAAAAAATAGCAGGGTATGTTCAGACTAACTTTGAAGGGTTTAAGAAGATTATTGATACATTAGGCGGAGTTACGGTCAATGTGGAAAAAGATATGTACTACGAGACGGGAGATGATGAGGATGGGTATATTAATCTGCGTCAAGGCGAACAGCGCTTAAATGGATTTAAGGCCCTGCAGTATACCCGTTTTCGCCATGACGCGTTAGCCGATATTTCGCGGACTGCCAGGCAACAAGTAGTACTGAAAGCAGTAGCTAAGGAGATGTTTCGGCTTAGCACAATTCCAAAACTCCCCTTTCTCCTTCCCCAATTAATGGGTGCTGTTAACACGAATTTGTCGGCTAAAGACATTCTGACCCTGTCTAAAGTTGTCGTTGGATTTGACAGTTCGAATATGGTTTCCCAGACGTTGCCGGGGTCATTTCTTGACCTGGAAGGGGTAAGCTACTGGAAAGTCGACCCTGTCGCGGCTAAGAAAGTGGTTAAAGATTTATTTCAAGGGAAGACGACAGATAAAGTAATGGATCAGGAGAATGTGGATTTGTTAAAGCCAGTCCTACCCACACCCACTAAGCCTTTGCCCCAAGTTCCAGGGAACAGCCAGGATCCCAATGGGATGAAATCCCCGGGTCATCAGGTATCTATAATGGTAAATAACACCTAATTTCTTAAGGGAAGCATAATGTTCATTAGGCCGGGCTGTAGATGATATTTTTTAGTACAGCCCGGTTTTACTCTAGAATTCCCTAATTCAAATTCGTGGAGAGTAGTTTAAAGAGTAAATATAAAAGCTTAAAGAAAATCACCTAATTATTTTGCACAATTTATACATTAATAGGACTAAAGACCTATAGGGATAGAATGGAATTATGATATTATTTAAAAAATGAAAACTTTTCGAAAAGCGGGGTGTAGCATCATGCCAGAAAAAGTCGTTCAGGCGCGATCCCTTGAAGACATAAAAAAAGAATGGGCACTTAAACTAAATATTTTACCGGAAGATATCACGCTTGAAGTGATAGATAAACCCAGTTTCTTTTCTCGTCAGTGGAAAGTTCGCCTAATTTGGGAGGAAGTTCAAGTACCAGTATTAGGGCCGAGTCAAATAATTTGGGATGGTACGAAGTATAATATTGTTCTTGGTGAAGGGGTTAAACAGTTTACCCCATATTGGGAGGCCGGAGAAGTTTGGTTTAATGGGGTTCTTCAAGAAAAGCCATTTCGTGTGAGCTTTGGGGATCAAGTGGAATTCCATCCATTGGCCCAACCAGGGGTGTTGACTTGGGAAATGGATGTCCGTTTTCAGGGATTGTCTGTTGTGGCGAAAGTTAAACATGAATTGCCGGGACATTATATCCTTGTTGAAAATCTCCCTCCTGCGGAGGAGATTAATTTGGTTCAGTTTCTTACCTGGGAAAGCCTGCCGGCTCAGGGTGAGATCTGGGATGAGGCCAGGTTAAATGCAGACTTGGAGCAATTGAAAGTTGTTCATGGACGGCGTCTCAGAGTTTGGGAGGAGATTTTAGCGGTCAAAGGCGTGCAAGAGGTTGTTGTTGCTGAAGCGACCCTTCCGATTCCGCCCGAACACGCAAGATTAGAGGACTTTGTAGGTGAGCCTGTAGCGCATTCCGGTCAAGAGAGTAAAAAGATTGATTTTTTTGCTTCGAAGGTAAAATTGGTTGAGGAGGGTGCTGTTCTCGCACGCAAAATTCCCAGCAGCCCTGGGATACCAGGCCAAGATGTATTAGGGAAGTTGCTTCCTGCGGCCATAGCCAAGGATTTTCAATTCCGTCTGAAAAAGAATGTCTGTCTTTCCTCCAATGAACTTGAAGTGGTGGCTAAATGTGCGGGACAACCTGTACGTATTGATGAGAAAACGTACTCGGTTGAACATGTCTATATAATGAATAAGGATGTCGATCTGGCCACTGGAAGTATTGAATTCCCTGGAGATGTGTTCGTGAATGGGAATGTTCAAGATGGGCTCCGTGTTTTTGCCGGGGGAAAAATAGAAATTAGAGGATCTGTTTCCCATGCTGAAATACGAGCTGAAAAAGGGGCTGTGATTCATCAGAATCTTTTAGGTGGAAAGATCGTAATTGGTGAAAAATTCGTAGTGCGCTCAGAACTTCTTCGCCTTGTCTCAGAATTGCAAAATCGACTAAGCGCTTGCTTACAGCGAACGGCAGAGTTGATTAAGTCGCCAGGGGCTGTTAATCTGAAACAAGGACAGTGTCTCAAGTTAGTGATGGAAAAACAATTTTCGGAACTTCCCAAATTATCAAATCGCCTGGAAAAATTTGTGACAGATAATAAGGGTGACGAAGTGATCACAGAAGGACTTAGTGTTTCTATTAGAACAGCGAAACGTTTTTTGACAGGATTAGGGCCGTTAGAAGCTCAATCTATACCAATTTTACTGCGATTGAATCAGGCTTTTGAACAATTTACTCAAAATTTAACCATAGAGATTTCAGATAAGCTCAGTTTTGTTGTTAGTTATGTACAAGGGGCAACCATTGAGTGCGGGGGATCGTTTGAGTGTCAGAAAGGAACCTACAATTCGGACATTCGTGTAGAAGGGGATGTTACGATTGAGGGTGTTTGTCGAGGGGGCAAAATCTTTGCGGGAGGCAAGGTCCAAATCCGCGAACTTGGGGGGTCAGAGGTTAGTTCAACCTTAGTTCAAATTAGTCCCGAAAGCCATCTTTACGTAAAGTATTGCCATTCGAATGTCGTAATCGCGGTGGGTAAAGAAATTATCCAAATTGAAGAGCCCTACCGAAACTTAGAGATCTATCGCGAAAATGGCAAGGTTCAAATTGAAAAGATAAGGGCTAATCCAATCCCCAATTGAGCATCAGAACCTGTCGCTTTGACAGGTTTTTTTTGACAATGTTTTGAATTATCGTTACACTTAAGGTGTGCTTATTTCAATAGGATCAGCAATCGATTTTAGGAAACAAAGAAGTGTAATGAGTTAAAAATTAAACTGGCAACTATTTGTAGCGGAAGGAATCGAAGAGGCATGAAAATAATGATTGAATTAGAAGAGGCTTTGGAGTTGGTCCTCGCTCGCATCCGGCCGGTGGAAACAGAGTATATTTCCCTTGCAGATGCTAATCGGCATGTGTCAGCTCAGGATGTTATATCACAAATTGCTATGCCTCCGTTTGCTCGCTCGCCATTGGATGGGTATGCATATCTAGCCACTGAGGTTGACCCTCGACCGCTTCAGCTTAACGTTGTAAGTGAAATTCCAGCGGGAACTTTTGCTGAGCGAGTTATTACCAGGGGTGAGGCTGCCAAGATATTTACCGGTGCACCGATTCCACCTGGTGCTAACTGTGTTGTTCGTATGGAAGACACTGAGTTGATGGGCGATAAAGTGACGGTTTCTCGTCCGGTGTTGCCAGATTCGAATATCGTACATAAAGGGGAAGAAATCCAAGAGGGGGACATTCTTCTAAAACGAGGGTTTTACTTGACTCCGCCCGCTATTGGGTTGTTGGCTGCGGTTGGCACAAATCAAGTCAAGGTATACCGGCGCCCGCGGGTTGGGTTACTCTCTACGGGTTCGGAACTGATGGATGTAGGGCAACCATTGTATCCAGGCAAGATCTATAACAGTAACAGCTACACTTTGCGTGGAATGCTTCAGGAGGCCGGGTGCGAGGTCCTCGTCATTCCCATTGTTTACGACCAAATAGAGGACACGCTTGATGCTTTAGAAAAAGTTGCGGAGGCTGATGTGATCATATCTACAGGTGGGGCCTCTGTTGGAGATTATGATATTATGCGCCATGCTCTTGCTCAGTTTGGATGTGATATGCTGTTTTGGAAATTGAATTTAAAACCAGGGACACCGGTTTCTGTTGGACAAAAAGGAAAGCAGCTATTTTTCTCACTATCAGGAAATCCCGCAGCAGCGATGGTAACGTTTGAACTCTTGGTTCGTCCGGCGCTTCGCAAATTTGCAGGACGTTCCACCCCCGAAGAAGCGGAATTCCAAGTTAAAATGGCTGGTTGCTTTGATAAGCCGGGGAAACAACGACGCTTCCTGCGGGCTCAGGCGGTATTTAAAGAGGGAGTAATATGGGCGGACCTGGCTCCTGCTCAGGGATCGGGAATCCTTCGCTCTATGATTGGCAGCCATTTACTAGTGGATGTACCGGCAAATCATGGACCCGTTGAGGTCGGCGAACTCTTAATGGCACGCTGGATTGCAGACTGGGAGAGCTAAGATGGATGCAAAAGAGGAATGTTCACAAATTCCTGTTATTTCAATTGTAGGCGGTAAGTCTAATTCAGGGAAAACTACACTCTTAGAAAAGCTTATTCGTGAAGCTAAACGCCGCGGCTGGAGGGTAGCGACCTTAAAACATGATGTCCACGGGTTCGAGATGGATCAACCAGGCAAAGATACCTGGCGCCATGACCGTGCTGGGGCGGATGTTGTGGCAATCAGCTCTCCCAAAAGGATTGCCGTCTTAGAACGCGTCTCAGACGATCAGCCCCTTGATGAGGTTCTGGCCCGAATTCAGGGAGTCGATGTGATTTTCACTGAAGGATATAAGCATGCTGACAAGCCAAAGATTGAAGTTTATCGCTCAGCTGTTCATCAGCAGCTCTATTCTAAACTTGAGGAACTTATTGCCATAGCCAGTGATGTTGAGTTTGATAACGGGATACCCTGCTTTGGATTAGAAGATGTTCAAGGGATTTGTAATTTAATCGAGAGTAAATTTGGTGTTAAGGGAAGCGCTGGGTAAATTTATCCGCTTTTCTGGAAGGTCATGGTCAGGTTATCTGGGATACAGGCTGCCGCCATTGCTTAAACGCTTTGGTGAGCAGCTATTTTTAAGGGAGCACTTTTTTTAGGAACCTGGTTGACCAGGGCAATAAAGGAAAGGCCAATAGGGAGGACAAAAGATTAAAGATGGTATGAGCATTAGCAACCTGACGCGAGAGGCTTCCTCCCATGATGGTGAGTCCATAGGCCATTGGTTCAACGAAAGGTAAGAATAGCAGTACTCCAAACACGTTAAGTAAGACATGGAACAATGCCACCCGCTGGGCGGCTCGCGAGGAGGCTAGAGCTGCAAAAACAGCGGTAAAACAGGTGCCAATGTTAGCGCCAAAGATGAAGGCGAGAGCTGTAGGAAGGGTGATCCATCCGTCAGCCGTGAGCAACATAACAATCCCCGTTGTGGCGTTGGAGGAATGTAGCAGGGCGGATACTGCTGTTCCGGCAATTACCCCTTGGAGATGGTTATCACCCAGCTGTTTGAGGAAATTCTGAATCATAGGCAAGTCGACGAGTGGGGCCATCCCCACTTGGAGTAAGCCTAATGCGAAGAAGAGAACGCCTAAGCCAAAAACTGACTGGGAAAGAAACCGCCAATGAGACGGAATAAAAAGGAAGCCCAGAGAGCCAAAAACCATGATGTAAGGGGTTATCTGGTCTAAGGGAAAAGCAAGGAGTTGTGTCGTTAAAGTAGTGCCGATATTACTGCCTAAAATCAGCGCGAAAGCGTTGCCAAAAGGGAGGAGTCCGGCATCAACGAAAGATACAGCCATGACGGTTAAGGCAGTACTTGATTGAAGAAGAGCAGTGGAGATTGATCCGCTCCAAAAACCACGCCAGGGAGTTGCGGTCATCCACAGAAGTGCTTGGTGGAGGCGATGTCCGGCAAATGATTGAAGGCCTTGCCGCAGGATTTTCATCCCCCAGAGAAGCAGGCAAAGGCCCAAGGCTAGGATAACAATATACAGTGGTGTCCCCTCCTTTTCATCTCGTCCCTTTCTGTTTGCGTTCTCTCCTAAATATATTGAGCAAGAAAAGTGTCAAGAACTTACTTAGCCAAATCCTTTTAGCTCGAAAACTTTCCGACAAAGCAAAAAAGCACTATTTTACTAGTGCCCCTGGGAGAAAATTCGTCTGAGTGAACTCGTTCAGTTAAGTGGGAGTCTCTTAATTGATAAGAATATTGTTTATAAAGTGAAAGCGATACTGGAGATGGTTGCATAAGTTACCTAAGAGGTGATTATATGCGAGTTCGTCAAGGAAATGTTCGTGATTGGCCTTTTATTTATTCTCTCGGGAAAATTGGGATTCCAGAGAGTATTTCCCCATGGCGCAAGCAGCCAATGGCGGTAACGCTTAAGTACAGAGAAGAATTTCTCAGAGGGTTTTGGACCTGGATTGAGCAGTCTGAATCTAAAGCGTTTATTGTCGAGGAATCGGAACAGGATGAGGATACTAATGCACGACCGATCGGATATTTGGTTCTGCATGGTTCTTCACGGGAAGAGTTAACTGGGATCACTCAGGGGTGGATTATGGATATTGTGGTCCTTCCGGAGTGGAGGGGCAAAGGGGCTGGCAAAGTGTTGCTTAAGGCTGCGGAAGACTATTGTCGGGAACATGAAATTCCATACCTAGGCCTTGCGGTTAGCAGTCATAATTTGAAAGCAATTCGACTTTACGAGAAATTCGGCTTTGCAGAGGAACGCAAACTATTAGTTAAAAATGTAGAATAATAAAAAAAGCTTGCGACGGATTTACTGTCGCAAGTGAAGTAAAGAGAGGAGTGGGGATAAAAAATAAAAAGTGAGACTATTAAAATCATGTCCTGAGGCTTTAGTATTTATACTAGCCTCGGGATATATTTTTTCCCAAGGATTCCTTAGGGGTTGACCCGATTTCGAGTTTCGAAGTTCGAAGTGAGTGGGTTCGACGCCAAGCGGTACAATTAGAAGGGAGAAAATGGCTATTTTTATGGGTAGTTAAAGTTAGCTTCTGTTTAGAAAGTTTTAAAGTCCTTTGAAGAGTTTCCCTTTCTTCTCTCCGTGGTATAATATCCATAGTGAGTAGTAAAGCTGGTTATTAAGCATAATTGTACCAAATGTTTAATATAGGAGGGTTATTTTTGGAGCAAAAAGAAATCAAGGTGTTGGTTCAATCCGTGTTGGAAGAGACAAAGGGAATAGAAGGCTACTTTATAGTGCGTGCTCAATCCCGTCGAGAATGGAGTATGCGCTTAAGTAATGGGCGGTTTGAAAGGGTATCAACAGGGGAAGACAGTGGGTTTGGAGTCCAAGCTTTTACGGAAAAAGGGGCATCAGGCTTTGCCACTTCGGATGTTTTCGAAGAAGGGGTTGGCCGCAAACTCGTGGAAAAAGCGATTCAATTGGCACGCAGAAATGAAGAAATCGGGTCGAAGAGAAATCGGCAGATTTGGGAAGCTCCTCAGGTTCAGGAGGAGGTAGAGAATTCCGTTCAAAAAGGATTTGAGGAAATTCCTTTAGCTGAGCTTGAAGAGATGGTGATGAAGCTACATGTTCGTTTGCGGAGCTCTTTCCCTGAGGGAGTGTGGCAATCGAGTTATCGCCAGGTCGAAGAGACGTGGTGTATCGGAAGGTCGGATGGGACGTTGGTGTCTTTTGTCATTCCGCGAGCAGTGCTGATGCATCAAGGGACGGTGCGAAATCAGGGCAAGGCTCAGAGTACGTTGATTCACCGCAGCGGAGTGGATGCGACTCTGCTTATTAAGGAACTTGAAGATCATGTACTGGAGAAAAAGGCGATGGATCGGGCTGAATTTGCAATGGCAGTCTGTGGTGCACCCCAGTTGCCCAACGGCCATTATCCGCTGATTATTGATTATGGGTTAGCAAAAGGGCTGGCGCACGAGGCATTTGGACATGCCGTAGAATCTGATCATATGAACGAATCTGTACTTGGTGAAGCAGGAAAACTGAGGCAGGGACTGCGTGTAGCAAGGCCGGGCGTCAATATTATCGATGGTCCGCTCGTTGGGGACTGGGCGAATCAACCTTATTCGGCCAATGGCCTTCCCAGACAGACTGTGACAATAGTGCGAGATGGAGTGTTAGAAGCCGGACTGGGGGATATCTTTTCGGCAGTAGAAGCAGGAATGCCGATAACAGGAGCTGGGCGTGCGGAGAGTTACGGGCATATTCCATTGCCTCGTATGAGCAATATCCGTTTGCAAGTTGACCCCATGCTTCCATTGACACCTGCTGAGCATCTGATGGATGAAGTGAAAGCTGTCAGGGAAACCCTCCTGGAGCACGGCGAGCTGAGTGAAGGGGAAAAGAATTTACTTCTCTTGGGATATCGCGGCGGTCAAGTGAATCCCAAAACAGGGGATTTCGTCTTCCAATGTGACGGGATTATTGATGTTGCTAACCCTGATCTGCCGATTTACCAGCCTTCAATTTTTAGTGGGAAAATTCTTTCTGCTTTAGAGGCAATCCGTGGCGGGTTAGGTGAAGGGTGTTACGATGCAATAGGAACTTGCGGAAAGGGTGGGCAATCCGTGGCATCAAGCGGTGGAAGTCATCGATACCTGCTCATGGATGCGGATCAACAAGTGAGTTTAGGAGGTGAACAGGTATGAAACTTATAGCGCAGTTAGAGGATCTGCTCTACCAATCCCAGCAGTCGCCGAAGAAGGAGGAGCTCAGGCTCTCAGCTTGGCGGATTGTGGTTCATGAATCAGAAGTAGTAGCCTTAGGAATAAAAGATAATTCACCGGGCAGTGTTTATACTCCGCCAAGTTATCGTCAAGGGGAGAGCGGGGATGTTTTTTTGGTGTGGGCGGATGGGACATGCAGTCAGGCTATGGTCCAACTTCCGTTTTCAAGCAGTCCGGAGTATTGGACTAAACAATTAGAACAATGGAGACAGGCCTCCTATGAAGATCCGGATGCTGTACATATACCATTTCCGGAATCCTTACCCCTTGTTGCGGTTGAGGACAGAGCTATTAAAAAGATCATTTCCGGAGATGACAAGCTTTTATTTGATCAAGTAAATCATTGGCTGAGTGATAAACCTTCACAAGCTAAAATGCAGGGAAGTATTCAGGCGGCCTGGGGTTATCGGCATGTTCGTACTTCAACTGGGCTGGCTGTTACCTATCAGCAGTCTCAATTTATGTCTTGGTTTTCCTTTGATAGTTTGATTGGGGGCGGGTTTGCTAAGCGCCGACTAATTCAACCGAAAGAACAGGAGGAGTTATGGGCTCAGACGGTGAATCAATACGAATGGATGCAGAAGGAAGCAACTCCTGTTGGACCTAAGACTCAAGTTATTCTTGCACCTTCTATGACGGAAGACATGCTCAGGCAGTTTGTGCTTCCAAGTTTTTCCGGAGATCGAGTGATTGAGGGGCAAGGGGCTTTTTCGAAAGAGAGTTTTCTAGATCACACACAAGTATTTCACGAACAATTCTCTTTAATAATTGACCCGCTCCGTCCGTTGGAATTGGGGTCTTATCTGGTTACGCCTGAGGGGGTCCCAGCAAATCAAACAGTATTGGTGCAGGATGGCCAATTACGGACTCCCTTTCTGAAAGTTAAAGATGCCGTGCGATGGGGCACTAAACCAACGGCTGTTCCGCAAGGAACGGGGGGACTGTACCTTAAGCACCAGGCTGAGGTTCCTTGGGTTGAAGCTTTGCAGGGGATTGACGATGGAGTTCTTGTCTTGTCTGTGCTGGGGTTACATACGCAGGACTCGGTTTCTGGCTCGTATTCTCTTAGTGCACCTCACAGCTTAAGAATATTAAAGGGTCAAATCGCAGGAAAGACTGATGTGAAATTATCGGGTAACTTCTTCGCTGATTTGGCTGCACCAAACACAAAGACGGCATTGTCTGACCTCGATACGCATCCATATCTAATCATAAGGACCGGAGTACAAACTCTTTAGAGATAGGGGAGGAACCGTTTAGAGATGTTGGATTTACATGTTCACCTTCTCGGGCATAACGATCGGGAGGCTAACCGAGAAAATATTCGGGCCTTTTTGGATGAAGCGACCCGATGGGGGTTAAAAGAAATCGGGTTTGCGGATCATGACTATTATTGGGATCAAATGAACTTTCCCTTAATTCTGGAAGTTGCCAAAGATTATCCCAATTTAGCTGTGCGAATTGGATTTGAGGCGGAATATCGCCCTCATGAAGAAGAAAGAATCAAGAACCTGATAAATCAGTTTCCCTTCGATTTTGTGATAGGGTCGGTCCATGAGTTTGACGGCTGGATCTTTGATATTCCGGAAGAAGCACACATGCATCGCAAGAAAGATGTAGATGACTTTTATGCCAGGTATTTTGAAGTAGTGACACTGGCCGCTAAAAGTGGGTTGTTTACAACGATCGGACACCTAGACCTTATTAAAGTATTCGGAGCCCGGCCTGGAAAGGATATCTTAACTCTAGCGGATGAGGCGTTAACGGCGGTTGCTGAACAGGGTTTAGTTCTGGAAGTTAATACTAACGGCCGATATAAACCAGTTCAAGAATTTTATCCGGAAAGACGTTTAATCGAGGAGATTCAGCGGCGAGGAATTGGGTTCACCTTAGGGTCAGATGCCCATTGTGCGGAAAATGTGGGACGGGATCTGGATGAAGCGAGTCTGTTGTTACGTCAGATTGGTGTTCAATCGGTCGTTGGATTTGCCAAATTCGATAAAGTAAGTTATTCGCTGGATTAGGGGTGACACACTTTGTCAGATGTGCTTGATGAGAAATGCTCATCGAAGAAAAGCCGACTTTGTGCAGAGGCGTTGGACCCTGTTAAAACGATTACGCTAAAACTTGGGATGACTTGGATAGACTTCACACTTCGGTGAAACACTAAATAAGTACATATGTGTTGAGTCGGTTGTGAAGGAGATAAGAAAATGCCTTGGATAGAAATTGCGCTTTCTCCCCGTTCAGAATGGAATGAAGACGGCCTAAAGGATTGGGCCTTAGCCCTGGGCACCTTTCTGACCGAAAAAGGAACTGGGTTAAATCCACAAATTCAAATGTTGCCTGGTTATAATGTCGTTCAATTGGGGGATGCGGGAATTGGAGATCTTACTTTAAGCAGCGCTGAAAGGCTTGTTATTTTAGATGGTCTGTCCTTAAAGGGAAATGTAGAGTGTGATTTTGCTCGTTTTGTCGTTCGTTTCGCCTTACAAATGGGAGCTTTGGGCGTATGTGTTTCTAATGCCAGTCTCTCAGAAAAGAGCTTTTGGCAGAAACTTGGCGGGGTTATCCAGCCGGACCCGGTGCCTTTAGAGGGGCCGATTAGTCCCGATAAAGTAGGGATAAGGCAGCTCTCTAAGTTCAGTTTATCAGTGACCTATGAAAGTGAGCCTGTGCTGTGTTTAGAACCGATAACCTGCAATGCTCACCCGCCCGGACCTATAAGCCTCGCCCAACGTCGTTTGGAAAAAATGTATGGCGGATGTCCACTCGGGTTTGCCAGTCGAGCGGCTGTGCACAGTCCCTGGATTATTTCCCGAGAACAATGGACAGATTTATTGTCGTTTAGCCGGTTACAGGCTTTTGATTTGTTGGAACATATTGTGAATAAGGCTCAGGATGTTTGACTTTCTAGATTTTAGTCAGAAAGTATAAGTTTTATTTATACTTGCCAAGTTTCTTGTATTTGTCTCTTCCAATAAAATTCTATATAATGAGATATTAAGAATTAATACATAGATAGGTACGGACAGAGGAGAGGGAAGGGATATGGCTACTACTGATTTGGCCCACGAGTTAGCTCGTACACTTAAGGAGTCTGATCAATTCAAGCAGTTCCTTAAATCAAAGGAAAAGGTTATGAGTGATGCTAATAATCACAAGATGGTTCGCGAATTTCAATTGAAACAATGGGAGATCCGCGAAGCTCAAATGTTAGAGCAAGAGGTTAGCGAGGAAAAGCAGCAAGAATTAGAACGATTATACAGTTTGGTAAGCATAAACCCGACTGCCAGGGAGTATTTGGAAGCTGAATTCGAAGTATCTTGCATGGTTAATGATATCCAAAAGATTATTGGCGAGGCTATTCAAGATGCAATGCCGATAGGTTTTGAGGAAATTAATCCCTGAACAGAGGAGATCTTGAAGTTGCTCTATAGCAAGGACTTCCTTTACGTTAGGATGGCGTAATGGTAACGCGGGAAGTCAGAATTGGAGCACCTTAGGCATCCAAGCCCTTTGTAGTATGCTAATTAAAAGAGGTGCGAATGAGTTGAAAATCGGAATGGTTTGTTACCCGAGCTATGGTGGGAGTGGTGTGGTCGCAACCGAGCTAGGGTATGCACTGGGCGAACGAGGACATGAAGTCCATTTTATTTCCTCGGCTCGACCTTTTCGTTTACGTCGGTTTCATGAGAAACTTTTTTATCATGAAGTAACGGATGTGAGCTATCCAGTATTTAAATATCCTCCCTACACACTATTACTTGCTAATAAAATCGTTGAAGTAGCTAATTATGTAGGGTTAGATTTGATTCATGCCCATTATGCAATTCCACATAGTATTAGCGCATATTTGGCCAAACAAATGATGATAAAGCCAATTCCTCTGGTGACAACTCTTCATGGTACAGATGTCACATTGGTGGGGGCTTTTGAAGAATTTAAGCTCTTAACTTGTTTGGCGTTGCGGGTTAGCGACCGTATTACAGCTGTATCCCATGCGCTGGCAAAAGACACAGCTGTTGCTTTTGGTTCACTGGAACAAAGCATTGAGGTTATTCCGAATTTTATCGATCCTAAGATGTATTTACCTAAGGGGAGACTGATGTCAAAATGCAAGGACCATTTTGCCCCTTTAGGAGAAAAGATATTAACACATATTTCGAATTTCCGAGAAGTTAAAAGGGTTGTAGATGTCGTTAATATTTTTGCTTTGGTGGAAAAAATAGTTCCCAGTCGCCTTTTACTCGTCGGAGATGGGCCAGAGATGGCTAGAGTTGAACGGGAGGTCGTTAAATTAGGGCTTGAGAAAAAGGTTCTGTTTCTTGGTAAACAGGAAAATGTTCAGGATATTTTACAGATGGCCGATGTTTTTCTACTCCCTTCTGCACAAGAAAGCTTTGGTCTTGTTGCGCTTGAGGCGATGGCTTGCGGAGTTCCGGTAGTAGCCAGTCGGGTTGGAGGATTGCCTGAAGTTGTGCGGCATGGAGAAACAGGCTATCTGGCAGAGGTAGGAGATATCCAAGGGATGAGCGAGGCGGTTCTTAAACTGTTGACCGATCAATTACGCTATAAGGCTTTTTCTGAACAAGCTACAACCTGGGCCAGAGAATCATTTCCAATTGAACGGGCCGTAGAAAGCTATGAATCAGTATACCAAAACGTAGTTCGTGGTTCGTAGTTCGTAGTCCGATACTGGAAATCTCGTATTACAGTTTGCAGTTTTATTATCGTAGTTATGTACTGGAGTAGGAGCATGCGCCCTAGGGCGAAGTGTCTACTGGACTTTAGTACTGGACACTATCGTCAAGAGAGGCTTTCGTATCTTAAGCCTCAATGTTCAGCTGTTGCTGAAGGAGTCACTTATTGATTTCGTGCTGTGGTTCAAGCTAGAGTCGCGAACCACGAACTACGAATATCGAACTACGATTAGGAGGGATTAGATGCAAAATCGGAAGACGCTGGATCAGTTTGAGAACGAGTTAGAAGCCATCGGTTACATTACCGAACGGAATGATCGAATCGCGCTTACAGCCTACTTAGCGACTGAGTTAGGCAAACCCCTTTTGATTTCTGGACCGGCTGGGGTGGGTAAGACAGAAATTGCCAAAGTGTTAAGCCAAGTATTAGATGCTCCTCTGATTCGCTTGCAATGTTATGAAGGGCTGGATGAGACGAAAGCACTTTACGAATGGAATTATCAACGTCAACTCTTAAAAATCCAGATGGGCCGTGAGCATCTTCAAGAGGCAGACCTCTTTTCTACAAACTATCTGCTTCCTCGCCCGTTGCTGCAGGCACTTTTAAGTGAGAAAAGGAGCGTCCTTCTGATCGATGAAATTGATAAGACGGATTCTGAGTTTGAAGCATTTCTCTTTGAGCTTTTAGGAGAGTTCCAAGTGACAATACCTGAGATGGGAACAATTAGGGCTAAAGAACGCCCAATGGTGGTCTTAACCTCAAATGGAGAAAGGGAGCTCTCGGATGGATTGAAGCGCCGCTGTATTTTTTTGTTTGTAGAGCCGCCTTCGGTCAACAAGGAAGTTCGCATTCTTAGAGCTAAAGTTCCGGATTTGCCGGAACGATTAGCGTTAGAAGTGGCTCGAGCTGTCAATGTTCTTCGGGAACGCCTCTCTCTAAATAAAATCCCTTCTGTCTCGGAGACAATGGACTGGGCAAAAGCCTTGCTCGTAATGGGTAAGACTGGTCTCGATCCGGCCTGGGTCGATGCCACATTAACCTTGTTGCTTAAGAGTCAGGATGATGTAGAGCTATTCTATCGTGAGATGGGAGCAGAACGCCTCCTTTTTGAGTCGAGTAAAATGGCACAAGGAGAAAGGCATGTGCATGGACATCAACAACGATAGAAAAGTCAGTGAATTAGATCGTCATTTAGTGGAATTTGCGCAGTTGTTAAGAACCGTGGGACTTAAAATTAGTCCTTCTGAGATTTCTGATGCAACGGAAGGGTTAGCCCTTATCGGTTTAGTGGATCGAGATAAAGTTGAGGCCATTCTGCAAGCGACACTTGTTAAGAACGCTCAGCATACTTCTGCTTTCCAAGAAGCCTTTCGAGCTTACTTTGCTACTTTGAAGCAAAAAGAGGCCTGGCAGAAGGAGGCAACCCAACAAACAAACCAATGGAACCAACAGATCGAGAGTACTTATCAAGATCTGCGCTTTCAGGACAATGAATTGGATATTAGTGAGGAACAGCGGGCAGTTTATGCCAGCTTGCCTGAAAAGGATAAACAACGCTTGCGCGATTTTTTGGAGAAATCGTCTAATGGGACACGGAGCGGGGTTTCGGTGGATTATTCTTATCAGCCTATGGTGGAACGGGTTCTCAGGGGCTCCTTGGAGTATTGGCGCAAGAAATTAGACGAAGAAGGGCCAATTCTTTCCCCAGGTTCGACGAACGGGGTTCTTTCTGAGGTGGAACGCGCATTGCGTGACCGTGAAGTTGAGGTTCTCAGCAGGGATTTGAAGAAGATTTCTCCTGAAGAATGGCCGGAAGTTATCCGTTTAATCCGTCGTCTCAGTCAACGTCTCGCCAGTCAAGTTACTCGTCGATATAGGGCGGCCCGGCAACGAGGCGGCTTAGATATGCGCTCTACTTTGCGAAAAAATCTGCGCTATGGCGGAGTGCTTGTTGAAAGAAGCTATCGATGCCGCCGCAAAGGAAGGCCCAGAATTGTGTTGCTGTGTGACATATCAGGATCTATGCTCAAATATACAGAGTTTATCTGGCAATTCGTTTATGGACTATCGACTGTTGTAAGTGGAATAAAAACATTCGCTTTTGGAGAATCGTTGATTCCTTTGAGCGGAAAGTTCAGAAAGGGTCAGACATTTGAAGCGATGGTTAAGGAAGCGCTCTCTGTATCAGGAAAAGAGTGGGGGGGCGGGACTAATCTGGCTAATGCCTTAGAAACTATGCTCAAGAAGTATCCTGATACGTTTACAAAGCAAACCTTGTTGCTTATCGTCAGTGATGCACAGACCCTTGAAGGTGAAAAGGCAGCGGCCTTACTGAGCGGGGTTCGCAGACATGTTCGAGAGGTGCTGTGGCTAAATACTCTTCCTGAACGCCGCTGGTCGGAAACTCCTTTTGTAAACTCGTTTCTTCCTTTCTGTCAAATGTATGAGTGTTTCACCCTCGGCCATTTAACCCAGATTTTAAACAAGCAATTCTAGATAAATTGCTTGTTTATTTTTCGGTTAAAAGGAGCATACTATAATTAAAGTATTTGTACAGAAACACACAAAGGTGTGAGGGGGTAAATTTATGTTGGAAAAATGTCGTGCTTGTGGTTTTGAACATGAAGATTTAGGACATATTCTTTTCCGTAGAAATCATGTAAGTAATCGAGTATTGCCTTATTGTTCTCATTGTTTGCGCAGGCTTTATCAAGTGCCTTACAGACCGGGACGTGATCTTTAACCCAAGAATAATTTGTTGTGTAATGGAAGATGCTAATAATTTTTTAGCTTGCCTTTTTTCCGCAGCTTTGGTATATTGATTTTGAAGTTCGGAGAAGAGGGGATGTTTTGCAATGGCATACGTTATTAACTCAGAATGCATTAGTTGTGGTGCGTGCGAAGGGGAATGTACAGTATCTGCAATCAGTGAAGGTGACGGTCAATACGTTATTGATGCAGAGCTTTGTATCGACTGCGGTTCATGTGCTACTGTCTGTCCAGTTGAAGCACCAAATCCTGCTTAATATTTACCTGAATCTTATTTTGAGCGGTATCCAGAAAAAGGAGAGTTATTACTCTCCTTTTTTTCAATTACTGCCCTTTTGGTCGTTGGAATGTGTAAGCTTATCGTCGGATTATTTGAAAACCTAGCCTGAAAAAGCTACTAATTAAGAAAAACTATTAAGAACTTCTCTAAACAGCAATTCTTTGGTTGACAAATTTATTATATTGACTTAAAATCTAATTAAAAGTGATTTTAAAATACCTAAGGGAGAGGATACGGACATGAACGCAATTGGAATTCTCAAACAGTTAAAAGATAAAGGTGTCCGTTTTACACCGCAGAGACAAGCAATTTTAGAATTTTTGCTTGAAACTCATTCCCATCCCACGGCTGATGAAATTTATCATCACGTAAAGGCAAAATTTCCAGGGGTTAGCTTGGGGACGATTTATAATACGCTAAACATGCTAAAAGAACATGGACATCTTTTGGAGTTGTCTTATGGAGATATGGCCAGTCGTTTTGATGGCAACCCCAATAACCATTATCATATCGTTTGTTCAAAGTGTGGTAAGGTAGCAGATTTTCATGGACCTCTAATCAATATGGAAAAAGAAGTTATGGAGAAATCCGGTTTTCTTATTTTGGGACATCGTATGGAGTTTTATGGGGTTTGTCCGGACTGCCGCAAGGATGAGCAACTTAATTAAGGTGCAGACTATGCAAAAACTCGTTTGGTAAACGTGGTCCTTCGTGAGGGCTGGTTAACCAAATGAGTTTTTTTATTGTTTGCAAGGGTTTTAGTAATCTTTCACGAATATCTTATTTATCAACGTTATTAATTGAACAAATGTTAGAAGGGGCCGTTTTATGTTTAATCGTCGCTTCATGTTTTTTATTGTCTTATGGTTACTAACATTAGGAACTTTGTGGTGGAGCTGGCAAGGTTTTACAGGAGAGTCTCTTTATGCTGAGCAAAGCGGTATAAGTTCTGAACGTTTTACTCAGAATTTAAATGGGAATTGGAGTCGGTTTTCGTCATTGCGTCAGGCCTGGACAACGGAATCCGAACGTTCCCAAGGAATAACTAATCAATCCCTTTTAACTAAAGGAAGCTCTCTGGACCTTCCCTCAAGTGCGAGATTTTCGGTCGTAACTAAACGGCTTCAAATCCCGGGGGAGTGGAGTTCGCGGATAATGTTGCTTACTTTTAATGGAGTACAGGGGCATGCGAATGTTTACTTAAATGGAATCTCTAGCAGTCAGAAAATTGGAGAATTCGAAGGAAGTGGAGGCGCGAACGAATTAGAGATCTTCCCTAAGGCATTTCGTTATGGAGAAGATAATATTCTCTTAGTAGAGCTCACGGGAAGTGCCGAACAGCGCGCTACGTTATTTGGTTCCTCCTGGCCAAAATCTGGGCATATTAAGGGCGATATTCGTTTAGATGCGGTAGTAGAAACGACAATAGCTCCCCCGCAAGTAAGCGTTAACTGGTTAGAGAATGCCGCACAAATAACTGTATCTACGGATTTGTTGCATCGAGGGTTTGCTCAGGAAGGACCTTGGACGGTTTACGGTGTGATCTCAGATGGTTCTGCAGGTTTAGCTGAGCAGACGCTAATAGTAGATCCCCAGGAAAGCGCTGATCGCCAACCTGTGACATTAACCTTCACATTGCCGGATGCCCGGCGTTGGACGATGGAAGATCCTTTTCTCTATCAACTTCATCTAACGGTCACGAACAATAAAGGAGACCTTGACGATTTGTCATTGCCCTTGGGTCTCCGTACGGTTTCTCTTGAATCTGGAAATTGGATATTGAATAATCAAACTATCCTGATCTCAGGAGAGGCGTTGACTCCTCAAGAGGAATATCGTCTTCGTAACTCCGGGGAGTTGGAGTCGTGGTTAATATCGGAACGGCAAAAAGGAAAAAACCTTATCTATTTTATTGGGCAACTTCCAGACGAGATTTGGTTGAAAACTGCGGATCGCGTAGGGATAGGGGTTTGGGCCGAATTGCCTGTCGAGTTGGTCCCGTCTAAGAGACTTCCACAGCCGGATGTTTTTGGGGAAGTAATCAAAGAGAAAACGTTTCATCCATCTCTTTGGGCCTGGACGGTAGGGAAAGGTTTAGATTCTGGCGAATTGGCCCAAGCATATTTTCAACAAGCCGAAAAAGAAGTTCAACCCAATTTGGCCTTTGCGCTAAAACTAATCCCTAACCTTCGCACAGGACTGTCAGAGGAACAATCGATTTTTATTGAAGGTCCTATGATTAAAGGAGTATGGGGAGAAGTAAATGTTGGAACTCCTTCTAGCGCAGGTGTCGGTTGGGCTAAGGAACAAATTCTCGCCGGAACTTGGGCTATTCTAATGGTTTTTCTAGCCTGGATGAATATTCGGTCGGTAACTTGGCGCTACAAGGAGATAGGAGACAAAAAGCCTAAACGCCGTTTGCGCAATGCATGGCTATGGAATGGATTGTTTGTGATTGCCCGTGTATGTATGGTGGCAGGGCTATTAACTTCAGGACTATTTCGGATTCCGATTCACGTTAATCCTTGGATTTCGCATTTGTGGCCCGGAATTCAATTGTTGCAAGCACAATCCCCTTGGCTGATATGGGTGATGTTTGCGGAGTTAATTATTTTCATTCGACTGCTCCAGATTGGAGTAGTTATCCCTCATTTACCGAATACCCCACATGAAGTTGGTCTTATTTATTGGTTGGAAAGGCGTTACCGTTGGTCCGTATTTATCGCAGTTGGGTGGGCTTTGATGCCTTGGGGGATTCCATATTATGTACCGATTCTTGGATACATCCTTCTTGTCTGTCTATTTATGCCGATTCGTATTCATGATATCCACCGGATTGGAGGGCATTATCGGCCGTTCTTATGGGTGCCGGGAATTATTGCTGCTTCCTTATTCGTGTGTGCTCTCTTTTACGTTGCAGATTGGTTCTTTCTTTGGAATATGTTAAGACCCCTGACGGAATCAATAATCCAACAATTACAGGCGTTATGGTAAAATAATCTATACCTATACTAATCTTTGCCTCCCGCTTCTTTGTGGAGGGGGGCTTCTAAGACATCAGGCACTGAATCTCGATCAAAGCTTAAAATGAACAAGTTAACTTTGTGTCTCGTACTATAATGGGAGCAGCAGAGTCAATTTATTTAGATAGGTAGGTTGAATTATATGAAGAATCAAGGATTTACACCTAATTTTTTAGCAACGGGCGTAGGAAGTGTTCCTCAAACTAACAGTGAAGAGGCTTTAGATCTAATATGGAATAGTGTTCCTTTTGCGCCGCATTGGCCTCAGCTTCCTAACCTGGGGGCTGAGAGTTCTTTTATTGGACAGTACCTCAATGCCTTGATTGAAACCGGAGTTATTGGCGATGTCACGAATCCGAAGTTTCAGATTGAGGAGACAGATTGGCTAGAGCGCATGACTGAATTTTATTCGCTTTATTTACAGGGCATTGAGGGAGATGAACAAGCCTTGAATCGCTTTGGCTTCAGTTCGCAGGGGGGAGAAGGATTCGAAGCTTTCTATCGCAATCTAGAACGTTCAGGGACACGAGAAGCTGTAATACTTAAAGGGCAACTCAGCGGGCCTCTGACGCTGGGAATGCAAATCACGGATAAAAATAGACGATCAAGTTATTATGATGAGAGTCTGCGAGATATTTTGGTTAAGACCCTTACTTTGCATGCTGAGTGGCAAACGAAACGACTCCGAAAGTTTGGTCTGCCTGTGATTATGACAGTTGATGACCCGGGGCTTTATGGTTTTGGTGCTTCAACTCATGTAACTCTAAATCGAGAGAACCTGATAGCCGAGTTAAACTCGATTTTCGAGGGGATTCTCCGCCAAGGGGGGATTCCTGGTGCACATGTCTGTGCAGGGATGGATTGGACCCTTCTTTTTGACTCGAAGGTGGTAGTCGTGAATTTTGATGCTTATGACTATATGCAGAGCATGATGGTTTTAGCTGAGCCTATCAACAGATTTTTGATGCGCGGGGGTGTCCTTTCTTGGGGTATTGTTCCTACAAATCCAGTCGCCTGGGAAGAGACTGCTGAAAGTTTGATAATTCGGCTGGAAGATAATATTTCAGAACTTGTGAAGCGTGGGGTTGATGAAAGTTTGCTTCGTCAGCAAAGTATGATAACGCCGAGCTGTGGGACGGGTACGCTCCAGAAAGAGTTGTCAGAGCACATTTATGGGCTTTTGGCTGGGATTCGGGGAGGGCTTGTGTGACACGGCGCTCGGTGCTAACGACGCAGAGCAAACCAACCGTTTAAGCGACTGGCTTTGGGGAGCGGGGTTCATCCTTCGGCCATAGTATTATTTTGAGGAACCCGCCTACGGCGATAATCTCCACTGGAGACTATCGTGTCAGATGAGTCGGCAGTGTGTATGCTGTCCATGGCGCACCCTGAACATTGCCCTGCGTTTCGGGTCGGTCGTTTAAACGGAAGTTTGCTGTTCTGCTTACGTGAAGACGTCGCGCTCGTGCCAACCCTCATTCCATCGGCCGTACTGCCCATGTCGAGGTCCCGCTCCTGTGCCAGGAGAAAAAAGTTTGTATGAAGTTGCATATAGGTATTTTAACATCGGACTTCGGGGATGATTGGGTTGCATATCCGACAATTTTGCTTTATAATAAAACCGAGTAATTTACTTAGGAATGCAGAGGAGGAATTTTTTATATGCTAACAAAGGAAATGACTGTGGGCCAAGTATTAAAGCAATATCCTCAAACAGTTCAAGTTTTCTTGGAACTTGGGATGCATTGCTTAGGATGTCCGTCTTCCGCGATGGAGAGTGTTGAAGGAGCAGCTTTAACTCATGGAAAAAGTCCAGATGAGTTAGTTGAAAAACTGAATAAGGCAATTGCTGCTGTATAGAATTATCCTTACTTATGTGGGGGAATATACTTCACGTTAATTTTAGTTAATGAAGCTGGTCAATTAAGGACCGGCTCTTTTTTGTCTCAGCAGAAACAATCTTTGCAAAGTTTTGGACAGGATTATTTAATCTAAATCATTAATTGGTTGTTACTATGGGTTAGAGTACAAGTCGTTTTACAAATAATCGGTTTGTTTGAATTTAGATACATGCTAGATTCATAGCTTCAGGTGAAGTCGAATGCATCTAAAAATAAATTTGCTTTACTTAATGTACATACACATTATAACATATTATTCCATATATTGTTATTAGTTAAGAGCAAGAATTAAATCCTATGATGATTGAATAACTAATCTTGCTATATTGAAGGAGGAAATTGATATGGAATTACGTTCCGTTGCTTATAATCCGACTTTTACACCGGGTATGCAAGGTATGCAAGGTATGCAAGGTATGCAAGGTATGTCAGGAATGCAAGGAATGCAAGGAATGGAAGGAATGCAAGGTATGTCAGGTATGCAAGGAATGCCGGGAATGCAAGGAGGTATGATGCATGGTGGTCCTTGTATGTATCCGCCTGGAGGGTTCGTTAATCTAGATGTTGACAGGGATCCTGGTTTTGTTTCGCTTGATCTTGAAGGCCCAATGCCTTGTTCACCATGTGGTTCACCTGTGATGCAACAACGACATCATCATGAACATCATTGTCCTGTGCCAACGCCTGCTCCCTCACCTGAAGTTTATGTTGTGAAAAAAGGGGACACCGTTTGGAAAATTGCTAAACGCTACGGCACGACAATGCAAGCTATTATTCTTGCAAACAATCTTCGTAATCCAGATCTTATCTATCCAGGGCAAATTCTGTTTATACCTGGAGCATCTACTGAAGAGTTTTACGGTTAATTGCAAGCATTAATAAAAATAGCGATGTTATAAGATCTAAACTCTGAGTGCAGACTTGGAGTTTAGATCCTTCAATGATGACGGAAAAGGCTTTTTTGACATTTGTAAAACAAACTACTGACTATTTAATCCGCGGGTATGATATCTTAGGGTGACCTGGTATCACGACCCCTTGGAGATGAATGCATACGATCGAATTGTGCTGGACATATTTGTTTAGAGGTTTAGTGTCATTCGTATAGTTAAGCAGGTAAAATGATTGCTTGAATAGAATAATGGAGAATTGTATGGAAGGAGAGAGGTAATGTGGATTATCAGGTTGGTATACTTGGTGGAGGACCTGGAGGATATGTATGTGCTTTAAGAGCCGCCCAATTGGGTTTATCGGTTCTGTTGATTGAGGGTGACCGATTGGGTGGTACGTGTTTGAACCGTGGGTGTATCCCTACTAAGGCTTTGGTGAAGAGTGCAGATTTATGGCGTGAGATAGGACGGGCTGAGGAGTTTGGCTTATTTGTGGGTGAAAAACGGATGGATTACGGTGCTGTAGTCGCGCGAAAAGATCAAGTTGTCAATTCGCTTGTCACTGGTGTGGAGAAGTTGATGAAAGCCGCGAATATTCGTGTGGTGAAAGGTTGGGGGGAATTCAAAAAAGCGGGGCGGATTTCAGTGACGACCGAAAGTGGTGTGGAACATTTTGAAGCGGAAAATGTTATTTTGGCTACCGGATCTGTGCCTGTTCGTATCCCCATTCCAGGGTCTGATCTCCCGGGGGTAGAGACTAGTGATGAGATTCTTGAAAGGATAGATCTGCCCGAGCGCCTGGTTATTATTGGCGGAGGGGTTATTGGTTTAGAATTTGCTTCAATTTATGAGGCTTTTGGAGTGAAAGTAAGTGTAGTGGAAATGCTTCCAAGTCTGTTGCCTACGATTGATGAAGAAATTCCAAAGAGGTTAACTCCTTTGTTAAAACGCGGTGGAATGGATATTTTGACGAAGACGGCGGTAAAGCAGATTCGCCAAGAAGGGGAAAGCTTGGTCGTTCAGATTGAAGATGCTAAAGGAGTAAGAGAGATTCCTGCCGATCGTGTCCTTTTATCTACGGGTCGCAAGCCGAGTATGAGGGGAATTGATGCAGATAGTTTAGGTTTAGAATTAGACAGAGGAGCTATTAAGGTTAACGCTCAGATGCAAACGAATCTTCCTAATGTTTATGCCATTGGTGATGTCGTCGGGGGAATCATGTTAGCCCATGTGGCTTCTGAAGAAGGAATCATTGCAGTAGAACACATCGCTGGACATTCAGTTGAAATGAGTTACAGAGCTATACCTAGTGCGATTTTCACCCATCCTGAAATTGCTGTAGTTGGCTTTACTGAGCAGGAGCTCAAAGCTTCAGGAAAGGATTACAGTGTAAGCAAGTTTCCTTTTTCCGCTAATGGTAAAGCCTTAGCCCTGGGTGAAAGTATTGGAATCGTAAAAATTCTGGCAAATGCTGAAGGAGTGGTTATAGGAGCAAGTATCATGGGACCGCAGGCGAGCACTTTAATCGCTGAATTAGTAATTGCAGTAGAAAAAGGACTTCCAGCCGAGGATATTGCGCGGACAGTCCATGCCCATCCGACATTGCCGGAAACTATTATGGAGGCGGCGCATGGAATTGACGGTAAACCATTGCATTTAGCTTAGTCTTTTAGACTTAGGCGAATAGACTTTCTTGAGCCTTTTAACACACTCAAATTTGCGGTGTGTCAAAAGGCTCTTTTAATTTTAGTTTTATACCCTTAATTAGACGGAGACAGCTATAAGGCCTATGGTTATTAGCTGGTTAACCCTGGTTTAATAGGACCTTCCTCCTGTTTTTATATTTTTTCTTTGAAAACGGGAATTTTGTAGCAGGATTATCTTCACGAATGGAGAATAGTGGGATGAAGTGGGGTAAAGTGGGGTAGAAAACCACGTCAGTGGGGTGAACACTATGTTTATGGGGGAATACATTCATACGATTGACGGAAAAGGACGGTTGATTATACCAGTCAAATTCCGCGAGGCCTTAGGCGAACAATTTATTGTGACCAAAGGCTTAGATCACTGTTTGTTTGTTTACCCTCGTGCAGAATGGAACACCTTGGAACAGAAACTGCGTGAGTTGCCGTTTACTCAACCTGATGTGCGTGCGTTTGTTCGTTTCTTTTTTTCCGGGGCAACGGAATGTGAACTGGACAAGCAGGGAAGAATTCTATTGCCAGCTAATTTGCGGGATTATGCGCAATTAGAGAAAGATCTGGTTCTGGTGGGAGTATCAAGTCGTGTCGAGATTTGGAGCCAGACACTTTGGACAGAATACAGTCAGCAAGCAGAAAGTGCTTATGCCAGTGCTGCTGAATCCCTGGTCCAGCTTGGAATATAGAAAGGAACGGATTAATTTGGAGTTTCATCATGTAACAGTGTTGTTAAATGAGACGGTAGATTCAGTTGTTATGAACCCCGCGGGCAGATACGTTGACTGCACCTTGGGTGGTGCCGGACATAGTCAAAGGATTTTATCAAAGCTTGGACCTTCTGGGAAATTGATCTGTTTTGATCAGGACGGGCAAGCCATCCGTCATGCAGAAGAAGTTTTTGGGCAGGATGAGCGGGTTACCTTAATTAATCGTAACTTTGAGTCCTTGGAGGAAACTCTAAGAGAATTAGACTTACTTCCGGTTAATGGAATCATATTTGATTTAGGAGTTTCGTCTCCTCAATTGGATGAAGCCGAACGGGGTTTTAGTTATATGCAGGATGCACCTTTGGATATGCGTATGGATCCTTCGGGCATTCTGAATGCACGCGAGATTGTAAATTCGTGGACTGAAGAGGAATTAGCGCAACTTATTTGGGACTTTGGTGAAGAGAAATGGTCCAAACGGATTGCACAATTTATTGTCCAAAATCGCAAGGAACGGCCGCTGGAAACTACAGGGGATTTGGTTCAGGCCATTAAAGCAGCGGTTCCGGCAGCAGTTCGACGCAGTGGACCTCATCCGGCAAAGCGAACATTTCAGGCTATTAGGATTGTAGTGAATGATGAACTGGGGGTCTTGGACAGAGTGTTGGATCAAGCCCTTAGTTGTTTGGATCAGGGAGGACGAGTCGGTGTCATTACCTTTCACTCGCTTGAAGATCGCATTGTCAAGGACAGAATGAAATCATGGCTTGGACGGTGCACGTGTCCTCCGGAATTACCGATCTGTCGGTGTGACGCAAAAATGATTGCCAAGGTGTTGACAAGAAAACCCATCCTTCCATCAGAAGAGGAAGTAGAGCAGAATCCCAGATCAAGAAGTGCAAAATTACGGGTTGCCGAAAAAATATAACGTCTAAAGCAATAGGAGGAGGAATACCCATGGTAGTGGCGCAGGAAACGGTTGAGTGGCAGGAGGCTTTGACGCAAACCCATGCCGAGAGAAATCCTCAACCTGTGAGAAAAGGGAAAGGATACTCTAAGATTAAAAGTATTATGGTTTTGGCATTCATTGTTGGTTTAACTGGTGCAATTGGAGCGGAAACAATTCATCTGACAGTCGTCCAAGGAGCTCAGATTCGGTCCTTAGAAAATGATATTTCCGCAATTAAAACTAGAAATGATCTGCTCCAAATGGAGGCCGACAAACTTCGTTCAGTAGGACGAATTGAGAGTGCAGCTCTAGCCATGGGTATGGAAAAGCCTACGGGGAAAGTGTATATGGCAGGTGTAGTACCTGCGACCAAAATTCAAAAGGGGGCTCCGTTGACCCAAGCCGAAACTCAAGCATCAGAGGCTACTGAGGCTAAACCCTCGACACTTAAACAATTTTCTCAAAAATTTACAAGCTTTTTTGCTTCAACACAACGTTAAGAGAAAGGCGCTTTGGGTACGCGGAGACCCCAGAGAGGTGGGGGTGAGGACTTGTGAGTCCTTATGTCGTCATGCGTAAACGAATCGCTTTTCTTTTTTTGTGTGTCAGTATATTTTTGGTCGTCTTAATTGTTCGATTGGGTTTCGTGCAACTCAGTCAAGGAGCTGATTTGCGCAAAAAAGCGGATGATTCTCATTTTCGCGGTGTTCCAGTGGCTCCCAAACGTGGAAATATCGAGGATCGTGAGGGAAATGTCCTCGCTATGAGCGTCAGCACTGAAACAGTGTATGCGGTTCCGGCAGAGGTTCGGCAATCTGGCCGAGCCAAAGAGATGGCGGCAACTTTGTCCCCTCTGCTTGGGAAACCTGCCCAAGACATTGAAGCACGTATTACGAAACGTTCAGCATTAGAATATGTCCAAAAACGGGTTAGCCCGGAGGTGGCGGCCCAAGTAAGGGCGTTAGCGCTTCCTGGAATAGGAACTACGGAGGATAGCCAACGATATTATCCAAATGGAACCATGGCTGCCCATATTATCGGGTATGCGGGAATTGACAATCAGGGTCTTGAAGGAATAGAGTTGACCAGGGAATCCGAGCTGAAAGGGATTCCGGGAAGTATCCTCCAAGAATTTGGGGCCAATGGAATTCCCTTGCCTCAGGCTGAACATCAGTATTTAGCGCCCAAACAGGGAAACACTGTGAGATTAACGATCGATAAGAATATCCAAGCTTTTGCGGAAAGGGAATTGCAAAAGCTAATGATGGGTCAAGGAATCAATATGAACGGACAAGTGCCTAAGAGCGCATCGATCTTGGTGATGGAGCCTAATACCGGAGAGATGCTGGCCTTAGCTTCTGCCCCGACCTTTGATCCTAATCGCTATCAGGAAGCGGACCCTAGCACGAGGCGTAATATTGCTATTCAAAACGGCTATGAACCAGGATCTACCTTTAAGATAATTACTCTGGCGGCAGCTCTCGAAGAAAAGAAAATCAAGCTTACTGAGCATTTTTTTGATAAAGGCGCTTATACCGTATTAGGGAAGAATGTACGTTGTTGGAAAGCAGGAGGGCATGGTGATCAAACCTTTATGGAAGTGGCCGAAAATTCCTGTAATCCGGGTTTTATCGAAATGGGACAACGTCTCGGAATGGACAATTTCTATAGGTATTTGCGGGATTTTGGGTTCGGTCAAAAGACTGGAATCGAAATGTCAGGGGAAGCTCTGGGCATATTGGCAAATAAGAAAAAGGCCACTGCGTTGGACTTGGCAACTATGTCCATTGGTCAGACGAATAACGTTACCCCTATCCAGCTATTAACTGCAGTTTCGGCAGTGGCTAATGGTGGGACGTTAATGAAACCTCAGCTTGTCAAAGAAATCGTTGGCCCCAGTGGAAGGGTGGTTACCCCTTTTGAAAAAGAAGAAATCAGACGTATTATCAGTGAAGATACTTCAAAGCTGGAACGCGAGGTTTTAGAATCTGTGGTAACCAATGGAACCGGACGTCGTTCTTTTCTTCCGGGATACCGTGTGGCAGGAAAAACAGGGACTGCGCAAAAAGTACAGAATGGCGGGTACATTCAAGGGGAATATGTTGCCTCTTTTGTAGCGTTTGCTCCTGCTGACAAGCCGAGGTTGGCCATACTGTGTGTAATAGATGGTGTGCCTTTTTATGGCGGTGTAGTGGCATCTCCTGTAGTCCAGACCGTTCTGCTCGATTCCTTGAGATACTTGGGTGTTAAGCCGGATTCTAAGGCGCCGTTGACACCTGGCAAGCCTATGCCCGGACTTGAATTTCCGCCCATTAAGAAGGCGGCTACAGTTCCTTCTGTCTTAGGTCTGCCTTTAGCTGAGGCGGAAAGGATTTTGGCTCAAGCCGGGTTCAAGACAATGACTGAGGGCCAAGGTGAGGTAGTGCTGGATCAGATTCCTCACGGGGACTCGCAAGTAGAAGCTGAATCGAATATTCTCCTCTATCTGGGGGCAGATGCATCCAAACCAACTCTCACTCCTTGGTGGGAAGATGGGGATGAGGATATTGAAGCCATTCGCAGTTTAACAGGACGTTTGCCGATTGAAGTCAGTCCACTGGGGCGCTAATCGCGGCACCAAGGTCTGTTGAATGGTTAATTTGTCAATAATATTTTTACGATAATATTTTGAGCTGAGATATTATAAAGGCGAAAGGAAAGATGAGGAATGCCAACAGTGCACAAATCATTAACAGACATAATCAGCGGAATTGTGATTCAGGCATCTTCGGGGGATTGTCGAGTCACAGTCCGTGGGATGTCAATGGATTCGCGGCTTGTTCAAGCAGGTGATCTATATGCCTGCGTACCGGGCTTTCAGGTAGATGGTCACGACTTTGCGGCCAATGCAGTCGCCTCTGGAGCTGTGGCATTAGTTGTGGAGCGGTTTTTGCCACTCGATGTTCCTCAAGTTAAGGTTTCGAATGTGCGCCAAGTTATGGGAACGTTGGCTGCTATTGTTTATGGTTACCCTAGTGAACAACTGGAGTTGGTAGGCGTGACTGGTACAAATGGCAAAACAACCATTACCTACCTTATTGAGAAAATAGGGATAAAGCAGGGTAAGAAGGTCGGCTTGATTGGAACCCTGGGGTCCCGAATTAACGGTAGAGATATCCCGGGAGACAGAACAACGCCGGAAGCTATTGAAGTCCAAAGACTTTTAGGGGATATGGTTGCTGAAGAAGTAAGCTTGGCTGTGATGGAAGTGTCATCTCATGCTTTGGACCTCGGAAGAGTCGCCGGGTGTGAATTTGATACTGGAATTTTCACAAATTTGACACAAGACCATCTGGATTATCATAAAACAATGGAGGACTATCTTTCTGCAAAGGCTCTCTTATTTGCAAATTTAAAGGGGAGTAAACCGCTTGGGAAAATTAGTATATTAAATGGGGATGACCCTGCATTTAGAGAATTGAGCAGGACATCAGCTGCCCCGATAGTGAGCTATGGGATTAACAACGCTGTTGATTACCGGGCGGAGAATATTGATGTTACCCCAGAGGGGGTACAATTTCAGGTTCGCTTTAGTGAAAATGTGCAAGATATCTGGTTTTCGACTCCAGGATTTTTTAGTGTCTATAATGCCTTGGCTGCCTTTGCGTGGGGAGTTGAACGAGGGTATCTGCCATCTGCTGTTGCAGAAGCTCTCGCAGAAATTCCAGGTGTTCCCGGACGTTTTGAAAGTGTTCGGCAAGGGCAACCTTTTCAGGTGATTGTAGATTATGCTCATACACCCGATGGTTTGGAGAACGTTGTTCGGACGGCTCGGGATTTTACTACGGGGAGACTTTTGACAGTCTTTGGTTGCGGAGGCGACCGAGATCGAACCAAAAGGCCGCTTATGGGAAAGGTGGCTTCGCAAGGGAGCGATTTCCTCTTTGTGACATCAGATAATCCCCGGACAGAAGATCCTGATCGAATTATCGAAGGAATTCTAACCGGAGTCTCAGGAGAGGATTACGTGACTTTGCGAGATCGGCGGGAAGCCATTTGGAGGGCTTGCCACCTGGCGAAGCCGGGAGATACAATTTTGATCGCCGGTAAAGGACACGAAACTTACCAGATCGTTGGGACTCAGGTTCACCCATTTGATGACAGGGAAGTAGCGCGTGAAGCACTGAGGGGGCTAGGCTATGCGCAATTGGACAGCTGAAGCAGTTGCACGAGTCACAAAAGGGAGTTTAATTGGAAACCCAAATTCAGAGGTACAAGGGTGCATTCTGGATAGTCGTCAAGCCCGGGGGGGAGAAATGTTTTTTGCTCTGCAGGGGGAACGAGTAGATGGGTACGATTATATTGAAGTTGCTTGGAAAAATGGGGCAGTGCTGGCAATTGTGGATGAAGCCCGTTTTAAGAGGGCGGAAACGAAGCTTAAAGTTCCGGAAGGAAAGGCTCTTTTGCTTGTAAAGTCTGTCTTTATCGCACTTCAAGAACTGGCTCAGAACTGGCGTACAGAACTAAAGGTCAAGGTGGTCGGAGTTACAGGGAGTAACGGAAAAACCACCACGAAGGATATGATCTGCGCAGTCTTGTCAAAACAGTTTCGAGTCTATCGCAATAAAGAAAATAATAATAATGAATTAGGTCTTCCGTTGACAATCCTTAATGCGCCGCCTAGTACAGAGATTTTAATTCTAGAGATGGGTATGCGCGGCTTAGGAGAGATTAAAAGTCTATGTGAAATTGCAAAACCGGATATCGGGGTAATTACCAATATTGGCACAACTCATTTAGAATTGCTCCTTACCCAGGAACGAATTGCCCAAGCCAAGTGGGAGCTTGTTGAAGCTCTGCCCAATGATGGAATAGCCATAATTAACGCTGAGGATAGGTTCTCAGTTCAGAAGGCCAAAGAGGATTTCCATTCAATTTGTTTTTATGGTCTTGAAGGTGCTTTTGCAAAGCCAAACATTAAAGGAATTCAGCTTCGGCCTTGGGGAGAATTGGGGACGACCTTCGATGTAAACTATAAAGATCAGAAAATGTCGGCCAATCTGCCGTTGCCGGGTACTCACAACGTATTGGATGCTTTGGCGGCTTTGGCAGTGGGTACGGTTCTTGGAGTTTCACTGGATAAGGGATGTATGGGACTGAGTGAGTTGGAATTATCTAAAATGAGGTTGGAAGTCCGACAGGGAGTACTGGGAAGCGTCCTTATTAATGATGTTTACAACGCGAATCCAGTTTCTATGCAGGCCTCTCTGGAAGTACTCAAAGAGCGGGCAGGCGGGAACAAGACCTTAGCAATTTTGGGTGATATGTATGAACTCGGCATCTCTGCAGAGTCGGGCCATCGAGAAGTGGGGCGAACCCTCGCAAGTTTAGGAGTAAGCGGGCTAATAACCGTGGGGAGTTTGGCGGCAGAGATTGCACAAGAGGCTCAGAAGGCTGGATATGGTGAGAATCAGGTTGCGGTAACGGGATCACATAAAGAAGCGGTCGGGAAGGCACTGGATCTGCTCACGTCGTGGGGTACAGGGACCTGGGTTCTCATTAAAGGTTCACGAGGAATGCGAATGGAAGAGATCACTGCGAAACTTGAAAGATAGAGTAAAGGATGGAATAGCACATGTCTGAGCGTTTGGTCTTGGCGGCAGGATTAGCCCTGATTATTACGTTGGTCCTAAGCCCTTTTTTGATACCGGTCTTAAGGATTCTTAAGTTCGGTCAAAATGTACGCGATGATGGCCCTAAGAGACACCTGAAAAAGGCCGGAACTCCTACAATGGGCGGCATAATTTTTCTTGTTGGCATTATTGTCAGTGCTTTGCTTACGGCAGAACAGCCCACTTCGCTGGAAATGGTGACCTTAGTCGGAATTACGCTCGGATTTGGGTTGATTGGATTTGTTGACGATTTTATTAAAGTTGTGATGCATCGTTCTTTAGGGCTTCGGGCCTACCAAAAACTTATAGGGCAGTTTAGCTTGGCGTTCGCTCTAATGTGGGTTTCTGTTCATTGGTTAGGGCGGGGAACGGATGTGGCAATTCCTTTCACATCCATACACTTAGAATTGGGCTGGTTTTACTACGTCTTTGTTTCTCTGGTCATCGTGTTAATGGCCAATGCTGTTAATCTCACGGATGGCTTGGACGGTTTAGCGGCGGGGAGCACTATGTTTGCCGGAGTTGCCTATGTCTTGATTGCTCTTTTGGCAGCTATCCATGGGGTTGCAGTTCTGGCCAATGAGACAGATATGGCAGTTTTTGCGGCTGCCTTGGTGGGTGGAACCCTAGGCTTTTTGCGCTTTAATACCTACCCTGCCCGTATATTTATGGGGGATACAGGATCTTTGGCTTTAGGGGGAGCTTTAGCGAGTTTGGCGGTACTAACAAAGAGTGAACTTGTTTTTATAGTAATCGGTGGATTATTCGCAGCAGAGGCCCTCTCTGTGATTATTCAGGTTATTTCGTTCCAAACGACAGGGAAGCGAATTTTTCGCATGAGCCCGCTTCATCATCACTTTGAGCTCGTAGGTTGGGGTGAATGGAAAGTAGTGATTGTCTTTTGGTTTGTAGCGTTGATTTGTGCTATTATGGGAATAATTGGATATATGCCTACACTGGGTTAGAGAAGAAATTTCCTCAACCATCTTTGGTTGAGTCGTTGCGGGGCTTGGGGTCGACAGGTGGGAGGAATGGATGTTTAGTTTTTTTGCGTTATGCGAAGCTTGAGGGGCCCATACAAGCTTTGGGACGGTTCTCTTGCTTCCTTCCTACCATGTGAGCATGGTAGGAAGGAAGCAAGTTAGGGGAAAATTTGATGGAACTAAGAACCGTCCCCAGGTTGGCGTAATAGCTACAGCAGCCTGAGAATGAGTAAAAGGAACTTGTGTAAGTAAGCAATGGCCGCCGCTTATTTAAATGATCAAAGGAGGTGCTTTTTGTGGACAAAGAGAAAATGTTGTCTTATATTTTAGATTCATACCCATATTCTATTGTATTTGTCGATTGTGACCATGTTATTAGATACCTTAACAAAAGGGCAGAATATCATTATTATCAAGAGCGTGGTTATCGTGATTTAATTGGAAAATCAATTTTCGATTGTCATCAGAATCCCAAATCAGTGGAAATGATTAAATCTGTAGTTGAGCAACTTAAGAATCACGCTAATGAAGTCTTTTTAAAGGTTAGTCCGAGAAATGAAAGGATTTATATTGTGCCGGTTAGAGACGAGAATGGAGATTTGATCGGATATTTCGAAAGGTTTGAAATGAATTTACAAAAGTAGAATTAAAGATAATTGAGGAATATACTGGTTTGGAAATGGAGGATAACTTGACGTGGAATGGTTAGATAAACGTGTTCTGGTGATTGGTGGAGGTCTAAGCGGCCAGGCAGCAGTTCGGAAACTTCAGAGTTTGGGGGCAGAGGTTTTTCTGACAGACGGTCAGTCAATCGAGAAGCTTTCTGGTGTAGAGGAGACAGGGCTTGATGCTAAGCATTTGTTTTTAGGTCAGGTGCCTGAATTAGCTGAGATTAATCCTGAATTGATAATTTTGTCTCCGGGGGTGTCTCCCAAGCTGTCTTTGGTCCGGGAGGGAATTTCTCATGATGTGACAATATGGAGCGAAGTAGAGTTGGCTATGCATGATTGTCCTGCGCTTTGTGTTGGGGTAACCGGTACAAATGGTAAAACAACAACCACAACTTTAATAGGTGAACTGGCCAAGCTGACGGGCCGACCTGCAATTGTCGCGGGTAATATTGGCATGGCTTTGAGCGGCCAAGTGAAGTGCTTGGAAGATAACAGCATAGTTGTTGCTGAACTATCTAGTTTTCAATTGGAATTTGTCGATAAACTCCATGTTCATATTGGAGTTTTGCTCAACCTTACACCGGATCATTTGGATAGGCATGGCACTTTAGAAAAATACCTCGAGGCCAAAGCCCAAATTTTTAAGAACCAAGGTCCAACAGATTTAGCAATCTTAAATTGGGACGACCCCTTAGTACGTAACCTGGGATCTGAATTGAAAAGCCGAGTCATATATTTCAGTCCGACCACCTTTTTACAAGATGGGATAAGTCTTTGGCGCGACGAGATTGTCTATGCTGAAAAGGAAAAAAGGACAATGATTCCGATTATTTCCCGAAGGAATCTCCAATTGCGCGGGTCTCATAATCTGGAAAATGTTATGGCTGCGGCTGCAGCGGCGCGGGCATTCGGTCTTTCTTGGACTGAGATTACTGAAGGGCTTGCTCAGTTCAAAGGAGTAGAACATCGACAGGAAATTGTGGGTTCGTTCGAAGGGATACTTTTTGTGAATGATTCCAAAGGAACTAATACGGATGCTGCTTCCAAAGCTTTGTTAGCTTTTGATGAGCCCTTGGTACTAATCGCCGGGGGAAAAAACAAAGGACTTGATTTTCACGAATTCATGAAAGTTGTTCAGAGGAAGGTGAAAAGCCTGATCTTACTGGGACAAGCGGCAGACGAGATGGAGCAAGCAGCAAAAGACGAAGGGGTTCAGAGGGTTATTAAAGTTACCAGTTTCGAGGAAGGGGTAGTGAAAGCGATCTCTGAAGCGATAGCTGGCGATGTAGTTTTATTATCCCCTGCTTGTACAAGTTGGGATATGTTTAAGAATTATGAGCAAAGAGGGGAATTGTTTAAGGAGTTAGTGCGTAGGCATTATAGGGAACCCATTCAATAATAAAAGGGGGATCTATTATGCGAAAGTACCATCGACCAGATTTAGTCTTGCTTGGAGCGATTTTGGCTCTGTTAGGGATAGGTTTTGTTATGGTTTACAGCTCGAGTGCTGTAAGGGGGTACATACAGTACGATGATCCCTATCACTATCTTAAGATGGAGATACTCTGGGTTACGATGGGACTTGTGGCTATGTTTATCAGTACGGTGGTAGATTTGAGATGGGTGCGAAAATTTGCGAAACCCGCCCTAATTTTAGCAATTGTCTTATTGATTGCAGTTAAAGTTCCAGGAATTGGGCGCAGAGTCAATGGCGCAGATCGTTGGATCGGGCTTGGGCCGTTATCGATTCAGCCCTCGGAAGTGATTAAACTCTCGATGGTGTTGATGATGTCCCATTTATTAGCTCTTCATCCGCACAAGATTGAATCGTTTCGTAAAGGGGTTCTGCCAATTCTTGGCTTGATGGGAGTAATAGCAGGGCTGATTATGCTCCAACCAGATCTGGGTACGACCTTAGTGATAGCGGCGACAACCTTTTTCATGTTAATTGCTGCTGGTGCAAGGGCGGGGCATATACTAGCCTTAGCTGGAACAGGTTTAGGATTGGTGGTAGCTGCAATTGCAGCCGCTCCCTACCGAATGCGGCGTATTTTTGCCTTTTTGGACCCTTGGGCGGATCCTTTAGGGAATGGATATCAGACGATACAAGCGCTTTTGGCGTTGGGCCCAGGAGGATTATTTGGATTAGGCTTAGGGCAGAGTCGCCAGAAGTTTCTTTATTTGCCGGAAAATCATACAGACTTTATCTTCGCGATGATTGGGGAGGAACTTGGTTTTGTCGGTGCTTCTTTGGTGGTCTTAGTCTTCTTCCTCTTCGCTTGGCGCGGATTTCGAGTGGCAATGAGGGCCCCGGACCCATTTGCGGGTTTTCTGGCAGTTGGAATAACCGCCATGGTGTCTATTCAGGCAATGATTAACATGGGCGTAGTCAGCGGGGTATTGCCAGTTACGGGGATCACCCTGCCGTTCATAAGTTATGGGGGCACATCCCTTGTATTTACAATGTTAGGTGTTGGAGTGTTGCTGAATATTTCAAGGGAAGTAAGGTGACTCGAAGCTCTGTATTGGAAGCACGAGGTTCGAGTAGATGCGCGTTTCTGAGCTTTGATAGCGGAAGTCTCAGAAGTGGTGGAGAAAGGGGTACATGTGGTGCGTGTTATTTTAACCGGTGGTGGGACAGGTGGACATATCTATCCGGCTTTAGCCATCGCCAAAGGGTTGCTGGCTCGTGATACTAATACTCAAATTCTCTATGTAGGAATCCAGGATGGTATGGAAGCACGTCTGGTGCCGGAGGCCGGGATAGCCTTTAAAGGGGTTTCCGGTAAAGGGCTTCCACGCAGGTTAAGCCTAGATACGATAAAAGTTATCGGCAAAGGTTTTAAGGCTCTTTGGGAAACAAAAAATATTTTGCGCGAATTTCATCCGGATCTGGTGGTTGGGACGGGCGGATATGTATCTGGTCCCGTGGTCTTGACAGCTTCCCTGTTTAATATTCCAACGCTGCTTCACGAACAGAATGCATTGCCTGGAATTACAAATCGAATTTTAGCACGCGTTGTGCGGAGGGTGATGGTGACATTTCCTGAGAGTATCGCGCATTTTGGAGTTAAGAATAAGTTGGAATTGGTAGGGCTTCCGGTTCGACAGGAAATTGGGCAAATTTCACGTGAAGCAGGAGCAAAGCGCTTTGGGTTGAGGCCTGATCAGTTAACCTTGCTTGTAACAGGCGGAAGCAGGGGAGCCCGCAGGTTAAATCAAGCTATGATTGCTGTCTTGGAGTATCTGGCAAAACGCCCGGATATTCAAGTGATTTGGGCAACTGGAACTGTGACGTATGCAGAAACTATTGAGGAATTTGGGAAAAGGGGTATTTCTTGGGGATGTCCTCAATGGCGCGTTTTAGAGTATTTGAAAGATATGCCTGAAGCTTTAGCCTGCGCGGATTTATATGTCGGCAGGGCGGGGGCAGCCTCTCTGGCTGAGTTAATGGTTGCCGGCATACCCAGTGTTTTAATCCCTTACCCTCTTGCAGCCGAGAATCATCAAGAACATAATGCCCAAGCCTTAGTACAAGCTGGAGCAGCTCAAATTATTTTGGACTCAGAGTGTGATGGGGAACGACTGTGGAAAGAAGTTGAAAGGCTTATTTCCCAACCTGCACTTTTGGACCAAATGGGGGTTGCTGCCAAAGCCATAGCCCGGCCAAAGGCTTTAGATAAAATTGTAGACCTTTGCCTAGCCAACGCATGGCGATAAATCGTGGTTCGACAACGAATGCAAGCAGGGGAAATCTCGGCTTGCAATCGGCGATTGGTCAGGCGAGTAGCCAGATGCCTTAAAGGGCAAAATTATGACAGGCGTTGATGTGGAGTAAAGATTTATTCCATCCAAGAGAGACGAGGAATCAGTCGGTATTTTCGGTTTCAAACCAAGAATATCGAAGATCGAACATCGAATACGCTCACACCTTTTTACTCCGATGCATAGCATATGGCAGTGAACAAAGGAAAGGAGTGAGCATGGTGTGGCCGAGGCGAAAAATACAACTGGTTGCTTCTTCTGCGGCTCCAGGAATTGGTGGAGTTCGGGCCGTACTGAAGGGGATACTGCTCGATTTTTCCGAGGTTGAACCGACTAAGGAGGGTTTAAGCCAAGAATTCCCGGGGGATTGGATCGAATTGCCTTTTGGGCTTAATCCCAATTCCGGGCCCGATATATTTAGCCCTGTAACGGAATTAGTATACTGGCCTGAGAAGCATGAACGTGATTACTGGCGAGAAAAGGCACTTGCACAAGGGATAGAACTGCAATCTGTTCAATCGTTAATACATAGTCTTTTTGAGGATGAACTAATTATATGGGTTTCAGAACCAACAGTTCTTATAGAAGAACGCCCTTTGTTAGCGCATATCTTAAGTGAGGCTGGTTTCGAACCAACTGTTCTCTGGCCAACTGTTGATGGAAGATGGCAATGCGAGCGTAAGCAGGGACTTCATTGGCTAATACCGGAGTCTTGGTTGGATGGTCTTATGGAGAAAAGCTCATTGGGGAGAGAGACTGCATGGGATGAAGGAAAAGAAAAAGCTTCATGGGTGGTTCGTGAAACTCGGATCGACTTTTATCGTTCGCAAGATGGTCAGAAATTTGCAGGACATTTGCCACGGTGGCCTAACTTGTCGGAAGAACAAACAGTTGCTCAAAACATAGCGATGTGTATAGATTTAGGAGTTTCTTGGCTAGATATTAGCTCGGCCCTTAGCTCTATTTGGAAGAACATAAAAATGGCAGATAACTTGAGGTGGAATACTAATGATTTTGGATGGAATGCAGGGGCGCGTGGAGAAGAATTATCCGCTCAAGCTATTGAGCACTTGGAGGATTGGTGGGCCCGCTGAGACTGTGTATTGGCCTGAAAGCGTGGAAGACTTATCAAATGTATGGATGCGCGCCCAAGAGGCAGAAATCCCGGTTCGGTTAATCGGACGAGGATCGAATGTTCTCTTTCCGGATGAAGGGCTTCCGGGAATAACCTTAGTGACTACGTCACTTCGTGGAATTGAATGGAGTGATTACACGGTCAGGGTTGAGGCGGGGTACACATTGGCTCGTTTAGCACAAGAAGCTGGAGAACGAGGGTGGAGTGGCTTGGAGTTTGCCCGAGGTATACCCGGGTCTATTGGCGGTGCTATTATGATGAATGCTGGTGCTCATGGCGACGATATGGCTTCTTGTGTACTAAGTGTTTCCACCCTTTGGGCGGATGGCACTATTAAGAAACTGGAGCGAGATGAATTCGAGTTTGATTACAGGTTCTGTTCTTTACGCAGCCATGCGTGGATCTTGGAAACTACGCTAAAATTTAGGACTGGAGAACGCGAACAGATTTTGCGCACCATGAAAGAGAACCTGACAAAACGAACTGCTAATCAACCACTTGAGGAGCCAAATGCAGGAAGTGTTTTTCGTAATCCGCCGGGTGATTCTGCTGGGCGTTTAATTGAAGCGGCTGGTTGGAAGGGAAAAAGCATTGGCGGTGCAAAAGTTTCAGAAAAACATGCAAATTTTATAGTGAACATTGCTCAGGCTAAATCTAAGGATGTATTAGCTTTGATAGAATCAATTAAGTTGGATGTTCAATTGAAATATGGCATTACGTTACAAACGGAAGTAGAAAGTATCTTGACGGGCAATCGTGGAGTCACAAAGAAAGAAGAATGACACACGAAAAGGGGGAGAGGATTATGGCGATGGATCGCTATGTTATAACAGGAAAACAGAGGTTAGAAGGAAGTATCCGAGTAAGCGGGGCGAAGAACTCTTCTCTTCCCTTACTGGCAGCAACATTGTTGGCTGAAGGAACTTCCAGTTTGTTGGGAATTCCTGTGTTAGCGGATATCAAGCATATGATTGAAGTACTTGAAAGCCTGGGGTGCAGGGCTGAGCGCCAAAATGAGGCAATGCTTATCAATGCTGGAGGGTTAGAGTCCTGTCAAGTTGATGAAGCACTAATGCGGAAAATGCGTGCTTCTAACCTTATCTTGGGTCCTTTATTAGCTCGATATGGACGGGTAAAAATCTCCAGACCCGGTGGATGTGCTATTGGTTCTCGTCCGATGGATCAACATATAAAAGGCCTTCAACTTCTTGGAGTAAGAGTTAAAGAAAAACATGGGTATATCGAAGCATGGGCGGATCACCTTCAAGGAGCTGACGTTTACTTAGATGTTCCCAGTGTTGGAGCTACGGAGAACATTATGATGGCCGCAGTTTTAGCCAAAGGGACTACAGTCATTCGAAATGCTGCACGTGAGCCGGAAATAGTAGATTTGCAAAACTTCTTAAATAAAATGGGAGCAAAAGTGCGCGGAGCAGGAATGGATGTTTTGAGGGTTGACGGAGTAGGTGCGCTCCATCCCGCTGAACATACAGTCATACCAGATCGAATCGAAGCAGGGACCCATATGATAGCGGCGGTCATGACTAAAGGAGATGTAGTCATAGAAAATGTTATCCCAGAACATTTAGAACCTGTAATTGCAAAATTGCGGCAGGCTGGAGCATCTGTTACACTGTTAGATGATTCCGTTCGCGTTAAGCAACAGGGAGGAATTCGAGGTGTGGACCTTAAAACAATGCCTTATCCGGGATTTCCTACGGATATGCAACCACAGTTTATGGCCATGCTCTCCAGTGCGGAGGGAACAAGTATTATTACCGAAACAATCTTTGAAAATCGCTTTCAACATGTAGATGAGCTGCGTCGCATGGGGGCTCAAATTACTGTTGAAGGAAGAACAGCCATTATTCGTGGAGTTAAATCGCTCGAAGGAGCTTTTGTCGAGGCGACGGATCTTCGGGCAGGAGCGGCGCTCTTCTTGGCAGCCTTAGCCGCAGAAGAAGCAACTGTTCTCGAAAAGGTGGATTATATTGACCGTGGTTACGAAAAAATAGAAGAGAAATACTGTCTTTTGGGGGCAAAGTTGCTACGTGTCTCTAAAAAAGGTACAAGTGAGAAGCCTCTGGATCTATAATTTAACGATAATTTAAATTTTGCTAGGAAAATATTCAAAAAGACATAGCAGAATAGGATTGTATTCGTTATACTTGGAACAAGGAGGAAAATGCCAATATGGAACCCAAGAAAATGAATACGTCCTTTCTCTATGTCACAGTCTTGACGATTCTCCTTTCCCTGGGTTTGGCGCTCTTTTTACGCTCTAATGCTTTTGCTGTTCAACGGGTTAGTGTACAAGGGCTAAATTTGATCACAGAGAATGAAATTCTAAAGTTATCTGATGGGATTCAGGGGCAAAACTTATTACTCTTTGATCGAAAGGCCCTCGAATATAAGATTTCCTTACATCCACTCGTAAAAAGTGTCCAATTTCAGAAAAAGTTACCGCAGACCCTTGTAATACAAGTGACAGAACGAACCCCAGCAGCCTTGGTCGTAGTCCCCAAGGGAGTCTTAGAGGTGGATTCTGAAGGGACTTTTTTACGCCGTTTAGAGAGTTGGCCTAAAAGTGATTATCCGGTGATTAGTGGAATCGAGCTTTCGGATACAGTTGGACCGGGGCAAAATCTAGCGAATCCTCTTCTTACCGCAGCTTTGCGCTTGCTTGGACAAGCTCCGCCAGAATTAGTTATTCAGATCGGGGAGTTAAACGTCAATGCTATTGAACAAATTACGTTGTTTCTGACTAGCGGTGTGGAAGTCCGACTAGGACAAGCCAATGACTGGGCAGATAAATTACAGGCCCTTTATCAGCTTATAAGCGATAATGGATATACTTCGATTCAACAAGGGGTACGCTATATTGATTTTACGGCGGCAAAACCAGTAATCGGCCGCTAAGTCAGGAGGATCTTTGGAAATGTGGTTACCGTTATTAGGCTTAGTTTTAGGATTGGCAATTGGGTATGTAAGCCCGTTTTCAGTCCCGATTGAATATGCCAAATACCTATCTGTTGGAATCCTCGCAGCGTTAGACTCTGTCCTAGGAGGGATACGCTCGGCTCAAGAGGATCATTTCGACAGCACAGTATTCTTGACCGGTTTCTTTAGTAATATGCTTCTTGCAGCTCTATTGGCGTACGTCGGAGACCGCATGGGTGTTGATCTTTACTTAGCAGCGGTGGTCGCATTTGGGGTGAGAATATTCCAAAATTTAGGAAGTATACGACGTCATCTAATTAGAAAATAAAACCAATTTACTTTTTTATATTGATTGTTATTCTTCTTAAGAAGATGCCAACAAACTTCAGAGAAATTTTTATCTTAAAAAAAAGGGTTACGGCATATGGATATAGAATTTGTAATGTTGTGTGTATTAAAAGAAGTAGTTTTACAAATGTTTATGAGCGTGTTTAACGCACATGTTTTTTATCAGTAGAAGTTGGCTTTTTTAGCAGTAACAGAGGGTGGACCTTACACATGGGGCGTTGAGACGGCACAGATGAATATTAAGATAACCTGTATTGCTAAAGATATTGCAGGTAAGAATGAGCGAGGGGGTTAAAGCCTAAATGCTGGAATTTGATACAGACTTAAACCAATTTGCAGAAATTAAGGTTATTGGTGTTGGCGGTGGTGGAAACAACGCGGTTAACCGTATGATCACCGCTGGCTTACAAGGGGTAGATTTCGTTACAGTAAACACTGACTCACAGGCTTTGCAACTCTCCCGTGCAGGGGAAAAAGTCCAAATAGGGATAAAATTAACCAAGGGGCTTGGGGCTGGAGCGAACCCGGAAATTGGTGCTAAAGCAGCAGAAGAAAGCCGAGAAGAGCTGGCTAAAGTCTTAAAGGGAGCAGATATGGTCTTCGTCACTGCTGGAATGGGAGGAGGCACTGGTACTGGGGCAGCACCTATTGTTGCAGAAGTTGCCAAAGAAATGGGAGCTTTGACGGTAGGGGTAGTCACTCGTCCATTCACCTTTGAAGGGCGTAAACGTGCTATGCAGGCGGAAAAAGGGATCGCTGAACTTAAGAGTAAAGTGGATACGCTTATTACTATCCCAAATGATCGTCTGTTGCAAGTGGTGGACAAGCATACTACAATCCATGAGGCTTTCCGTATTGCAGATGATGTTTTGAGACAAGGGGTTCAAGGTATCTCAGATTTGATTGCGGTTCCGGGCTTAATAAACTTAGATTTCGCCGATGTGAAGACTATTATGTCTAATACAGGTTCTGCCTTAATGGGCATTGGCCAGGCAACGGGAGAAAATCGAGCATCTGATGCGGCCAGAAAAGCAATTTCCAGTCCTCTGCTTGAAACTTCGATTGAAGGTGCCAAAGGTGTACTGCTCAATATAACGGGAGGAACAAATTTAACTCTCTTTGAGGTGAACGAAGCAGCAGGTATTATTGCGGAAGCGGCTGATCCTGAGGCGAATATAATCTTCGGAGCGGTTATCGACGAGGACCTAAAGGAAGAACTCAGAGTTACAGTTATCGCTACCGGATTTGATCAGCAGTGGGCTGGTTTTGGTTCGGCACCCGGAAAGGTTCAGGAGAATATCATCAAGACGGTATCAAAAGAAGGGGATCTTGACATCCCGGAGTTTCTTAGACGCAGACGTTAATTTTAAATTATATGTAAAACGAGATGCAATTTTGTTCGGAGCGTTATATTGGTATAAAGACGCGAATCATTATTGCGCCTCGTTTTTCACTTTATTCGCAGAGGATATGGCTTTTATAGGCAGACTGGAGCTGACTTCAATAATAAATAGACGAGAAAATTGCGGAAGATCTCAATAAGATCCTTGAAAATCAATATTTAGGGTTAAGCGGGGCAGATCCATTCAATGGATCTGCCCCGCTGTTTAAAAGCCTTAAAGTATTAAACTTCAAAACGCTGGATAACTTGGTGCAAGTGAGCGGAAGTTTTGGCTAATTCTGAAGAAATCATGGCGATTTCTTTGGTTGAAATCATTTGTTGTTCTACAGTTGCCGCTGCTTGAGTTGCTCCTTCGGCGAATTGAGTTGCAATTGTTGTAGCTTGCCGTTGAGTTTGAGCTAAAAGTTCACTCTGGTTTAATAAGCGATCGGCATTTTGCAGGTTTGTTTCTACTTTATAAGAAGTTGCATTGATCACCTCGTCAAGAGATGTGATTGCTTGTCCAGCCTTTTCGATTACCTCTTTCCCGCGGTTGACCTCGCCCATGCCTTGACTAATTTTATCTACAGTTGTATCGACCATTCCCTGAACACTAGAAATGAGCTCCATAATTTGACGTGAAGAATAAGCAGAGCTGTCTGCCAACTTTCTGACCTCTTCTGCAACAACGGCGAATCCTCTGCCGTGTTCTCCTGCTCTGGCAGCTTCAATCGCTGCGTTCAAGGCTAATAAATTAGTTTGGTCGGAGATGCCATTAATCACAGAAATGATATCCCCGATTTTTTGCGCCTGCGCAGCTAATCCCAGTATAGAATCATTGGCTTGCTCAGTTACTTGATAGATAATGCTCATCTCGCGAATCGCTTCATTAACTGCGAAGGTTCCTTCCTGACTTGTTGTTTTAGCTGATGTAGTCAAGGAAAGAACTTCTTGAGTACTTGTTAAGATGCATTGGGAAGCGGATTGGATCTCATCCACTTGCTTTTGAGACATTTGCATCCCCTGAATTTGATCGGTAGCCCCTGCGCTGAATTCTTCTAAAGTCGCCGCCAAAGTTTCTTGGTTTTCGGCGGATATTTGGGCATGGGATGCTTGATTATGGCTCATTTTTTGGGCGCGTTCAGAAAAGGAAGCTAAATCTATGATGATAGACTTCATGCCGAGGGATACTTTATTTACTTCATAGGATAGATTTCCTAATTCGTCGTTGGTATGAGCTTTGGCCAGAATTTTTAAATTCCCTTTTGCAATGGCTTTAGTCACTTTAAAGGTTTCACGCAGGGCAGTTGCAAATCTGTTTTTTAGCCAGGCACTATAAACAATTTGGGCTCCTAGAGCAATGGCTGAAGAGATGACGGATACCGGTGAAAAAGAGCTTAAGATAAGCCATGCCCCACCGAGAAAAAGAACGGGGAGTGTTCCGGAAAACACTTGTTTGCCAAGTTGTACTTTATGTAGGGGGATACCTAGACGAACGGTATAGATATGATCTCCTTTGACGAAAACCGGACTTGCAACGTCAAGTAAAACCTCTCCAGTGTTGCGATGATAAATCTGAGTAATAGGTTGAGTGCATTGAGCGGCTTTTAGTTCAATATCATTGTTAAAGATAATACCTTCTCTTAAACGGTTTGAGTGGATTAAGGCCAATCCATTTAAATCACAAAGTAATAAAAACTCATTGTTTTCAAGGTTCCGATCGATTGCTTCCCTTAGTGGTCTCTGGGCAGTTTCCCAATCATTAGATTGGTCTAAGATGCCCTCAAACTCTCTTGCTATACGATTGATGGTATCTAATCCACGTTTCTTCTGAGTAAGATTTACTTTTATATTTCCAGCCACGATCATCAACCTCCTTTAAAATAATCGTTAATTACTAACTCTAACTAAGAAAATGGCTTAAAAAGTATAATGAATAGTTAAAAGATTATAAATTTACAATAACACGTACTCGATTATATTTCAATAAGGTGGTTTTTAAGGTTAACTATTCTAGGCCGAAGTTAATGAAAGAGTTTGATGTTGTCATCGTTTATAGGGGGAAAGGAGAACGACTTAACTCTTCTGGACAAAAAGTTATTTTATATAGCTTGTTCACGGGTGCTTTATCGACTTGTTAATTTTTTTTTATAATTTCAGGGCATATCTTTTAGCCGGCTGCCTTTCTGAGGATAATCTATGCTGTGATAATAGGTGTGGATCAGCAATTATGTGAACTTACCTGTTTGGCATAGACCTTTAGGTTTTTCTAAACAGGTTTTTTGTCAATTTAAAGAACACTCCTGCTTCTATAAGTGGAGTTTCTTGTTCCGCTTCGGTGAGGAAAGACTCTAGTGGAGGCTTTCGCCGAGCCGCCTTCCCATTAGGAAATATTTAGTGACTAAGGAGTAGAGTCCATCCTACGGCGCGAATGTATTCGTCTGTGAATATGCACCCTAGGCATAAGTCTATCCTCAGCGCAATAGTATTCGTTACGGGCCATGCGCTTTCGGCGATAATCTCCACCAGAGACTATCTTAGGCGTAAGCTTGAGTATCCTGTCGACGAATACGCTTCAGGGGTAAAAAACTACACCACTCGTACTGTTTTTCCTAAAATATCCATTTATACCTCCCTGAAAGCGACAGGTTTTACTTCACCTTTCAGATATAATTTTTAGAGAAGCGCATGGAAAGGATGTACCAGATGAGCGTTGCAGAGACCTATCTCGATCTGGTTATTCTCATCAATGGAGGAATGGATACTCTTCTGCTTAACGTTCTCGGTCGACTTCTCAACCTTAGGATCCGTCCAAGCCGAATCCTGATTGCGGTTTTGCTCGGCGAAATTCCAGTAGTTTTAACCTGTTATTCAGCTCCACAGTGGACCGTTTTAATTAAATGGATCATTCCGTTTCTTATGATTTTAGTTGCTTTTCCGACAAGGAGACTAAATGTGTTTCTTAAGGCGCTAACAGGTTTTTGGCTTCTTTCGGCAGGGCTTGGCGGATTTGTCTATGCTTTATGGGGGTGGGCCCAATTTGATGGCGGGCTAGGTGGAAAACGATTAACTCTGGTTATCAACAATTTTTGGATTATTCCTTTAGGGGCAATCGTTTGGTGGTTTTTACAACGTCTTTGGCAACGTTGGCAGGAAAGGAAATCTATTCTGAGGCGAAATATCTATGATTTGGAGATCAACTTTGGCGGAAAAGAACATGGGGTCGTGCAAATAAAAGCGTTGCTGGATACTGGCAATCACTTGAGAGATCCATTAACAGGGTCCCCAGTTATTCTTCTGGAAGAGGAGGTCGCCGTAAGTGCTATGCCGGATAACATCAGAGCATTCCTAGATATTCCTTGGAAGGATTACGCAGATCCATGGCCATTATTATGGAAGGTCAATCCTATTTTAGTAAAACATCTTGTTTTCATCCCCTTCCAAGCTATTGATAGTCAAAGCTGGCTGCTGGGGATAAGACCTGAGCGTGTGACGTGTTTTAGTAACAAAGGATCTCGGCAAATCCATGCTACCGTGGCACTTGTCAGGCAAGTGTTAAGCTCAGAGGGTGAATACCAAGCGTTACTACACCCGGAACATGTGCAGAGAGGTGGAGATTAATGAAATGAAGTGGTGGAGCAGTGTTCAAGGTAAGGCTAGACGCCTATGGGTCATGCTTCTTCAAAAGGTCTTTGGAGTTAGTGGAATCTATTATGTTGGAAGCAGTGAAGCCCTACCCCCACCACTTAACTCGGACGAAGAAGGGGTTCTCTTAGAGCGCTTGGAAATGGGAGATGGTTCAATTCGAGATATTTTGATTGAACGGAACCTGCGTCTTGTGGTTTATATTGCTCGTAAATTCGAGAATACAGGCATTGGGATTGAAGATCTCGTGTCTATAGGCACCATTGGACTAATTAAAGCGGTTAATACATTTGATCCACAGAAGAAAATCAAGCTGGCAACCTATGCTTCACGGTGTATTGAAAATGAGATTTTGATGTATCTTAGACGTAACAATAAGACGCGGTCAGAAGTGTCTTTTGATGAGCCTTTAAATATCGACTGGGATGGAAACGAATTACTTTTATCAGATGTATTAGGTACTGAAAATGACATTATCTCGAAGCCCATTGAGGAGCAGGTGGACCGCCAACTGTTGCATTTAGCAATGGGAAGGTTGACGAATAGAGAAAAGGTCATCATGGAACTAAGGTTTGGTCTGGATGATGGTGTAGAAAAGACGCAAAAAGAAGTAGCCGATCGTTTGGGGATCTCGCAGTCCTATATTTCACGACTTGAGAAACGGATAATTCGCAGATTGCGTAAAGAATTTTGCCGATTGGAATAACCTAAACTGTCTTAGGGCATACTTCCCAACAGAATTTGCTGGGGAGGTGCTCGTAGTTTGGCATTGAATAAAGTTGAGATTTGTGGAGTGAACACCTCAAAGTTGCCTGTGTTATCCAGCGTGAAAATGAAAGAGTTGTTTGTGATTTATCAAGCTGGAAATCGCAGTGCCCGAGACAAACTAATCCATGGGAATCTCCGCCTTGTTCTAAGCGTGATTCAGCGGTTTACGAATCGTGGAGAATATGTGGATGATCTTTTTCAAGTCGGCTGTATTGGGTTAATGAAAGCTATTGACAATTTTGATCTTGGTCAGAATGTAAAGTTCTCTACGTATGCTGTTCCTATGATTATTGGGGAAATCCGGCGTTATTTAAGAGATAATAATCCTATTCGAGTGAGCAGGTCCTTGCGGGATATTGCCTATAAGGCGCTTCAGGTACGGGACCAGTTGGTCAGCGAGCGATCATGTGAACCCACGGTTGCAGAAATAGCCCACAAACTGGCTCTGCCTCGGGAAGATGTTGTTTTTGCCTTAGATGCTATTCAAGAACCTATTTCTTTATTCGAGCCCATATATCATGATGGTGGGGATCCTATCTTTGTAATGGATCAAATAGGAGATGATAAACAGTCAGATACTGGCTGGGTTGAAGGACTTGCTGTGCGGGAAGCATTGCGTCGCCTCAGCGAACGAGAAAAACTTATCCTGTCTTTGCGCTTTTTTCAAGGTAAAACCCAAATGGAAGTCGCTGATGAGATCGGGATTTCCCAGGCTCAGGTTTCTCGCCTTGAGAAAGCAGCTATGCAACACATGCGCAAGTATGTTTAATGCGAGGCACGAAGCGCGATGCTCGAGGCACGATAAGTACGGTTTTAGAATAAACCAACGCCTAGTTATGTGTGATGAGCACATAACTAGGCTGACCACTAAAAGCTTAGTGTAGGATAAATATCTGGAAGGGTTAGATGCGATGCATGTATGCTTCGAATTCGAACATAGACTTTCGAAATATATGTGAATATAAGGCTATTTTAAGAACCTCCCTCATAGGATGATATATGAAGTACGATGCATGTGAAGTGCATAGTCGGGCATATCTCGGGGCTAAGGCTCGATATTCGAACTTCGAACCTCGAGCCTCGATAAAGGGGGGGCTAACAATGCGGGTCTCGGATTTAAGATTATTAGATATTGTAAATGTTAAAGATGGGCGCAGGTTAGGGCCAATTAAAGACCTGGATTTAGATTTGGAACGGGGCACAGTTAAAGGGATCATTGTGCCCGGACCTTCGCGCAGTTGGGGGCTTTTTGGCGGTGGGAAGACTGAAGATTTTTTTGTCCCTTGGGATCATGTCAAAAAGATAGGGGTTGACGTTATCTTAGTAGATGTCAATGATCTGCCCGAATTTAATATCGAAAATGATGATCGTCGATAATGTTCACTAAATCGGAAAAAGCATAAGGCTTTGTTCTCATCAGAGCAAAGCTTTATGCGTTTTTATATTATTAGGTGTGATAATAATCCAATTAAGACCCTATTTGTTACTGAAAGTACTATATGACTAGGACCTTTGGAGGTTTGTCCTAAAGGTTATTAAATGATATTATTAAATGTAAACCAAAGGAGTTAGAAGGATGAGCTGGAAGTGGTATAATACTGGAGGTTTAACCTGCCTAACTGTTCCAAAGTGGCAAGTTTCAGGAATCGACTTAGGATTTTCGACTCGCGTCGGGGGGGCGAGCATGGTTCCCTATGATGCGTTGAATTTAGGACTTCATGTCGGAGATGACCCTAATGCAGTTTTGGAAAACCGCAAACGTTGGTTTGATCATTGGGGGGTTCCGTCGACTGGGGTTGCAGTCGGAGAACAGGTTCACGGGACAAATGTAATTTGGGTTAAGGAAACAGATGGCGGACGAGGGTCAAAGGAACTAGGGACGGCAATTCCAGCTGTCGATGGATTAGTGACACAAAGTACTATAGGGCTAATGGCCTTTTTTGCTGACTGTGTCCCGCTATATTTTTACTACCCAGATCTAGAAGCAGTGGGAATTGTACACGCTGGTTGGAAAGGGACTGCCTCGAAAATTGGGCAAAGGGCTTTGGAGTGTTTTGAAGAAGTTGGTGGGCGGACTGAAAATGCTTGGGTGGCAATCGGGCCGAGCATTGGTCCCTGCTGTTATTCTGTTGACGAACGTGTCGCTGAGCAGTTTCGCTCCAATTACGATAAGACTCCGTTTCTTTTTTTCCAAGAAGATGGTCACTACTTGCTAGATCTATGGGAGGCTAATCGAACCTTGCTCTTAGAAAGAGGAGTTCGCCCAGAAAATATAGATGTCGCGGCAATCTGCACCGCAGACAATCAAGAGTGGTTTTTCTCTCATCGTCGAGATGGTGCTCGGACAGGGCGAATGGCAGGATGGATTCGACTCAGGGGTTAGTGGTTCGTAGTTCATTGTTCGAATATTGAACATCGAACTAGGAATATCGAGTAGGGGGTGGGTTAGGTGGCAACAATCTTAGTGGTTGATGATGAGGAACCGATCCTTGAACTCCTTAGATTTAATTTGGAGAAGGAAGGGTACCTTGTGTGTGTAGCAAAGGATGGTCAGGAAGCCTTGGAGCGTGTTGAAAAGGAACAACCTGATCTCGTGGTGCTGGATCTAATGTTACCGGGGATGGATGGACTAGAGGTTTGTCGCAGAATCAGGTTAATTCCAAAGTACCAGCAAATTCCCATCATCATGTTAACTGCCAAGGGTGAGGTAATTGACAAGGTTTTAGGGCTTGAGCTTGGTGCGGATGATTATATGACTAAACCATTTAGTCCTCGTGAACTATTAGCTCGAATTAAAGCCCGTCTGCGCCGGATTAATTTGCCTGAAGAAGCTGATTCTCAGATTATTCGTGGAGAGCTAAGAATCGATGTAAAAGGGTTTCGGGTCTATGTGCGAGGGGTGGAGGCTGAGTTAACCCCCAAAGAGTTTGAACTTCTGCGTGTTTTAGTAGCACATCCTGGCAGAGTTTACTCACGGGACGATTTATTGGAACGAATTTGGGGATATGAATACGATGGAGATACCCGTACGGTTGACGTTCATGTGCGTCATCTGCGTTTGAAAATTGAAAAGGATCCTTCGAATCCTGAGTATATTGAGACATTGCGTGGAATCGGCTATCGCTTTAAAGGATAACCAATGATGAGCATAAAATGGCGGCTAACCGGACTTTTTTTAGGTATGACAGGTCTTTCTATACTCCTTTTTTGGGTGGGGGAAAGTGTTCGGCTAGTGTCTGGGGAGCAACGGATTGATGTGGGAGTCCTACTTCTTGCCCTGATTCTTCCGGCTGGGGTTGTTTACTTCTACACGAGTCGACTTATGCGGCGGATGGAGAAACTTCACTTTGCAACTCAGCGAATTGCGAGGGGAGACTTTGAGCATATTCATTTATCGGATTCGACAGATGAAATTGGACAATTCACAGTCGAACTTAATAGTCTTTCACGCCACGTCGAAATGATAGTACAAAATGGTACTCAAGAAGCACAAAAGATGGAGGCCATTTTAGCCGGGATGCAAGAAGGTGTCGTGGCTGTAGATCATGTGGGGCGGGTCGTCTTAGTGAATGCTGCAGCAGAGAGGATTTTTGAGCGACAAAAAACTGTTCGAGATCTGGAATATCTGCTAGAGCTGACCTATGACTCGGAACTGGAGCAGCTCACTCGCAAAGTGCTTTCAGGCCAACCTTCAGCTATGCGAGAAATACAGATTGCTCAAAGGATCGTGCAGAGCAAAATTAATCCGATTTTAAGCGGACAGGGCCAGTCGAGAGGCGCAGTTATTGTGTTTCATGATGTTACAGAGCTTAGACGACTTGAAAAAATGCGAACGGAATTTGTGGCTAATGTCTCACACGAATTGAGAACTCCACTGACTTCTATTAAAGGGTTTGTGGAAACACTCCTTGATGGGGCGGCAGAAGATCCCTCTCTGAGAAATCGATTCTTGGAAATAATTCAAGCTGAGACTTTGCGCTTGCAGCGGCTTATCGAAGACTTGTTGACGATAGCTCATTTAGAAGGGCACGAAAATCGTTCGGAAGTGAGAATCGGTAAAGTTAGTTACGTACAAAATGCCTACGATAAAATTAAACCAGTGATTCAAAGCGTGGCACAGGCTAAAGGAATTGAAGTGGAAGTTGATCTTCCGGAAAACTTGCCGCCGCTTATCATGGGGGAAGATTTATTAAGTCAACTTCTCCTGAATCTTTTGGAAAATGCGGTTAAGTATACAGCCGAAGGTCGTGTCTGGTTGCATGCACAAGTTGGCCCTAGATTCCTTCGCCTGGAATTTGGAGATACCGGGTGCGGCATTCCTAAGGATATTTTGCCAAGAATCTTTGAGCGTTTCTATCGAGTGGACAAGGCTCGTTCCAGAGGACAAGGAGGGACGGGGCTTGGACTGAGTATTGTAAAACATATGGTAGAGGGTGTAGGCGGAGATATCAGCGTAGATTCCAAGTTAGGAGTTGGAACCGTCTTTACGTGTAATCTGCCGAGAGCTAAATCTTAGTTCGTTGATGTGCTCAAATTTCGAACTAGCAGGAGGTTAAAATGGAGGGGAAGAGAAGGAAAATAAATTATTGGGTTTGGGGTATATTGTTTATCGTCTTGGCCGGAGGGGTTGTATGGTGTTATCGCTCAACTCTTATTGCAGGGAGAATAAAGTTTGCCGTGGCCGAAACTGGAACCATTAGGCATGAACGTTCAGTGGCCGCAACCTTTGCTAATCAAGAGCTGACAGTACTTGCCCCTCTTTCGGGCAATGTTCAGTATATAGGGAAAGATGGTCAACGTCTTAGACTTGGAGAGACAGTGGCTGTAGTTCAACCTGAGGGGGCGGTTCCCGGGATTATTGAGAACGCCCAGAATCAAACGATTACAGCGGCGAAGGGAGGACTGTTTTTTCGCCAAAGCGACGGCTTGGAATCTGTCTTAACGAGTGAAAATCTAATTTCTATGGACCTTAATAAATTATTGACTCAAACGTCCAACCTGAAAACTAGCGAAGCTACAGTTCAAAAAGGGGAAGTTTTGGGCAAGATCGTGAATAACCTGATTCCGACTATGGCCTTTCTAGAGACGCCAGATATCGATGAACTTACTGTTGGTAAGACAATGCGCGTAACTACCGGAAATCAAACGATTAGTGCGAAAGTTTTGCGTAAATCAGATCAACCAAAAGGAGTAATCGTTCAGTTTCCTCACTATATCGACGGTACTGCGGCCCAAAGACGCCAGGAAGTGTCCTGGATCTATCGTCCGCAGACCAACGGAGTTCTTATTCCGAAATCTGCACTGTGGACACAGGGAGAGGAACTGGGAGTCTTTCTCTGGAGTGAGGGGGTTGTACAGTTCAAAAAGGTGAAAGTGCTTGATGAAGATGACAAAATGGCCTGTATCATGGATCTGCCAAACGGCATTCCTGTTGTAATAACACCGCGGGATGGCTTAGAAGGATTAGTAGCTAACGTAAAAAATATCTAGACCAGGCTCTATTAAGCAGGAAACATGTGAAAGGTTGTAGAATTCATTGCGAAGGGGATATTCTGATGTTGGCAAAAGCGGGTATTGAACAGCGCTTGATGGAGGTTCGTCAACGTATCAACCAAGCGGTAGAACGAAGTAATAGAAATCCGAGTACTATCCGATTATTGGCTGTTTCTAAGACCCAACCCGTTTCAGCTTTAGAGGAGGCTTATCACGCAGGGCAAAGAGCCTTTGCAGAAAATCGTGTTCAAGAATGGTTGGAGAAAGCGCCCAGTCTTCCAAGTGATTGTGAGTGGCATCTGGTGGGAAGGCTTCAAACCAATAAAGTAAAGTATTTAGGCCAAAATGTTGCTATGATTCATTCGTTAGATAGGTTTTCATTGTTGGAAACACTAAATAACCAAGGTGAACGGCGTGGTATTATCTGGACGGCATTAGTTCAAGTAAATGTCGCCCGGGATCCCGCCAAGGCGGGACTTATGCCAGAGGAAGTTCCAGGCTTTTTAGACTTAGTTGGGGAGTGTCCCTATGTTCAAGTTCAAGGGTTAATGACCATTGGCGCTTTGGGAGCCAGCTTAACGGAGACCCAAGGGTATTTCCGACAACTTCGAGAGTTGCGTGATACTCTGCAATCTCAGAAATGGCCTGGAGTTGATTTGCAGGAGCTTTCCATGGGGATGAGTCAAGACTTCGAACTAGCTATCGAAGAAGGGGCAACCCTTGTTCGTGTAGGCCGTCAGATTTTCGGCGAACGTGAATAGAGACCTGAAAGGGGAGGAAAGATATGGCGAAGTTGATTGATAAAGTCATTGGAATTATGGGTTTCGCAGACGATGAACCTGAAGAGGAAATCTTTGAAGAGAATGAACGTGAGAGAAATGCTCAAGAAGAGGTTCGTACCAGCCGTAAGAATGCCCAAGTCGTAAGCATTCATACTCAAAAACAAATGAGAGTTGTAGTCATGGAGCCGAATTCTTTTGAAGAAGCCCAAAACATTGCGGATCAGTTAAAAACCCGGCGACCGGTTATTGTCAACCTTGAAAACGCTGAAAAAATGTTAGCCAAACGCATAGTCGATTTTATTAGTGGAACGACCTATGCATTAAATGGCAACATGCAAAAAGTCGGGAACGGCATCTTCTTGTTTGTTCCAAACAACGTCGATATTTCCGGAGAAATGCGAGACGATCTAAAAGACAAAGGCTTGTTTTGGCCTAGTTCAAAAATAGGGAGGGATTAACATTCTATTCGTTGTTCAAATCATTGATAAAGTGATTACAATCCTGATATACGCAATTTTTGTGAGAGTTATTCTATCTTGGTTCGGACCCAAATTGTCGCCGACCAGTAATAAATTAGTTAGTGCTCTTTATGACGTAACTGACCCAATCCTCAAGCCGTTTCGACGGTTTCAATTTGGAAATTCCGCTTTGCCAGTTGATTTTTCTCCAATCTTCGCAATTTTCGCGTTGAATATAGTGCAGTGGCTTGTGTGGAAAATTTTTTAGGATGAAGCATTCAATTGATCGAAGTGTTCTAAAATATTGGGATGAAAAAGAAGCTCGTTTGGAAGCAGCGCATTTATTAGATCAAGTAAATAGTGTACTTAATGAAGGGGTTAGACAAGTCACTCCATTTTTGAGCTTTGCCATGAGGGAGTGGGCTGAATCAATTTTACGTAAGGAACATCTTGAGTTTTTAGCGGCGGGCGGGTTCGCAGAAGCGGAACGGGTTCGAATTCTAATGGGGTCTAAAGGAGAAACCTTAGACTTCAAAGATGCAGACATTGCCCTGTTATGGGTACGATCTACTGATGCTCGTGCTCAGCTCGAGCATCGACAGATACTGGGATCCCTCATGGGATTAGGATTTAGACGGGATGTCTTTGGGGATATCAGACCCGGGCAGAGCGGTTTTTATGTTGCTGTAACCCGGGAAATAGTTCCGTATTTATTAAATCATTGGACACATGCAGGGCGTGAAAAGATTGAGGTTTCACTCATTAACGGAAAACCAGACGTGCTTCCTGAATTGGGTGAAGAGCGCCGGATAACGGTTAATTCATCACGCTTGGATGCGGTAATCGCTAATGCTTTTAAGGTTTCGAGGAGTATGGCCCAGGAGTGGATAAGTCGTGGCAAGGTGAGAAAAGCTGGCCTTGTGGTATTTAAAGCGGAAGCAGAAGTACAGACTGATGACATAGTTTCTTGCCGAGGGTATGGGCGCATAAAGCTTTTGGAGAGTTCCCAGACTCGCAAGGAACGAATAGCTTGGCAAATCCTACTTTTTCGGTCACAACGGCACTAGGAGGGAAATTATAATGGAGATGACTCCTCTTGACATACGAAATAAAACTTTTCGCAAAGGGATTCGGGGCTATCAATGCGAGGAGGTGGAGAAATTCCTCGAGAATGTCAGTCAGGAATTTGAATCAGCGTATACAGAGAATTTCGAACTGCGAGAAAAAGCAAAAGGGTTGGAAACGGAAATTGGGCATTATCGCCAAATTGAGAATACCTTACAACAGACCCTGGTGTTAGCTCAACAAACTGCTGAAGAGGTTAAGGAGACCGCTCGTCAAGAGGCGGCACTTATTTTACGGAAAGCAGAACATGAAAAGTTAACTAAGGTGTCTGAAGGGCAGAAAAAGTGGGAAGAAATACAAGAGGAAATTCAAGAGCTTGCTAGAAAACGTGATTTATTACGTACACAACTTAAGTCATTTCTTTTAGCGCATCTAGATTTGGAAACCTTACAGGAAAAAAATGAAGGCATCGCATAACGGGATTAGAGTCAGGATGTTGCGAATCTGTCTAGTTTCGTGGTAAAATATTCTATAGATGACTTTGAAGGAGAAGGGTTTCATCGATGTATAGATTAATTAGTGAGATATCTCCGGACTTTCTCATTCAAGGATTTGGTTTGCATCAGGATGAGAATGAGATTTACGTTGGTAAAGTAGGGGGCCAAGAGGTTCAACTTTTAACTTCCATAGATAGTTTGAATTCCGATGAACAGGATATAAAGATCTTTAGTGTTGGGTTTGCTGAAGCTGATCATCATTTTCGCTCAGGAGATGTCTTGATGACAGGGAGTGATGATTTACTTGACCGCGCGTTCAGGGCAATGGATGAGATGGAGCAACGCGGTGTTGTGGTCAGTTTGACGCCTTCTCAAGATTCTAAGCACTTATACGTATCTAAAGAACATATGGATTCCTTTGTTCAGGAGTGGAAAAGCAAGAAACTATCCTTTCTCTGTCTGTGGATGGTAGACCCAATTGACTCGGAAGGACAAGCCAAACTTATCACCATCCTTCGTAAAGTTATTTTAAAGGATTAATAAATACTACTTATAAACTTGTAGTTTTCCGAGAATTTAAATTTGTAGACACGTTGAAAAGGACAGTCTTTGTCAAGTAAGCTCATCAGCGAGCGGGGTATGGTGTGAGCCCGTGGAGAAGCGACAGAGAAAATCCCCTTGGAGTGAATGGCTGAAATCTCAGTAAGCTTTATTCGGTTTGTCTCCGTTAAAAGACTTCCGAGTGGCTATATATAGCAACATGGGTGGTACCGCGAGTAATCTCGTCCCTTTTTAGGGGCGAGATTTTTAGTATACTGGTTGGAGTCATGGACATCGACTTAACGCTTGGCGTTAGTCAGGTTTTCTAATATCCTTTACAAGCAGAAGCATACTAACATAGCTAATGTTAAGCCAAAAACTTGCAGCTTGTAAGATTATTCAAAGGAGGAGATTATTAATGGACTATCGTAATACATTGAATTTACCTGAAACTGATTTTCCAATGCGAGGAAATCTCCCCAAAAAGGAACCTGAAATCCTCAAATCTTGGGAAGAGGAAAAACTTTATGAAAAGGTCCAGAAAGCACGTGAAGGAAGGCCGAAATTTATTCTTCATGATGGGCCGCCCTACGCTAATGGGGACATTCATCTGGGGCATGCTATCAATAAAGTATTGAAAGATATCATTGTTAAATACAAGACCATGATGGGCTTTGATGCGCCTTATGTGCCGGGATGGGATACTCATGGCCTTCCTATTGAGCAACAAGTTATTAAGAAATTGGGAGTAAACCGTCATGCGGTATCTGCGCTGGAATTTCGGCAGAAATGCAAAGACTATGCGGAAAAATATGTTGGGATACAGCGTGAGGAGTTTAAGCGGCTTGGAGTGAGGGGGGATTGGGAACACCCTTACCTGACTTTACAAAAGGAGTATGAGGCTGCTCAAATTGGTGTTTTTGGAGATATGACCAAAAAGGGCTATATTTATAAAGGCTTAAAACCTGTCTACTGGTGCCCTTCCTGTGAGACAGCACTTGCTGAGGCTGAAATTGAATATGCAGACAAGCCTGCTACCGCGATTTATGTCAAGTTTGCGGTTCGCGATGGAATGAGTGCTCTCATCAAAGAGAATACGTTCGTAGTTATTTGGACGACAACTCCTTGGACCTTGCCAGCAAACCTAGCGATCAGTGTCCACCCGGAGTTAACCTATGCTGTCGTCACCGCTCAGCAAGAACATTGGGTGGTTGCTGAGGGAATGTTGGAGTCCTTACGTTCCTTGTGGAAGCTGGAACTTCCGGTCGAAAGGACTCTCTCAGGCAAAGATCTTGAAGGCGTAATTTGTATAAATCCGCTTATGGACAGGGACTCCGTGGTAGTTTGTGGGGAACATGTCACCTTAGAAGCTGGTACGGGTTGCGTTCATACCGCGCCAGCCCACGGGGAAGATGACTTTTTGGTTGGAAAGAAATACGGCTTACCTGCTTTATGTCCTGTTGATCATCAAGGGAAATTCACTGCGGAAGGTGGAGCCTATGTTGGCCTTAAAACCGGCAAAGCGAATCCTGTGATCGTTGAGGACCTCAAGAACAGTAACGATCTTGTCCTTGAGGAAACAATCGAACATAGTTATCCTCATTGTTGGCGTTGCAAGAGCCCGATCATCTTCCGCGCAACTGAACAATGGTTTGCCTCTATTGATGGATTTAGGCAGGCAGCCTTAGATGAGATTGAGAAGGTTCGTTGGATTCCTGCTTGGGGAAGAGATCGGATCTTTAACATGATAGCGGAACGCGGAGATTGGTGTATTTCTCGACAAAGGACTTGGGGGGTGCCAATTCCCATCTTCTACTGTGAAGATTGTGGAAAAGTCTTGGTGAACGACCATTCTATCACCAAAGTCCAAGACTTTTACCGTCAAGAAGGGTCGGATGCTTGGTTTGCCCATTCTGCCATGGAATTGTTGCCAGAAGGGACAGCTTGTGAGTGTGGAGGTTTGAAATTTCGCAAAGAGACGGATATCATGGACGTTTGGTTTGATTCAGGCACAAGCCATGCTGGTGTCTTGAAGCAACGGACTGAATTATCTTGGCCGGCAGATCTATACTTAGAAGGTTCAGATCAGCATCGCGGCTGGTTCAATTCATCTTTGTCCACTTCAGTGGCTGCTTTTGGTCAGGCGCCTTATCGGAATGTCTTAACCCACGGTTTCGTTGTTGATGAACAAGGGCGAAAGATGTCAAAATCACTGGGCAATGGGGTTGATCCTCTTAAGGTTGTTCAAGAATTGGGTGCGGACATTTTACGGCTTTGGGTCAGTTCTGTGGATTATAAAAATGACGTGGCAGCTTCTCCGCGTATTATGAAGCAAATGTCTGAAGCTTATCGTAAAATTCGTAATACCCTGCGTTTCTTATTGAGTAACCTCAATGATTTTGATCCTGCCAAGGATAAAGTGAGTTATCAAGAGCTTCAAGAAATCGACCGCTGGGCTTTACTTAAGCTTTCCAAAGTGGTGGAACGCGTTCTTCTTGGGTATGAGTCTTATGAATTCCATTGGGCTTATCATACGATTCATAATTTCTGTACCATCGAATTAAGTGCCGTTTATCTGGATATTGTCAAGGACAGACTTTATGTTGAAGGAAAAACATCACTTCTTCGTCGTTCCGCCCAGACGGTTTTATATGAAGTGCTTGATTCACTGGTACGTCTCTTGGCTCCAGTTTTATCGTTCATGGCTGAAGAAATCTGGCTGTATATTCCTGGAGAAAAGAGTGCAGAGAATGTCCAAATTGCAGAAATGCCTAAAGTAAATTCTGAATGGATGGACGAGGAATTAGCAAATCGCTGGGATCAGATACTGGCTTTACGCACGGATGTAGCTAAAGTATTGGAAATAGCTCGTCAGGAAAAATTAATTAATCATCCTTTAACAGCTCAGGTTGATCTCTACCCTACGAATGAACAATATGAATCCTTGCAACAAGTTCCTAATTTGGCAGAAATCTTTATTGTTTCTAGCCTAGTCATGCATCAGCCCAATGAAGAAAGACCTGAAGGGGTACAACCAGCAGAAGTTCACAAGGGATTAGGCATTCTTGTGCAACCAGCTAAAGGGGAAAAATGCGAGCGCTGTTGGATGTTCCAGGAAGAAGTTGGCAAGAATGAAGAGCATCCGACCATTTGCCCTCGCTGCAGTGATGTAGTTTCAGAAAATTCCAGTAGACTTATTGACTAAAAGGGCATATTATATAGTAAAGAAATAAGCTAATACCGAATGACGCTAGCAGGAGAGATCTGATTTATTTTTCAGACGCCGAAGGAGAAATTCCTTGAAATCGCTCTTTCAAGGAGGGAAACTCTCAGGCAAAAGTACTGCTAGAAGACGGGACTCTGGAGAGTTTCTTGTAAAAGAGAACACCAAAGGGGAAGCCGGAGACGGCGAATCTCTCAGGTTAAAGGACAGAGAAAGTGCGCGATCGCGTACTTTCTCTGTCCTTTTATTTTACAAAAAATTACAAGGGGGTTTGGAAGTGTTTTTCTAGGGTGCGAAGTCTATCTATATGAAACTCTATATATAGATACTGAATTCTTCCCGACCAATAGTTTTTTGTTCTGTATAAGTCAAAATTAAAGGAGGTTTCAATATGAATGAATTAAAACGTACTCCTCTTTATGAAGAACATTTGGTTGCAAAGGCTAAACTAATTGATTTTGGCGGATGGGAAATGCCTGTTCAGTATGCTGGTGTCATTGATGAACATCATACTGTTCGCACAAAGGCGGGTCTTTTTGATGTCTCACATATGGGTGAGATTGATGTTCGCGGGGAAGATGCTTTGGCTTTTGTCCAAATCCTGATTACCAACGATGTAAGTAAGCTTGAGGATGGAAAAATCCTCTATTCTCCTATGTGTTATCCAAATGGTGGAATAGTTGATGATTTGCTGGTATATCGCTATAATTCACAACACTTTTTTATTGTCGTTAATGCCTCTAATGCTGATAAGGATTATGCCTGGATTACTGAACAAGCTAAAAATTTCAATGTGATTGCGGAGAACTTATCCGAGCAGTATGCTCAACTTGCGTTACAAGGTCCTATGGCTGAAACTTTTTTACAACGTATTACGAACATTAATCTTTCACATATAAAATATTATAGTTTTACTCATGGAGAAATTGACGGGGTTAGCTGTCTTATCTCCAGAACCGGTTATACCGGAGAGGATGGATTTGAAATCTATGTTGCTCCTGAATATGGACGACAATTATGGCGAAAAATATTAGAAATTGGAGCTAATGACGGTGTAAAGCCGATTGGACTGGGAGCCCGCGACACATTGCGATTTGAAGCTCGCCTTCCTCTATACGGGAATGAGCTAGGCGCGGAAATCACTCCGCTTGAAGCAGGACTTGGAATTTTTGTGAAATTGGATAAAGCAGATTTTATTGGCAAGGAAGTACTTCGAGCTCAAAAAGAACAAGGAATACCGCGCAAGTTGGTAGGACTTGAAATGATTGATCGTGGAATTGCCCGATCTCATTATCCTTTACAAAAAGACGGACAAGAAATTGGCTTTATCACTTCAGGGTCATTTTCCCCAACTTTAAACAAAAATATCGCACTAGGTCTAATCCGCGCAGATTTAGCTATTCAAGGGGAAATTCTTGATGTAATGATTCGCGGAAAAGCTGTTAAAGCTAAGATCATTCCTTCCTTATTTTATAAACGTGATAATAAAGCAGGACACTTAGCGAAGGAATCTGGTGCAATGTCCGAAAAATTAAGTGCGAAATAAAGAAGGTGAGGTTATTAGATAACTGTTCAAGTTGATATGTCAGCGGATGCTCATATTTTCCATGGGTAAGATAATTAAAGACTATGAGGAGGATGATTTTAATGAATCCAGTAGAGTTAAAGTATAATAAAGAACATGAGTATGCTAAGGTTGAAGGGAATATCGTGACGTTTGGGATTACAGATCATGCCCAGGAAAGCCTCGGGGATGTAGTGTTTGTAGAGCTTCCTGATATAGGAACGACAGTAACAGCTGGGAAATCATACGGTACAGTGGAATCTGTAAAAGCGGTTTCCGATATTATGGCCTCAGTTAGCGGAAGAGTTGTGGAAGTCAATACTCAGGTTATGGATTCACCCGATTTACTCAACTCTGAACCCTATGGGGAAGGCTGGCTGATCAAAGTCGAAGCCGAAGATTTATCCTCTCTCGACGGTTTGATGACAGCTGCCGAATATGAAGCGTTTTTGGCACAGGAGGAACATTAGAATGCACTTTATACCGAATACGGACAGCCAAAACCAACGGCTCTTAGCCCGTATCGGGGTTAAGTCGGTTGAAGAGCTGTTTGCAGATATTCCAAAAGAAGTCCGCTTGCAACGTCCTTTGGCTATTAACGGAGGAATGTCGGAGCAGGAATTGGTCAAACATGTCAAAGGTCTGGCAAATCTTAATCAAACCGTAGAAGGGTATAGCTCTTATCTCGGAGCCGGGGCCTATGAACATTATATTCCGAGTTTTATTGACCAATTGCTGCTGCGTTCAGAATTTTACACTGCCTATACGCCTTATCAACCAGAGATTAGTCAGGGGACCCTTCAGGCAATTTATGAATATCAGACCTTAGTCTGTGAATTAACCGGTATGGATGTGACTAATGCATCTATGTACGATGGTGCATCGGCCTTAGCGGAAGCAGCACTGATGACCTGTGACGCAACTCGGCGGAAAAAAGTGCTAGTATTGCAAACCGTACACCCTGAATATCGTGAGGTTTTAAGAACCTATCTTCCGCCCCGCGGAGTAGAGCTTGTTGAGATTCCTTTCAAGGATGGGGTCTTGGATCAAGCGGCTTTGGAAGCGTCACTCCAAGAGGACATCGCAGGCGTGCTTGTTCAGAATCCGAATTTTTTTGGTAGTATTGAAAGAGCAGAAGAAATTGTACAGCTAGCTCATGTCAAAGGGGCTCTAGTAGTCATGTCAGTTAACCCGGTTTCTTTAGGCTTACTAAAGTCCCCGGGAGAATGCGGAGCCGATATTGCGGTTGGCGAAGGACAGCCCTTCGGTAATGCTCTAAATTATGGAGGCCCATATTTAGGATTTTTGTCTTGTCGGGACAAGTTCGTCCGCAGAATGCCTGGTCGGATTGTAGGAGCAACCACGGATAAAAATGGCAATAAAGGATATGTCTTAACTCTTCAGGCTCGCGAACAGCATATTCGGCGAGAAAAAGCTACCTCAAACATATGCTCCAATGAAGCACTTTGTGCGCTGGCCTTTACGATGCATTTGAGTGCTCTGGGAAAAATAGGAGTTAAAGAATTGGCCTATCTAAATTTGCAGAATGCCCATTATGCTGCGCAGGAGATTGCCAAAATCCCCGGAATGAGTTTGGCTTTCTCAAGCCCGTTCTTTCATGAATTCGTGATTAAGTCTAAGATTGTACCAGCTAAAATCAACTCAGCGCTCTTAGAAGATCAGATAATCGGCGGGCTTGATTTGGCTCGTTTTTACCCAGAGCTTGACCATCATCTCCTCTTCTGTGTGACTGAAACGAAGTCTAAAGCTGATATTGACCGGCTCGTGGCCAGATTGGGGGCAATCCAATGAACGTAATAGAACCACTTATTTTTGATCTTAGTGCCAATGGGCGAAGCGCGGTCAGTTTACCTATGTGTGATGTTCCGGAAGTTTCTATCGAAACGCTCATTCCAAGCGATTTGTTACGTGAACAGGAGCCATCACTTCCGGAACTTTCCGAAGTGGATGTGGTGCGCCACTTTACACATCTTTCAACTTTTAATCATGGAGTAGACACCGGATTTTATCCACTTGGGTCGTGTACGATGAAGTATAATCCGAAGGTTAATGAGATGTTGGCTCGTCTCTCTGGTTTCACTGCTCTTCATCCATATCAGCCTGAGTCGATGACTCAAGGGGCCTTGCAGCTCATGGCTGAACTGCAAGAGGACCTCTGTGAATTAACGGGGATGAATGGATTTACTCTCCAACCGGCTGCTGGAGCTCATGGTGAAATGACTGGAATTCTGATCATCAAAGCGTATCATGATCATCGTCAGGACACTAAACGCAAAAAAGTGATTGTTCCGGATTCAGCTCATGGAACGAATCCTGCAACGGCTGCAATGGCTGGATATGAAATTATACAAATTCCCTCTAATGACCGTGGCGGGGTTGACATAGAAGCTTTGAAAAAGGTCCTTAGTGACGAAGTTGCTGCACTAATGCTGACAAATCCTAATACAGTGGGGCTCTTTGATGAGAATATTTTAGAGATTACTAAGTTGGTTCATGATGCAGGCGGTCTATTGTATTATGATGGAGCGAATACAAATGCTGTGATGGGTATTGCCCGCCCGGGAGATATGGGTTTTGATGTTGTCCATCTTAACTTACATAAGACATTTGCCACGCCTCACGGTGGTGGAGGGCCAGGGTCTGGACCGGTTGGAGTTAAGGATTTTTTGATGCCGTTTCTTCCCAAACCTATGGTAGTTCGAAGTGAGGAGGGAACGTTCACTCTTCAAGAAGATATGCCACTATCGATTGGTAGGGTGCGCTCGTTTTATGCGAACTTCTCGGTAGTTGTCAGGGCTTATGCCTACATTCGAAGTTTGGGCGGGGAAGGGTTGAGGGCAGCCTCGGAAAGTGCCGTGTTAAACGCCAACTATCTGATGAGTGTTCTAAAAGAGCATTACTTCTTACCGTATGATCGCATATGTATGCACGAATTTATTATTAATCCGAAAAACCTTAAATCAACTGGAGTGCATACCTTAGATATCGCCAAACGTTTATTGGATTATGGCTATCACCCCCCAACTATCTATTTCCCAATTATTGTTGAAGAGGCAATGATGATTGAGCCGACGGAAACCGAAAGCATTGAAACGCTGGATGAATTTGCTCAGGTCCTTATCAAGATCGCTGAGGAAGCCCAAACTAATGCGGATCTTGTTAAGAATGCGCCCTACACTACGCTAGTGACACGATTAGATGAAGTAGGCGCAGTACGGAAGCCTAACTTGCGGTGGCGCAAAGAGTCATAAGAGTATGAAGGTATTAAATAAGGTGGGGAATTACAGGGATCAATTCCTGATTCCCTGTTACGGGGATAACACAGAATATAAATTTTATTTTGTGTTATCCTCTTTTTCTCTCTTTTTACAACTCTATTACATCTTTTTGCCTTCTATTTGTTAAAATGATGTGAGAGTGGTGAAATAATGGCGAATATAATGGTTGTTGAAGACGAAACGGCAATTGCCGATTTGATACTGATGAATTTAAAGCCAGTGGGATATACTGGTTTTCATGTCAGTGACGGTGATGAAGTCATGGACTGCATTAAGGTGCAAAATCCGGATTTAATAATCTTAGACGTTATGTTGCCAGGAAAAGACGTCTTCGATCTGATGAAAGAAATTGAACCCCTTGGAATTCCTGTCATTTTTCTGACGGCCAAGGAGGAATTAACGGATAAAATTGCGGGGCTTAAGCTTGGCGCGGATGATTATATGGCCCACGAAATGAGAACCCCTATTACAGCCATAATGGGTTACGGTGAATTTCTGAAATGTGCTAATTGCAGTCAAGAAGAGAGTCTTAAAGCTATTGATTATATTATTTATCAAAGCGAAAGAATGAAAAACATGACGGTTCAAGCTAATGGATTTAGCATGCCTCAACCACGGGAATATTCAGTTTCAAACTATTGATTTTGAGAAAATAATAGAAAACGTTGAACAGACGTTGAGGCAAGACATTCATGAAAAGAAAATCCAGATTAAAAAGGGCTTGCCAAGAACGGAATTACAGGGGGATAAAGATTTGCTGGAATCCCTTATCTTAAACATTATGGAAAACGCAGTTAGAGCCTTGGCGCTCGACGGTAAAATCGAAGTAAAAACCTATGGTGGCGAAAAAGAATTGATTCTTTCTATTTCCGATAACGGCATGGGAATGAAAGAAGGCGAGCTGGGAAAAGTTCTTGAGCCCTTCTATTGGGTGGACAAATCAAGGTCAAGGGTTTATGGAGGTGCCGGGTTAGGTTTGGCTTTGAGCAAGCAGATTTGCGATTTACACCACGCCGAAATGAACATGTCTTCTAAACTCGAGATGGGCACAAAGGTGGAGATCAAATTTACAACTCTTTTACAATCTGTTGATAATTCTGAAATATGAAAGGTCTATAATAAGCGTGTAAGAAAGCTTACATAACAAAAATTGAGGAGTTGAACGATTTATGAAAAAAGGGCAAAAAATGATTTTAGCTTGTGCCGCAACATTGGCAATTGGTGCGGGGGCCGTGATAGGTAACGGTTATCTGGTACCCAAGGTTATTGCGGCGGATACGAATCAAAATGTGCCAGTTATTGAGACCGATGGGGTTCCTGTTCAGGCGGAAGCTAAACCTTCGCCCATAGTCTTAATCGATTCAAAAGGTCAGACCGTATTGAGTGCGCAAAAAAACAGGACAATTGATTTGGAAGAGTTTAAAAAGGTTGAAGAAATGACGGGACTTGAATATAAGAAATATCTTCTTTCTATGACCGAAGCGGAAAGAGAAAGCTATTCCAAGAAATTAGCAGAAAGCGGCTATGACTTAAACTTTAAAAACATTAAGCCTGCATTTGTTGACGGAACGCCGTCAGAAAATGATATGACGGAAGAAGTAGCAGTCAAAATCGCCAAGAGTGCCGTTGTGGAAAAATACGCCCTAACGGATGAAACCCTATCCGGATTTTCGATTGACTCAGCTTTTAACGTTGTGAATCCCGACCAACCTGAGTGGAGTATTACTTTATATCCAACAAATCAAGACGATTATTCCGAAATCGGAACGTATCACATCACTGTAAAATCTCCATCCGGCGAGATCGTTAAAATCCTGTGGGCGGCGGACGCAGTAGGTTGACGCTATCATGTGAAAACGCGGGATCTGCATTATGGAGAAATATAATAGAAAATGAGTTCAATCCATAACAAGTAAAAGCCACGATACACATTAATGTGTATTGTGGCTTTTTTATTCTAGTCAGACTCCCATGCAGCTACGAGGTATAACTGATAGAAAACATTACTTCTGAAAGGTTTGAACACAGAACACATTAGAATAAAGTCAACAATCTGAACAACTAGCAGGATTTACGATAAAAAAGTTGAATATAAAAAAGGCTGAGCGTAACATATAATAATATTATCTTATTAATTTCAGGAATGGGGTGATCGCATGCAAATCGAAGTATTACCGAGTACAGGTTCTCCGAGGATTCCGTACTTAGAAGATAGATTAGTCATCGTGATTGATGTACTGAGGGCGACAAGCACAATAGTCACAGCTTTAGCTAATGGTTGCCAAGCTATTATTCCGGTTCTCACGGCAGAAGAAGCCTTGGAAACACGTTTAACCCTTCCTGGATCATTATTAGGAGGAGAGCGAGATTCACTGATTATTGAAGGATTTGATTTAGGGAATTCTCCTTTTGACTATGTTCCTGAAAAAGTGGGGGGCAGAAGAGTCATTATGACGACAACTAACGGTACTCGAGCTATACGTGATTCTATTGCTGCACCCATGATCTGGATGGCTTCTTTTATAAACATGCAGAGCATTATTTTAGCTGTGCTAAGAGAATTCGAAAATAAAAATAGACTTAAGGGGATAGTAGTTTTTTGTGCAGGTACAGAAGAACGTTTTGATCTTCCGGACACGCTCTGTGCAGGAATGTTTGTTGATGCCTTAGGGCCGGATGTTTTGCTAAACGACTTGGGTGAAGCCGCGCGTATACTGTATCGCAGTTCGAAGAATCATCTTGCAGATAAAATTCGCGATTCAGTTCACGGAAGAAAACTTATTTCTCTAGGATTTGAGCGTGACTTAGTTTATTGTTCTACTCCAAACATGTTACCGATAGTTCCTGTGGTTCAAAATGGTGAAATTGTTTGGTTGACGGGGGAATAACAGATATAAATAATTCCATTCTTCCCTACTCTTTTATATGGATATCCGTTTAAATTATATGAATAAACTATAATTTGTCGTAATGATTCGAAATAGAGTATAATAACAGAAATGTTAATTGTGAACTTGAAAGTCAGGTTTTTTCTGTTTCGCACGGTGGCATACTATTAGATAGGGAGGGATGTACTCAATGGAAACTTTCAAAGTCCCCGTTGGTATTTCTAATCGTCACATTCATTTATCTCAGGAGCATATTGAAGCGCTATTTGGAGTGGGGTACTCTTTAACAAAGATGAAAGATCTGAGTCAGCCTGGCCAATATGCCTGTGAAGAGACGGTTACTCTCATTGGACCAAAAGGCAAAATATCGGGAGTCAGGGTCTTAGGACCTGCTAGGAAAGCTTCTCAAGTAGAGCTTACGGGAACGGATACCTTTAAAGTTGGTTTAAAACCTCCGGTTCGAGATTCTGGTAAGCTTGAAGGATCACCAGGCATTGATGTCGAAGGCCCAAAGGGACGTATCCATATGGATCAAGGTGTTATTATTGCAGCTCGCCATCTCCACATGACTCCAGAAGATGCTAAGAAATATTCGTTGAAAGACGGACAACATATCCGTGCCATTGTACAGGGTCCTCGAGGTGGAGTGTTAGATCAGGTACTGGTTCGCGTTAATCCCGAGTACGCTCTCGATTTACATGTAGATACGGATGAGGGTAATGCATTTGGCTTGGCAAATGGTCAACAACTTGAGGTTTATTTGAACTAGAATAGGGACTTCCTAAATATTTTTTATCTTGGCAGTGAGGTAATAGAACTGGTACGAGTAAGAAACTCTTATAATCAGAATTGAAGATGCGGTTTGAAAGTTCTTAGAATAAAATAATAACCTTTTAAAAAGGCTATAATAATCACTTCATAAAAGTGTCTATTATAGCCTTTTATTTTTGCATTTCATCAAAATTAAAAAAAGTTATACATATATGTGTAACGAAGTTATACTATTCTTTAAGGGTTTATTTCGTAAGTCTCGATCCATTAATTGTTTAGACACCCACTCTGAAAGTGGGCGTTTTATACACTATTTATAAAATTTGTTGATCAGTGTAAATTTTTAGGACGTGGGAACACTAAATATAGATGTTTTAACGTGAGGTGGATAACATGGCCGTTCCAAATGAAGAAGATAAATTGACCGTGAAACCTTCAGCAAACAAAGAAAGCTCAGATCTCGTAAATGAGCAGGAGTTGGCTGGGTTAAGACATCAGGTTGTTTTATTGGCAGAGACTCTGGAAAAAATGAGATTAGCCGAATATATCGGGTATTTGAATCGTCCAGGACGCATGCTTTGGTTTAATTTCCTGGTTGGTCTCATTCGAGGATTGGGAACAGCGCTTGGGGCTGGGCTACTCGCAGGATTTGCTTATTTTCTGTTAAAAAGGATAGTGGTCTTGAATCTACCGGTTATTGGAGGGTTTATTGCAGAACTTAGTAAATATGTTAATCAGCCCTAGATAGGATTAGGAGGCGAGTTTAATTGAAAAAGCAAATGCATTACGATAAACTGATCAAAACGCTTCGTGATGAAAGAGCTGAGATAATGGAAACTGCGGCAGAACTATTTAGCGGGGATATGAAAGATTCTTTAGGTGAATTGTCCCTCGTGGACAATCATCCAGCAGATGTTGGAACAGAAGTATATCAGCGGTCTCGTGATGTCGCAGAGCATGATCGGTTAAACCATAGAATCGGAGCAATTGATGGCGCTTTAGAACGTTTTGAAAAAGGGGAATATGCAAAGTGTGAACATTGCGGTCAAAAGATTCCGTATGAACGACTCGAGGTACTGCCATATACTACGGTATGTGCTGAATGCAGTCGCGAAGAAGAGAAGGAAGAGCAACATTCATTACATCGTGATCCAGTAGAAAATGAAATCTTGAATCGTCCCTTTTCCAGAACCGTTAATGACGGTACGGATCGGGTGGAGTTTGATGGTGAAGATTCTTGGCAGGCGGTCGCGCGTTATGGAACCTCGGATTCCCTTCAAGATTTAGGTACTAATAGAGATATCTCAGATCCAAACAATCTTTATGAAGACTCAGATGAAACGATTGGGGCAGTTGAGTATATTGAAACCATTGAAACCCAGAGAGAACCAGAAGGACGAGTAAATACTATTCATTATAGCAAAGAGCATGGACGAACTTAGGATTAAAGCATATGAGAGCACACTTTACGAGGATGAGTGTTCCTATGGGTCCGCTCCCTTGGAGATAGCGTTCCTTCAGGCGTTAAGTAGTTTAAAGAGATTGCGTCCACGGCGATAGTGTCCCCCGGACACTATCGTACCGGAACACAGTAGACGAAACTATCATGTTCGTACATCTTGGGCCAGTAGGTATCTTTTAAGATAGAGGCTTAAGTCGGTATGTAGCCCTGGCGCATCCGACACGAACTCCATTGCAGTCCACTTGCGCTCATTGACGAAATGCAATGTATTTTGTCTTTATATGTCCACTCATGATTAGTTTGCCCCACTTTGAGCCCTGTGTTAAGATTAGGGGAAAGAGGGAGGTTGGACGGTTGGTGGTTTGGCTTACAATCATCGGGGTATGGGGTATTGATCGTTATATAAAATTTTTAGTTCAGACAAACTTTATTCCTGGCGAGACGCTGAAAGTTATCCCTAAAGTTTTTCATTTGACATATGTCCTTAATCCAGGCGCGGCGTTTGGTCTGATGGCCGGCCAAACCTGGATTTTTATTGTTACTGCAGTCCTGGTAATTAGTGGGATAATTTATGGGCAGTTTCGTATTCCGCGTAAGGAAAGGATTACACGATTGGCGTTAGGAATAATCGGAGGGGGAGCACTGGGGAACCTGTATGACAGGCTCGTCATCGGACGAGTTGTAGATTATCTTGATTTTCAGATTTGGCCTTATGTATTTAATTTCGCAGACAGTATGATTGTCATAGGAGTGGGGTTACTGATGCTCGCTATTTATCGGGATGAAAAAAAAACTCCAAGTAAATCAGAGTTCGACGTATCCAATAAGTGAACTGTTTAGAGAAAGGTACATCGAAAAACTATAAATCAATGTATTGGCGGTTATAAAAGTGGAAAAAGAGTTTACAAAATCTACCATTGAGTCTGAAATTGAGGACCTTGATTTTGAATTTGATGAGCAAGCATCCTTTAGCGAGGAAGCCTTGCCTGCAGGGTCAGGCATTTCAGTTGAAGAGAAAGTTATTGAGCTTCCTGCAGGAATACGTTTGGACCTTGGAGTAACTGAAATTTTAGGGAAGAGCAGGTCTTTCGTTCAAGGACTCATTACTCAAGAGTGTATTAGGGTTAACGGGTTACCTAAAAAGGCAAATTATAAAGTTCGCACAGGGGATAAGATTGAAGTGATGATCCCTGCTCCAAGAGAGTCAACGGCTGAACCTGAAAATATCCCCCTTGAGATCCTTTACGAGGATGAGGATGTTTTGGTTGTGAATAAACCTCAGGGAATGGTTGTCCACCCTGCTCCGGGTGCCTGGACAGGAACGATGGTTAATGCCTTGTTATTTCATTGTGAGAACCTTTCAGGAATTAACGGAGTTTTACGTCCTGGTATCGTACATCGTATTGATAAAGATACATCGGGGATTTTGGTGGTTGCTAAGAACGATACAGCCCACCAAGGGCTGGCTGCGCAACTTAAAGCGCATACGATGGAGCGGAAATACTTAGCACTGGTTCACGGGGTCATGCTTGAACCCTCTGGGACCGTTGATGCGCCGATTGGACGTGATCCATCAGATCGTAAACGTATGGCTGTGATAATGCATCATTCCAAACTAGCTGTGACACATTATACTGTTTTAGAACGTTTTAGTGAGACTTCATATTTGGAAGTTCGTTTAGAGACCGGTAGAACTCATCAGATCCGTGTGCATATGGCCTATATTAAGCATCCGGTTCTGGGGGATCCTGTATATGGACCCAAACGAAATTTTAATGGGCTTAAAGGACAAATGCTCCATGCCGCGCACTTAGGTTTTGTTCATCCGTGCAGCGGGGCACGGATGAAGTTCGAAGCCCCTGTACCTAAAAGTTTTTCAGTTCTCATTGAAAAATTACGCATCACCCAATCATCTCATTGACTTTTGATCAATCCTAAAGTAAACTTAGTGACAAGTGTTATGGCCTTTAATGAAGTCCCGAGAGGCTTGGGAAGGCAGACGGAAATGTGAGAGAACTGTCTGCTTTTCAGACGGTTTTTTTGTTGCATTTTTTTAGATCTGCAGAGCGAAGATGTCCCAGGGAGAAAGGAGTTAGTGGCCTTGGAAGGAACAATTAAAAGTAAAATTTTAGATGCGGATGGAATTCGCAGGGCGGTAACTCGCATTGCTCATGAAATTGTAGAAAAGAATAAAGGAACTGATAAACTTGTCTTGGTAGGGATTCGTCGCAGAGGGGTGCCGCTGGCAGAACGGATTCAAAAGTATATTGAAGAATTCGAGGGGGTAAAAGTACCTTTGGGAATTCTGGATATTACTCTTTATCGCGATGACTTAAGTACTATCGATATCCATCCAGTCGTTCATGAAACGGATATTCCGGTAAGTATTGAAGGCAAAGCAGTGATTCTGATTGATGATGTACTCTATACCGGACGGACGGCGCGTGCGGCTTTGGATGCAACGATGGATATTGGAAGACCTGAACGAATTCAGCTAGCCGTGCTTGTGGATCGAGGACACCGAGAATTGCCTATTCGAGCAGATTATGTTGGGAAGAACCTGCCCACTTCGCGACGAGAAGTCGTAGCTGTACGGCTCAAGGAAGTGGATGGGGAGGAAGACATACTTCTTCTGGAACGAGATGATATTAATATAAAATAAACCAACGTTACCCTTTAAATGTTATCCAGAGAGATGACCAAGGGGCGAGCGGATATAGGTTATGCCTATGTTTAAATCCTCTCCCTCTCTACGGGACGAGGATTTTTATGTTTTAGGGATGTAAGGCGAGGGATAATCACAAATTCATTAGAGATAATAAGAGATGGAAAAAATTAGGGAGGTTTACTGATGAAATGGCAGCGTAAAGACATTCTGGCGATTGAAGATATGAGTGTGGAGGAAATTCGACATATTCTGCATACTGCGAAGGTGATGAAAGAAATTCTGATGCGCCCAATTAAGAAATTGCCTACATTAAAAGGAAAATCGGTAGTTAATCTATTCTATGAAGCAAGTACACGGACTCGAACCTCCTTCGAAATGGCTGCCAAGGTATTAGGGGCGGATACGACAAGTATAGCTGTTGCTCAGAGCAGTGTAAGTAAGGGCGAAAGCTTATATGATACCGCTAAGACCATTCAGGCGATGCGCGCTGATGTGGTAATTCTGCGCCATCCCAGTTCAGGGTCTGCCAAATTTTTAGCGGATATCCTCGATCCTGCGGTGATCAATGCTGGAGATGGGCAGCATGCCCATCCAACTCAAGCGCTATTAGATATTTTTACGATGCAGGAGAATCTTGGGGAATTAGAAGGAAAGAACGTCGTCATCGTTGGGGACGTATTGCATTCCAGGGTAGCTCGCAGTAATGCTTGGTGCCTTCAAAAAATGGGAGTCAATGTGACTTTTGCAGGCCCTCCAACTTTAGTTCCTGCCGAAATGGAGGGCCTCGGAGTTAAAATAACTCATGATCTGGACAGCGCTTTACCAGGAGCGGATATTGTCATGGCTCTTCGTCTCCAACTTGAACGGCAGAAAAGCGGGCTATTTCCCAGCCTGCGTGAGTACAGCCATCTCTATGGATTGACGACAGAGCGTCTTAAGAAAACCGGAAAACAGAGCATTGTATTACACCCTGGACCGATGAACCGAGGCGTAGAAATCTCGGATGACGTAGCAAACAGTGTAGATGCTCTAATTGAGCGTCAAGTCACGAACGGCGTGGCGATTCGTATGGCGCTAATTTATTTACTGATAGGAGGGTCTAGCAATGTGGTGGCTTAAAGACGTCTGGGTTATAGATCCAAGTCAAAAAATTTCAGCTCCCCGGGATGTTCTCGTTAAAGGTGGGCAAGTTTTAGAAATTTCATCTTCATTGACAGAAAAGGAAGTTTTAGAAAAAGCTCAGGGTGAATCACTGGAGACGATAAACGGGAAAGGTAAATTTCTTTTCCCGGGGCTGATAGATGTACACACTCATTTACGTGAACCAGGACAAGAAGATAAAGAAGATATTTTGTGTGGATCACGAGCTGCAGTACGAGGCGGGTTTACGACGATTATGGCGATGGCTAACACCCAACCGCCGATTGATAATCGGGCTTTGATTGAATTCATATGCAGACAGGGAGAACGTGCCGGATATGCTCATGTACTGCCGATAGGGACGGTTACTAAAGGAATGCTGGGTACCGAACTGGTCGAGATGGCAGATATGAAAGAGGGTGGAGCCGTTGCCTTTTCCGATGACGGCAAAAATATTCAGAACTCGGAAGTGATGCGGCTTGCTTTGGAATATGCTAAACTCACTGGATTTCCGATTATCAGTCATTGCGAGGATAAAGATTTAGCTGGAGAAGGTTTGATGCGCCGTGGAGTTGCTTCCGGTCGGATGGGGTTAAGAGGAATTCCAGCCAGTGCAGAAAGCGTGATCGTTGCCAGGGATTTAATTCTAGCTGAGGAAACTGGCGGGAAACTTCATTTGGCCCATATTTCGACGACGGAGAGTGTAGAGTTAATTCGAAAAGCTAAAGCGCGAGGGGTTGATGTCACGGCAGAAGTCAATCCTCACCATCTAATTTTCTGTGATGAAGAGATAGGTATCACTGATACAGCTCTTAAGGTTAATCCTCCACTGGGTTCCAGAGGAGATCGCGAAGCCCTTATTGAAGGACTTAGAGATGGAACTATAGACATGATTGCCACCGACCATGCCCCACACACTCAGGCAGAAAAAGCGCGTCCATTTGCGGAAGCGCCCTTTGGAATTGCTAGCTTAGAGACTGCATTAAGTGCGGTATGGCAGTATTTAGTCTTACCAGGACGCATGTCCTTAGATCGGGTGATTGAGGCCTGGAGCGATACTCCAGCGCAGAGATTTGGTCTGCCCGGGGGATCATTAAAGCCTGGGGCTTCGGCAGATATGGTGCTCTTTGATCCGGATTTCTCGGAGGTGATTGAGCCAGCTAAACTGGTTTCAAAAGCGCGCAATACTCCGTTCTTGGGGAAAACTATGCAAGGATTTCCGGTGATGGTCTGGGTAGAAGGCAGGCTTGTACAGAGAGATAGAACGGTTATTTAGTGCGCTTAAACGTCTTTGATAAGAATATCAATAGAGTGTTTAGATAGAGCGTGGGTAAAGTGTTTAGAATTAAGTGCTAGGTGCTTGGTTAGTGTTAGCTAAAAGAATGTGCGAATGAAGACTACGCGGAGAGAGGAAGTGTCGAAGGTGGCTTATCTCGTTTTCAAGGATGGGACAACCTTTGAGGGAAAAGAGTTTGGGGAATGGTCGAAGAGTTCTGCACAGCTGAAAGAGCAGGAAGTTGTCTTCAATACGTCTATGAGTGGCTATCAAGAAATGGTCACGGATTTATCTTATGCCGGTCAGATACTGGTCTTAACTCAACCTCTAATCGGAAACTATGGCTGGCACCATGAAGAAAATGAAGCAGATAAAACTCGCTTGCAGGGACTTATCGTTCGAGAACTTTCTGAAGGTGAGGGGAGTCTGCATGGTGAGGGGTCTTTAGAGGATTATTGCCAACAGCATGGGGTTCAAGGCTTAAAGGGTGTAGATACACGGGCTTTGACCAGGTATTTAAGGCAATTTGGAACACTGCCCGGCTTATTAGTTCAAACGCAAGAGGCGGGAGTAGAGTACTGGGCTAATTCCCAAAGGAAAATAGAGGACAAAAGTGAACACTGGGTCTATCGGTCAACGGTAAAAGAAGCTTATGAAATTCCTGGATCTGGGCACTTAATCGCGGTATTGGATTTTGGAGTGAAACGAAATATTATTCGCAACCTGCAGAAGAGAGAGTTCCGAATCATGGTATTCCCCGCCAGGTCAACGGCTGAAGAAATTCTAAGACATCGGCCAAGCGGATTGGTTTTAAGCAATGGTCCCGGAGATCCGGAAGAATTGTCTGAAGGAATTGCCATGGTGCGCAAGTTGTATGATAAGTTGCCGGTCTTGGGTATCTGCTTAGGGCATCAACTCTTGGCCTTGGCCGCAGGCGGAAAAACCTATAAACTTCCCTATGGGCATCGCGGGGGAAATCATCCGGTCATAGATATTCGTTCAGGAAAAGCAACTATGACCTCCCAAAACCATGGCTATGCAGTGGAGGAAGCATCTTTGACAGGGTCCGGTTTTGAAGTCACCTTGCGCAATCTTAATGATGGAACCGTAGAAGGGATGGAGCACTTAACTTATCCTGTTCTGTCCGTACAATTTCATCCGGAAGGCGCTCCGGGACCAGAGGAAAACGCGGAAATTTTCGACCATTTCAAGGATGTTGTCTTGAGAAGTTCGACACAAAAAGGGAGACGATAAGCATGCCCAGGAAAGAGTGGAAAAAGGTTCTGGTAATTGGATCTGGCCCCATAGTAATTGGGCAGGCGGCTGAGTTTGACTACGCCGGCACGCAGGCCTGTAGGGCTTTGCGCGAAGAAGGGGTAGAGGTCATTCTGGTAAATTCCAATCCTGCCACGATTATGACCGATCGAGAAACTGCAGATAGAGTTTATATAGAACCATTGACAGTGGAATCCGTGGAACGGATTATTGAGCGGGAGCGGCCGGACGGGTTGATCCCTACAATGGGAGGGCAAACCGGGCTGAACTTGGCCTATCAGCTTGCTAAAAGAGGGGTTTTGGAGCGTTGTGAGGTCACCTTGATGGGAACCTCTCTTAAAAGCATTGATCAAGCAGAAGACCGAGAGAGCTTTCGGGCCTTGATGAAAGAGCTGGGTGAACCAATTCCGGAAAGCATGATTGTATCCCATGTTGAAGATGCGCTAATATTCGCCGATAAAACTGGATACCCTCTTATTGTACGACCAGCCTTTACCTTAGGTGGAACCGGCGGAGGAATTGTCCAAAACGTTGCTGAACTTAAGCAAATTGCACAAAGTGGTTTGCAGGCAAGTCTTATCAGTCAGATTCTCGTAGAACGGAGTGTGGCTGGTTGGAAGGAAGTTGAGTTTGAAGTCTTACGTGATGGAGTCGGAAACTGTATCACGATTTGCCATATGGAAAACATGGATCCGGTAGGAATACATACGGGGGACAGTATTGTTGTTGCACCCTGTCAGACCTTGACGGATCGAGAGGTTCAAACCCTGCGCAGTGCGTCTCTGCGAATTGTAAATGGCTTGGGTATTGAAGGGGGATGTAATGTCCAATTTGCACTCCATCCCTCAAGAATGGAATATGTCGTGATCGAGGTCAATCCCCGTTTAAGCCGTTCCAGTGCCCTGGCTTCTAAAGCGACAGGGTATCCGATCGCTAAGGTCGCAGCTAAAATAGCTTTAGGTTATGCACTGACAGAACTTAAAAATGCGGTTACAGGAAAAACATCAGCTTGTTTTGAACCGGCTCTAGACTATGTAGTAGTTAAGTTCCCACGCTGGCCTTTTGATAAATTTACGGATGCTGACCGTCATTTAGGAACCCAGATGAAGGCAACCGGTGAAGTCATGGGTATCGGTCGGAACTTAGAAACTGCCCTGCTTAAAGCCATCCGTTCTCTCGATATAAAAGTGTATGGGGTCCGTTTGTTCGAGCTTGAGCGTCTTTCAGATGCCGAACTTAAAACTGCCTGCCTAGAACCCGATGATCGGCAGCTATTCGTTTTTGCCGAGTGCTTAAAACGCGGCTGGACGGTGGAGTGGCTGGTTCAAGAGACAGGCTGGAATCGCTACTATTTGAATATACTCAAACGCTTAGTCGATGAGACAACGTCCATAGCAAACACGCCTTGGGATGAACAGGCATTGCTCTGTGTCAAACGGCTTGGATTCTCAGATCAAGAGATTGCTTCCCTCTGGAAGAGTACCGAAGAAGAAGTACATCAGTTTAGAATGAAGCATAGCATTCGACCCGTTTTTAAAATGGTCGATACCTGTGCAGGAGAGTTTGAAGCGACGACACCTTACTTTTATTCCAGCTATGACGTTGAGGATGAAGGGGAAGTTCATAAGCTGCCCAAAGTAGTTGTCTTAGGGTCAGGCTCGATCCGAATTGGGCAGGGTATAGAATTCGATTATTGCTCCGTACATGCCGTGCTGGCCTTGAGAAAAGCGGGCTTCGAAAGTATTATTATTAATAACAATCCTGAGACGGTTTCCACAGATTTTGACACAGCTGATCGGCTCTATTTCGAGCCCTTGACCTTAGAGGATGTTTCAGAGATTTTAGACAAAGAAAAGCCCGATGGTGTAGTCGTTCAATTTGGCGGGCAGACAGCAATAGGTTTAGCAAGCGGACTGGCAAGTCGCGGATATAAGATTTTAGGTACGACGGTTGAAGACATTGACCGGGCAGAGGAGCGCGGAACCTTTGATCGTGTTCTGCAAGAACTTGGAGCAAAGCGACCACGCGGAGGCGGGGCAACGAATATGGAGCAAGTGCAACGTATTGCCCAAGAGATAGGGTTTCCTTTGGTGGTTCGCCCTTCCTATGTTTTAGGTGGACGGGCTATGGACATTGTGTATGAAGAGAAGGAATTAGAGCCTGTTATCAAGCGTGCCTTGTCCGCATCCTCAGATCAGGAGATCTGGATGGACCAATATCTGCTCGGAACTGAGGTAGAGGTTGATGCCATCTCGGATGGAGAAAACGTCTTTATCCCCGGAATTATGGAACATTTAGAGCGGGCCGGCGTTCATTCCGGAGATTCTATCGCGGTCTATCCGCCTCAAACACTGGACATAAGTATGCAAGACCGTATCATTGCTTTAACAGAATCGTTAGCACGATCCTTAAAAATCAAAGGGTTACTGAATATCCAATATGTTATTTATTACAAGGAACTCTTTGTCCTGGAAGTTAACCCGCGCTCAAGTCGTACGGTTCCCTTTTTGAGTAAAGTCACTGGAATCCCGATCGTAGACTGGGCGACCCAAGTAATCTTAGGCAGGAAATGGGAAGACATAGGGATCCCTCTCGGCCTCTGGCCAATTGGTAATCGGGTTGCCGTTAAGGCACCTGTGTTTTCCTTCTCTAAGCTTCAACGGGTCGAACCGTCCTTAGGTCCTGAGATGAAATCGACTGGTGAAGTGATGGGAATGGACAGGACCTATGAAAAGGCTCTCTACAAAGCTCTGCTAGGAGCGGGACTCTCCTTTACAACTTACGGTTCTGTGTTGATAACCTTGGCAGATCGTGATAAAGCGGAAGGGGTGGCTCTTGCTCGGCGGTTCGCTGAAATTGGGTTCCGCATCTTAGCGACAGAAGGCACAACTCGTTATCTAAAGTGTGAGGGAATAAGGGTTGAAACGATTGCTAAGTTGCATGACGGCTCAAATGAAATTATTGATGGCATCCGCAAACAAAAGATTCAATATGTCCTTAATACAACTACCCATGGTCGAGCACAGGCAAGTGACGGTTTCGCGATCCGAAGAGCAGCCGTGGAACATGGAATTCCTTGCTTTACAAGCTTAGATACCGCTGCAGCCTTGCTCCAAGTGATCGAAAGTATTTCGCCGGGTCTTTTGCCGTTGTAGATTAGGACAACAGAAGGAGGTTTGCCATGCTTACCGAAGGTCAGGTAGTTGTTCACGAAAGCTTGGGGGATGAGGAGCAAAGACTCAGGAGATTGGTACTGAAGGGACCGATCGCCCGAACTGCGCATGCAGGGCAATTCGTTGCGATCCAAGTTCAAGATTCATCCATCTCCTCATTTGATCCCTTATTGCGGCGACCCATTAGTATAGCCGGAATCTCTTCTGAACGCGACGAAATTACTTTGCTCTACCGGATTCAAGGTCGGGGAACCGAAATTCTGGCGAGAGCAAAGTGTGGAGAGAGACTAAGTGTTATGGGTCCCTTAGGAAAGGGCTTTTCTTTACCGGAAAAAGGGGAGTTGTGGTTGGTTGCCGGTGGAATTGGGATATTCCCGCTTTATCCTTTAGCTCAAAGCGCGCTGGCTCAGGGTTTGACAGTACGTTTGTTTTGGGGAGGAGAAAACAAGTCCTTTCTAGAGAGTGCTGGTCTTTCTTCATGGAAAGCCCTGGGTATTCCTCTGCACCTGAGTACGCTTGACGGAAGTCTTGGGCAGACGGGCCTCGTGACTGAACAGGCCCAAGAGCTATTAAAGAAGTCTTCTGCGAGCGGAGGCCAGATTAGGGCGGCTACGTGCGGTCCAAAGAAGATGATGCAGGCCGCGACAGAGCTGTTTAAAAACTATAAAGTATCTGTGGAGGTTTCGCTGGAAGAACGTATGGGTTGCGCAGTTGGAGCCTGTTTGGGGTGTGTTTGCACCTTAGTCGATGAAGCTGGTGTGTTGATTCATAGAAAAGTATGTCAGGACGGGCCGGTTTTTCGGGGGGAGGAGGTTGTCTGGAATGAGTCCTGTTAATTTATCAACTCAGTTTGCAGGTATAAAGTTAAGAAATCCAATCCTGACTTGTTCCGGTACCTATGGGTTTGGAGAGGAGTATGTAGCCTACTGTCCGCTGGAGGCCTTAGGGGGAATAACCCTAAAGGGGATTACTCCCTTGCCTCGCCTGGGAAACCCTGTTCCCCGGCTGGCGGAAACACCGGCAGGGTTACTAAATGCTGTCGGGTTGGAAAACCCAGGGCTGGAGGAATTCCTAAAATCCTATCTGCCTAAGGTTCGGAAACTGCCTACTGCGGCGATTGCTAATATTTCTGGTTTTTCCCTGGAGGATTATGTGCTATTGGCTCGAGCGTTACAAAAGGATTCTGGATTAGCTGCGCTGGAGGTGAACATTTCCTGCCCTAATGTTAAACATGGCGGGATGCATTTTGGCACGGATCCTCAGAGCGCGCAAGAAGTGATTGCGGCAGTGAAGGCCGTAACCGACCTCCCAGTTATTGCCAAGCTCTCGCCCAACGTCACAGATATTGTGGGGATGGCGCGCGCGGTCCAACTTGGCGGAGCAGATGCTCTATCTCTCATCAATACATTGTTAGGGATGCATATTGATATAAATCAACAACGTCCTGTCTTAGCCAATACGTTTGGAGGACTTTCAGGGCCGGCCATTCGACCAGTTGCAGTGCGAATGGTTTGGCAAGTCTTTCAAGCCGTTGATTTACCGATCATTGGAATGGGCGGAATTACTACATGGCAGGATGCTGTGGAATTTATGCTGGCTGGGGCGACGGCTGTAAGTATTGGTACAGGGAATTTTGTCAATCCTCTGGTCCCCTTGGAGATTCTACAGGGAATCCAAGACTATTGTGAAAAACGCGGACTTGCGTCTGTGCATGATTTAGTGGGATTAGCGCATAGAGCTTAGATTAAATAAGTATAATTTTAGAAAACATATGTTTAACTTTGAATTACAGTATAATTGAGGCCAGTCTTTGAGCTGCGGAAGTTGGAAATGGAGGGTTATCGTGTGGAAGTGATATCTAATAATCAGCGCGTCATGGTCGCCCTGGATGTTCAAGGGCGTGAGGAAGCGTTAGCCATAGCTGGGACACTTCAAGGCAGAGGGTGTTGGCTTAAAGTAGGGTTGGAACTGTACGCGTATACTGGGCCGGCAATGATCCACGAATTGAAAGCTATGGGTTTCCCCATCTTTCTGGACTTGAAGCTTCACGATATACCTACAACGGTGGAACGAGCGATACGAGGATTCGTTCAATGCGGAGTTGACATGATCAATGTCCATTGCAGCGGTGGATATGACATGATGGCAAGGGCTGCCAGCGCTGTACAAGAAGAAGGAAGTAAGCTGGGAAGTGTCCCCAAGGTGATCGGAGTTACAGTTCTGACCAGTATGTCGGAAAATCAATTCAGACTAGAAATGGGGGTTCAGCGGAACCTTCGTGAGCATGTTGTTGAACTGGCGAAACTAGCAGAGAAGGCAGGGCTGGATGGAGTGGTCGCTTCAGCTAGGGAGGCGAGGGATATTAGGAAAAACACAAAAGCGAATTTTTTGATTGTCACACCGGGAATTCGTCCTGCTTGGAGTGAAGCGCAGGATCAAGCTCGGGTACTTACACCAACTGAGGCCTTGGTAGCCGGAAGTTCGTATCTTGTCGTTGGGAGACCCATTACCCGTTCTAAGGATCCTCGTCAAGCCTTAGAGCGACTTTGGGAATAATTGAATAGCAGGTTGAGTTAGGAATTTGCTTGCCAGAGTTCAGAATGTAGTACAGGTGAAGATTAAGGTACAGTAGAAAAAGGAGAGATTAAGAAATAATGGCGCAACTATCAAACAATAATAAGATGCCACTCACACCGGATGAGTACCTGGATATATTTAGAAAAAGTGAAGCGCTGCTCGATGGACATTTCATTTTAACCTCAGGTAAACACAGTGCTCAATATATGCAGTGTGCTCAAGTACTCCAATATCCGGATCGAGCAGCAATTCTTGCCGAAGGCCTGGCCTCTCAATTTCGGGACATGGGCGTCCAAACTGTCATAGGACCAGCAACAGGAGGGATCTTGGTGGCGCATGAAGTCGCCAAGGCCTTAGGAGTCCGCTCTCTGTTTACAGAGAGGGAAAACGGAATTATGCGTTTGCGCAGAGGTTTTACGATTTCTCCAGGGGAACGTGTTTTGGTGGTGGAAGATGTAATTACAACTGGTGGATCCGTTCGTGAGGTATTGACAGTAGTCCAAGAATTTGGAGCCACGGCGGTAGGTGTCGGGGTGCTTGTTGATCGTACAGGAGGTCAAGTTGATTTTGGGTTGCCGCAGTGCTCCATTATTCAGTTGAACATCCAAGCTTTCGAAGTTCAGGAATGCCCACTGTGTGCAAAAGGTACTCCAGCTGTAAAACCAGGAAGTAGAAAAATTTAATTGTAAGTTAAAATAAAGCAAGGAACAGGCCGGAAGTAATATTCCAACTGTTCCTTATCTGTCCATCCGATAGTTATTGCTTAGCTTAATAGAATCCCAGTTTAATTAAGCAGTGGGATACTTGAATTGTAACATTTGAGAATCGGGCATTGTTGGCTCGATTTCAGATGGCAAATAAGGTTGACCGTACTTGAGGTTGCGTTCGCCAGTCGTGTTTTTACTTTCTGTGATCGAAGGTTGTTGGAATGAAACAGGGTTAGAAAAGTATTTAATAACTGTCGAGGTGGAAATCCCGTAAATTAGGTGTTGAATTAGGGCCATATAGTGGCCTTTAGTAGAATAAGGCTTAATACTAAACAGATCCATTCTGTTTCCCAAATTATGCAGTCCTACCCAGGCTAATAAACTTATGAATGTGCCTTTAATAATAACTAAATCTTTCCCTGTTTTCTGAAGAAGTCCAGCAATTATTGACCCAATACCTGCCCCTACGGTTAAGTGCATTATCTCCCCGAACAGTGTATTTTTGAGTCTATTGCTGCGCAAGGGATGGATAACCATTGAAGATGCAATTTTCCCGAACAACAGCCTTTTCCCTAATAACACATTAAACAATTCCATGACAATTGCCCCTAATAATCCACCGAAAAGCCCGATAATAATAGGCTCTTTCATAGAGTTATTCTTCTTAAATTGGTGCAGACCGTTAACTGTTCTATTGAACCAATTGGAGTACATTTATAATTCGACCTCCTTTAACTTAGATCCTGTTTTCATATATTGCCCCAATGTGTCCGATATAATTATAAAATCCATACTTTTGGAACTCGTAAATTAGCAAGTTTTTACATCCACTAGTATCTAAAAGCGAGACAGTTTGATATACTTTATTTTATATGAAATTGATGAAGGGAGTCGATCATGAAAAAGGTAATCTTATTTGTGGTAGACTCCCTTCATCCTTCTGTTTTGGGCAGGATCCTTTCGGAAGGAAATGCCCCTGCGTTTCGTTTTTTGGTTAAACATGGGACCTGCATAGACAGGGTTATCTCCTCCTTTCCCACGATGACTCCGGTTGCTACGAGTTCCATGATCACAGGAACTTGGCCTAATCAGCATGGAGTTCCTGGGTTTATCTGGTATAATGAGGAGATAAGGAAGATCGTGGATTACGGAGCTACTTGGCAAAGCATCCTAAAGATTGGTTTAGAGAAAGTTCTTCGCAACTTATTACTTAGTCTCAATGAAGATCACCTGAATACCAAAACCTCAACCTTGTATGAAGAACTGGAAGCAGGCGGTTACAGTACAGGGAATATTAATTTTTTTATGCATCGAGCGAGACACACTTACCTAGCGAAAGTTCCATTTTCATTGGCCTTAGGGACTGGGTTTCGTCTCAATCGAGAAGATGTTACGGGTCCCTCGCACTTAACCTTAGGTCAGCTTATCCATCCCCCTTTCTTCGGAAGGGCAGGAGCCTATCCGAGAGGGCCTTTTCATCGCTTTGGTTTTAATGATACCTTTTCCGGGACAATTGCGGCACAACTTGTACGAGAACGACAACAGCCTGATTTCATGGTTGTTTACTTTCCGGATAATGATAAATATTCACACCAACATGGCCCTTTGCGCTCGGGGTTTTCTATTGAGTATGCAGACCAACAAGTGGCATCGGTCCTAGATGAGTTCGGTACTTGGGATAAAGCATTAGAGGAAAACGTAATTATTGTCACGGGAGACCATGCCCAATCAACTGTTGGCTTAGGAAAAGAGTACCTGATTGATTTAGATAGTGCCTTAAAGTCGTTTAAGCGATTAAAAGCTACGGAAGAAGCAAGCGGAGAAGATAATAGGTATGAGATTGCCATTTGTCCAAATGAGCGGATGGCTTTTATTTACATTCTGCAGAGAAAAGATGATCTTTTGCCAGAGGTAGTGGGTATCTTGGCAAAAGATCCACGCAACGCTCAAATTAGCTGGAAAGTCTCTGAAAATAAATTTTTCGTTGTTCAAGGCGGGACAGAAAAACAACTTTCCTTTTCTCGCAGGGGTCCTTTTCGAGATGTTTACGGTCAAACCTGGTCCTATGAAGGGGACTTATCTGTGGTTGATGCTCGAGTATTAAGCGAACAAATTATTGAATTCGGGAAGTTTCCGGATGCCTTTAATCGTTTACTATCAGCCCTTGAGGCGCGAGGTGGAAGCCGAATTGCCGTTTCAGCGGTCCTGGGGTATGAATATTTTGCCGTCGGGGCACCTATTCACCCTGGAGGAGGGAGCCATGGGTCACTAGAGGAAGAAGATTCGACGGTGCCGATGATCGTTGCGGGCATGCCGGTTGAATTTGACCACGCGAGAATTATTGATCTGTACCCTATGATTCTTAATCATTTTGGATTAGGATCCAAGATATAGTACAGCGTCTTGCAATCCTTGGCGGCGTTCTAATCTCGAAAGTCCCGTTCGAGTTATGGCCAGCGGTCAAGGGTTTGGTGTTGCCAAATTTTCTGACAGGAGGAGAGATTTTGAGGAAATGGTTTTATTGGGTACCGCTGATTTTTGTGATTGGCGGTGTTGTGAACGGGGTCTTGTTTTTAGGGAAAACACCCCATTTTAAAAGCTCAATTCCTTTTTTGCCCTCCGTTAAAGTTCCTGTCATTGCTTGTCCAATTGACAAGGATGAGGATGGTTTAAACGACCTGGAAGATATTGTGGCTGGTGCAAAAGCCGAGGTAGAGAGAAAACCGCAGTATCGCAGTGCCTATTATCAAAAGGGCTATCCGCCAGAAAGTGAAGGCGTATGCACGGATGTTGTATGGCGAGCATTTCGAGATGCGGGCTATGACCTGAAGGGGTTAGTGGATCAAGATATTCGGGCCAATATTGGTAAGTATTCTCGCATACAGGGTAAGCCAGATCCGAATATTGATTTTCGAAGAGTACCTAATCTCATAGTCTTTTTTCAGAGAAATGCCCAGGAATTAACTCTCGAGGTTAAGCCAGAGGATGTAGAGAATCTAACGCTTTGGCAGGCAGGGGACATTGTGACCTACGGTCCGCCCCATGAGCATATTGTCATAGTATCTGATAAACGCAGACCTGACGGCGTGCCATATATTCTTCATAACGCGGGACCTATACCTTGTGAATCCGATCAATTACAGAGCTGGCCTTCTCAGATGACAGGGCATTTTCGCTTTCCGAAGTTCTAGACTTGACAGCAACGAAAATCTGGGTGGTGTGGGAACCCTGACGGGGTTCAACAACGCTCGCATAACAAGCGTTCACGTAAGGTGAATCAAATACTTTCGAATTGGCCGTTCGGTGAACTCCGAAGAATGCTCGAGTATAAAGCGAAACGACATGGGGTCATCCTTGAGAGAATCAATCAGGCCTATACTACGGGAACCTGCCCAGTCTGTGGGACGTTCACCAAACAACATTCAAGAAACTATGGTTTACCCAGCGTGTAAAGCAACCGGTCATCGAGAATATAAAACGAGCAGAGAGCAAATTGAAGAACACGAAATAATTGAGAATAGAGATGAATCTACATAATTAAAATCCGTACAAAAGAAGTTAAGGAGGGAAGAATAGTTGTCCGAGAATCACGAGTATTCAGTATCCTTCCCAGAAAAGAATCGCCAAAATTTGCGAGCTGACTGCGAAACCTGTTTCGGTTTATGCTGTGTGGCTTTGTACTTTTCTGCTTCGGAAGGCTTCCCAAACAACAAAGAGGCAGGTCAAGCTTGCCTTAACCTGCAATCGGGCTTTCGTTGCAACATTTACAGAAATCTCAGAGAACTAGGCCTTAAAGGGTGCACTGCATTTGACTGCTTTGGAGCTGGTCAAAAGGTTTCCCAAGTCAGTTTTGGTGGACACGACTGGCGGAAAGTCCCGGAATCTGCGAATCAAATGTTCAAGGTGTTCTTAATCATGCGGCAACTCCATGAGTTACTTTGGTATCTGACTGAAACGCTAACACTACAACCAGCTCGTCCTATTCAGGGCGCGCTCAGTTCAATGCTCGCTAAGACGGAACTCCTCACTCACCTCAGTCCGGATCCTCTCGAAGAACTGGACGTGTCAGCACATCGAGCTGAAGTTAATACTCTGCTTTTAAAGACCAGTGAACTTGTGCGAACCGAAGCTCGTCGTGGGCTGAAGGTTCATTCGCAACGGCGGAAGACCTTCGGTCGAGGAGCTTGTCTTATTGCTGCTGACCTAAGAAAAGTGGACCTTAGAGGAGCCAACTTGAGAGGAGCCTGCCTTATTACGGCTAACCTTAGTGGAACAGACTTGAGTGGAACTGATTTAATCGGGGCTGATTTCCGAGATGCTGATCTCAGAGGAGCTGACTTCACCAAGAGTATCTTTCTCACGCAAGCTCAACTCAACGTAGCGAAGGGTGATACTGGCACAAAGATACCCTTGTCACTCGATCGCCCAGAGCACTGGGAACATCCATATTTATGAAGCGTTCATAATAAATTCACCCAAGCAAGGATTTTTCACTAATCTGTGTTATGCATAATAGGCCATGAGCATTCTATATCACTATTTAATGGTTGATAACATAAAAGGCAGATAAGAGTCAGTATAAGGAAATTAAAGAGATACAACGAGCAGAAATCAGCACTGATTTCTGCTCGTTGTATCTCTTTATGATCTAAATCTAAACCTCTTCACTGTCCAGTAACCGCTCCAAGATCTCTTGTTTTGGTGTGAGGTATAAAGTCCAGTTCTGGTCGTAAACTACCATTCCGGGTTTGGCAGAGTTAGGCTTCTTAAGCTGTTTGACATGAGTATAATCGACAGCGACTTGAGATGAACCGCGCGCTTGGCTGTAATAGATTGCTAGGGCGGCTGCCTCTTCGAGGGTAGCATCGTCTGGGAACTCTTCGCCTTCCTCGAGGGGAATCAGAACGTGTGAACCGGGGATCACTTTGGTGTGTAGCCAAAGATCGTTTGGTTTTCCTTTGCGTAACGATAACCAATCATTTTGAGCGTTGTTTTTTCCGACAAAAATGACACGGTCTTGACTGGAACGATAAACTCGGGGCTGAGGAGATTCCTTGGGGGATTTTGCTTTGGCCTTAGCATTCAATTTTGTGCGGCCTTTTTTAGCGGGGATTTCCTTTTTTAGATGTTTGCCAGCAACATACCCTTGTCCCGCAAGTTCGACATGAATTTCATCAAGCTCTTTAAGAGAAGAAGCTTGATCTAGATTGTACCGCAAGGTCTCGAGGTAGTTAATCTCCTCGAGCGTGTTTTCTTTGAGCTCTTTTGTTTTAAGCAAAGTCGCTTTAGCTTTGTTATAGAGTTTGTAATAGCGTTGAGCGTTGTCAATAGCACTTGTATGAGGATTAAGAGGAATGACTGCGGAAGGTGCTGAGGGATCATAGTAGTCCTCTAGGATGGCCTCGGACGCTCCGGACGGAATTCGGTAGAGGTTTGCGGTAAGGAGTTCGCCCCATCTTTGATACATTAAACCGTTTTGCGCATTGGCTTCTGCTTCATTGTATATTTTAAGCTTCTTGCGGGTGTGGGTGTACTGTTCCTGGACAATCTTTTGCAAAGAACCTCTTTTAGATTCAAGGGAGTTATTGCCGGATTTAGATTGATAAAAGCTCTGGATAGCATCATTCAAAGATGGAAACCGTTCGATTCTTAACTCCTGGTATTGCTGGAAAGGGACAAAACTAAAAGCGACAAGTTGGGGTCGAGGTGCCGAGTTGTAATACAAGCAAGGCTGGGTCTCGGGAAAACCCTCGGGATTGGATAGCCTTCGATAAGCTTGGAAAAGCCTTGAAAGATCAATATCCCCGCACTGCTGGAGAAGGGTTTCAGTGTTCAAACCGGCTTGAATGACGATTTCCCGTGCCAATTCCGGGCTGATCCCTGCAAAACGAGCGAGGAGTATGCTGGTTATGGGGCGATCTATCGCTTCCCCGTAAAGGGTTTGTCGCCAAAGCTCTTCATCTTCTAGCGGAGGTTGTTTGCCTTGAGCGGGAGGAGTCAGATATGGTCGACCGGGCAATACCTCTCGATAGTGGCTGAGGGCGTGTGAATACCTTTTTAGACCATCGAGAATGGTATTTGTCGATGGGTCAACCAAGATAAGATTGCTGTGTTTTCCCATAATTTCTAAGTGAAGATGCAATGAGACTAAATCCCCTCGGTCGTTGTAATTTTGGAACTCAAAGGTGACGACACGTTCTAGCTCACTTTGTTGGAGACTGACGAGTTTACCGCCTTCGAGGTGCTTGCGCAAAATCATGCAAAACATAGGCGGGGAGGTTGGATTTTTTTTGTTTTCCTGTGTGAGATGGAAGCGGGGGGATGTGGCACTTGCACTAAGCAGGAGTCGCCTGGATCCCTGCTGTCGTAATTGGAAATGGACTTCTTCCTTTTCTGGTTGAAAAATTTTATCAATACGTGCTCCGATCAGCAGTGGAGCAAGCTCTTTAACTAAATAGGCGAGGGTTACACCATCTAACGCCATCCTGATTACATCCTTTCAACATTGAGTCACTTTTTAGTATACCACACTTGTTTTGCTGAGGCATTTTTCCATACTTTTAGGAATAAGCATGTACTATAAAAGGGACAAAGCCTCTTATCTGTTGACTAATCCTTAAATTGAGGTTCAAAGTTCAAGCTATGAGGTGCCATAGGAATATCAATGAGGAAATATAGTCATTGATGAGCTCTGCAATGCTGAGGCTTCTGATGAAGTTTTATACTCCTGAAGAAGAAGGTTTCCTTTATAACGGTCTATTAAGCAAAAGGAGGAAAAAGGGCATGCGGCAACAGGCGTGGCATGTGTTGCCTTGGCTTGACGTGGCCAAGGCGTTGGAGGTACATCCGACAAAGGGGTTAAATGTTAAAGAGGTTCGGCGTCGGTTACAGGAGTTTGGAAATAATGTCCTGGCGGTAAAAAAGGGGACTCACCCGGTATTTTTGTTTCTCGGACAGTTTAAAGACTTTATGGTGTTAGTCTTACTAGCGGCCACAGTAGTCTCTGGACTTTTAGGCGAGATCGCGGATGCTGTCACGATCTTAGCAATTCTCATAATTAATGCAGTTTTAGGTTTCGTTCAGGAGTTTCGTGCGGAACGTTCCATGGAATCCCTCCGTTCCCTTACTGCTCCTGAAGCGCGAGTGTTACGGGAAGGCATGGAACAAAGGATTCCGGCTTCAGATGTTGTGCCGGGAGACATTGTGCTTCTGGATACGGGAGATCGCATTCCTGCAGATGTTCGTTGGATTCAGGCAGTCAATATGCAAGTGGAAGAGTCTGCTTTGACTGGAGAATCTCATCCTGTGACTAAAAGTATTTCCCCTCTTCAGGATGAATTCACACCCATGGCAGATCGGCAAAATATGGGGTATATGGGGACAGCAATCGTCAATGGCCGAGGAGCTGGCGTTGTTGTGGCAACGGGAATGGATACGGAGATGGGCGTCATCGCCGGAATGATCCAGAGTGTGGAAGACGAAGAAACTCCTTTGCAAAAACGTTTGGCAGAGCTGGGCAAATGGTTGGTGCTGATCAGTTTTCTGGTCTGTGCTGCTGTAGTGGTCACCGGGATTTTAAGAGGTGAAGATTTCTATAAGATGTTTTTCACTGGCGTGTCTTTAGCTGTGGCTGCTATTCCAGAGGGCTTGCCAGCTATTGTCACAGTCGCTTTGGCTGTTGGGGTACAACGCATGGTTAAACGGCAAGCAATCATACGGAAACTTCCCGCAGTGGAAACCTTAGGTTGTGCGACGGTAATCTGTTCCGATAAGACGGGAACATTAACTCAGAATGAAATGACCGTACGCCAAATCTATTCGGATGGACGAAGGATTTCGGTTTCTGGAGAAGGGTACGACCCCAAAGGGGAGTTCCAGGGCGCGGATCCAGAAAAAGAACGTGATCCGCTTAATGCAGCGTTAAAGATTGCAGCACTTTGCAATAATTCAACCTTGACCAAGAAAGGGGTTCAAGTTGCCGGACTCTTTCGGTCTAAAGGTAAGGATGCTCCTTGGGGTATTGAAGGAGATCCGACAGAGGGAGCAATTTTGGTTGCTGCGGCTAAGGCGGGGATATGGCGTGAAGTTCTGGAACGAAAGCAAAAGCGAATTGGCGAGTTGCCCTTTGATTCAGACAGAAAACGTATGAGTGTTGTATATGAGACGAAACAAGGGCGCAAGGCTTATGTCAAAGGGGCCCCAGACATGGTGTTGCGACTTTGCCAGCAAGAGATGACCCGACAAGGAGTTGCAGAACTGTCTAATGAACGTAAGAAAAGTATCATGCGGGCCAATGATGAAATGGCTAGGCATGCTCTCCGAGTCTTGGCTGTTGCCGAAAAACCGTTGGCAGATTCGGAACCGCTCGATGAGAATGTAGAACAAGGATTGACGTTTGTCGGACTGCTGGGAATGATTGATCCACCGCGAGCCAGTGCAGTGAAAGCAATTAGAGTTTGTCGGCAGGCCGGAATTAAACCGGTCATGATCACGGGGGATCATCGTTTAACCGCAGAAGCTGTCGCTCATGAATTAGGGATTTTGCGTGGAGCTGGCGGCGGGGTTATATCAGGAATGGAACTTGAGCGAACGTCTGATCAAGAATTAAGCGAGCGGATCATGGACATTTCAGTGTTTGCTCGAGTGACACCGAAGGATAAGCTTAGAATTGTACGTGCCTATAAAAAGCGAGGTCAAGTAGTCGCTATGACAGGGGACGGAGTTAATGATGCGCCTGCGGTTAAAGAAGCCGATATTGGGGTTGCCATGGGCAAAACAGGGACGGATGTAACCAAGGCAGCTTCATCAATGGTCTTGGGAGATGATAACTTCGCAACGATCGTGGCTGCCGTGGAAGAGGGCCGGGGAATTTACGACAATATTCGGAAGTTTATTCGTTACTTACTTTCTTGTAACCTTGGAGAAGTGTTGACAATGTTTTTGGCAACACTTGTGGGCTTACCCCTTCCGCTGCTTCCTATTCAGATCTTATGGGTTAATCTAGTCACAGATGGATTGCCTGCTATGGCGTTAGGGGTGGATGGTGCTGAGCGTGGCATCATGAATCGTCCGCCGAGGAAACCGGGTGAGAGTATATTTGCACGGGGATTAGCTTCAAAAATTGCTGTAAGAGGAACATTTATCGGACTTGGTACGCTCTTTGTCTTTGTAGCTGCGCTCTTTATGGGGGTCAATATGTTAGGTGCCCGAACAATGGCCTTTTCAACTCTGGTGTTTTCCCAATTGTTTCATGTCTTTGATTGCCGATCTGAAGAACGGGGTATATTTGAAGTGGGAATCTTCACAAATCTCTATCTTGTGGGATCAGTGCTTGTCTCAACTGTCATGCAACTTTGTGTGATATATGTGACCCCGCTGCAAGCGATCTTTAAGACTGCACCCTTAGTGGGGTGGCAATGGGTCCTTATTTTGTGTGTAGCAGGTGGACCGTCCGTTTTGATCGGCTTTGTACGGCTTTTGAAAAACAGTTGGCAAGGAAAGACGGTCATAGCTAAGGGATAATTTCTTGGTTCAATTGGTTGACCCACTTCAGCTTGCGTAGTATTCTTTTAGGGAGGATATTACATAGATATAAAAACATACTTTAGATGGAGTTTTTACTCCATCTAAAGTTTTGCCTGGATCTATATTGAACGGATAACGTTTGATTCGATATGGTTCGAACAACAATTATGGAATATCGAACATCGATTTAGGGGGCGAAGGTATGGAATTCATAAAAATGCACGGTTTGGGGAATGATTTCGTTTTTTTGGATCATTTCGCTGTTTCAAATGTAGAGGAGGATTATCCTGAATTGGCAAAGAAGCTCTGCCACCGTCAATTTGGAATAGGAGGGGACGGATTAGTCGTTGTATTACCTTCGAAAGTTGCCGATGCCCGGATGCGTATATTTAATCAGGATGGCTCGGAGCCTGAAATGTGCGGTAATGGCATACGTTGTTTTGCACGATATGTATATGATCAAGGGATTGTAAGTACTAACCCAATGCTGGTGGAAACTGGAGCGGGTATCTTAAAGCTTAATCTATATTTTAATGAGGGCCAAGTACAAGGCGTACAGGTCGATATGGGTGAGCCCATTTTGCGGGCTGATCTCATTCCAGTGCTAGGAGAAGGAGAGCCGGTAGTGGGGCAGTCAATTGAAGTGTTAGGCCAAACTTATCTATATACTGCCCTTTCTATGGGGAATCCTCACTGTGTTATCTTTGTAGAGGATTATTCTACCCTGGACTTTGAATATGTTGGTCCGACGATTGAAAAACATCCACTCTTTCCACGTAAAACCAATGTCGAGTTTATTCAAGTCAATTCTTCTCGGGAGCTGACCATGAAAGTTTGGGAGCGGGGGGCCGGACCAACTCTGGCCTGTGGGACAGGTGCCTGCGCTGCTGCAGTTGCCGCTGTGCTTAACAATAAGACCGAGCGTGCTGTGACCGTCCATCTGCCTGGTGGAGACCTGCTTATTGAGTGGGGAACAGATAACCATGTCTACATGACGGGTCCTGGAACTTATGTATTTAAGGGTGAATGGTTATAGTTTGCGGATCAGCAGGAGCAACTATAACCTGGTTAAAATCTAAGTAAATGAGGCTGTTAACAAACTACTTTTTTTGTTTGTTACAGTCTCGTTTTTGTTCAATCGTAAAACTTCCACTTCAAGTGGAAGTTGGCTCCCGTACTCTGCTTCGGTGGTGGGAGAGTTCTCCGCCGAAGACTCGATGTTCAGCTTAGCGGGACGAGTCACTTACTAATCTGACTGTCATAGGTTATAAATTTTGTTTTAGTTTTCTAAAGTTAAGCAACTTGGAATAATTTCGCTCAGATTAATAATTGGTTGCTGGGGCAGAAAATGACTCGTAACGGATATATGTAAAATATGGTATAATAATATAATCAATTAAATTAATTAGGAGGTGACTAACCCAGTAGAACGATAATTAAACTGGGTTTCATATGGCGAATAGTATGACTGGATTTGGACGTGGAGAGGCTAGTGGAAGCGGTTATCAAATTTCTATTGAGCTTAAATCCGTGAATCATCGGTTCTTGGAAGTTATGGTTAGAATGCCGAGAAATTTCAGCAGTTTTGAGGAAAGAATTCGTAAAACGTTACAAGAAAAATTCCAACGAGGTCGGATTGAAGTACATGTTAATGTGGTGGAAACAGAAGAACGAAAGAGATTGGTGAAGGTTGACAATGATTTAGCGCTGTCGTATGATAAGACATTGAAAGATCTCGCTTTAGCTCTACATACAACGTATGAAACCGATATTTATCGTTTAGTCAACTTTCCGGAGGTTCTTTCGGTTGTGGAACCTGAAATTGATCTTGATGCTTTATGGGGGACGTGTGCTGAGGCGCTTTTAAAAGCAACCGATGGATTTGGGCAAATGCGTCGTTCTGAAGGAGAAAAATTAACGACTGATCTACTGCAAAGGATTGATTTTCTTACCGAGTATTTGCACACTATTTCCGAGCGAGCACCATATGTTGTAACAGACCATCAAGAACGCTTACAGGAACGCCTTCAGACCCTTCTAGGCGAGGTTGAATTGGATGGGGTTCGATTGGCGAATGAAGTAGTGTACTTTGCGGATCGCGCATCAATCACAGAAGAGTTAGTTCGATTTGACAGCCATCTGGCTCAAAGCCGAGAGGCCTTGCGTAGCAACGAGTCCGTGGGGCGGAAACTGGATTTTTTAGTTCAGGAAATGAACCGGGAGATCAATACCATAGGTTCAAAGGCTAATGACTTAAAGATTGGACAACAGGTGATAAGAGTCAAAAGTGAACTGGAAAAAGTGCGCGAGCAAATTCAAAATTTAGAGTAATGGAGGATTCAGCTTGGACATAAAGCTAATTAACATTGGGTTTGGCAATATTGTATCTGCCAATCGCATTATCTCGATTGTCAGTCCGGAATCCGCCCCGATCAAACGTATTATTCAAGAAGCGCGTGATGCGGGCATGCTCATTGATGCTACTTATGGTCGGCGAACACGTGCCGTGATTATCTGCGACAGCCATCATGTTATTCTGTCTGCAGTTCAGCCTGAAACAGTGGCTCATCGTCTTTCAGCTAAAGAGTCAAACAGCCACGTAGAAGACCCGGCAGATTAGAGGTGGAGCGTGTGGAACAAAGTCATGGATTATTAATAATCCTTTCAGGTCCTTCTGGGGCAGGAAAGGGGACACTTTGCCAAGAGTTGCTTCGTCAGTTGCCTGATTTAAAATATTCCGTCTCGATGACGACCAGGTCCTCTCGCCCCGGTGAAGTGGATGGAATTCATTACTTTTTTCGCGAGAAGATAGAATTTGAGGCCCTGATTAATGGGGATGAGCTCTTGGAATGGGCACAGTTTTGTGATAACTATTATGGTACGCCGCGCTTTGCTGTTGAACAAGCGATTCAAGCGGGGCAAGATGTTATTCTAGAGATCGAAATTCAAGGGGCATTGCAAGTCAAAAAGCGGTTTCCTCAAGGGGTTTTCACCTTTATTGTACCGCCGTCTATGGATGTTCTCTCTGAGAGAATTCACAAACGGGGAACAGAGAGTGAGGAAGTCATTCAGAAACGGCTAGCCACTGCAATTGAGGAATTGGAATATGTAAGTGAATATGATTATGTGGTCATTAATGATGAAGTTCCTGCTGCTGTCGATAAACTTAAGAGTATTCTCGTAGCAGAAAAATGTCGAGTTAAAAGAAAACCGTTTGTTTTTAAGGGGGAAGCGATATGAAACAACCTTCACTGGATATTCTAATGAGTAAGGTGGACAGCAAGTACACCTTGGTCAAAGTGGTTGCCAAGCGGGCACGCACGATAATGGAAGAAGCAAAACACGAAGATTTAGCCAAGGGGGTAAAACCTGTAAGCATTTCACTTGAGGAGATTTCTCATTCAGATCTCAATTATGAATGTACTCCTGAAGAGAGTGTGTAATGTTTGCAGGAAAAAAGATCCTCGTAGGAGTCACCGGCGGGATCGCAGCCTACAAGGCAGCTGAAGTTATCAGTCGTTTGCGTAAGTTGAACATTGAAGTACATGTCGCCATGACGAAGTCTGCTGCTGAATTTATTGCCCCTCTTACCCTGCGGAGTCTCTCCGCAAATCCAGTATATGTGGATCTGTTTGACGAGCCTAAATTGTGGAATGTTGAGCATATCGCTTTGGCAGAGCATGTCGATGCAGTCATCGTTGCTCCTGCCACAGCCAATATATTAGCCAAGATGGCAACAGGGATAGCAGATGATTTTCTTTCGACGGTTCTTTTAGCGACTCGCGCCCCGATTTACGTAGCACCGGCCATGAACCATGCTATGTATCATCATTCAGCTACACAAGAAAATCTGACCCGGCTCGAAGAACGCGGGATAAAGATTATTGGCCCTGGAACAGGGTTTCAAGCGTGTGGCACAGAAGGAGATGGACGGATGAGTGAAGCGGTAGAAATCGTAGAAACGATAACTCAGTTGTTCTTTAAGTCGGAATGCTTAAAGGGGAAGAGGGCTCTCGTGACAGCCGGCGGTACTCAAGAACCGCTTGATCCGGTTCGCTATCTTGGGAACCGGAGTTCGGGACGAATGGGATATGCTATCGCTCAGGCGTTACAGGAAGCTGGTGCAGAGACCATTCTAGTCAGTGCACCTACAGATTTGCCTGCCCCGCATGGAGTTTCACGCGTCTCAGTACAGACGGCTCTTGAAATGTATGATGCAGTCCTTGCCAAATTCCCCAACATGGATGTTATTGTTAAGGCAGCGGCGGTTGCAGATTATCGCCCAGCAAGTCAAGCGGAGCAAAAAATTAAAAAGGATGGGACAAATCGTACGATTGAGTTAGTCCCCAATCCAGATATATTAGCCGAACTTGGGCGAAGGAAAACGTCCCAAGTTCTGATTGGGTTTGCAGCTGAGACTGAGAATCTCTTAGCTAACGCCCAAGAAAAAATGCACAGGAAGAATGTCAACCTCCTGGTAGCTAATGATGTCACCAAGCCGGGTGCCGGCTTTGGCAGTCCAACGAACATTGTCAGTTTTCTCTTTCCCGATGGAAGAAGAATAGATTTCCCTAAAATGAGCAAACTGGAGGTTGCACGGAATCTCGTGGGTGAGATTGCCAACCTCCTCGGTGACTGCAACAAAGGAGTGGAGTAATTGGTTAAAAAATTATTTACATCTGAATCTGTGACAGAGGGACATCCCGATAAAATCTGTGATCAGATTTCCGATGCTATCTTGGATGCAATTTATGCGTTAGATCCTAATGCGCGAGTAGCTTGTGAAACGACTGTAACGACAGGATTAGTTCTTGTCAGTGGCGAGATCACGACTTCGTGCTATGTGGATATTCCACATGTAGTGCGAGAGACAGTGCGAGAAGTGGGTTATACTCGGGCCAAATATGGCTTTGATGCAGATACTTGCGCAGTTTTAACTTCGATCGGAGAACAATCTGCGGATATCGCTTTAGGTGTGGATCGGGCCTTGGAAGCAAAAACTGGGGAAATGACTGAAAGTGATATTGAGTCAATAGGAGCCGGTGATCAGGGTATGATGTTCGGCTTTGCGACAAACGAAACTGAAAGCTATATGCCCCTTCCTATTGATTTAGCTCACCGTTTAGCACGGAGATTGAGTGAAATGAGAAAATCAAATCATTTGAACTACCTGCGCCCAGACGGTAAAACTCAGGTTACTGTAGAATATGAGGATAACAAACCGATTCGAGTGGACACTATCGTCATCTCCACGCAGCATCACCCGGATGTGATAAATGAGCAAATTCGCAGAGATTTACTGCAATATGTGGTGTACCCCACTGTTCCTAAAGAGCTCTTAGATGAAGAGACTAAGTATTTTATCAACCCAACGGGACGTTTCGTTATTGGCGGTCCACAAGGGGATTGCGGGCTAACCGGCCGAAAAATTATTGTTGACACATATGGCGGGATGGCTCGTCATGGCGGCGGTGCCTTCTCAGGTAAAGACCCCACAAAAGTAGACCGTTCTGCGGCTTACGCAGCTCGTTATGTGGCAAAGAATGTTGTTGCAGCAGGGTTGGCAGACCGTTGCGAACTTCAAATTGCTTATGCCATAGGTGTAGCGCGGCCAGTATCTGTCTCAATTGAGACGTTTGGCACCGGAAAGCTTCCCGACGAAAAAATCGTTGAATTTATTTGGCAGACATTTGATCTGCGTCCAGCGGGTATTATCAAAGCGTTGGATCTGCGTCGCCCGATTTATCGCCAGACGGCAGCTTATGGGCATTTTGGAAGAACGGATCTCGATCTCCCCTGGGAAAGAACAGATAAGGTCGAAGCCTTGAGAAAGCTTGCTGGGTTGTAATTAACTTTTAGAGGCTGTAAGTTAACAATAGTTGCGTTGGAGATGCAAACAAGTAAATAAATTAAAAGAAGGCAGGTGAAGAATAATCACCTGCCTTCTTTAGTGCTAATTTTTAGAAAGATTATCTTTAATATTATATTTTCACGAAGTCTCTTCTCGCCATCCTTAACTGCGGGGACACTGGCCATTCATACCATCCCATAAGCCATGTCGCCAGCCAAGTTTTCAAGACTCAAGCCTAAATTGCAACTAGATTATTTGAATTCGATCCCCTAACACACCTCTATTAATCTCCAAACTTTGGGGAACGCGTATAACGATAATCTGGTTAGAAAAATGTGGAGACATTTCATGGATACTTGAGTTTTGGTTATCAAATTGAGCCATAGTAAAGTCGATGTTAAATTGTTTGAATTCAAACGTCTGTCTATCAGGGGCTCTTAGAGACAACATTCCATTTTTAACTGTGATCGCAGGAGGTAAAAGTCGTTTTGTAAAATTAACTTCCCCCACATATTGAGCTGTGACATAAGTAGAAACATCAATTTCTCCGTCATCAATATCTTTCCGCTCTATTAAAATAGGGTAGTTTCCTATATTAGGCTGTAGGTCAAAGGATAATTTGCTTGAATCAACTTTGAAGGTTTGGCAGCTATTTTTGTAAACCCCTTCGAGCTTATCTAAATCTCCTTCTGTTGGGAAATGTTGATTATACAAATTATTCATAAGGTTTAAAGAGGATGCGATTGCTTGATCTTTGCTCTCAACTGTTTTAATAAAGTCTTTAGCTGGCAACATATATAATATTGGAACAAGCATTATTAAAACTCCAAGATATAGCCCAGTAGCCAGAACGTTTAGTTTCCAAGATAAAGGTCTATAGAATTTAGGCCTTTTGAATTTAAACATGAAGACTATTGCAATACCAATCAGAAATAATAGTATTTGAGACAGTACTCTGCTCATTGGCTAACCTCCCCTCTATTAGATAGTAAAATACTAACTCCAAACATGAGAATCGAAGTAATAATGACTTTCAAAGCAAACAGAGGCAATGAAGACTCTAATGTAAAAAACTTAATAAGAGACTGAAAAATATCGGCATAAGCTTTTGATATTCCAATAATTACGGCTGGAATAATTATAACAAAGGCCATACTTACCTTAGTCAACATACCGGTTAAATATCCCATCCCAGAGATTAAAACCATGTATAAAATGGCCACAGAGATACCAAGTAGGAGATCGGAAAAAGCTAGGATAAATTCATCAGAAATGATTTGGGATCTGTCAAATGTAAAATACATAATGATTCTCAGGAGTACACCAACAAGTGATGAGGTAATGCCTCCAAAAACACAGGCAGTCATCAAAAAACCTATGTTTGAAAGATTTCCTGAGATACGATTAGTTACAAGCGGATTTTCAATTTTCTTATATTGTTTCGTTGTTAGCTGTATGGCGGCAAAAAGTATCCAAAAAAACGAAAAAACAATTACTAAACTAGCAGAATAAGAATTTACAGAAACTGATAATTCCCCATTACTCGACGACATATGACTTATTCCGTTCAACGAGAAAAAAAGAGTAATAATTTGAGCTAGTAGAAGACCATAAAACAAAGTTGAATAGGCTTTAAGTTTGTAAACATATTGTTTTATGGAAATTGATAGAAGATCAACTTCTTTTAAAGACATCATCAATACCTCCTCCAGTTTTTCCCGTTAAATAAACGCACAGATCATCTGGTGAAATGGGGAGTACTTCAAGACCGTTTTGCCTTACATGTTTGAACTCCTGCTCTATTGACTCTTTTTTTATGACAACGTATAGGCTCCCTTTGGCAAACTCTTCCTTATAGATCAGTTCTTTGCCCTCTACAAAAGTTAGCAAAGCTTGTTCGTTTCCCCTTATACCAACGGCTAATTCTCGTAATTCCATGATGGGGAGATGAAGGCATTTTGATCCGTTATCGATCAAAAGAATATCTTCAAGTATTTCTTCAAGTTCACTTAGTAAATGGCTTGAGAGGAGGATGGTCCGGGGGTGTTCGAGATAATCCTTAAGTAATGCCTTATAAAAGTCCTTTCTCACGGCAGAGTCCATGCCGGTCGTTGGCTCGTCAAATATCGTGAGCGGACAGCGTGTGGCAATACCGATTATGCTGTTAAAGGTACTTTTAGATCCTTTTGACATATTACTGTGGGCTTGATTTGGGTCAAATGAAAAATAATTAAATAAAGCATCGGCGAGGCTGCTGTTCCATGCAGCATAAAAGGGTGCAACTTCTGATAATATATCTGTAAGTCTAAACGAATCAGGAAATGTCATGTTGTCGTCAATAAATATTGTCTTAGCAGAAACATCCAAGTTATTGAAGGGCTTTCTGGTAAAGACTTGGAGTTCTCCTTGAGTAGGTTTTATATATCCAGCTATCATCTTTAACAGGGTTGTTTTTCCTGCACCATTTCTACCTATGAGGCCTGTAATTTTGTTTTCTCCTATTTCAAAAGATAAGTGATCCAGGGCTCTATTTTGGCCGTAGGATTTGGTTACATCATGACACTGTATGACATTCACAGTTGCTATTCCTCCTTGTAATCTTGTTTGAAATTATGGATCATCATAATAAGTTCACTTTCACTTACATCCAGCCGATTAGCTTCAATAACTAACTCTTTGATCATTTGCTCTAAGATTTGTTTTCTCCGCTTAGTTAAGATAAACTGCTTCGCATTTGGAGAAACGAACATACCAAGGCCTCGTTTTTTATAAACAATGTTCTCGTCAGCTAAGAGATTTAATCCTTTGGCAGCTGTGGCAGGGTTGACTGTAAACATATCGGCAAGCTGATATTGTGAATAAATACGCTCATCTTCTTTCATATTGCTATTAAGGATTTCTACCTCAAGCCACTCAGCAATCTGGACATATATGGGTTTCATACTATCCGTATTGAGGATCACATTTTTTTACCTCCTGGCATCCTTAGATAATTAGTGCATTAGTTATGTAATGTACTCCTTATTATATGCTTAAATTTACTGATTGTAAACTGGATAAATTAAAATCTTTCTGATGAGATTTACTTATAAACGTGAATGAGACTGTCGGTAAATGTCCCTCAAAAGCAGCTTGGCAAAGCGGATAAATAAGTGGTATGATAACCAAAGCTGTAGTATATTAGTTGATATAATTCCAATTTCCGTGAAACCTGTTACAGGGGAACTACATGACTAGTAGACAAATTGGAGAAGTAGGGGATGGAGTTTAATGGATCGAACAGAGGAACAATGGCTAGAGGGTCTTCGTAAAACAGTAGATAAAGTGTTGCCTATTCGCCATTATCAAGAAAATTATGAAGCAATAGGAATTAAACGTGCAGAGGATATTAAGACATTTAAGGATTTCCAGAGACTTCCTTTAACGACCAAGGAGGATTTACGTAAGAATTACCCGTTTGGGCTTTTTGCCGAACCTATGGAAAACATCGTGCGACTTCATGCCTCATCAGGAACAACGGGTAAGCCCACGGTTGTAGGATATACTCGCCAAGACATCACTCTTTGGGCTAAGATCGTGGCTAATGAATTAAAAAGAGTCGGTGTGACAAAGAAAGACGTCGTACAAATTGCATATGGATACGGTCTGTTTACCGGCGGCATGGGACTGCACTATGGTTGCGAAGAACTGGGAGCAGTAGTGGTTCCTATTTCAGGTGGAAATACGGCGCGTCAACTGATGCTTATGCGTGATTTTGGCGCTACTGTTTTGGCTTGTACCCCGTCTTATGCTCTTTATCTAGCGGAGAGTCTGGAGGAATCACAAATTTCACGGGATGAACTGAAGCTCAAGATAGGGATTTTTGGTGCAGAACCCTGGACCGAAGGCATGAGAGAAGAAATTGAAGCGCGACTGGGCATCAAGGCATTTGATATCTATGGGCTCAGTGAAATCATGGGTCCGGGTGTAGCGTTGGAATGCCCTGCGCATCAGGGGTTACATATTGATGAACATTTTTATCCTGAAATTTTAGATGAAGAAGGAAATCCCCTGCCCGATGGAGAACGTGGGGAATTAGTCATTACGAGTATTAAAAAAGAAGGTTTTCCAGTTCTGCGCTATCGAACCAAAGACTTGACTACGTTACATTATGGTGCGTGTTCATGCGGGCATGTTGGATGGTCGATGGATCGCGTCACGGCTCGAGTTGACGATATGTTAATCATCAGGGGGGTTAATGTCTTCCCAAGTCAAGTGGAAGAGGCGATTCTCCTTGAAGGATTTGAACCGCATTATTTGCTGGTCGTTTATCGGGTTGGAAACTTAGACCAACTTGAAGTCCAAGTTGAGGTTAATGAAGCGACTTTCTTTGACGAAGTGCGTGAATTGGAAGGTCGTCAGGATCGCCTGAAAAAGAGGATTGGAGATGCTTTGGGAATTTCTGTTCGTATTCGTCTTGTAGAACCAAAAAGCATTCCACGGAGTGAGGGAAAAGCCATTCGGGTCATCGATAAACGTAATAAGGAGGGTTAAGCATGCTGCAATTATCTATTTTTCTGGAAAATGCCAAAGGAAGGTTAGCTGAAGTAATCAGTCTTCTCGCCGAATGCAAGGTGAATTTACGGGCCTTGTCACTAGCGGATACTAAGGATTATGGGGTATTGCGAATTATTGTGGATAACCCTGAAGAAACAGCTGTAAAATTACGTGAACGAAAAGTGGTTGTTTCCTTAACTCCTGTTTGGGTACTTAAGGTTCCTGATCGCACTGGCGGACTGGCAGAGGTACTCAATCAATTAGTCCAACAGGATGTGGTAGTGGAGTACATGTATGCCTTTGTAGAGAAGGCGAATGAGCAGGCTCTTGTTGTTCTCAGAGTGCAGGATAAGGCTATTATGGAAAAGGCTATGCAGACGCTCAATTTGCCAGTGAAGTAGATAAATCATTTACGCGATTCCTCCTCCCATGCCCTCTAAATAAGAAGCTTTCTCTGGGCTGAGGTCGTACTCAACATGCAATTTTGGGTATGGTTCAATTTCTAGGGTTATTATTTTTGAGATGAGTAGAGTGCGTTTTGACGAAAATTTGCTTTGTGTCCTTTTAAAAGTTCTCAGTTGAACGCAAAAAGAGCCTCTCGTCTAATTTAAAGATGAAAGGTTCTTTTTGTTAATAGGAAAGAACTGCCCCCATTGCCTCCCCGATCATAAGAAAAAGGACGCTTTCGCGTCCTTTTAAGCATTGTTTACTTTCCTACTTTACTCCGGTGTTTTCGGAATGTCCTCTCAAAACGAGGTTTAAGACGATCCCGACGACAGTTGCCCAAGCTACTGCATGTTCGGGCAACCCGATCCCGAGAGCAAAGATGACAGAGGCAATGATGAGGTTCTTTGTTTCGGAAAAATCTATTTTAGCTTCGATAAGAGTTCGTAAGCCTGCTGCGCCAATCATTCCGAAGAGAAGAATGCTGACCCCGCCCATTACGGCTGTAGGAATAGACATGATTGCGGCCTGCAAAGGGTTAATCATACTAAAAATAATTGCAAGGATTGCAGCCACCCAGATATTAAAGGTACTGTAGACTTTCGTCACAGCCAGCACTCCAATATTCTCGCCATAGGTAGTGACAGGAGGACCGCCTATGAAGCTGGCTACGGCGGTAGCTAGGCCATTACCAAAGAGGACTCGATGAAATCCTGGGTTTTTGATCGGATCGGAATGAGTAATGTTTCCCAGAACAATCATATGTCCTAAATCTTCAATCACCGTTACCAAGGCCAGAGGTGCCATTGCTAAAATCGCCAATTTATCTAAGCTGGGAAGTTTAAAATTGCTTCCGAGTGCAACAGGGAAGACAAATAGATCGTTAAAGGTGGCTAAGACAGGCTCGAAATCAACTATGCCCATGATCGCAGCCACAATATATCCTGCGACGATGGCTACGAGGATCGGGATAATCTTCATGAAGCCTTTTGCATATACGGAGAGTAATGCGGCAACGGTTAGAGTAAAAGCCGCAATCGGCCAATTGCCAGATGCCATGTCTGTGGCTACTGGAGTTAGACTAAGTCCGATAATGGCAACGACCGGTCCTGCAACGATGGGGGGGACTATTGTGTGAATCCATTGGGTTCCGAAAGCGGCCATAAGCAGGTATAGGAGGATATATACTACGCCGACGGCTAAAACCCCTCCCATGGCTCCAGTTGTATTATTGCCTTGAACAAAGCTGGTTAAAGCTGCAATGTAGGCAAATGAGGAACCGAGATAGGCAGGGACTCGACTTTTTGTCAATAATAAGAAGATTATGGTGCCGATCCCTGAAGAAAGAAGAGCTACTGACGGGCTGAGACCTGTTAAAAAAGGAACTAGGACCGTGGCGCCGAACATGGCAAAAACGTGTTGTAAACCGAGGGGAATCGCTTGGGTAAGGGGGAGCTTCTCGTGAATCTGAACTTCTGTAGACATAATTCAACCTCCTCTTTCTAACAAAAAACCTCTTCCCCGCCCGCAAGCAAGAAAGAGGTGTCCATGTTAAAATCATGGTTCGCCATTCCCTTCTTAGTCTCACGGGACTAATTTAAAGGTTAGGGATTTAACTGTCCTAAAGCATATCACAATTCCTGCTATTTTGACAAGAGGGTATTTATTTCTTGTTCGAGTCATGGTCAGCAGTCCCTTATACCCCAAATCTTTGTTAATTTTTTCAATCAAGAATATGATAAATTGTAATGAAAGGTTAAGATTTGATATAATGTATTTGACCAATATTGACATTAGCGCTATTGATATTTTTCTAAATAAGGAGGACCGCATCATGTTTCGCTATGCTGAAGTATTGGTTGATGTAGCAAATCGGCGCTTAGATCAAAGTTATCATTATAGTATTCCTGATTATCTAAGTTTAGAGATAGGAATGAGGGTCTTAGTCCCTCTTCAAAACCGAAAGGTACAGGGGCTTGTAGTCAATGTGACAGATGATCTGCCAGAGGTAATGGAAGGGATTAATCTCAAACCTGTGTTAGAAATTGCCGATAAGGATAGTCTGGTTCCTCAGGATTTAATTGAACTTGCCCATTGGTTAGCGCAAACGACTATTTGTTCGGTAGCACAAAGCCTGCATACGGTTTGGCCACTTCTCAAGGGGAAAATCGAAGAGTGGATCGTTCTTTTGGCTTCAATTGAGGATTCAGATGTTCAGACTCTGCAGTGGATGGATGTGGAGGCATTTAGAGCCCTTACTGTGCTCAACCGGTCAAGGAAAAAAGCGGTTTCCCAGAAGATCTTCTTAAAGCGAGCAAATATTTCTGTGGGAACGCTTGAGAAACTTCTCAAACAAGGATGGGTAAGTAAGGAAGTTCGCTTCGTCACGACAGGGGAAGATTCATCCCTCAAGCAGGCACCTTATGGCGAGCCAAATAACAAGGTCAAGGATTATGGTGCTCGAACGGATAAAACCTATGAATTAACCAGGGAACAAGCAACAGCCGTGAGAGGTGTTTTGACTGCCCTAGAAGAGGGCTCGTCCCAAACTGTATTACTGCATGGTGTGACAGGTAGCGGAAAAACAGATGTCTATCGCGAGTTGATTGCTCAAGTATTAGCGCAAGGCGGAGACGCTATTCTGCTCGTGCCAGAGATATCCCTGACATCTCAAGTTGCACGTTATTTCGAAAGACAATTTGGTGAGCAAGTGATTATCTTGCACTCTGGTTTGCGACAGCGAGAAAAAATGAAAGCCTGGGCGGATATATTGTCAGGGCATAAGCGGATTGTCATTGGCGCTCGTTCAGCGGTGTTTGCCCCACTGCCAAACTTGAGACTCATTGTCTTGGATGAGGAACATGATGGGGCCTATAAACAAGATGAGAATCCAAAATACCATGCAAGAGATGTTGCCCGCAAAAGGATGGATCTACGCAAAGGTGTCGTCTTACTCGGCAGTGCAACTCCCTCCTTGGAAGCCTATGCTGCAGCCCAATCAGGAAAAATCCGTATGTTGACGATGCTTTCGAGGATTGGAAAGAGTGTTCTGCCACCAGTGGAAATCGTAGATATGCGAGACGAACTCCGGCAGGGAAACCGAAGCATATTTTCTCTGCCCCTGCAGCAAAAATTGCGGGATAGGCTCACTAGAGGTGAGCAATCCATGCTTTTTCTGAATCGAAGAGGGTATTCTACCTTTGTGGTTTGTCGAGAATGCGGGTATGTGGTAAGTTGCTCGAACTGCGATATTGCCTTAACCTATCATACCCAAGGGCAGGCGATGCGTTGCCATTATTGCGATCATAGAGAGCTGCCACCTCATACATGCCCAAAATGTGGAGGTCGATATATTAGGTTTTTTGGGCAAGGTACCCAACGCGTAGAAGAGGAACTTCAAGGGCTCTTCCCTGAAGTGCCAATCTTGCGTTTGGACTATGATACGACGCGCTCAGGCGAAGCCCATGACACGATCTTGGATAAATTTCGCCGCCAGGAAGCTTTAATACTAGTTGGGACACAAATGATGGCTAAAGGACTGGATTTTCCGAATGTCACATTAGTCGGGGTAATTGCCGCAGATCAAACGCTCAATATGCCGGATTTTCGGGCCAGAGAACGGACCTTTCAACTCTTGACTCAGGTCGCAGGGAGAGCTGGCCGGAGCAACAAACCGGGCGAGGTTGTGATTCAAACTTATTCTCCACAGGATAGTGCTGTTATGAGGGCGGCTCACCACGATTTTCAAGGGTTTTTTTGGGAAGAAATTCGCTATCGTAAAGAGCGGAAGTATCCGCCATATACCCACATCATAAGGGTTTTACTGCTGCATGAGAAAGAAGATCGAGTCATTAAAGGAGCTCATGAATTAGGCGCATTTTTACAACAAGGAATGCAGGAACCTCAATTTGGAAATACTGAATTGGATGTTCTGGGCCCCGCTCCTGCCGTCTTATCCAGGCTTAGAAACCAGTGGAGATGGCAAATATCTGTTAAAGGAACACGGCAGGATATACTTCGAGCATTTTTACACCAGGGAGTTAAAAGGTTTTTTAAGAGCCCGACTAGCAGTGGTATTATATTGAATATTGAAGTAGATCCGCTTTCAAGTTAGAATATGTGATGCGTGAAGGTAAACGTTTGATATCAAATCAATGAGGTATGGGTTTTATCGAAAGGAGTATTTAAGAATGGCTGTTTATCAGATTGTAGAAATTGGTGCAGATGTACTGCGTGAGAAGGCTAAAGAGGTTAAAGAGGTTAATTCATCAATAATAAAACTCCTTGACAACATGATTGATACATTACATGCTGCCGAGGGTGTAGGGCTGGCTGCTCCACAAATTGGAGTCTCAAAGCGTGTAATTATTGTTGAAGTTGATAATGTGCTGCTAGAGCTCATTAATCCTGTTATCTTGGAAAAAGAGGGAGCGAACACTGCTGAGGAAGGGTGCCTTAGTATTCCTAATATGACAGGAGATGTCGTGAGGGCAGCGAAGGTTCGTGTTCAGGGGTTAAATCGTGAAGGGGAAATGCTGGATATTAAGGCTGACCGTTTATTAGCCCGCGCCTTGCAACATGAAATTGATCATCTTGAAGGAGTTCTCTTTGTCGATGTTGCTAAGAAAACTTATCGAAGCTAAAAATCAGCAATTAGATATTTGATACTCACGGTTCAAATAGAGCATAGAATATATGCGCCGACAATACATTATATTGAAGTTCGAAGCGTGATATACAATTGTAAGAGATATGAAACTGGAATTATAAACTATAGAGATACAACCACTAACCACGAACATTGAACCACGAGTAGGGGGATTGAGTATGCGTGTAGTTTTTATGGGTACCCCTGATTTTGCGGTACCTACTTTACGAGCCTTAGCGGATAGCGGTCAAACTATTGTGGGGGTCTTTACTCAACCTGATCGTCCAGCCGGCAGAGGGAAAAAGTTAAAACCCAGCCCGGTAAAGGTTGTGGCTGAAGAATTAGGTGTGCCAGTTTTTCAACCCGAAACCATAAAAACGGCGGAGTGGATCCGACAGCTAAAGGAGTTAGCCCCGGAGAGTATTATTGTTGTTGCATACGGGCAGATTCTCTCCAAGGAGATATTGCAATTGCCCGTAAGAGGGTGTATTAATGTACACGCTTCATTGCTCCCAGCCTATCGTGGAGCAGCGCCAATTCATTGGGCAATTATCAAGGGGGAAACCATTACCGGAGTGACCACAATGCAGATGGATGAAGGCCTTGATACAGGGGATATGCTTTTAAAACGGGAAATCATAATTTCTCATGAATCAACCACAGGCGAGATTCATGATAAGTTAGCCGCATTGGGGGCAGAACTCTTGATAGATACTTTAAATCAGTTGGAAAAGGGGAGCTTAATACCCACTTCACAAACGGGAGAATCCAATTATGCCCCGCTTCTGAAACGTGAACATGAACGGTTAGATTGGTCACGCAGAGCAACGGACTTACATGATCAGATTCGTGGGCTAAACCCCTGGCCGGGCGCATTTGCATCCTTTCGAGGAGAAAACCTTAAAATTTGGCGAAGCATACCCTTTTTGCCGCAAGACAGTGGGACAACAATAGAAATAGGATCAGAGGCCTCTAACACGGCGTCAGCTGACCCGGGTCAAGTTATTCAAGTGCTTGGGGATGGGTTACTTGTGCAGACCGGGGAGGGAATCCTTCGCTTGTTAGAGGTCCAACCCGCAGGGAAACGCTCTATGCCTGCCCGGGACTTCTTTAATGGTCGCCACGGGCAGGTTGGAGAACAATTTGTCTGAAAGATTTGGAACGCTTCGCTTCAAAGGAGGACTATGCTACTCCTAAAGCTTATGTGAACCTAGCCCACGTTATTAAAACGGATTTTTTTAAAAAACCGAATAAAGAGCTAAGTCAAATTGTGAAAAGGAGGTTAGCTTATGTATTTTGATTCCACTATGGTTCTTTTAATTCCTGCGATATTACTCTCCTTATATGCACAATTTAAAATTTCCTCATCATATAAACGTTACTCTAAAGTCCGTGCACAGTCGGGGCTTACTGGAGCCCAAGTGGCACGAGGCATCTTAAATGGTAATGGTCTTTACGATGTGCGTGTAGAACCGATCGGAGGACGGCTTTCCGATCATTATGATCCGCGAACCAGGATAATTAGGCTTAGTGAAGATGTCTATCAGGGCAGTTCACTGTCATCGATAGCAGTAGCGGCTCATGAAACGGGACATGCGTTGCAGCATGCGTCCGGTTATTTTCCAATGCAACTCAGATCGTCCTTTGTACCTGTCGCCAATATAGGAAGCGGGGCGGGTCCGATTTTAATTATGGTGGGTCTTTTTATGCCGACCTATGATTGGCTTCTTGAACTGGGTATTTTTGCCTTTGCCTTTGCGGTACTCTTTCAGATAATTACTCTTCCTGTAGAATATAATGCCAGCAGCAGAGCTTTAGCTCTGCTTGAGGAGGGCCGCATGATAGGGAGTGATGAGGTTCGCGGTGCGCGTTCTGTATTAAATGCAGCGGCTTTAACCTATGTGGCTGCTGCTTTGGCTGCAATCTTACAATTAGTACGTTTTATGCTGATAGCTCGAGGTAGAAGCGATGATTAAAGAGACAGCCCGAGGAATGGCAGTTCAGATGCTGACACGTGTCGAAGTAGAGGGTGCCTATGCTAATCTTCTCTTACAGAAAAATATTCCCAGGTTGACGGATTCCAGAGATCGCCAATTTGTAACCCTGTTGGTAAACGGTACACTTAAAAATCGTTTGACCTTAGATTATGCGTTGAGAAGGCATTTGAGCAAACCCATGTCCTCACTTCCTCATGAGGTTCGGGCAATTTTGCGGATTGGCGCTTTTCAAGTGCTTTATGTTGATAAAGTGCCTCCCGCAGCAGCGATCAATGAAAGTGTAGAATTAGCTAAAGAATTTCCCAAATTTACGGGGTTGGTGAATGTCGTCTTGCGAAAGGTTATGGAAAAGGGATGGGATATTCCCTGGCCCGATTCAAAACGCGAACCGGTTCGCTATCTCTCTGTACGTTATTCACACCCCGAATGGATGATTCAACGTTGGCTAAAACGCTGGGGTATTGAGGAAACGGAAGCCTTGTGCAAAGCTAATAATGAGCCGGCCCAAACATGGATTCGAACAAACACGTTAAAGATCTCAAGAGAAGGTCTAAGCAAACGATTTTCCGAAGAAGGAATCACGGTAGAATTAGGACAACGGGTGCCTGAAAGTTTGAAGATCCAAGATTTTGGTGCCTTAGGTCAACTTGGAAGCTTTCAAGAGGGGCTTTTTACGGTTCAAGATGAAAGTTCACAACTCGTAGCGCATGTGCTAGATCCAAAACCAGGACAATTTGTATTAGACGCTTGCAGTGCTCCGGGCGGGAAATCCACGCATCTAGCTCAGTTGATGCAAAATGAAGGTGAAATCCTAGCCTTTGATATTCATGATCATAAACTTGAACTCATTGAGCAGTTGGCCCGAAAACTGGGTATTACGATTATTCATCCTCAACTGGGAGATGCCCAAGATTTGCCAGGAATAAGGCTGGGGTCGCAAGATCGAGTCTTAGTTGACGTTCCCTGCTCTGGTCTGGGAGTTCTTCGGCGCAGGGCTGATCTGCGTTGGCAGAAAGGGGAACAAGGGCTTATGGAATTGCCTTCCTTACAATTCGCTATCTTAGAGAGGGCTGCATCTTGTGTTAAAGAAGGAGGGATTCTGGTCTACTCGACCTGTACGACGGAACCAGAAGAGAACTTCGAACTGGTCAAGAAGTTTCGTTCGGTACATCCCGAGTTTGAACCGGTTGACCTAGTGGATACTTTACCCTACACGCTTGAGGATTCGCGAGATATTAAACAAGCCGGCAAAGGGATGTTGCAAATTTTGCCCCATCGGCATGGGATGGACGGATTCTTTTTAGCAAAATTTCGGCGTTCTGCGCAGAGAGTATAGCTTATCTTTAGCCAAGTTTTCTTTACAGGGAAGTTTAACTGGAATGAATTGGGTGAATAATAACTATTATGGAAAAAGTTGCGTTGCGCGGTTGTTCTGAAGACGAGCTGATCGAGATCTGTCAGATGATAGGTTTAAAACGATTTCGGGCGATCCAATTGTTCCAATGGGTGCAACAGAAAGCAGTGCGATCCTGGGATGATATGACAAACATCGGTAAAAGTGACCGACAAACCTTAAGCGCCCGCCTGCATCTCTATGCCTTAAAAAAGGTGCGGGAGCAACGCTCAAACGATGGCACTCGGAAGTACTTGTTTTGTCTTGAAGATGGAGAGACTATCGAGTGTGTTCTGATGGATTATGCGCGGGCGAAATCGCGCGACAGACATACTGTTTGTGTCTCTACTCAAGTAGGATGTCCAGTGGGGTGCGCGTTTTGTGCCACAGGGTTAGAAGGATTTCGGAGAAACTTAAGCGTTGCTGAAATTGTAGGCCAGGTATTAGATATTACTTATTATGTCCGGCAGGAAGATCCGGATTTTCAAGTGACCAACATAGTTTTTATGGGTATGGGGGAGCCTTTACTTAATTACGATTCGGTTCTTAAGTCGATCCAACTTTTAAATGACGCTCAAGGATTAAATATTGGTATGAGGAGGATGACCATTTCAACGTCTGGAGTCGTGCCTAAAATTATCCAGTTGGCTGAAGACAATCCCCAAGTGGGCCTAGCGGTATCCCTTCATGCAGCAAGGGATGAGATAAGAAACGATTTGATCCCAATGAATCGCCGATATCCTCTTAACCAGCTAATGAGAGCGTGCCAGGAGTATACTCAGATTACGCATCGGCGGATCACCTTTGAGGTTGCCTTGACCGCTGAGAATGCGAAGCGGGAAGAGGCTGAAGCCCTTGCCCGATTGTTAAAGGGACAACTGGGACATGTCAATCTGATTCCAGTCAATCCGGTGACTGGAACAGGGATGGAGCGTCCCGATCAGGAGAAAATAAAGAAGTTTGCCAAGGTCTTGGAAGATGCCGGAATTCCTGTTTCTTCACGTGAAGAACGGGGAACAGATATTGATGCAGCTTGCGGGCAACTTCGCCGACAGTGGGAGGGTGAGTTAAAATGAGCCTATTGGCCCGATTCGAAGGGATGGCCGAATTTCTTTTTACAGAAGCTTTTAAGAAAAGTGCGTCCCGCCTTCAACCGGTGGAAATAGCCAAAGAACTTGTGAAGTCTATGCTTAGAAATAAGCAGGTTAGCATCTCTCAAGTATACGTGCCCAATATTTATCGGGTTTATCTCCATTCCGGTGATTGGGGGCCAATAGCGAGTTTTGGAGATGCGTTTCTCATTGAGTTATCTAAATATCTATTCGCAGAAGCCGAGCGGAATGGGTATACATTTTTGACCAAACCAGCGATAGAATTGCATTCAGATGAGACTGTTAATCCTCGGCAAATGATTATCGAAGTGGATTTTGACGATTCTATTGTCATAGACTGGGGAGATGAAGAAAATGATATTGAGCTTGCCAACGAAGTTCGACCTAATCAATCGAATTGGCGGGAAAGTACAACTATCTTCAGAGAAGGTGTCAAGACAAACTTACAAGTTGAGAGTGTGACAGGAAGGAATTCGGATTACTTTCTCGAAATCATAGAAGGACCGGATATTGGCCGGACGTTTTCTCTGCGGGATGAAGAAGTTATCATTGGGCGTCATGGACAGTGCAACTTAGTACTGCTTGACCCTGAAGTTTCCCGAAGACATCTGAAAATTGCTCCGGGGGGAGAGAACGGTTGGTGGCTTGATGATTTAGGAAGCACAAATGGAACCTATGTTAACGGACAAAGAATTACTCATCATACAACTGCCCCAGGAGATCGAATATTTATTGGACAAAGTGTACTGGTCATACAAAGATCCCCTCTGCCGTAATGATATTGGAGAATTTGTAGGGTTCAACCTCTATTCGATTGGGAGGATTGTATGCAATTTGTGTTAGTCATAGGACGACTTGCTTTTGTCGCCCTTATCTATCTTTTTATATTCCGTATTTTTACAGCCCTTTTAGCCGATCTCCAACTGAAGGGAGTTTTTCAACGTTCGATGAATGAATACGGACGTTTAGAGGTTCTCACCGGAGGAGAAACGCTCTCCAGAGGACGTGTTTTTAAAGTGGATGGGAAAGGGCTGCGTTTGGGGCGGGGCAAGCACAATGATATTGTTTTGCCCGATCATTTTGCATCCATTGATCATGCTGTTTTTCGGTTGCAAAGAGGACAAACTGTTTTGGAAGACTTAGGAAGTACTAATGGAACATGGGTTAATGGAGAGCAAATCCATTCTCCAGTTCAAATGGTAGCTGGAGATTATGTGAAAATTGGAAGCATTACCTTCCAATACTCGAGGTGGCAAAATGAGAGTTCTAAGCTTTAGTGAAAAAGGGTGTATTCGTAAAAACAATGAGGATTCTTTTTTAGTGTTATCGGATGAAGAGCTTTATGCCGTGGCCGATGGAATGGGCGGACACCGAGCTGGGGAAGTAGCGTCTTCTGTGGCTTTGCACGAATTAAAGATGTGGATTCCCCGTCTTGCCGGGCTTGAAGACCAAGCCTTGGAAAACGGGTTATCAGAAGCTTTTGTTCAAGCCAATAAAGTTGTGCATGAATCCTCAACAACAGACCCGGAAAATGCGGGTATGGGGACGACATTAACGGTGCTGCTGATACGCAATGATAAAGTCGTTATCGCTCATGTTGGAGACAGTCGAGCTTATCTTTGGCGCAATGAGACGTTAACACCTTTGACTATGGACCATTCTCTAGTGGGTGAACTTGTGAGATTGGGACAGATCTCGTTGGACGATGCGAAAAGACACCCTCAACGGAATGTTTTGATGCGCGCAATTGGAGCAGACCCTGCAATTGAAGTGGATTGCAGGAGCATTGTTTTGCAAGCTGAGGATGTTTTCCTCCTATGTACCGATGGTTTCTCCAATATGATTAGCGATCAGGAACTTACAGAAGAATTCCTCGAACCAAGCCCTTGGGAAGAACGGTTGGAGAAATTAAGACAGCTTACCCTGGAACGGGGAGCCCCGGATAATTTTACAGCCTTGTGCTGTATTTGGGAGTAAGCCTATGATTCAGCGTTTAACCTTGCGTATTTTAATTTTAGGGATGATGTGGATAGGACTTGGCCTGCTGAAATTGGACGCGGAAATGAGCAGACTTCTTTGGCAAGCATTAATTTTTACGGTCATTGTCCTTCTGGGAAGCTTAATGGAACATCTCTTCAATTATCAAGGAGACCCCTATATTCTGCCTGTAGTCCAGGCCATTATGGCGTTAGGACTTGTATTTGTGGTGAGAATCAATCCCGATGTGGCCTTGCACCAGTTTTGGTGGGCGAATATTGGGCAGTTGTTGTTCTATGCGGTTTTGTTGTCGATCAGAGATTATCGTTATTTTGGCAGGTTTCGATACATATGGGGACTTCTAGCGGTAGGGTTGTTGCTGGTTACTCTTTTCTTTGGTTCTGAGGAAGGTGGAGCAACAAGCTCATTTAGGATCGGGGGAATCGGACTCCAACCTGAGGAGTTTGTCAAGTTGGCTTTGCTCTTATTCATGGCAACCTATTTGGAAGAAAATGAAGAGTTGTTGCGAGTTGGGACGGTACAATGGGGCAGATTCTCTTTACCCGATTGGCGGACGTTGAGACCGTTTATGATTATGGTGGCTTTTGTACTTGGCATTTTAGCCGCACAAAAAAGCCTAGGAACGGCCTTAGTGTTTTATATGCTTTTTGTACTTATGCTTTATGTTGTTACAGAGCGAACTTTATATTTAGGGATATCAATGCCGGTTTTTTTGTTAACCGGAACTGTTGGATACATGCTCTTTAGACATGTTCGAGTTAGAGTATCTGTGTGGTTGAATCCGTGGCAGGACCCTACCGGGATGGGATATCAAATTGCCCAATCGCTTTTTGCAATTGGGGGCGGGAAAATTCTGGGCACGGGGTTAGGCAATGGCATTGGGGCATCGACCGTGCCAGTGGCCATAAGTGATTTTATCTTTTCTGTTATTGCTGAAGAACTGGGATTTGCCGGCTCTATGGCGGTATTGGTACTCTTCTTGATTGTTGTTATGAGAGCTTTTGCGATAAGTATCAGGGCTAAGGATCGCTTTGGGCAAATCTTGGCCGCTGGGATTGGAATTCTCCTTGGTACCGAAACTTTGATTATTCTTGCTGGGGTCACAAAGCTGTTGCCCTTGACAGGAATTCCTCTTCCTTGGGTGAGTTATGGCGGCAGTTCCCTTATTGTTCATTTTATCTTACTGGGGGTTTTATTGAATATTTCTAACGCCACCGCGGTAAGTTCCCACACCACCAAGAATCGGGGAAGGGAGTATGCAACATAATGCGAGGGATACGTCAAGTAGCATTAGGTATGGCCTTTAGTTTTTTTATTCTTAGTCTTGGTTTGGTCTATTGGCAGGTTGTTCGTGCGGATACGTTGCTCCAAAATCCCTCGAATCGCAGGTTGATTCTGATGGAAAGCCGCGTGACTCGGGGAGGAATTTTTGATCGTAACGGCGAAATAATAGCTCAAACTCAAATTCTCAATGGGAAAAAGGTTCGAGTTTATCCCAAAGGGGAAATGTTTGAACCCGCCTTGGGTTATTCTTCTGTGAAACTGGGGGCTTCCGGTCTAGAAGCAAATTTGGCAGATTGGTTGTTAGGAATCAAGAATGCTACGCCTACCCAAGCAGTTCAGCAACTCTTTGCGCTGCCGCGTCAAGGAGACGATGTGGTGCTTACCTTGGATTCACGTTTACAGAGTATAGCTTATGATGCACTTAAAGGGAAAATGGGGGCAGCAGTGGCTCTGGATCCTCAAACAGGGGAAGTGCTGGCCATGGTTAGCCAACCCAGTTTTAATCCCACAAACCTTGATCAACATTGGAATGAAATCATTAGTCAGGAAGAAGAAAGGCCTTTGGGTGAGAAGCAAAGGCCGCTGGAGCACCGTTATTTTTCCCTATTTCCGCCAGGCTCAACTATGAAGGTAGTCACCTCGGCAGCCTTATTTCGAAGTGGAATAAATACGACGGATTTGTATCAGTGCCAGGGATCAACTATTATTAACGGACAAGTCATTCGAGAACAAAACGATAAAGCGCATGGCTGGGTTAATTATAATATGGCTTTGGCCGAATCTTGCAATACGTATTTTGCGACGTTTGGGGTTCAGGCGGGGGATCAAACTTTTCTTTCGGTTGTTAAAGGCTTTGGATTTGGGCAAAAAATCCCGTTTGAACTGAGTGTGCCGAGGAGTTCAATTACGCAGGAGGCTAAAAATCCTTCGTCGTTGAATACAAACCTGCTGGCTGCCAGTACATTTGGACAAGGGGAGGTCTTGGTATCCCCTTTTCATATGGCATTAATGACAGCCGGAATTGCTAACCATGGAGTTATTATGACTCCTCATTTGGTAGAAAGAGTTCTTGACCCTTCTCAAGATATCCTGTATCAACAGAAGCCTCAGCCTTGGCTAACCGCACTTTCCAAAGAGGAAGCAGATAAGATTACCAGTGCCATGGTCACCGCAGTAATGGAAGGGACGGCTGCGCCAGGGGCTTTGCCCGATGTTCAGGTCGCGGGTAAAACGGGTTCTGCAGAGCCTGGAGGAAATGTTCTGACGCATGCTTGGTATATTGCCTTTGCACCCGCAGAAGAACCGCAGATTGCAGTTGCCGTAATCGTAGAAAATGGTGGAACCGGAGGCGGGAATGCTGCCCCGATTGCTAGACAGATTATTCAAGAAGCACTGAACCAGAAAGTAGGTGACAAAAAGTGAGTAAAATCTTCGGGGGACGATATGAGGTTCTGGACAGAATTGGTGCTGGAGGTATGGCGATTGTATACAAGGCTAAGGATCTTTTACTTAACCGTGTCGTGACCATAAAGGTGCTCCGGGAGCAGTTTGTCACAGATGAAGACTTTATTCGTCGTTTTCGGAGGGAAGCTCAGTCCGCAGCTAGCTTGTCTCACCCCAATATCGTATCAATTTATGATGTAGGTAAAGATGGAGATACAGAATACATCGTTATGGAATATGTGGAAGGTCGCAATCTCAAGGAAATTGTTCGTGAGTACGCCCCACTTTCCACAGAACAGTCCATTAATCTGGCCCGACAAATTACAGGAGCTATCCGAAACGCCCACGAGAACCATATTATTCATAGGGATATTAAACCTCACAACATATTAGTTACTGCAGACGGGCACGCAAAGGTTACAGATTTCGGAATTGCGCGGGCTGTATCTTCAGCGACCGTGACTCATACTGGAGACATTGTCGGTTCAGTTCATTATTTGTCGCCCGAGCAAGCCAAGGGGATACAAAGTAATGAGCAATCAGACATCTATTCATTGGGGATCGTTCTGTATGAATTACTCACGGGTAAAGTTCCCTATGATGGTGAAACTCCAATTGCTATTGCCCTAAAACATTTACAGCAAGATCCTGTTCCGCCGAGTAAACTTAACCCTCGGATTGCCAAAGAATTAGAAGGGGTCATTATGCGAGCCATCGCAAAGTCGCCCGAACAAAGATATGTGTCCGCTAAAGAGTTGCTTGAGGATTTGAACCACATTCAAGCTGGTGAACCAATTGCGTGGTTTGGCCTCTCCCAAGCAAGTGATCCGGAGGCAACTCAGACTCACAAAGGAATGGTTAAGACTCTGAACCCGATTGAAGTCATAGACGCTGTCCCGATTAAGTCTGTAAATAAGAGACGCTGGATCTTGATTATTGGAGGGCTTGTACTTCTCCTTGCCTTACTGGTCGGAGGAATTTGGAACTATATGTCGGTAGGATCAACAAAGGTCCCGGATTTAACGGGTAAAACGGTGCCTGTAGCAGAGGGTTTTTTAATGGCTGCCGAACTAAGTCTTGATCCGGAGGTAACTCAAGAGTTTAATGATGAAGTTGACAAAGAGCTCATTATCAGACAGGATCCTAAAGCAGATAACTCAGTGAAAGTCGGGCGAACAGTTAAAGTTGTGGTAAGCAAAGGGATCGAGTTGGTAGAATTCCCAAATGTAATAATCGGACAGATGTCGAAGGAAAATGCCATAAATCTAATTAAGAATGCTGGATTTATAGGAGAGATAACCCTGGTGCCTATGCCTGATGATGCAGCTAAAGATGCTGTTATTGGTCAGGATCCAATGCCAAAATCACCTTGGCCTAAAGATGGAAATATTACTTTAACAGTAAGTACTGGACCACAATGGTCGACGATCAATATGCCAAGTGTCATAGGGAAGCTATCTTCTGAGGCGAAGACGATCCTTGTTGATCAAAATAAGCTGGTTCTGAAGATTGAGACCGAGGTTTCTTATACCTCTCCAGAAGATGTGGTGATAAGCACAATCCCCAGCCCGGGAGAAAGTGTTCAGCAGGGCTCAGAGGTGACGATGGTTGTTTCACGGGGACCCGGTCCTTTTGCACAAGGATTAGAGGCACAGGCCAGCAGTAATAATGTGATGATAGCTCAGTTTTTGGCTGGCGTGCAAAGGGGCAGACTCAAAGAACAATAATTTCATGTAATAATTCCCAAACGATGATTAGTGAGGAATAAAAATGATCAATGGATTCTTACTCAAAGGATATGGAGGATTTTATTATGTCTATGCGGAGGACCGAGTATGGGAATGTTCCCTGCGCGGTCGCTTTCGCGTTAAAGATCAAGAGTTCTTACCGGGTGATCGGGTGAACATTCTGCCGGAAGAGGAAGAAGAGGAGAATAAGGCGACTATTGAATCGGTAGAGCCACGGCGAAATGTATTAACACGGCCTGCTATTGCTAATGTGGATCAAGCAATTCTGGTTTTCGCCATGACTTGTCCTAAGCCCGATCTCAATCTCTTGGATCGTTTGTTAATTCAAGTGACGGATGCAGGCATTGAGCCTATCTTAGTTTTCACCAAATTAGACAAGTATAAAGAAGACGCTTTAAACGACGGCTCAGAGGGGCACGCTATTACGGATGTCTATCGAAAAATCGGATATGACGTGTTTGAGGTTTCCAGTGAGACGGGTCAGGGGATTGATCAAATCGCTGTTCGTCTGACGAATAAGATAAGTGTGCTTGCAGGACCTTCCGGAGCTGGGAAGTCTAGTCTTTTTAATTCCTTATCTCCTGGTAAGAAGCTGAAAACAGGGCAAATAAGTCTTAAGTCAAAGCGTGGCCGCCATACCACACGCCATGTAGAATTAATGGTGTGTGCCGGGGGGCTGGTAGCGGACACACCGGGCTTTTCATCCCTCTTCTTACCGGAAATGAAGCGCGCAGAATTAACGGATTGTTTCCCTGAGTTTGCTATTCGTCGGCGTCTATGCCGTTTTAACAGTTGCCTGCACGATAAAGAACCTAATTGTGCGATTAAAGCAGCTCTGGAAACAGGGGGGATTTCTCCAGAACGTTACGAGCACTACCTTATATTTTTAAAAGAAGTAATTGAAGCAGAGAGGAAGTATTAATGTGATACAGATGGCCCCTTCTATATTATCAGCAGATTTTTCCCGCCTGGGTGACCAGGTGAAACTAGTTGAGGAGGCTGGTGCAGAGGTTTTACATATCGATATCATGGATGGACACTTTGTTCCCAATATTACCTTTGGGCCGGCCTTGGTTAAATCCATAAGAGATCGCTCGCGTATGCGTTTTGATGTGCACCTGATGGTTGATGAGCCGGAGAAGTTCATAGCAGATTTTGCTGCGGCGGGTGCTGATCATATCACCTTTCATTTAGAGACGACTCCTCATGTTCACCGCGTAATTCAACAGATCAAAGAACATGGAATGACGGCTGGAATTGCACTCAATCCAGCGACTCCGCTTGATGGACTAAAGTATATTTTGGAAGATTTGGACATAGTTCTTTTGATGACAGTAAATCCTGGGTTTGGCGGGCAAAAATTTATCCCCAACGTTATCCCGAAAATCCAAGTTCTTCATCATCATCTTCTTCAAACCAAATCTGCTTGTCTGATTGAAGTGGATGGCGGAATTAATCTAGAAACAGCTTCTGTAGTTGGCAAAGCGGGGGCTCATATTTTAGTGGCCGGTGCCGCTGTATTTGCTCAATCTGACCCACAGCAAGCGGTTAAAAATATTCGTCAAGCTGCGAGCGTGAAGTAAGGTCGGTGATTGATATCAAGATTGCTGTCTTAGCAAATGGCGGTTGGGATTTGGAATGGGGAAAACAGGTTCTTAAAGAGGCCGATTTTTTGATTTGTGCGGATGGGGGGGCAAACTATGCTGCCCTGTCTTTGCGTATGCCTGATCTGATAATCGGAGACTTGGATTCGATTTTACCTGAAAACTTAGATCGATTTAGAGATATGGGATGTGTTATTGAACCTTATCCCTGTGAAAAAGACGAAACGGATCTTGAATTGGCACTTTTGCGAGCTGAGGAAAAGGCTCGTTTACTTGGGGAAAAGGATATTTGGCTGTATGGGGCGACTGGAAAACGAATTGATCATTTCTTCGGTAATGTGGGGCTTATGCTCGCCTATGCAAAGAAAGGGTATCGGATACGCGTAATCGACCCTGAGCATGAATTGTGGATTGTGCAGGGGCGGGAAGAGATTAGGGGGGTATCCGGGCAGGAACTCTCTTTGATTTCGATCTCTGAGGAGTCGGTTGTCACGACAGAGGGGCTATATTATCCGCTCCAGAAGGATGTTCTTCGTCAGGACCGTCCGCGGGGTGTGAGTAATGTTTTTTTGGGAGAGAAGGCAGTGGTTGAGGTTCATGAGGGCTGGGTTATGGTGGTTATGCCCAGGTGTGCGAGGGCGTGATGAGCAGGTGGTGCGCGAGGGCGTGATGTTGCTCCGCTCATCCAAGGCGCCGTCGCTACCATGCTTGATTTCTCGGCGAGAACGGCAAACCTCTGGGATGTTCTGCATGTTAACCCGTGCCGTTCTGGCACCGAGAAATCGAAGCATGGTTGACACGACTCTGCCTAATGGGTTCGCTCCGCAACATCACGCCCTCTGGGCTTGGGGTCGACGGGGGCAGGGAACGGGAGAGTTTGATGTTGATCCGCTCACAAGGCGCCATCGCATCGCGACATCAGTCCATCCACGGATATCCGTGCCACGCTGGTGATTCGAAATCTAGGCGGGATTGAAGCGACTCTGCTTAAAGGGTTCACCCCGTGGCATCACGCCCTTTAGAGGAGGGTCTAGGGGCGCTGGAAGGGTCGGGTGAGGATGAATGGGTGAATGGGGTGGGATGGTTGAATCGCTTTGATCTTGCGGCGTTTGGGCTTGAATGGGAGTGTAATGAGCGCTTGCTAGGGATAGACTAGGTGTGTATGTTGTTCTGGGTGTTCCGTTACATCATATTTCAGTGTTAGAAAAATAAGATTATAGATAAGGAAGACGATTATGCAACATGATGAACTTTGGATTGGTACTATGCTTGAGGGGAATGCTCGGTGGGTTTTGGTGAAGTCAACGAATACGGTGGAGGAAGCGCGTAGACGTCATGGTATGTCTCCGGTGGCAACGGCAGCGTTAGGGCGGTTGATGACTGGAGCTCTTATTTTGGCCAGTTCCCTCAAAGGCGAAGAGAGTGTTACTCTGCGGTTATTAGGTGACGGACCTCTGGAGGGGGTTGTGGCTGTTGGAAATGCGCAGGGTGAGGTAAGGGGTTATGTTCGGGAACCTTTGGTGGACCTGCCGCTTAAGGCTTCTGGTAAGCTTGACGTTGGCGCAGCGGTTGGTTGCGGTGAGTTAACAGTTAGTAGAAGTTTGCAAAACGGTGAGGTCTATACAGGAACGGTTCCTATGGTTAGCGGGGAGATTGCCGAGGATTTAGTGCATTACTTGTTATCTTCTGAACAAATTCCTTCAGCCATGTTGCTCGGGGTTTTGGTTGAAAAAGATTATCATGTTGCTGGAGCAGGAGGATTTCTAATTCAGCCGTTGCCAGGGGCAACCGAAGAAGATATCCAAGCGATTGAAAGTCAGCTTGGGTTGTTAGGAGCAGGTATTAGTGAGATGGTAGCCCAAAGTGAAAACATGGATGAGTTATTGGGTCATCTGATGGGGAAACTCTCTTATCATGTCCTAGAGCGACGTTCGGTTGGATTTACATGTACGTGTTCAAAAGAACGTTTGAGTGGCACCTTGGTGTCCTTGGGCAAAAAAGAAATAGCAGACCTGATCGCGGATGAAAAAGCCGAGATGGTGTGCCACTTTTGCAATGAACATTTTCAGTTTAATATTGAAGAGTTACGGGAAATTTGGGAGAGGGCGTGATGTTGTTGAGCGCGAGGGTTGATGTTGCTTCGCTCACCCTAGGTGTCATCGCTATCGCGCTTGATTTCGAAACGAGCGTTGGCAAACCTCTGGGTGGTTCTGCATGTGAACCTATGCCACGCTGGCACTTCGAAATCTAAGCGCGAGTGACGCGACTCTGCCTAAAGGGCTTACTCCGCAAAAACGCACCCTCTGGGCCGGGAAAACCGGGAAAAAGAGGTGGATTTTGAGTATGAAAAAAGCCCGAACAAACGTCGGGCTTTTGATTCATTAGACAGCGCGTTGTACTTTACCGGAACGTAAGCATCTGGTGCAAACTTTGATCCGGGCAGGAGTGCCGTTCACTATTGCACGAACGTTTTGCAAGTTTGGTTTCCAAGTTCTCTTTGTTCTTATATGAGAGTGGCTGACTTGAAATCCAGTGACTACTCCTTTGGCGCATACAGCACAAACATTAGCCATGCGCTAAACCTCCTTTGCAGCCGAAATGACACTTATTCATTTTATCAAAACTCTTGCTGGTTGGCAAGGTTCCTTAGCGAATTTTTCTTAAATATCATTGGAGTTCATCTTTATGGGGATTGAGTTAGGGCCAATTCGCCTGGAATTTGGAATTTATTTCATAACTTGAGGAAATACTAAGAGTTCTATTGAATTTTTTTCGCTTTTTCTTTGAACATTTTTCATTTCCTTGGTAGAATAAGTTCAACGTGGACGATACCGGAAGGGGAGGGTCCTTATATGGGAAAAGAAATCATTAATCATTTAGGTAAAATTGAAATATCTGAAGAAGTCATTTCCACGATTGCAGGTGCTACGGCGGTTGAGTGTTACGGCTTAGTCGGTATGGCTTCACGTAAAATTACGGACGGAGTAGCCGATTTGTTGCGACGGGAGAATTTGGCCCGTGGTGTGGTGGTTACTATTAATAACAATGAAGTTGTTATTGATCTTTATATCATCGTTGGATACGGCGTTAAGATTTCTGAAGTTGCCGCTAGTGTTATGGAGCGCGTTCGTTATACTACTGAGAAGCTTACGGGATTAAACGTATCCCAAGTGAATGTGAACGTAAAAGGTGTTCGCGTTTTAGAGTAGGTAAAAGATTAGGGGGATATGGTTTTGAGACCAGCAGCTGCAAAGGTAACAAGTGTTCTGGACGGACAACTATGGAGACAGATGATGGCATCGGGGGCGAAGGCCCTAGAATTAAAAAAGCATGAGGTTGATGCTCTGAATGTCTTTCCTGTACCAGATGGGGATACTGGAACGAATATGTACTTAACGATTCAGTCTGCCGCGAGGGACGCGGAAAAGATAACTGGCAAATCTATCGGAGAAGTTGCCGCAGCCGCTTCGATGGGGTCTTTAATGGGTGCTCGCGGAAATTCAGGGGTTATCCTTTCTCAGCTCCTGCGAGGTATTGCCAAGGGTTTGGAGGGGTTGAATACGGCCAATGCTCTTCAAGTCGCCCAAGCGTTGCAAGCAGGGGTAGATACGGCCTATAAAGCTGTCATGAAACCTGTTGAGGGCACGATCCTTACGGTTTCGAAGGAGACGGCGCGAGCAGCCTTAGCTATGGCCAAGAGTGGTGGATCTCTGCTGGAGACTCTTCAAGAAGCAGAGCAAAAGGGATTAAAAAGCCTAGCCAAAACACCTGAAATGTTGCCCGTGCTTAAACAAGCTGGGGTAGTTGATGCTGGCGGGCAAGGGTTCCTCGTAATCTTAGGTGGGTGGATTGCAGTATTAACAGGAGAAACGTATATTTCAGATACCCTGAGCGAAAGGGATAGTTCGTTAAAACCAAATGTAGAAGGATCTACTGCAACAAGACAAGAATTTATGCAAATCGAAAACCTGGACTACCCTTATTGCACAGAATTCTTGGTAAAGGGAACTGATTTGCGTGTTGAACAGATAAAACAAGATTTATTAGACCGAGGGGACTGCCTGCTTGTTGTAGGGACGTCCGAAGTGGTAAAAATTCATGTGCATGTCAAAAATCCAGGTAAAATCTTGGATTATGCCATACAATGGGGTTCACTTCACCAAGTTCAAATCCATAATATGTTAGAGCAAAATGAGAACATGGCCCATGCCATGAAAGAAAATGAGACAACAGAGTATTTGCAGACTGACATGAAAATTGAACATCAAGGCCAACCGCTCAAAGAGTTTGGCGTGGTAGCCGTTGCAATGGGTCAGGGAATTGCGGATGTCTTTATAAGTCTGGGTGCCGACGAAGTGGTGTTCGGTGGGCAGACAATGAACCCAAGTACTGAAGATCTTGCTGAGGCCGTCAGGAAGGTTCCTGCTCGACAAGTTTTTATCTTGCCGAACAATGGGAATATCATCATGGCCGCTCGTCAAGTAAAAGATGTTGTGCAGGAACGAGAAGTGCATGTGATTTCAAGTAAATCGATACCCCAAGGGATTTCGGCGTTACTGAGTTTTAATAGTGATGGAGAAGCTGAGACAAATATTAAGAATATGGAACGAGGGCTAAGCAGTGTTTGCTCTGGGGAAGTAACTTATGCTGTCAGGGACTCTCAATATGGGGATTTAACTATTTCAGACGGTGATATATTAGGATTGATTGAAGATGTAATAGTTTCTACGGGAAAATCGTTATATGAAGTGGCACAATCGACATTGGATAAAATGGAATGGAAAATCCATGACTTGGTTACAATATTTTACGGAGAAGATACAAAACTTGAAGAGGTTCAACGCCTCCAGGATTGGCTCCGAGAAGAGAATCCAAGCATCGAAGTTGAGGTTCATCCCGGTAGGCAACCGCTCTACTATTATATCTTTGGTGTGGAATAGGTTAACCTCCGGAATTTTTCCGGAGGTTTTTTCTTGTATGGCCGGGTGTGGCCAAGTTTCCATTAATATTGGAGGGGAAGTTGTGGGAAAGAGTAATGTATTTGATCTTCTTGGACCTATCATGGTTGGTCCGTCCAGTTCACACACAGCTGGTGCAGCTCGCTTGGGAGGAATGGCTAGAAAAATTTTGGGAGATGAACCTGTTAGAGGGACGATTTTTCTGCATGGTTCGTTTGCAAAAACGGGGAAGGGACATGGGACAGATTTAGCGTTACTCGCAGGACTTTTAGGCTTGCTTCCGGATGACGAAAGAATACCAGAGGCCCCTAAGCTTGCCAAGGAAAGAGGTCTAAGCGTTAAGTATGAAATTGCAGATCTCGGAGAGGTGCATCCTAACACTGTGAAGTTTGATTTAGTTGGAAGATCAGGTGGCCGGGTTCAAGTGGTCGGTTCGTCTGTTGGGGGAGGAACTATAGTTATTCATAAGATCAATGACTTTCAAGTGGAAATTCGGGGGGACTATCCAACCCTGGTAATTTTGCACCAGGATCTCCCGGGGTTGGTCGCCCAAGTGACTCTCCTGCTGGCAACGGCCCAAATTAATATTGCCAGCATGCGGGTTTCACGTGAAAAGAGGGGGGCCCAAGCCCTGATGATTCTAGAGACAGATCAAATGATTAATGATGCCGTTCTTGATCTAATGAGAAAATTGCCCAAAATTGAGCAAGTAATGGCTGTTGAGCCTTTATAATTTAGGAGGAAATCCAATGCGAGCCTATGAAGATTGGGTTATTGAGGCTGAAACTAAAGGAATAAAACTAAGTGAAGTTATACTCCAAGACCAGATCGAAGAACTGGAACAAACGGAGCAAGGGCTATTCCAACGTATGAGCACTAATTTAATAGTGATGAGGGATTCTGTTGAAGCAGGGCTAATCGGGAAACGACGTTCATTATCTGGGTTGGTAGGCGGCGACGCAGCTAAAGTCGAAGATCGCAGGAAAAAGGGCACCAGTCTGGTCGGTGACCAAATAAGTGGTGCCATTGCTAAGGCACTTGCGGTGGCTGAGGTCAATGCTTGTATGGGTAAAATTGTAGCTGCACCGACTGCAGGCTCTTGTGGAGTGCTTCCGGCGGTTTTGTTTACGGTTGAGGAGACCTGTAAAGTTTCAGAGCGTGATCTCATACTTGCTCTCTTCACGGCTGCGGGATTGGGAATGATCCTTACTGAACGAGCCAGTGTTTCTGGAGCTGAAGGCGGGTGTCAGGCCGAAATCGGATCTGCAGCGGCTATGGCTGCTGCGGCGGCAGCGGAATTAGCCGGAGGATCTCCGAGACAGGCGGCCGATGCTGCGGCGATTGCCATGAAATCAATGCTAGGTTTGGTCTGTGACCCTGTAGGTGGACTTGTTGAAGTTCCCTGTGTCAAACGAAATGCTACGGGAGCTGCAATAGCGCTAGCAGCAGCTGAAATGGCGCTTTCAGGGGTGAAGAGTGCGATTCCGATTGATGAGGTTATCGATACAATGGGACAGATTGGAAAACAAATGCCCTGTGCATTAAAGGAAACAGCACAAGGGGGCCTTGCAGTTACCCCAACAGGCCGCCGGATTCAGGCTGATTTCCTATGAAGCTTACAGAGGTTCAATTAGTTCTAAACAATTTCCAAAGGGCGCTTCTGGCAGAAGAGAGACAGGGCTTTACAAATGCCGGGGTATTGGGTGGATTTAATTCTTTTTTGCAGGGGATTCTCCCCAGACTTGAAAAGCTGTTTCCCCAAAAGGATATGGATTTGTTGAGAAAGTTGGCTCAGAACTATCCAACTCTGAATCCACTCCGTCGCCGAGAGGCTTTTTCCGAACTTCGACGCTTCCTGCAAGAAATAACGATTGGGGTTCAGGATGCTTTGGGGCAAAGTCAATCACCGCTAGAAGATCAAATGCCGAAGAAGCAAGAAATATTCGATAGAAAAGCAGACGCGAAAGGCAACCTTCAAATACCCCCTGAACAGACAAACACAACATTTGAATTACAAATAAAACGGAGTGTTGAAGGAAAAAGAGAAAGTCCTAAACCTTCTCCTGAGGGCTTAAAAGGGTCAAAAAGCAAAAGCACGTCTTTGCGAACGAGGCCCTTACAATTCATTAAAGGGGTTGGTCCTGAAAGAGCCAGGCAACTTGAACAACTTGGGATACATAATATAATAGACTTGCTAAAGTATTATCCTCGGCGATATGAAGATCGCCGCAAGCGCATGATAGCAGAGCTAAAAGATGGTGAGTTGGCCACAGTAGAGGGAAAAGTAGTAGCTGGGCATGTGACGAGTGGAAAGATGAAAGTTGTGAAGTTAAGTATCGAGCAAGCTGGAAGCTCCATTCACGCAACTTGGTTTAACCAACCATTTATCCTCAAACAATATCCGGTAGGAACACAAGTTGTAATTACGGGAAAGGTTCGCTGGCAGCAACAAAAACCTGAAATTTTAGTGACGGATATTGAAAAGGCCGGTGTAAATAGTCGTACAGATGTCTCAGACTTAGATGCCCAAACGATTTTACCGGTTTATTCAGAAACGGCACGCTTATCCTCCAAGGTAATACGCAACTTGATTCAAGGTGTTTTAGAGCGGGTGGAGGAAGAATTTCCAGAAATCTTGCCTCAAGAAGTTTCAAGACAGTGGATGGAGCGCCCCTTAGCCCATCGGGAGATTCATTTTCCGAAGAGTTATGCCAGTCTCTCCCAAGCGAGGGATAGATTGGTCTGGGAAGAAGTTCTCTTTTTGCAATTAGCCGTGGCTCGACTTCGCCAAGGCATGGTAAAGCTGGGAAGCCCTCCTTTGTTAGAAGGAGAAGAGTTGATCCAGAGTTTTTATCAAGCATTGCCTTTTCAACTGACGACGGCTCAGCAACGTGTTATTGGAGAAATATTCCAAGATTTGGCTAAACCGCAAGGGATGGCTCGCTTGGTCCAAGGGGATGTGGGGTCTGGTAAGACGGCGGTTGCCATGGCGGCTCTGATACGCGCGGTAGGTTCAGGGTATCAAGGGGCTATGATGGCTCCCACTGAGATTTTAGCATTACAGCATTTTCAATCGCTTGAGAAAGTGTTCATTCCTTTGGGGATCAGCGTAGTTTGTTTGCTGGGCAGTCAGAATAAAGGGTCAAGAGAGAATACACTTGCAATGATTGAAAATGGTCAGGCTCAAGTCGTGGTAGGAACTCATGCCCTTATCCAAGATACGGTCGTGTTTAAGGCCCTGGGTCTTGCGGTGACTGATGAACAACATCGCTTTGGCGTACGGCAACGTACAATGCTTCAGAGCAAAGGTGAGAATCCTCACGTTTTAGTTCTTACTGCAACGCCCATACCAAGAACCTTGGCCTTAACGCTTTATGGAGATTTGCAGCTCTCGGTTCTTGATGAGATGCCAGTGGGCAGAAAGTCGATCATTACCCGTAAATTATCAGAACGTTCCCGTCCAAAAATGGAGAAATTCCTAGACGAGCAAATCAATCTAGGAAGGCAAATTTATGTAGTCTGTCCATTGGTAGACGAATCAGAAACCCTCGATCTCATTTCCGCGACACAGAGAACAACAGATTTACAAGTGAGATTTCCGGACCATCGCATCGCCCTTTTGCATGGAAAAATGAGGGGCGCTGAAAAAGAAGAAATTATGAAGACCTTTAATGCAGGGAATATTGATATTTTGGTTGCCACAACTGTGGTGGAAGTTGGAGTGAATGTTCCAAATGCCTCAGTTATGGTAATAGAATCTGCAGAACGATTCGGCCTTGCCCAGTTACATCAACTGAGAGGACGTGTTGGACGGGGGAGTGAGCAATCTTATTGCTTTTTGTTGGCGGGAAACAAAGACAGTCGCCGTTTAGATATTTTATGCCAAACCGAAGATGGATTTAAAATAGCGGAAGAAGATATGCGCCTGCGTGGGACAGGGGAGTTATTAGGGACTAGACAGCATGGCATAGCCGAATTACGCCTTGCTGATCTTTCGCGAGACGGACATCTTGTGGAAAAGGCTTATGAGATGGCCCAAAAGGCCTTACAAGATCCTGAAAGATTTGAACTGCTTTTCAAAGAAGTACTGAAAAGATTTCCACCGGAGGATATAGGGGTGCATTAGGAGGTCTTGGAGAAGATGGGAGCAAGAAGATCAGATCAGTTCATAAGATCTATCGAATTAAATCGAGATACCGTTCCCTCATTCACCGAATATCCTTTTAATTTAGCGGCTATCAAAAATTTAGAATCACTGTCATTTCATCCCCAAGTAACATTTATTGTTGGCGAAAATGGTTCGGGGAAGTCAACTGTATTGGAATCAATTGCAGTTGCCTATGGCTTTAATGCTGAAGGGGGAACTAAGAACTTCAATTTTTCATCGAGAGCTACTCATTCCGACTTGAATAAATATATTAAACTAATCAAAGGATTAAAGAAACCAGAAGATGGCTTTTTCTTACGAGCGGAAAGCTTTTATAATTTAGCGACAAATATTGATAAATTGGATTCTGAGCCCTCATTTGGACCACCTTTGATCGATTCCTATGGGGGGCAATCTCTACATGAACAATCACACGGAGAGTCCTTCTTTGCAGTTTTTCAAAATAAATTCATAGGGAAAGGGCTATATATTCTGGATGAACCAGAAGCCGCTTTATCCCCTTCAAGGCAAATGTCGATGATTGTGAGAATACATGAATTGGTTCAACAAGGTTCCCAATTTATTATTGCTACGCATTCTCCAATCATTATGGCCTACCCTCAGGCACGAATATATGAGATTCAAGAGGGATTTAAAATTATTGAGTATGAAGGCACTGAACATTATCAAATAATGCGTGCTTTTATTAATAATACCCAGAAAATGTTAGAGATTCTCATGGAGTGAAGTCTTATATTTGGGAAGAATTGCCGAGTATGATCTTCATCAAATAGTCGAATAATAAGATCAGACTGAAGAAGGAAAACTTACTAGGCGAGACAGCGGCGAAGCAGGTCCGCTGTCTTTCAAAATGAAATCTAAGGAGGGGTTAAGCTTTGGCTAAGTCAACAAAACCTATGGTTCAACTGACACCCGAATTAGAGAAGTTCAAGTATGAGGTTGCTCAAGAGATTGGGATCGCAAATCGGAAACACAAAAGTTTTCCTAATTCCCCACAACAATAATCCATAAGGAAAAGGGTCAGGTTATAAAGAAACCTGACCCTTTTCCAACCTTACTTTAACATATCCAATTCCCGTTCCGTCCCTCATCGGAACCCATCCTAAGAATGAAATGAAATTGCAAAGAGAACCATCAGGCGAACCCGAAAGAATCACATCCTGAAGCCTTGGTGAACGTGCAATTACATTTACATTCACCCGTCCCAACCCTCGTCGCAACCCATCCAGGAATGAAATGAAACAACGTGCAATTCATTCCATTCCCCAATCTACTGTAAATACCTCTCATAGTCTTCCCGATCAATTCCCGGATGCAGGCTGATAGCCAAAGCGCCTGCAATTATTTTTGCGACAGTTTTTATTAGAGAGTCAATTTCTTTAGGTGTAACCATCAAATTTCCTTGGAACGGAGAAAGCACATCATCAATGATTTGACTAAATACTTCAGGTTTTATGCCCTTATAAAGTTGATAGAGTTTAGGACTGGTAATAAATTCTTTAAACACACCTTCAACAACATCGTGGGCAATGACACCAGCATTGACAACTGTTGGAAGCCCAATGGCAATAACCTTACACCCTATTGTTTCCTCAGTAATCCCAGCTCTTCGGTTTCCTACACCTGAACCTGGATGAATACCAGTATCAGCAAGTTGGATGCTTGTCCCAATACGTTCTAAAGAGCTAGCTGCCAGAGCATCAATAGCAATTACTAAATCCGGCTTGACGTGCTCTACAAGACCACGAATGATCTCAGCGGTTTCAATTCCGGTAAGTCCCAATACACCTGGTGCAATGGCACTAATTTTTCGCAGTTGCCCTTTTAATTCGTCAGGTGGGAGTTGGTATAGGTGACGAGTTACCATTGTTTTGTCAATGACTTGAGGTCCCAAAGCATCGGGGGTGGCATTCCAGTTACCTAATCCGACGATCAAGATGCTGGCGTCTTCCTTAAGGTTCATTAGTTCAATTAATCTGTCTGCCAGTACATGAGTAATATCCTCATGAACAACATGATTATTAGTGCGAATTTCAGGAGCATCAATGGTGATATAGTGCCCTTTGGGTTTTCCTATTGCCTCGACTCCTTCGTCGGTTTCAACTGTGATAATAGTGACTTTGGCATGTTCGAGTTCTTGTTCATTCATTAGGACACCAGGGATTTCTTCCCCGCTTTCTCCTCGCAGGAGTTGATGTGCTTCAACTGCCAGATCTAGTTGTACATTCAGATGTTGATAAAGCTCCGATTTCTTCATGGTTTATTTACTCCTTTAAATGCATTTATTAGTGTCAAGAATGATGGATTTTAAAAAGTCACTGGGGCTAGAAAAAGCACCCAGTGAACAGAGGAAAACGAAGGAAGAGTTGGATGGGGGAAGGGCATATAATGATTTTCAAAAGCATCATTTGCCAAGTTTAGTATGTGACAAAAAGTAAAACGATATGCAAGAATATACGGGGGAATTTAGACTTTTCTTGTGGTATACTGTAGATTACAGAGCTTGAAACAATAATTTCTAATATGCTATTTAGGCCATAGATTTGATTATCCCTGAGTCTTGCCGAACTTAGTTAAATGGAAATAAAAATGAAATATAATGAGATTCGTGTTTTTGGCCGAGAAATGCAGATAGCAAATATGCTAAAATTAATTATATTGCAAGTCTTTATAGCAGTTAAAATTTATAACTGCTATAATGTAACTTGGAGGGCTTTATGCGGATTATTGCAGGAGAAATGCGTGGACGACAACTTAAGGCGGTAGAAGGGTTGCATACGCGCCCGACCTCAGATAAAGTGAAGGGTGCTATTTTTAGCGTTTTAGGGGACAAGGTATTGAACTCTCGTGTGTTAGACCTTTTCGCCGGAACAGGAAACTTGGCGATTGAAGCCCTTTCCCGTGGCTCGAGTGAGGCTATACTAGTGGAAAAGAATTATGACGCATATCAAGTTATCCGGAAAAATCTCGAACAAGTAGGGGTTAGCCAAAAGTCCAAACTTCTTTTAATGGATGCTTTCAAGTTCATACATAGATATCCAGATGAAGTGTTTAATCTTATTTTTCTAGACCCTCCTTATCGACAGGAACTTATTCCAAAGGTTCTCCAATCCTTGAAGGAATACTCTTATTTATCGGATAATGGAGTTATCATCGCTGAGACGGCTAAAGACGAAAAGTTAACGGATGACCTTTATCCGTTTGAAATTCGTAAAACAGCGGAATACGGTGACACAAAAATATGGTACCTACAGAGAATGGATGTATGACGAGGGAGAGGATATAAGTGGAAAGTGATATTCAGAGTTTAATTAATGAAGTGGAAGAAATTGTTGATCATGGAACTAAAATTCCGATGACGGGAAAAGTTTTAGTGGATGATGCAGTAATTTTTGAATTACTGGATCGTGTGCGTGCGGCCTTGCCTGAAGAAATCACAAATGCTAAATGGGTTTTAAAAGAACGTCAACGTATTTTAGATGAAGCTCAGGCAGAAGCACAGAAACTTCTGGATCAAGGGAAAACATATGTTGATAAGATGGCCTTGGAAAATGAAGTGGTAAAGCAGGCCCAAGACTATGGTGAAGATATAGTTAAACAAGCACAAACTTTTGCGCGTGAAGTAAAAACTGGGGCGGTTCAATATGCTGATGAAATGCTAAAACATGTAGAGCAGAGCTTGTATGAAACTCTTCAATCCTTACGTAAAAATCGAGAAGAATTAAAGGGATTAGCCAAAGAAGAGCGAATGGGAAAGTCTGAAATTGAGGAGAGTGAGTAAATCTCACTCTTTTTTCCTTGTATTAGGTTCTTGATCTACGAACTCCAACAAAAGCAAGGATGGCAAGAACAGACATGCAACCTATAAACACAAGAGAACTGATATGCCAAGTATTCCAGAAAAAAACGGAGGGGTCAGCAATTCGGACAGGCATGGTCCAGGCGGGTACCTCAGCAACTAGGAGGAAGAGTTGGCTCAGTCCGAGTGCAATAAGTGCATGAAGAACTCTTGCTATGAGGAATGTTGAGAAACGCAAATCTGTACCGCTAATTAATCCAGCGACTTGAGCGAAGACAGAAAGTCCACCCCAGCCCATGAGGAGAGCGAGGAGGGCTACTTGCTGATCGAGCATGGAAAGGGCTTGTATTACTTCCTGACAGCCTAGCGTCATTTCAAAAAGACCATTATAAAAGGCTTGAAGAACAGGAATTTCAATGATTCGAATAATACTATGGCTTAAACTTGCTAATATTAAGGTAATGTGCCAGAGGTTTAAAAGTCGAAGGATTACCGAAAAAATAGCCATAAATCCAGCTACCATAAGAACTGTGTTTGTACTCTGCCTTATGGCATCTCCTAGGACTTGCCCAAACGTGCGCTTATCTCGAGTCTGGGCATTTTTCATTTCCTGCCATGCCCGTTTAATTGAAGGTAACGAGGCAGTGTGTTGGGGGCCGGGAGTTACCCGATAAAATCGAAACAAAAACCCAACAATTAAGTTAGCTAGATAGACAGAGCCAGCTAACAGTATTCCCAGTGTTGGCTTTCCAAGCATGCCGGAGGCCACAGCACCAAACATAAATCCAGGACTGGGGTTATTCGTGAAGGCTAAGAGACGTTCCCCTTCCTCGCGAGTTATTTCTCCGTCACTGCGAAGTCTGGCTGTGAGCACTGCTCCCATAGGAAATCCCGAAGTATAGCCCATGGCCACAACAAAGGCTGCTTTACCTGGAAGTCGAAAGACTGGACGCATAAACGATTCCAGAAGAACGCCCAGAAAATGAACAAATCCCGAAGCCATCAGGAGTTCAGAAAGTATAAAAAAGGGGAGCAAGGCAGGGAGGACGAAACGCCACCATAGGGTCAACCCTCCGCCGGCAGAACTAAGTACTTCTTGCGGATAGATAAACATACCTAGGGCGAGTAAACTTAAGGCAAGGACACGGATGACATTGGACATGAAAACACACCTTCCTTCATAATTTATATGGAAGAATGCCGGGCCCTAGAAGTCACTGGGAGGGAAAATCAAATGAATCCAATTAAAGGACTTGTATTGGGTGCCGGAGGTGCGCGGGGGTTTGCTCATTTAGGGTTTCTGCAAGTTCTTGATGAAGAAATGATAAGCATGGACTTGGTGGTCGGGTGTAGTGCGGGAGCTATATTCGGTGCTTTGTGGTGCGCTGGAATGGATCTTTATCGCATCGAACGCCTGTTGACCTATCCAGGGTTTGCCAAGAAGATATTGGATCCGGCTGTCTCTAAAGAAGGACTGATAAAAGGGGATAGGATTCTTGAAGTAATTCGCCTCTTGACTAAAGATATGTCATTTGCTGATCTCAAAATCCCCTTGGCCATCGTCGCGACAGATCTTGAAACCGGGGAACTTGTTGTATTTCGTGAGGGGAGTGTAGCCCAGGCTGTTCGGGCAAGCATTTCAATTCCAGGATTCTTTAAGCCTTATCGTTATCAAGGTCGTCTTCTAGTGGACGGTGCAGTTAAAAATCGTTTACCGGTACATGTTGCTCGGGAAATGGGAGCTGATAAGGTTTTAGCAGTGGATGTGAAAAAGGGATTGGCCAATAAACTGAGCAGCGCAATGGACATCTTGTTGCAATCCATCGAGATTTTGGAAGATGAAGTATTTCGTACGCAATGTCATGGTGCAGATTTATTGTTGCAACCAGATATCGGGCATATTGGAAGTTTTCAGTTTGACCGGGCTGAAGAAGGGATTCGGCTTGGACGGAACATAGCTTTGACGAAATGTTCTGAGATTAAGAGAATAATGGCGTGAGGGGTTAAAAAAGCTTAGATTTTGTGCTACACTCTTTTATGAAACAATGAAACAACTTTTGTGGAAAGAAATGGAGCCATTAAGTAAGTGAAAAATACGTTTTTCGGGGAAGACTATAGTTTACTGATACTTGTAAAACTTCTTGAGCTCGGAAAATTACAAAGGGGTATAAAAAATGAAGATTCTAGTAATTAATTGTGGAAGCTCTTCGCTAAAATATCAGGTAATTGACATGGCCACGAAGAATGCTATAGGGAAAGGTTTGGTTGAACGGATAGGTCTTCCTGGGTCAGTACTTACCCATCGAACAGGATCCGGAGAAAAAGAAGTAATTCAAGCTGAGATTGGAAATCATACCATAGCTATTAAACTCGTGTTGGAGGCATTAGTTTCTCCACAATATGGTGCGTTAAAAGACTTAAAGGACATCTGCGGGGTAGGGCATCGCGTAGTTCACGGGGGTGAAAAATTTTCTAAATCCGTGCTTATCGATGAGGATGTAATGAAAGCTCTTAAAGAATGTGTTGAGCTTGCACCCCTTCATAATCCTCCTAATATAGCCGGGATTATGGCTTGTCAAAAGATGATGCCTGGAGTTCCTCAAGTGGCAGTCTTTGACACTGCTTTTCATCAAACCATGTTGCCTAAAAGTTATATATACGGATTGCCTTATGAGTATTATAAAAAGTATGGGATTCGAAAATATGGTTTCCACGGGACATCTCATAAGTACGTCAGTCAACGTGCTGCTGTCCTTCTGCGGAAACCGCTCAGCGATCTGAAGCTGATCAGCTGTCACTTAGGTAATGGTGCCTCCATATGTGCCATACGGGGCGGAAAATCGATTGAAACGTCTATGGGCTTTACTCCTTTGGACGGGCTTATGATGGGAACGCGCTCAGGTGCTTTGGATCCGGCGATTGTTACCTATATCATGTGCAGAGAAAATTTTACCGTAGATCAAATGAATGACTTTCTAAATACAAAATGCGGTGCATTAGGGGTCTCAGGAATAAGCAGTGATTTCAGAGACATCGAAGTGGCAGCGGGACAAGGTAATGTACGCGCACGGCTTGCTTTAGATATTTTCGAACACGATGTCCGGCAATTCATTGGTTCTTATGCCGCCGTATTAGGTGGGGTTGATGGGATTATATTTACGGCAGGAGTCGGAGAAAACTCTTCGGCCATGCGAGAAGCTATCTGTAAGAACCTAGATTATATAGGAGTAGACCTTGATTCGGAGAAAAATAAGGTCAGAAGTGAAGAAGTGGATGTTTCCAAACCGAACGCCCGTTGCCGTGTCTTGGTAATTCCGACTAACGAGGAATTGATGATTGCGCTGGAGACTCATGACTTAATACAATAAATTCAAACCAATTACACTTGTGTAAAGAGTTTTCCTTGACAAAGAAAATTGTGCCAACTATAATAATGAATGTGTATTGGGGTGGTATTATGAAAGTGAATGTAGCCCAGGTTCGTCACAGCGGTGGAGAAAGTGTCCATTATGATTTAGTGGAGGACTTGTCTGCCTTCGATTTGGGAATAGAAGCCCTCTCATTTCAAGCGCCGGTACATGTGCAACTTCAGGTGAACAACACCAGTAGAGCTATGCTGGTAAAAGGAACTATTCACACAGAACTCAAAGCAACGTGTGGACGCTGTTTAGAGTCGTTCGTTTATCCCTTAGATCTTCATTACGAAGATGAGTGGGCGTTTCGAACTTTAGCTACTGAAGATCTCCTTGAGACAGCGCTCCTTTTGGACAAAGATGAGATCGATATAAAGGATCGTATTTTTGAGCAAATTGTGTTAGCTTTACCGATGAAGTTTGTTTGTTCAGCAGAGTGTCATGGGCTATGCCCAAACTGTGGTGTAAATAGAAATCTAACCCCATGTAATTGCGGGGAAGGTACAGTTGACCCCCGGTTAGCAGCACTGGCCAAGTGGCAATCCAATGACTGATTAAGTTCAGAAAAAATAAAGGGGGTGTAATTATGGGTGTTCCGCAACATCGACAGTCAAAGTCAAGGGTTCGCAAACGTCGGGCTATGTGGAAACTAACTGCACCAAACCACATCGAATGCCCCCAATGCCATAAACCAAAAATGCCGCATTATATTTGCCCTAGCTGTGGGTTTTATAATTCCAAGGCAGTTATTGCTATTGAATCTTAAGGTTTGGCACGGAAAGAACAAAGAGCTCTTCATATTGAGGGGCTCTTTGTTTTTTTGTTTATTTACTATGTCGAAGGGCAGGAAGTAATTCGACAGGGTTATTTCTTGATAAGCGTGATGAGATAGTTTATAATTGTGACCAGGTACTAAATCGAGGCTCGAAAGTACGCCGGACGAAGCACGAACCAGGAACTTCGAAGCTCACTTTAGTAGGTTAATTATAATAGTTTGCGCATTGCATTCGATACTTAGAAAAATGCAAGATAGAAATGGTGGTTAGATGGCTCGATACATTAAGGAAGAACGCCGCAAACTCTTAGGTGAAGCGCTTTTGAAAAATCCATTTTCTACGGACGAGGAGCTTTCTGAGCAGTTTAAGGTGAGTGTCTCAACTATTCGTTTAGATCGCGGAGAATTGGGGATACCAGAACTCCGAGAACGAACCCGTGCTGTGGCTCAAGAGGCGTATTCAACCTTAAAGTCATTAGATGATCGGGAGCTAATCGGAGAATTACTCGAACTTGTAATTGGAGAGAGAGCTTGTTCAAAGCTGACGATTGATGAGAGTATGGTTTTGACAAAAGCAAGAGTAGCTCGCGGTCATTATTTATTTGCTCAAGCGAATTCTCTCGCCATTGCTCTTGTCGACGCTAAAGTAGCTTTGACAGGGAGTGTCGAGTTAAAATTCATAAGGCCTGTTCAGTTGGGCGAAGTTGTTATCGCAAAAGGAATTGTTCTTAAACGTAAACAGAATAAATACTGGGTTCAAATATTAGTCAGTGTTGGTTCAGAGGAAGTGCTTAAGGGAAATTGGATTCTTTTTGCGATAGAGGATTCCGCAGATGCATGAGAAAAGGAGGTGGAATAAATGAGAATTGCTGTGGATGCAATGGGCGGGGACTATGCTCCGGAGGAGATCATTAAGGGGACGATGATGGCCGCCGCAAAATCAAGCCCGGATGTTCAGCTTATACTGGTAGGGCAAAAGGAGTGGATTCAAACTTTTCTGTCAGGAGGCACTTTGCCTGGAAATGTATCTATTTATGAAGCTTCAGAAGTTATAGAGATGGATGAGCATCCGGCTAATGCGGTGCGTAAGAAAAAAGATTCCTCTATTGTCGTTGCTACTCGATTGGTTAAACAAGGTGAAGCTGATGCAGTAGTCAGTGCCGGAAGCACTGGAGCTCAAATGGCTGCGGCACTTTTAGGCTTGGGACGTATCAAGGGGATTGAACGTCCGGCCATTGTTACTATTCTGCCGACTCCAGAAGGTGGGAAACTTATTCTCGATGTAGGGGCAAACATGGATGCAACACCTGAACAACTTTGCCAATACGGGCTGATGGGCAGTGTTTATGCGAAGAAAATCTTAGGAATTCAGAATCCCCGGGTCGGTCTGCTTAACGTAGGAAGCGAAGAAGGAAAGGGAAATGAGCTGACCCAAAAGGCTTATCCGCTGTTAAAAGCCAGCCCTGTAAATTTTATCGGCAACGTAGAGGGGCGGGATGTTCCCTATGGACGAGCGGATGTCGTTGTTTGTGAAGGGTTTGCAGGAAATATCTTATTAAAAACAGCCGAAGGGCTAGCTGGGGTATTGTTTCAGCAGATTAAGGAGAAGATTACTTCAAACATGGTTCGTAAACTAGGTGCACTGGCTGTGAAGCCGGGATTAAAAGAGATTGCCCAGATGATGGACTATGCTGAGTATGGTGGAGCGCCACTGCTTGGGGTCAATGGAATCAGCATTATTTGCCACGGGAGTTCAAAAGCCAAGGCAATCTTTAATGCAATTCGGGTAGCCCGAGAGTGTGTGCAAGTGAACTTGATTGAACAAATTCGAGAGGATCTCCCTATGTAGGTTTGGGCTGACTAGTGAATGAGAAAAGAGGACTGCGATTGATGCGTAGTGTGGGAATTGTGGGGATAGGATCATATGTTCCTGAAAACATTGTAACCAATAAAGATTTTGAACTATTTTTGGACACCAATGACGAATGGATTATTTCACGTACAGGGATCAAGCAACGCCATATTGCCCCGAAGGACATGCCTGTTTCTGAATTATGTTATCAAGCAGGGTTGAAGGCATTAGAAGATGCCCAAATCGCCCCTGAGGAGGTGGATCTGATTATCGTAGCTACGATAACCCCGGATTATGCATTTCCAGCCACTGCTTGCCTTGTAGCAGACCGTTTAGGAGCCAGAAATGCGGCAGGCTTTGATCTGGAAGCGGGATGCAGTGGATTTGTCTATGGAGTGGTGACTGGCAGCCAGTTTATTGCTACAGGGATGTATAAAACAGTGCTCGTCATTGGCGGGGAAACCTTAAGCAAGGTGCTCAACTGGAAAGATCGTTCGACTTGTATCCTTTTCGGAGATGGTGCAGGAGCCGCGGTTTTGCAACCAGTAAAAGAGGGCTTTGGCTTTTTAGGTTTCGAATTAGGTTCTGATGGTTCGGGTGGTGCTTTGCTAAGTCAACCGGCTGGGGGCTCCATGTATCCTGCAAGTCTTGAAACTGTCGAAAAAAACCTGCACACTCTTCAGATGGAGGGCAAGGAAGTCTATAAATTCGCCGTCCGAGTTATGGGCGAAGTTTCACTTAAAGTTTTGAAGAACGCTGATTTAAAAATCGAGGATGTGGATCTTCTTATCCCGCACCAAGCCAATATTAGAATTGTAGATGCGGCTGTTAGACGACTTGGTATTTCTCCGGATAAAGTGGTTGTAAATTTAGATAAGTATGGCAATATGTCAGCCGCGTCTATTCCAGTCGCTTTAGATGAAACGTTCAAATCGGGACGTATTGCAGAGGGGGATATTATCGTGATGGCAGGTTTTGGCACGGGACTTACTTGGGGCGCGTGTGTTTTGAAATGGACGAAAGTAGGCTTAGAAGTATGATAAAAACGCGAATATGTGAACTAATCGAAATCGATTACCCTATCTTCCAAGGGGGAATGGCTTGGGTTTCGACGGGGGAATTGGTTGCAGCGGTCTCGGAGAGTGGCGGTTTAGGCATTATTGGTTCGGGACAGGCACCTGCAGACTGGTTGCGTGAAGAAATCCGCAAAGTGAAAGCGATTACGAATAAACCATATGGAGTTAACGTCATGCTCATGTCCCCATTTGTGGATGAAGTAATGCAGGTTATTTTGGAAGAGCGTGTGCCTGTGATCACTACAGGGGCTGGGAATCCTGGGAAATATGTACCAAAACTTAAAGAAGTTGGGACAAAGGTGATTCCGGTGGTGGCTTCGGTCGCTCTGGCAAGGCGTCTGGAAAAGGCTGGGGTTGACGCACTCATCGCAGAAGGAATGGAGTCGGGGGGACATATCGGTGAGATTGGAACTCTGCCGCTGGTTCCTCAAGTAGTCGATGCTGTAAAAATTCCGGTTATAGCTGCCGGAGGGATCATGGATGGCCGAGGTTTGGTGGCAGCTTTAGCCCTTGGAGCAGAAGGGGTACAAATGGGAACGCGCTTTATGTGCGCAGAAGAGTGTACAATTTCTCAACTTATTAAAGACAGAATTCTTAAAGCCAAAGATCGCTCTACGGTTATAACCGGGCGTTCAACGGGTCATCCTGTTCGTTGTTTAGATAATCGCTTTACGCGCGAAATGGATCAACATGAACGGGAAGGAATGTTGGCAGCCGAGCTTGAGAAACTGGGAATTGGGAAATTGCGCTTAGCTATGGTGGATGGAGATATCGAAAATGGTTCAATCATGGCAGGTCAAGTTGCTGGAGCGGTAAGATGCATTGAACCTGCAGCCCAGATTATTCAGGACATTATGCAATCTGCAGAACAGGAATACAAGCGTCTCTCTGTACGGTTCGGAGATAGGAGGGCCTAATTTGAGTAAACTTGCCTTTGTCTTTCCGGGACAAGGATCTCAATATGTCGGAATGGGTAGAGAACTCTTTCAGACTCCAAGTGGAGAGAAGGCTCTGGAGACAGCACGTGAAATTTTAGGAAGTAAATTCATCTCGATGATAGAAGCGGGTCAGGAAGAGGAACTACAAAAGACGGTAAATACCCAACCGGCAATATTGCTCGTAAGCGTGGTGGCTTGGCAGCAACTTCGAGATGCAGGAATTGAAGCAGACTATGTTGCTGGACACAGCCTGGGTGAGTACTCAGCGCATGTCGCTGCTGGCAGTCTGGATTTTGCAGAGGCTTTACGCGTGGTAAGATCACGGGGTGAGCTTATGCAAGGAGCGGTTCCGAACGGTGAGGGAGGGATGGCTGCCATCCTGGGACTGTCAACTGATAAAGTAGAGGAAGCCTGCCTCAAGGCATCAGAGCAGGGGGTAGTAGCCCCGGCCAACTATAACTGTCAGGGACAAGTGGTTATTTCCGGAGAGAAAGCTGCAGTAGCTTACGCCATAGAGGTGGCGAAAAGTTTAGGGGCCAAACGTGCTATACCTCTCAACGTGAGTGGGCCGTTTCACTCTCGTCTGATGGAGAAAATGGGAGAAGAACTGCGCTTGGTTTTAGAGGAAGCTGCTTGGCAAACCCCACGTTGTCCTGTCATTGCAAATGTTGATGGTCAAGAGGTTATCTCCCTGGAACGAACGGTTAAAACACTGGTCGAGCAGGTCAGTGGTGCTGTTTTATGGGAACAATCTGTCCGCCATCTTCTTGAACTGGGAGTTGATACTTTCATAGAGTGCGGGCCAGGGAAAGTCTTAACCGGTTTAGTTAAGAAGATTGCCCCTGATACCCATCTCCTCCGTGTAGAAGATAAGGCGTCCCTGGAAATGTCACTTGCATATTTGAAGGAGAGTCGTTAAAATGATGCTGAAAGACAGCGTGGCCATTGTCACTGGAAGCGGACGAGGAATAGGTCAGGCCATAGCTTTGGAACTGGCAACTGCGGGAGTAAAAGTGGTTGTCAATTATGCCGGCCGTTCTGATAAGGCCGAGGAAACTGTCGAGTTGATCCGTGCTGCCGGCGGTGAATCTGTGGCTGTACAGGCGGATGTGAGCCAACAAGCTGATGTGGACCGTTTGATACGAACAACCTTAGAGCAATTCGGTAAGATTGATATTCTTGTCAACAATGCTGGAATTACACGTGATACACTTCTTCTTCGCATGAAAGAAGCAGATTGGGATGAAGTTATGGCAACCAATCTAAAAGGAGTCTTTCTCTGTACCAAGGCGGTGAGCAAAGGAATGCTTAAGCAACGGTCAGGGGCTATTGTTAATATTTCTTCAGTAGTAGGTCTTTCGGGAAATGCAGGGCAAGCCAACTATGCAGCGGCTAAAGCCGGGATTATCGGTTTTACGAAGTCTGTTGCCAAGGAATTTGCCTCTCGTGGAATTCGAGTCAATGCGGTTGCGCCGGGGTATATTTTAACAGATATGACGGGGACATTACCAGAGGGGATGCAAACTGACATTTTACGGGGAATTCCACTCGGCCGTATAGGGCGTCCTGAAGATGTCGCCTGTGTAGTGCGGTTCCTCGTTTCCCCAGAAGCCTCCTATATGACAGGGCAGACCTTGAGTGTTGATGGGGGTATGGAAATGTAAGGGTTCTTATGATTGATTTTTTGAGAGGAGGTGAAGCAGCAACATGGGAGTTTTCGATAAAGTGAAAGCCATCGTCGTCGAGCAACTTGGGGTAGATGAAGGAACTATTACCCCGGAGACCTCCTTTGAAGAGCTAAATGCAGATTCTTTAGACATCGTAGAATTGATTATGGCTCTAGAAGAGGCATTCGACTTGGATATTCCGGATGAGGAAGCCGAAAAAATTCGAACGGTTGGAGATGCAGTAAACTACATCACGGAAAACAAATAAACACAAAAAGGGTCCCGTATTCAATGCGGGACTTTCTTTTAAGAGATTTTCTTTCTCCTTTATCCATGAATTTAGCCAATAAAGTTCACTTAGATAAGAATTTAACATTAAAATCGAGTTTTAAGCAACTGATCTAAGTTACTGAGGTGCTATTCTGGAAATATGGATATTCGAAGTTTATTTTGAAATTGCGAACCACGAATATCGAACTGAGATAAAGGGTGTTCACATAGATGCTTAGAAACTTTGTTACTCATAAGAATTGAAAAGGGGCAGAACTCTGAACAGGGGGAAAGATTGTGAAAATACCCGACCTTTGTATTGGCAATTTAGTGGCTAGGATTCCTGTTATTCAAGGAGGAATGGCTGTAAGAATATCTATGGCACCTCTCGCTGCAGCGGTGGCGGAAGAGGGCGGGATCGGAATTATTGCGGGTAGTGGTCTGTCTGTAGAGGAGCTTAAAGCGGAAATCCGTGAAGCAAGAAAACGTACCAAAGGGATCATCGGAGTGAACATTATGTTTGCTGTCCGTGAATTTGCCCAATTAGTCCAAGCTGCCTTTGAAGAAAAAATTGATCTTTTAGTATCGGGTGCAGGTTTTTCAAGGGACATGTTTACTTGGGGCAAGGAAAAAGGTATTCCAGTTGTGCCAATTGTGTCCTCTGCAAAACTTGCTAAGTTATCACAGAAACTGGGGGCAGCTGCTGTGATCGTAGAAGGAGTGGAGGCCGGAGGACATTTAGGGACGGATCGTTCCATACATGAAATTCTTCCCGAAGTCATTGAAGCGGTCAGTATTCCAGTTATTGGCGCAGGTGGCGTTGTTGATGGAAAAGGCGTAGTGGAGATGTTAAAGTCGGGTGCATCTGGGGTGCAAATGGGAACACGGTTTGCACTCAGTGAAGAGAGCAGCGCGGCACTTGCTTGGAAAACGGCGATGTTAAAGGCTAAAGAAGAGGATATCGTGTTTATTCATAGCCCTGTTGGGCTACCAGGGCGGGGAATCAGAAACCCGTTTACCTTGGCGCTTGATGAAGGTGTTGACGTTACTCCGACAGAATGTAAGGGTTGTCTGAAAAGCTGTGAAGGTAACTTTTGCATTATGAGTCGATTGATAAAGGCTCAAGAGGGAAATGTACGGGAGGGCCTTATCTTTTCGGGGGCTAAAGTTCATAAGATTAATAAAGTCTTGTCAGTTCATGAGATTTTTGAAGATATAAAAAAGGAAGTACTCAGCATTAAGGAGGAATAGGTGTGCATCGTGCAGTTATTACGGGGATGGGCGTAATCTCTCCCTTGGGAAACAGTCTGGATGAATTCTGGAATAACCTAATGGAGGGAAAGTCCGGAATTGGTCAGTTGACACGTTTTGATACCACAGATTTGCCTACGAAGGTTGCTTCAGAGGTCAAAGACTTCGAACCAACGGATTGGGTTAGCAAAAAAGAGAGTCGCCACATGGATCGCTTTGCCCAATTTGCTATCGCAGCAGCTAAGATGGCGGTTCAAGATGCTAAACTGGATTTAGAGAACGAAGATAAAGAACGAATTGGAACTGTTATGGGGTGTGGAATTGGCGGTGTGACATCCTTTGAGGATCAAAAAGAGGTGCTGATGAGCAAAGGGAGCAGTCGAGTAAGCCCATTCTTTGTTCCGATGCTGATTAGTAACATGGCGGCAGGGCATATATCCATTGAGTTTGGCTTGCAAGGTTCCAGTATGACAATTGTGACAGCCTGTGCTTCAGCAACTAATGCCATTGGAGAAGCTCTGAGATTGATTCAGCGCGGAGAAGCTGATGTTGTACTCTGTGGAGGGACCGAGGCCCCTATCACTAAGCTGGCCTTTGCCGGTTTTTGCTCAATGAAGGCAATGTCAACCGAAAATGAGCTGTTTGAGCAAGCCTGCCGTCCTTTTGATAAACGTCGAAGCGGATTTGTCATGGGAGAAGGCGCAGGGGTATTGGTGCTGGAGTCTTTAGAACATGCTAAGGCCCGCGGTGCACACATCTACTCCGAATTAGCCGGCTATGGCAGTACTTCGGATGCTTACCATATCACGACTCCTGTCCCTGGCGGTGCAGGAGCTATTCGTTCGATGCGTCTTGCCTTAAAGGATGCCGGGGCAAGTACTGAAGAAGTTAATTATATCAATGCGCACGGAACAGGTACCGGGCCAAATGATGTGACAGAAACCGTTGCCATTAAAAGTCTCTTTGGAGATTATGCGCCAAAGTTAGCTATCAGTTCGACCAAATCTATGACCGGTCACTTAATGGGGGCTGCCGGAGCGATCGAGGCAGTTATTTGTGCGCTGACCATTGAACGGGGAGTCATTCCGCCTACTATCAACTATGGAGAGCCAGACTCGGAATGCGATCTGGACTATGTGCCAAATACCTCTCGCAAGCAAGACGTAAATGTAGCGATGTCCAATTCGTTAGGTTTTGGTGGACATAATGCTACTATTGTCTTGAAGAAATTGCCTAACAAGGAGATCTGAGCTATGGTCGAAAAAAAGTCTGACATTACTGAGAACTTCAAGAAAACAGGAGGGAGTTCAGGGCGGAAAAAATACGCCCTGACTTCTATAAAACTTGAACCAGGAGTTAAGCTGGCTAAACGATTGGAATTGGGGATTCCGCCGAATCGGCTGTTTACAACAGCGTTAACCCATCCCTCATATGTCTTTGAAAATCCACAGTTTGGCAAAGAAAATAATCAACGGCTTGAGTTTTTGGGAGATGCGATTTTAGATTTTGTCGTTGCAGAATACCTCTACTTAAGTTACCCAGACCGACCAGAAGGAGAACTTACCAAGATGCGCGCGGCTGTTGTCAACGAGACAACACTGGCTCGTAAGGCCCATGAGATTGAGTTAGGGCAAGAATTGTTATTAGGTAAGGGTGAGCTGGTCTCAGGAGGTCGCGAGAGGCCTTCTATTTTGGCGGATGCATGGGAAGCGGTTATCGGAGCGATTTATCTGCAATATGGATTTCAAGAAGCCAGAAGAGTAATTTTAGAGCTGCTTAAGCCTTCGATTGATGAAGTGGCTAAAGGAAATTACGGGGATTACAAAACGGTATTACAGGAAAAAGCACAACGGGAAGAAAAAGAGGTAAGCTATCAGATACTTTTGGAAGAAGGCCCAGATCACAATAAATTCTTTACTGCCGGAGTCTTTATCGAAGGGGACCTAAAGGGGAAAGGAATGGGCAGGACAAAAAAAGAAGCCGAGCAACATGCTGCAAGGCAAGTCCTAGACCGTTGGGGGAGTGAGAACGATGACTAAACCTGAGGATTTCCCAGTTTTTTTGAAGGGGATTCATATTCAGGGATTTAAGTCGTTCGCTGATTCTGTTAAGTTAGAGCTAGGTCAGGGATTAAGCGTTATTGTAGGCCCAAATGGGAGCGGAAAAAGTAATGTCGCGGATGCGGTTCGTTGGGTTTTGGGGGAACAAAGCGCCAAAAGCTTGCGAGGGTCCAAAATGGAGGATATTATTTTTTCAGGAAGTACACAGCGTCGACCTGTTGGAATGGCTGAAGTTTCCCTGATTTTTGATAATACCACCGGAATATTTCCGTTGGACTTTCGGGAAGTCACCATTACCCGAAGAGTTTATCGTGATGGGGATGGGCAATATCTCATCAATAAAGCGGCTTGCCGACTGAGAGATATTCAAGAACTATTTATGGATACGGGGGCCGGAAAAGAAGGATTTTCGATCATTGGGCAGGGGCGGGTTGAGGAAATTCTAACCCTAAAATCAGAAGAACGCCGATCACTAATCGAAGAGGCGGCGGGGATTACGAAATATCGATCCAGAAAGCGCGAAGCTTTGAAGCGCCTGGATGCTACGACACTTAATCTCCAACGCATTGACGATATTGTACAAGAAATTGAGGGGCAACTGACTCCTCTGGCTGCCCAAGCCCAAGTGGCCGAACAGAGCCTAGCTCTTTCGAATGAGCAAAAGCGCATAGAAATTCAGGCGGTTGTTCTCGACATCTCTGAGGTTAAGCAAAAGTTGTCAAAAGCTGAGCAGGATTTAGAAATTCTGCAAGCCAGTGTCATGGAAACTCAAGCTAGCCTAGGACTTAAGGAAACTCAGAATCTAAAGCTAAAGGATGAACTGCAACAAATAGATGATGAGATACAGCAGAAACAAGAAAGGGTTTTCCAAGCCGAACAGGCTTTGAATTCCTTGAAACACGACCAAAATCTTCGTCAGGAACGCTTTAATTATTTTGACGAGCAAACGGCAAGTTTAACCCAAGAGATCCTCGGGGATGAGGGGAAAATCAACCATTTGCAGGAGCGAATCAAAACCCTTGTCGCAAAACAAGCGGTTTTAAAGCATACTGTTGAAGAATCTCAGCTGAAAGTAAATGCTCAAGAACAGAGGCTGTCTAAGATTAGAGAGAATACATTAGCGAAGGATATCGAGCGGCTAAAAACCGACCTTTTCCAAGCGCTGACAGAGCAAGCTAATTGGTCGAATGAATTGACAGGTACGCGTCATACTCTTGCCTCACTTGAACAGCAAGTTCTTCAAATAGAACAAGAGCAAGAGATAAAAAATAAAGAACATAAGTCTTTGGTTGAAACTAGAAATAGTCAGGAAAGTGAATTGCTTCAGCTAGTGGGACAAGCTCAAGCTAATGAAAAAGAAGAGTCGGAGCTAAAGCTGAAGTTAGATAAGCTCAAAGCCCTACGTCAAGAAAAGGGCTTGGCACTCCAGAAACAAAAAACGCTTACAGATCAATCCAGAGCACGCTTGCATGCGTTGCAATCTTTAGAAGATTCCTTAGAAGGCTATCAACGTGGAGTTCGAGAGGTAATGCTAGCCAAGAAAAAAGGAGTTAAAGAATGTTTAGGCCTCTGTGGAACGGTCGTTGATTTGATCAAGGTGGAAGAAAAATATGAACTCGCTGTGGAAACCGCCTTAGGTGCAGGAATGCAAAATGTGATCGCTGAAGATGAACAGTCGGCAAAAAAAGCCATTGCTTATTTGAAGACGCATCAATTAGGACGGGTAACCTTCCTTCCTCTCGACGTTATTCAAGGATACCGGATGTCTGTGAACCAGGCGGTGGAGAAGGACAGCGGATATATCGGACTTGCCGTCGACCTGGTTACTTATACTAAGTCGTATCGACCCGCGATGGAGTTCCTTCTGGGCCGTATTGTGGTTGTTACCGATATGGAGGCGGCAACTCGGATTGCGAGAGCGTCTGGATATAAGTTGCGGATTGTGACTCTGGAGGGAGACCAAGTTTATCCGGGTGGCTCTATTAGTGGTGGAAGTATTCAGCGTAAAGGTGGAAATCTACTCGCAAGGTCTCGTGAAATCGAGACTCTTCGTGTTGGCATAGCGAAATCGGAAAAGGACTTAGCCCAAAAAGAACAGGAATGTTTAGCAAATGATAAAAGACAAAGGGAACTTCAAGAAAACATTGAGATAACAGGCTTGAAACTGCGCAATGGGCGAGAACTCCAGGTTAAGCTTAGGGCGTTGCACGAAAATGTGCTGAGTCAGATTCGAAGGTTGACAGGAGATTTATTGGGTTTAAGCTTGCGGCATGGGGAAAGCGCAGAGCAAAAGAACGAACTGCTTAACGGCTTAGAGAGTTTAACGGAACGTATGGAAGCCGCGGAAAAAACCTCGGTTCATTTGCGGGAGGAGTTTAATCTTAGAGAGTCTGAAGCAAAAACTGTGGCTGAAGAGATCGAAAGTTACGTAGAGAAACTAACTCAGGATAAGATCCAACTTGCTAAGTGGGAGCAGGAATTAACTCAATGCATGGACCAACTGGTGCAAGAGCGTAAAGGGATTCGTGAAAGCGAATTAAATCTTACTGAGAAGAAGCAGAAGAAGGTTAGTATTGAGCAAACCCGTCGGAACGTTGAAGAGGAATTAGAGTCGTTGGGCCAAAAGCTTGTGAACCATGCCAAAGTCCAAGAAGGGCAGCAGTATGACCTGATGCAATCCAGACAGTCCCGAGAGGGGTTGTCTGGCCGCGTTGTTGAATTTGAGCAGGAGATAAATACCTTGCGCCAGGGGGCGCATACACTTGAACAGCGTCTTCACGCTCACGAAATACGTGTTGTTCGTTGGGAAACGGAATGCGAGGCTGGATTAAATCGGTTAGTCGAAGAATTCTCCCTGACCTGGGAAGAAGGGATGCTTTATCAGACCGAGGAAGAAAGGGCCGTTCTGTGGAAAAGAGTTCAAGATATCAAACGGCAAATTGAAGAATTAGGTCCTATTAACCAGGCTGCTATTGAAGAATATCCTAAAATTCTTAAACGACGAGAATTTATGCTAGCCCAGCAAAATGATTTGGTGGAAGCTAACCAGACTTTGCGCCAATTGATATCTGAACTTGATAAGACGATGAGTGAACGATTTATTGAAAGTTTTAATGCTGTGAATAAGGCTTTCCAAGAAGTTTTCAAAGAACTTTTCGATGGCGGACACGCTGAGCTTCAATTAGTCGATCCGGAACTTATACTGGAAACGGGCGTTGAGATTATAGCTCAACCTCCAGGTAAAAGACCACAACTCCTGTCCCTTCTGTCGGGAGGTGAACGGGCATTAACTGCAATTGCCATTTTGTTTGCTCTCTTGAGAGTTAAGCCAAGTCCTTTTTGTATCTTGGATGAGATTGAAGCTTCACTGGACGATGCAAATGTTCAGCGATTTGCCCAATATATTCATCGATTATCGGGTTCGACTCAGTTTATTGTGGTGTCTCACCGTAAAGGAACGATGGAATCAGCCGACGTTTTGTATGGGATAACTATGGAGGAGTCTGGAGTTTCCAAGTTGCTTTCAGTTAAGCTGGATGGGCGGCAGGAGACGGTTGGGATTGCTTAGATGCCATGCCTTAGCCGGACGTGTCGCACAGCTCTCGGTCATAGACGCAGAGCAAACTAACCGATCCCTGTGCACTGCCCCGTATCTGGGGTCGCTTGAACGGAAGTTTGCTGCTTACGTAAAGAAGTCGCGCTTGTGTGACACTGCGTCCTTGGTCTTGGGACGAGAGGGACGCTGTTAGAGAGAAGGCACATTTCATGTGCACCTTCCTCAGGATGAAGATGGGGACGGTTGAGTGGGATCGGTTCTCGTGCATCGAAAAAGACTAGGGGCAATCATTTGCATGTATATCGATCCACGAACCACTATTAGGGAGGATGTTAAACCATGGCAGGTTTCTTTTCAAAGCTTAAAGAAGGTCTTACCAAAACCCGACAAAATTTTGTTGAAAAAGTAGAAGAAGTTTTCACGGGTCGGAAGAAAATTGATGAAGAGTTATATGAAGAATTGGAAGAGGTGTTAATCCGGTCAGATGTAGGTGTTAACACTTCTTTCGAATTGGTTGAACGGTTGCGCAAGGAAGTTAAACAGCGTAAACTTTCAGATCCGAATGAGCTTACAGCGGTTCTGCAAGAATTGATCGCAGAGTTGTTGGGGGAAGAATCAAGCCTTACTTTTGCCAAGCAGGGTCCAACCATTATTCTCGTGGTTGGGGTCAACGGGGTTGGTAAAACTACGACGATTGGAAAGCTTGCCAATTGGTTAAAAAGGGATGGAAAAAGGGTTATAATGGCTGCAGGGGATACTTTTCGGGCTGCTGCCATAGACCAACTGGAAGTTTGGGGAGAGCGATCCGGTGTAGAGGTAATCAAGCAACGAGAAGGGGCTGACCCGGCAGCGGTTGCCTATGATGCGGTGCAAGCTGCTAAGTCGCGCAATGTTGATGTAGTGATTGTGGATACTGCTGGTCGACTCCATAATAAAGTGAATCTAATGGAAGAATTGCGGAAGGTTAAACGGGTGATAGACCGAGAAATCCCTGGGGCACCACATGAGGTTCTGCTGGTGCTTGATGCGACGACTGGACAAAATGCTTTACAACAAGCAAAGTTGTTTCAGGAAGTTGCGGGAGTTACAGGAATTGTTTTGACGAAGTTGGATGGAACAGCGAAGGGAGGGGTTGTCCTGGGAATTCAAGGGGAAACCCATATTCCGGTAAAATGGATTGGAATAGGTGAAGGAATGGAAGACCTGCGTCCGTTTGTTCCTGAGGATTTTGCGTCCGCACTCTTTGGAAAAATTGATGAGGGGGAGTAGGCTCTGACAGACTTTGCACTTATCGGGGGAACAGGGCTTGAATATTTTGAGCTGACTGAACAGCGCGTTATCTCTGTGGAAACTCCTTACGGAACAGTTGAACCAGTTATGGGGAAATTAGGTAAGCATGATCTGGTTTTTATGAGCCGACATGGTCGAGACCATGCGACTCCTCCTCATCTTGTGAATTACCGAGGAAATATTTGGGCGTTGCGCGAACTAGGGGTGCGAAAGGTTGTTGCTACAGCGGCTGTAGGCTCTCTATCCCCGAATTACCACTTAGGCGAGTTGGTGTTGATTGATCAGTTTTTGGATTTTACTAAGAGTCGTCCACAGACATTCTATGAGGGAGGGCAACAAGGGGTACTCCATGTGGACATGACAGAGCCTTATTGTTCCGAAATGCGACAATTGATTGTAGATGCATCAAAGCATCTGGGACTTGTGGTTAAGAACGGGGCATGTTATGTTTGTACTGAAGGCCCTCGTTTTGAAACTCCTGCAGAGATTCGGATGTTTCAGCACCTTGGGGCTGACCTTGTCGGAATGACAAGTGTTCCTGAAGTCGTGTTGGCTCGGGAACTGGGGATGTGTTACGCCTCCATCGGGATGGTTACGAATGAAGCAGCGGGAATTGCAGATCATCCGTTAAGCCATGCGGAAGTTATGAAAAGCATTAAGGAATTGGAGATAAACGTTGCGCAACTCATCCAAACGACCTTTGAGTTATTGACTCCTGGTCAGAAATGTCTATGTGCCTTGGCAAATGTCGAAGTCGGTAAATTTTAAGAGAGGTGGTGGGACGTTGAAATCGATTGAATGGCTAGGGAATGCCTTGCGTATATTAGATCAGAGCAAGCTTCCAGTAGAAATCGTCTATCGGGATGCAGTGTCTTATGAGGGTGTAGCAGAAGCTATTGAAAATATGGAAGTGCGTGGTGCCCCAGCTATCGGGGCTGCCGTTGCTTATGGATTTGTACTGGGAGCGTTAGAGTACGAAGGAGATAGAGACGGCTTACCTAACTTTATGGAACGGGTCCAAGCTAGGCTTGCAGAAACTCGTCCCACGGCAGTCAATTTGTTTTGGGCCCTGCGAAGAATGGAAGATCGATTGCGTGAATGTTGGGATATGGATGATTTAGAGGATGTACGCCGGGTCTTGACTGAAGAAGCAGGTCGGATTGCCGAAGATGATCGCCGCATGAACCGTCTTATTGGGGAACATGGAAATGAGATTGTCCCAGACAAAGCTAATATTCTAACTCATTGTAATGCAGGGGCCTTAGCTACAGTGGAATATGGAACTGCCCTAGGGGTTATTCGAACTGCCCATACGGCTGGCAAAATGATTCATGTCTATGCAGATGAAACGCGTCCACTATTACAGGGGGCACGTCTAACTGCGTTGGAACTTCAGAGAGACAAGATTCCAGTGACCCTTATAACTGACAATATGGCCGGGTATTTAATGCAACAAGGAAAGGTCGACCTTGTGATTGTAGGAGCGGACCGAATCGCAGCTAACGGGGATACAGCTAACAAGATCGGAACTTATTCTGTTGCTGTCTTGGCACACGCTCACGGCATTCCGTTTTATGTAGCGGCACCAACCTCTACTATTGATTTAAAAGTAGCGAGCGGCCAGGAAATTCCGATCGAAGAACGGCCCGCTAAGGAAATCAGAGAATGCTTTGGGGTAACAATTGCACCAGACGAGGTTAATGTATTTAACCCGGCGTTTGACGTTACTCCAGCTAAATATATTACGGGAATAATAACTGAAAAGGGGATAGTGTCCGCGCCTTATTCAGTTAATCTCCTTAAATTGATGGTTCGATCTTGAATTTAGAGGGAGTAATCTCTTAATCTAAGCCAGGAATCTTAATCTTGATGACGGCTGTAAGGAGACAGAAGACGATGTCTAAGATTTTAATTCATGCTATGGTTTTACCCATGACTGGAGCAGATGCGTTTTTTCCTCAGGGGGAAATTTGTATTGAGGATGACAAGATTGTTTCAGTAGGGGTGCAGGGCTCTGCACCGGGCGGTTTTGAGCCTGAACGCATTTTGGAATTACCTAATGATGTGGTTATGCCCGGCTTAATTAATACTCACACTCATGCGGCCATGACGCTTCTCAGGGGTTATGCAGATGATCTGCCGCTAATGCCGTGGCTTAACGAAAAAATATGGCCTTTTGAAGAGAAATTGACAGATGAGGATATTTATTGGGGAACCTCCTTAGCACTTTGCGAAATGATCCGTTCTGGAACTACTACGATGCTCGACATGTATGCTTCGATGGATCAAGTTGCAAGTGCGGTACTCCTTGCTGGGACCCGAGCTGTGCTTTCGCGAGGGCTGATCGGGAATGGGCCTAACGGGGAACGTGCTTTACAGGAGAACATTGAATTAGTACGCCGGTATCATGGAACGGGTGATGGGCGGTTGAGTATTATGTTTGGTCCACACGCCCCTTATACTTGTTCGGCAGACTATCTTAAAAAGGTAAAAGTTGAGGCCAACCGCTTGAATGTAGGAGTTCATATTCATGTGGCGGAGACTCAAGATGAGATTAACATTGTGAGAGAACAGTACGGAAAGACGCCTGTCCAATGGTTGGATGAACTGGGGCTTTTCAGTGGGCATGTTGTGGCGGCTCACTGTGTGCACTTAACTGCACAAGATATAGAAATCTTAGCTCGCCAGAACGTTTGTATCGCACATAATGCTGAAAGCAATATGAAGCTGAGCAGTGGAACAGCCCCAATTACTGAGTTGCGTGCCAAAGGGGTTGTTGTAGGACTCGGAACGGACGGTGCCTCAAGTAATAACAACCTTGATCTGTTTGGGGAAATGCGCTCAGCAGCCTTCCAACAAAAACTAAGAGTTAATTCAACCGTACTTCCCGCCTATGAAGTACTGGAAATGGCAACAGTGGGCGGGGCACAAACGTTAGGACTTGAAGATGTCGGCGTGTTGGCTCCAGGGTTTAAAGCAGATTTGATCACGATCGATATGGATCAACCGCATTTTTATCCTCGTTTTTCAATCCCGGCACATTTGGTTTATGCGGCCCATGCTGGAGACGTTCGTACGGTGATGGTAGACGGTAAATTTCTTATGGAAGGCCGAAGACTATTGACAATGGATGTCGGTAAAGTTTGCCAAGAAACCGAAACTCGAGCAAAGCGAATTGCAATGGAATTGAATGTTAAGTAATAACACTTGACATTCAATAAAATTTAGTCTAATATTCCGTTGTAAAGTAAAAACGCTTTACAGGGGGTTGTAATGGAGAAACTCGCCAAAAGGGCTCTCTTAGTTGATTTTTATGGACCACTTCTAACTGAAAAGCAAAGAAACGTTTGGGATCTTCATTATCAACAAGATCTCTCGTTAACTGAAATCGCTGAAGTGGAGCATATCAGCCGTCAGGCTATTCACGATTTGCTTAAACGCACAGAAAGGATCCTCGATGAATATGAGGATAAATTAGGACTTGTGCAGAGGTTTTGGACGGAACGTGAGAAGTTGATAGAGGTTCAAACTTTATTACAAGGGTTAACGAAACAAGATTTTTCGAGTCTGGTAGCCTATGAACGGCACCAAAAGATACGTGCTATGATTGAAGATGTTTTTGCCAACATTGCGGCTTACTGAGGGCAGTAAACAGAGTTCAGAAGTCAGATGCCCGAGGTCGGAATACGTTGGTATAGGGTATTACAGCCAAAACAGACTTTGAAAGCTGACTTTGAATTTTTACTATTGTGGCGCAAATGAGTACTGGATTCTCATTTATTGAGGTGGGACTTTGGGAAGTGGATCAAATCGAAAGCGGGGACTGGCATGTTTCAAGGACTAAGCGAAAAACTCCAAGAAACATTTAAACGGCTTAAAGGAAAAGGTAAATTAAAGGAAGCAGATGTCAGTGAGGCTATGCGAGAAGTTCGTGTTGCTTTGCTTGAGGCGGATGTCAACTTTAAGGTAGTCAAGGACTTTGTGGCCAAAGTTAAGGAACGTTCGATCGGACAGGAGGTCCTTGAATCCCTTTCGCCGGCACAACATGTTATTAAGATTGTTCATGAAGAAATGATTGAACTCATGGGTGGTGCAACAGGTAAAATCCTAATTGCATCAAAACCGCCTACCGTGATTATGTTAATTGGTCTTCAAGGGGCAGGAAAAACAACACATGCGGCCAAATTGGCTAATATGCTAAAAAAACAGGGGAAACATCCTTTGCTTGTGGCGTGTGATATTTACCGTCCTGCAGCGATTAAACAATTGCAAGTTTTAGGAGACCAACTGAAAGTTCCAGTCTTTTCTATGGGACAGGATAACCCGAGGGATATTGCTAAAGCAAGCATCGTGCATGCCAATCAAAACGGGCAAGATGTAGTCATTATTGATACGGCTGGACGTTTGCATATTAACGAAGAATTAATGGGTGAGCTTCGAGATATTAAAAGCTCTGTTAAACCTCATGAAATTTTGTTAGTTGTAGATGCTATGACAGGGCAGGATGCAGTCAATGTAGCAGAGTCATTTCACAGTGATTTAGGACTTGACGGCGTCATTCTCACAAAGCTCGATGGAGATACGCGCGGGGGTGCTGCGCTTTCTATTAAAGCAGTAACTGGGTGTACGATAAAGTTTGTTGGGATCGGGGAAAAAATGGATGCCATTGAACCTTTCCACCCTGATCGAATGGCTTCACGAATCTTAGGAATGGGCGATGTCCTTACTCTGATTGAAAAGGCACAAGAGTCTTTTGATGAGAAAAAAGCCAAGGAAATGGAACAAAAACTTCGGAAACAGGAATTTACACTCGATGATTTCTTAGATCAGATGCAGCAGATGAAAAAAATGGGCCCGCTTTCCTCGATTTTGGAAATGATTCCCGGAGTAGGGAAGCAGTTGAAAGATGTACAGATAGATGAGAAGGACACTGCACATATTGAAGCAATTATCCGGTCGATGACGACAGAAGAGCGCCGGAAGCCGGTATTAATAAAAGATTCTCGTAAAAAGAGGATTGCTAAAGGCAGTGGCACCTCTGTTCAAGACGTAGGGCGTTTATTAAAGCAGTTTGAACAAATGCAGAAAATGATGAAGCAATTCTCGGGTGGTGGCATGGGAGTGCTCGGAGGCGGGAAAAAAGGTAAGAAGGGTAAGAGACCTAAGTTCCCTTTTCCGACGGTATAGGGGGATTTGTGTCACCCAGCGTTCGGTGCTTACGACGCAGAGCAAACTAACCGTTCAAGCTCCTTTCTTTGGGGCGCGGGGTTCATCCTTCGGCGATAATCTCCACTGGAGACTATCGTGCCAGATGAGCCATCCGTGGCTCACTGGCGGCAGTGTACATCCTTGTACACTGCCCCGGTCTTGGGTCGCTTGAACGGAAGTTTGCTTAGCTGCTTACGTAATGACGTCACGCTGTGTGACACTGCGTCCCGGGTCTTGGGGACGAGGGACGTTGCTTGGGAGACGGCACATTTCATGCGCGCCTTCCAGTGCAAGTTGCGGACGGTTCTTGAGTCTCATTAGGTCGGTTGCTGTTTAGGCCACGCTGACGAGACACACGCTTGGGACATAGACCAAGAGAAATGTGCTGAATAATTTTGATGGACACACGCTGTAATATATAGCGTTGTTTATATAATAAACTTACTTTAATTGAGTTTTACTCTGTCTTAAAGTTTAGTTGAACTAAAATAGGGGCAAAATGTGCGATGTGAGATATTGAATGGATGACATTCGAGCCTCGAACTTCGAACTTCGAACCTCGAATTGGAGGAGGTGAAAACATGGCTACCAAAATTCGTCTGTGCCGCATGGGTGCGAAAAAGAATCCTTTCTATCGTATGGTAATTGCTGACGCTAGAGCTCCCCGTGATGGTCGTTTCATTGAGCAAATTGGATATTATGATCCGACTAAAAGCCCTGTAGTTCTTAACATTGATGAGGAAAAGGCTATGAAATGGTTATCAACCGGGGCTCAGCCTTCAAATACTGCAAAGTCTTTGCTGAGTCAAGCTGGTATCATGACCAAATTCCACGAGTCCAAGAACTAACTGTAGAGTTTGGGGGGTGGTTCCTGTGAAGGAACTTGTAGAAATCCTCGCGAAAGCGTTGGTAGATCGAACTGACCAAGTTCTCGTTGTCCAGTCTGAGACAGAAAAGAGCGTGCATTTGCAGTTAACAGTCGCTCCTGAAGACATGGGGAAAGTGATTGGGAAACAGGGGAAGATCGCGAACGCTATTCGTACGCTGGTTAAAGCGGCTGCCGTCAAAGATGGGCGCCGAGTTCATATGGACATTGATCAATAACGTTGAGAAGGGCAAGTGCCCTTCTCAACGTTTTAAACTTAATCTTTTGGAAAGGGGCAAGGATTATGGATAAAGTACTGATTGGAGAGGTGTTGCGTCCGCATGGACTGAGCGGTGAGTTGAGGGTTTATCCGTTGACGAACGACCCTGAACGCTTTTTGAAACTGCAGGAAGTCATTTTGCAACGCGGGGAGACCAATCAACACTTTAAAGTTATCAAAGCCCGTTTACAAATGGAATTTGTTTTACTCGAAGTTGAGGGTATGGATTCTGCGGATGAGGCAGAAAAATACCGAGGGTGGGAAGTGCGAATTGATCGTTCGGATGTACTCCCGCTTAAAGAGGGATGGTATTATTTCGAGCTGGAAGGGATGCAAGTTTACGAGGGAGATCTCTTATTAGGAACCCTGTCTCAGGTTTTAGAAACTGGGGCGAATGACGTCTATGTAGTCAAAGGCGCTAATGGGGAACTATGTATTCCGGCCCTTAAAAGTGTCGTTCAAAACGTTGATGTCCCTGGTCGACGCATGGATGTAATACTTCCAGCCGGGCTTCGAGATTAGTCGTTCGAACCACGAACGATGAATATCGAACCACGATTAGGTTGGAGGATTGATCTACATATGATAAAAATTACAGTGTTAACATTATTCCCTGAGATGTTCGTACCTTTGCATGAAAGCATTTTAAAACGAGCGCAAGAAGCGGGTTTAATGGAAATTAACTTGGTGAATTTCCGTGATTACGCTGCTAGTAAGCATAAAAATGTGGATGATGTTCCCTATGGAGGAGGAGCAGGAATGCTCTTAAAGCCTGAACCGATTTTTGCAGCAATAAGGGATTTACCCCAGACCTGCAACCAACGGAGGCTTATTCTCATGTCACCACAAGGCCAGGTTTTTCATCAGGAAAAAGCTGAACAATGGTCTGCTCATAAAGAACTCGTCTTTATATGCGGGCATTATGAAGGATTTGATGAGCGAGTTCGAGAGTTGGCCGATGAAGAAGTCTCCCTAGGGGACTATGTCTTGACTGGCGGGGAGCTTGCTGCAATGGTTATGATTGATGCCCTAGCCAGGCTCATTCCTGGAGTCCTCGGAGAAGAGGTTTCAGCCGAGGAGGATTCACACAGTATTGGTGGTCTCTTGGAATACCCTCAGTATACTCGTCCAGCTGAATTTGAAGGGCAGAAGGTGCCGGAAGTTTTGTTATCCGGACATCACGCACAGATAAAGCGTTGGCGAAGAAAAGAGTCTCTAAGACGGACTTTTTTAAGGCGCCCAGATTTGATCAGTGAGATTACTTTTGGAGCGGAAGACTATCCCATTTTAGAAGAACTTATTCTTGAGCACGAGGAAATTGCCTCATGGCGTGGGAAATGGCAACATCTTTGTCCTCCACCAAAACGACAGCGGCGATCTTCGAAAAAAACTATCTAAAATATAGAATCAGAGGTGGCCTCTGGTTTCAGGAACTGCGTTGGGAGGAATTTCTCCATGTCAGATATTTACTTAGCTCTAGTCCATTCCCCTGTATACAATAAAAATATGGAGACGGTCGCTACTTCAATTACCAACTTAGATCTGCATGATATTGCCAGGTGTTCAACCACCTATGGGGTAAAACGATATTTCGTAGTTCATCCTGCGGAAGCCCAACGTCAGTTAGCGAAACGTATTATGGGCTTTTGGCAAGAGGGTTACGGTGCTGAGTACAATCCGGACCGTCAAGAAGCATTCGCGCGAGTTAAAATTGCAAACAATTTGGAGGAAGTCTATGCTGAGATTGAAGCTGAACACGGAGTTGCCCCTATTAAAGTGGCGACAGATGCACGTAAGTATGCCAATACAGTTACTTATGCACAGCTTCGTAAGGATATAGAAACTATAGAAACTCCAATTCTTTTACTCTTTGGTACGGGATGGGGACTGCTCAAAGAAGATGTTGAGAAGATGGATCTGATTTTAGAGCCGATCTATGGACCGACCGATTATAATCACTTATCTGTACGTTCAGCAGTCTCAATAATCTTAGATCGCCTACGCGGACATTGAGCACGGATTTGCTAAAGGTAAAGAAAGATTGATCTTGAATTTGTTGCATAACTAAACAGGTTGTGATAATATAAATTGGTCTGATATAGATGGTCCGCTGGCTGTGAATCAGTGTATGAACATCTAGGCAAGGAAGGGGGGATTTTTAATGGATTATATTCGCATGATTGAAGAAGAACAAATGAAGAAGGATCTTCCTAACTTCCGCCCAGGTGATACGGTTCGTGTACATGTGCGCATTGTTGAGGGAACTCGTGAACGTATTCAGGTTTTTGAAGGGCTTGTCATCGCAATGAAAGGTGGTGGCATTCGAGAGACTTTTACAGTTCGACGTGTTTTCGCTGGAGTCGGGGTAGAACGAACTTTCCCTTTGCATTCACCACGCTTGGAAAAGATTGAGGTGGCTCGTCGGGGTATTGTTCGCCGGGCTAAGCTTTACTATTTACGTGGACTATCGGGTAAGGCGGCACGGATTCGCGACCGTCGTATCGGCTAGGAAATAATTGAGCTGGAGCAATCTGGCTCTTTTTTTTTACTTGCAAAAAAATTCGACTGGACCGCTTCTAGGCGGTCCCTTCTTGCTACCCATTGCCGGTAGGGACACTGCGCCATCTGTACAGGTCTAACCTCGAACATTTGTCGGAGTATGGCTGAAGGATGGGCACCTACATATTTTGTGGACCAAAAGGTTGACATAGAACTAGCTTTTTATATTGTCGAAAATTGCAGACTTACAGTTATAAGCAAACAAAATGATTAATTATAGATTTTTATGCTTCTTCCGCGTATGCTCCGAAGAATCTTGTTCATACTAAAGAGTAGTTCAAGAGGGGAGCGTTACGATGGAAAATAAGAGAACAAAGACAAAATGGCTTTTGGGTATTATTGGCGTAGTTATACTGGCAGGCGGAATATTGCGTTGGGTAGTATTTCAACCGTATTTGATTCCAACTCCCTCCATGGAACCTGGCATGGCTCCGGGAGACCACATTCTCGTTAATCGTCTTTCATATCGCTTCTGGGCTCCAACTCGAGGAGATGTTGTCGTATTTGCCTTTCCCAAGGATTTAAAGCGAACCTTTGTAAAACGGGTTATTGCGGCTGAAGGTGAAACTGTAGAATTACGGGATAATAAAGTTTTTGTAAATGGGGATGCTATTCCTGAGCCTTACGTTAAACCCGGTGATTACCCCCCCTATGGTCCGGAAAGGGTACCGGAGGGAAAGGTCTTTGTCTTAGGCGATAATCGCCGTGAAAGTGAAGACTCAAGAGAATGGGGACTTCTTCCTAAGAACTATCTGTTAGGAAAAGCATGGTTAGTATATTACCCTTTTCAGAGGTTTAGATTTATTTCGAGAGCAAGTTAAATAGATTAGCTAAAGAAAAGTCTGAGAAGGATGAAGAGAGGTTTTCATGAGTATTCAATGGTTTCCAGGACATATGGCTAAAACGAGACGGCTTCTGTTAGAACAACTAAAATGGGTAGATGTCGTGTTAGAACTTGCAGACGCGAGGATACCGGTCAGCAGTCGTAATCCAATGCTGAATAATTTGCTTGGCAATAAGGCGAGGTTGCTGTTGCTTAACAAAGCCGATTTAGCGGATTCTAATTGGACGTCGAAGTGGCTGAAGCACTTAAAAGAATTGAGTCCTGTTTACGCTGTTAGTGCAACGACAGGGGTAGGTGTTAAACAGATCGTACCGGAACTTGAACGCATGGTCCTTGCTAAACAAGCAAAACAAGCGGAAAAGGGTATTCGCCCGCAAATGATAAAAGTAATGATTGTTGGTATTCCGAATATTGGAAAGTCCTCTTTAATAAATCAATTGACAGGTGGAGCCCAAGCAAAAGTAGGTAACAAACCAGGCGTTACTCGAGGTAATCAATGGGTTCGGATTCATGAACGAGTTGAGCTGTTAGATACGCCGGGAATGTTATGGCCGAAGTTTGATGATGTTGAAGTCGGAAAAAAACTAGCAGCACTTGGGGCCGTAAAAGATGATGTTTTTGATATTGAGGAACTGTCGAATTGGATTATTGACTGGTTAAATATACATTCCCCAAGTTCTTTGTCCCGCTATAAGATTGAAGAATCTGAGGTTACGCTGGAGAGCTTAGGTCGCAAACGGGGATGCTTAATTCATGGTGGACGTGTCGATACGCTTAAAGCAGCTCAGATATTTCTTAGGGATCTTCGAATGGGACAACTCGGACCAATAACTATGGATCATTTTAATAAATAATATAATTACGAAAATAAAAAGATATTAGAAACATTTCTAAATTTTAAAATTATTGTGTGTATATTGAAGATTGATAGCTAGATAAGAGGTAATTGCCTCTGCATGTCGAAATGAATTTTTAGGGAGAGAAGAGGAGAAAAGTGTGGAACCGTTATCCCAAATGAATATTCGGGAAGTTCAAGAAGCACTCTATAGAGATCCTTCCCCTCGTATGATATGTGCTTGTCAGAACGACTCGCGTCAGGGAGTTCGCAGACTAGCAGTTCAACTAGTCAAGTACCAGCAGGCACAAGTGCTGGAACAAGCTCGTATACAACAACTGCTCGTTGAAGAAAATAAGCTATGGAAGCAAGGTTATTTATTGTTGGCAGGAGTTGACGAAGCAGGTCGCGGACCGCTGGCGGGTCCGGTTGTCGCAGGATCCTGTATTCTGCCGGCAAAATTTGATCTTCCTGGGCTCAATGATTCCAAGATGCTGACAGAAAGTAAACGGGAAAAGCTCTTTATACAAATTCAAAAGCAGGCGATTGATTATGCTATAGGAAGTGCTGAATCGGCAGAGATTGATGCCCTGAATATTTTGCAGGCAACGAAACTAGCCATGAAGCGCTCCATAGAAGGCTTGACAATTCGCCCTCATTATTTACTGATAGACGCGTTAAATCTTCCAGATGTACAACTTCCACAGCTTCCGCTCATAGGGGGTGACCACTTAAGTGCGTCAATCGCGGCGGCCTCTATTTTAGCAAAAGTGACCCGTGATCGACTAATGGTTCAACTTCATTCTCTCTATCCAGAATATATGTTTTCTAAGAACAAAGGGTATGGCACAAGTGAACACATGCAGGTTCTAAAGCGCTTAGGGCCATGTCCGCTCCACCGCAAAAGTTTTGCACCGGTGAGGCAAGAGACATCTATTAGCTAAAGGTAAGAAATTATAGAAAACACTATTAAATTGACCGAAATCTATGGTTGTGGCAAAATATGATTAGCTAATAGAAGCATGCTATCGGAAATTGTAATGAAAGGAGGTAATCCCAATGTATGATAATAATTTTTCTGGTGTAGGTGTGTTTCTTGTTGGAGCAATGGCAGTATCCATCATTATGATGATTATGCCAAAATTGCTAGCGCCCAATAAACCGCATAAAGAGAAGTTGACAACTTACGAATGTGGTAACGAAACCATCGGAAGAACATGGCTTGGATTCAAGAGCAATTATTTTATGTATGCCTTAGTTTTTGCAGCTTTTAGTGTTGAAACAGTTTTCTTGTATCCTTGGGCCTTAACATTCCAAAAACTGGGGACATTTGCCTTTGTGGAAATGTTTATCTTTATTGTCATTCTCTTAGTTGGTTTCTGGTATGCTTGGAAAGAAGGTGCTCTAGAGTGGATGTAGCTTCAGAAAAACGTCTTCGCGAAGAAGAAACGTTGATAGAAAAGAATGTTTTAGTTACTACGATTGATAAGGCCTTGAACTGGGCAAGAGGACATTCCTTTTGGCCGGTTACTTTGGGCTTAGCTTGCTGTGCGATTGAAATGATGGCTACTGGCGGACCCCGTTATGACATTTCCCGCTTTGGATATGAGGTTTTCCGTGCCTCACCTCGTCAAGCCGATGTCATGATCGTTGCAGGGACTTGTACTCGTAAGATGGCTCCCCTGTTAAGAAGAATTTATGACCAAATGCCCGAGCCAAAATGGGTGATCGCCATGGGCAGTTGTGCGAATGCAGGAGGTCCCTTTGTCGATTCCTACTCCATGCTTGCGGGTGTCGATAAAATCTTACCAGTAGACGTCTATATCCCAGGGTGCCCTCCGAGGCCGGAATCCTTAATTTATGGGCTTTTGCAACTTCAATATAAAGTTTCAAATCCCGCTAAGGTGAGGTTAATGAGACATGGAAAATAAAGTATTAAGCCGCTACGTAGACGAACTTGCCTCTCAGGTTAACGGTGTAGTCGAAGAAAGTTTTGGGGTACTCGTGTTGAAAGTTCAAGCGACCTACATCATTGAAGCGTTAACGGGAGCTAAAAACTTCCCCGATGTCCCATGTGATTTTCTGCACGATTTATGTGGAGTAGACAGTGGGGACCATATTGAAGTCGTCTATCAGTTATCAAGCCTCCATGGCCCCCAGCTCTTGAGAGTGAAGGCAACTATGGACCATGAAAACCCGGTGATTGACTCCGCAACTCGCATTTGGGAGGGCGCAAACTATCTTGAGCGTGAAGCCTATGATATGTTTGGCATCAAATTTAAGGGACATCCCAATCTAAAGCGTATTTACATGTGGGATGATTTTGAAGGATATCCGTTGCGCAAAGATTATGTGACTGAACCCATAGAGGTTCGAAATGTCGTGCGTACACGAATAGAAGGGGAATAGGGGGAAACGTCATGTCTATTGAAAAAACAGAAGAACTGATCTTAAACATGGGCCCCCAGCACCCGAGTATGCACGGCTTGTTTCGCATGGTGGTCCATTTAGCAGGAGAAACAGTTACGAATATTGAGCCTAAACTAGGATATTTACATCGAGGTATGGAAAAACTAGCCGAAAGTCGAACCTATTCACAGTTCATTCCTTATACGGATCGGTTGGACTACTTGGCGTCTCCGCATAATAACTGGGCCTACGTACAAACTGTTGAGAAGCTCATGGGGGTTGAAATTCCAGAACGCGCTGAGTATCTTCGGGTTATCTTCGGGGAACTTGCCCGAATTGCCAGCCATCAGGTGTGTATTGCCAGTACAGCGCTTGATATGGCGGGTTGGTCAGCATGGTCTTATGCTTTCCGTGATCGTGAACGGATTTGCGATATGTATGAGATGACCGCAGGAAGTCGCTTGACAGTCAACATTATGAGAATAGGAGGAATGAGTGCAGAGCCACCGGAAGAATTTTGGCCTGCCTTACAATCATTCCTTGACGACACACCAGAGATGCTTGAAGAATATTATGGCATCTTTTTTGGAAATGAAATTGCTATGGGTCGGTTAAAGAACGTGGGTATTCTAACCAAGGAAATGGCGGAGAACCTGTCGATCACCGGACCCGTCTTACGAGCGTCCGGTGTCGATTATGACGTGCGTAAAGCGGATCCTTACAGTATCTACGATCGATTTGATTTTGATGTACCTGTTAGAACGGGTTGCGATAGCTATGATCGTACTATAATCAGGATGGATGAGATCGTGGAAAGTATCAAAATCATTAAGCAAGCAGTACGTGATATTCCCGGCGGTCCGATTATGGCGAAGGTCCCTAAAGTTATTAAGCCTCCAGTCGGGGAAGTATATCACCGTGTTGAGAACCCCAAAGGGGAACTAGGATTTTATATCGTCAGTGATGGAACGACTAAGCCGACACGGCTCCGTATCAGACCAGCTACATTCATAAACTTACAAATGCTCCCGATAGTAGCCAAAGGCTGGAAGATTCAAGATGTTGTAGCTATTTTCGCCACCTTAGATGCTGTATTGGGTGAAGTTGATAAGTAGTAAATTGCGATGAGGGGAGAATAAGATGGAGACTCTAAATTACCTGTTGGAGACTCTAAATAATCTGTTTTTGATTATTGCGGATGCCATCCGTGGTCTTTTTGCGGATCCCCAATCGGTTTGGGCTAATTTAACCATGAATGTCATTAATTTTATCATCGTGGTTATCATTGTTGTCCTGGCTGCTTTGATTTTGATCTTACTTGAACGCAAAGTAGCAGGTTGGACTTCACAAAGGCCAGGGCCCAATCGTCTCGGTCCGCGCGGATGGTTTCAGACTATAGCTGATGCATTAAAACTCATGGGTAAAGAAGATGTTACCCCGGCTGGTGCAGATAAGCTTATTTTTAAAATTGCACCAATGATTATCTTCTGTCTCCCAATGATGACCTTGGCTGTCATACCTTATGGGAAGGATATGGCACCGATAAATATCGATTTAGGTATCTTATACTTTGTAGCTATCTCCTCAATTTCAACCCTGTGTTTCTTAATGGCTGGATGGGGATCCAATAATAAATACTCCTTACTTGGGGGTATGAGGGCAGTAGCTCAAATGATCAGTTACGAAATCCCCTTGCTCTTCTCCTTGCTCGGGGTTGTTATGATCACTCAGTCGTTTAACTTAGGGGTTATAGTAGAAGCGCAAGGCACTATTCCTTTTATTGTTCTTCAACCTCTGGCGTTTGTAATTTTCATGATTGCGGGCTTGGCAGAACTTAACCGAGCACCGTTTGACCTGGTTGAAGCGGATCAGGAAGTAGTTGCAGGCCCCTTTACAGAGTATACCGGACTTCGCTGGGGATTGTTTTTCCTTGGAGAGTACGGAAACATGACGGCTATGTCTGCACTTGCTGCTACGGTATTTTTAGGCGGTTGGCAGGGTCCTGCTTTCTTGCCGGGTTATGTTTGGTTCTTCATGAAAGTCGGGGTTATGATTTTCATGATGATGTGGGTTCGGTGGACCTTCCCAAGGATTAGAATTGACCATTTAATGCACTTGGCGTGGAAGGTCTTGTTACCGCTTTCAATAGTGAACATTTTGTTAACGGGTCTGGGAATTTACATTTACCGATTCGTGATGGGAGGGTGACACAGTGTTTGGTAAAGGTCTACTACAAGGTTTAGGCATCACATTCAAACGCATGGTCGGTCCGAATATCACTGAGTTTTACCCTGAGGAAAAACCTAACCTTCCGACTAGGGTGCGTAGTTCCATGGGGCTCGAACGGGATAAGTGCATATCATGCAACATGTGCGCTATGGCCTGCCCTAACTCAGTTATCAAATTGACCAGTGAAAAGAATGAAGCCAATAAAAAAGTTCTAAAAACGTATCATATGGATGTAGGTCGTTGTCTGTTCTGTGGTATGTGTGCCGAGGTTTGTCCTACAAAGGCTTTGAAAGTTACTCAGGAATTTGAAAACGCGATTTATGAGCCGGAAGACATGCAATGGGATATGATTAAACGCGCCGAGCGAAAAGGGAAGGAGGAGTGAGGGTGAGCACAATCGTATTCTTTATTTTTGCGATTCTGTC
>NZ_JAJDOO010000019.1 GCF_020595055.1 Desulfosporosinus shakirovi | reverse complement strand
CCTATTCGGTTTACCGTTTGAAAGCCTGGTCGGAACAGGGAAAGGATCTACTCGCTATGCTACCGGTTCTGAAGACCTATCTGGGCCACGACAGTTCTAATGAGACGGCATACTATCTGCGTATGACGGCGGATGTATTCCCGGACATACTTATGAGGCTTGAAAGCACATTGGGAGCCATCATCCCGGATATGGGAGGCAACCCATATGAAGCCGACTGATTTCTCCATATACCTGACGCAGTTCCTCTCCGATTATCTGCTCAGGCAGAAGAATGTGAGCCCCAATACCATCCGGTCCTATAGAGATACATTTAAGCTTCTGCTCCGGTATTTCCAGGAACGGGAGAGGATACTGCCTGAGAAACTCACGATGTCTTGCATCACCCAGGTGCGCATCACTTCCTTCCTTAACTGGTTGGAAACGGAGCGTGGGTGTGGCGTGACCACACGCAATCTCCGGCTGACGGCGGTCCATTCCTTTTTCCGGTATGCACAAGCGGAATCCCCTGAATCACTGTTTCATTTCCAGAAGGTGATTGCAATACCGGTTAAAAAAGGAAGAAAAAGACCGGTGGAGCACCTGACCCCAGAGGGAATTCGATTACTGCTGGCACAGCCGAACCGCAACTGTCCGAAAGGACGCCGTGACCTTGTAATGATGAGTACGCTGTATGACAGTGGTGCACGTGTACAGGAGTTGATAAATTTAAGCATTGGGGACTTCATCCCCGGTGCCAATGCAATTCTGGTACTTACCGGAAAAGGTAACAAGACACGGCGCGTCCCGTTGATGAAGAATACAGCCAGCCTCCTTGTTGCCTATATTTCGGAAAACCATCTGGATGCGCCGCACAAGAAGACGTACCCACTTTTTACAAACAGCCAACACAACCGACTTACAAAGGAGGATAAGCCTTTGGCTGACTTTCGTAAGATACAAATAAATACAGATAAAATCAAGCCTGAAGACATAGAGAAAGGAATCAAGTATTCGACCCGAAGAAATCACTCATAGAGGAGAGATGAAAAACTTAGAGGATTCTCCTGAACCCTGGCTTCCGCATATAAAAGATATTAAAGGCCAAGTTATTGTTGAAATAACTCTTGATAAAATAACAGGTTTACCTCTGTTGTCAGAACAATACACCCATGAGGTGTTTTTGTTTGTTGATGGTTTTTCAGGCTTAATCGAAGACTTTTTTCAGGGAATTGGTGACGGCGGTGTTATCAAGGGCGGGGAGGACTTTGCCTTTGGTTCGTGGGGAGACACAGCTAAACTTCTGATCAAAGAGTTAAGTTAACAAGGATATTTAGCCAAGTATACAACTGGCGAGACAACGGCGCCTGTCATCGCAAATGCCGATCGTTAGCAAAACATCTCCATCTAAAAGCCAATTTAGATACAACTAAAAAGGTAGGGGTAATTACCTGAAGAGTGGCTAATCATAACGGATGTTTCCGTTGGTATTTTGTTTTTGTGGCTGACACATAATCTGCCTGGCTGAGATCTGCATCTTAATTTTGTCTGGATAAATAGAACACATTAATAATTATATCGCATTAGAAACAACAAGTCTATCCGAATTGACGATCTAATTAGACATAATTACCTTATGTGCGGGATATAATCAGATGCAGGCGGTGATAAAGCATGAGCAACGATTTTTTCGGCAGGCGGCTTACCCAGTTAAGAATGGCGAAAGGCGTATCGGCAAGGGATATGAGTTTATCCCTCGGTCAAAGCGCTGGATATATTAACACCATAGAAAATCGGAAGGGCTTGCCGTCTATGACGATGTTCTTCTACATTTGCGAATATCTTGGTCTCGCCCCCAAAGAATTTTTTGATGACGGAAATCTCCATCCAACGCTGCAGCGCGAATTGATTGAAGATTTGCAGGCGTTGGATGGAGAACAGCTTACCAATATTCAAGCTATTGTTAAAGGACTTAAAAAAGCCAAAGAGACAAAATAGCGGGCTGGCGCTATAAACCGTCAGCCTGTTTTCACAGTTGGCATAGCTCATTGGCTATGCTTTTTATTGTTTTGATGTATCTGACAATAAGGGAGACTTCACCTTAGAATACGTCAGGCCATTTCCTCTTAAGGAGCCTTGGCGAAATGCCACGGCAAAAATCAAGCCTGTCAATGGTTCAAGAGTGGAGATTTTTTCGCGCTTTTTGCGAAAAAATACTACTCGTCCATTGACAGGCTTGATAGTCGGAACGGCGATTATTGAGAATTAGCGAATATGACATACCGTTGTCGTATTCTTGTGTTATGATCATTATGGTGATGTAAAAATGAAACTTGACCGTTTAATCGGTATTTTAACGCTACTGCTCCAAAATAAAAAAACAACCGCGCCAAAACTGGCAAAGCATTTTGAAGTATCCCGCCGAACAATATTGCGAGATATAGATACATTAAATATGGCGGGAATACCAATTGTTGCAACAAGAGGTGGCGATGGCGGCATTGCCATTATGGACGGCTATAAAATCAATCACGGTGTTTTAACCACTGACGAATTACAAAATCTTATCGCCGCATTGAAAGGTTTAGATTCTGTATCGAAACAATCAAATCTTGAAAATCTGATGGGAAAACTCACACAAGGAAACGTTGTTGTTTCGCTTGCTGATAGTATCGTTATTGACCTTTCCAGTTATTATAAAGACACTTTATCGGAGAAAATTGCTTTAATAAAACAAGCTATTTCGGAGAGCCGAACGATTTCATTTGACTACTACTATGAAAAGGGAAATACAAGACGAGAAATAGAACCTTATTGCATTGAGTTTCGTTGGAAAGCATGGTATCTATTTGGCTGGTGTCGAAAACGTAAAGACTTTCGGCGTTTTAAGTTAAACAGACTGTGGGAGTTAGTGCTTACAAATGAACATTTTAGTAGGCGTGCTGTTCCTGACGATATACTGAACGCCAGTGATGTTTTCAACGAGCAGAATGAGCAGAATAATATCCAAATCCGTTTTGATAAAAGTGTTCGGTTTAGGCTTATCGAGGAATATGGGCTTAATTGTTATGAGGAAAATGAAAACGGACTATTGTTATCACTGGATTACACAAATAAGGAATATATACTCGGTTGGGTTTTAGGTTTCGGAGATAAAGCAGAGATTCTATCTCCGTTAAAAATTCGTGCGGAATTTGCAGAAATAGCAAAAAATATTTTTTGTAAATACCAAACATGACATACTGTTGTCGTGTTCGTGGTGATAATATGTTATATGAGGTGAAGTTGTTTATGAGTTTATTAAAAAAACTTACCTATCAATCTATCAGGAGGAGACCTTATGCAGAATAAAGCCTTAGTGATAATAGATATTCAAAATGATATTACAAAGAATTACGAGGATATAATTAACAACATAAATAAATCAATAGATTGGGCAGTTGATAATGATATTCATGTTGTTTATATAAGGCATGAAAATTTGTCAGCCGGCACGAGGACTTTTAAACCCAATACGCGCGGCTCTGAATTAGCCTCAGACTTAAAAATAGCATCAGAAAATGTTTTTACAAAATACAAAGGAAACGCGTTAAGTAGTGAGGAGTTCACAGACTTTATCAATAAAAATGAAATATGTGATTTCTACATAGTAGGAGCAGATGCTGTTGCTTGTGTTAAATCAACCTGTTACAACTTACGTAAAGCAAATTACAGAGTTAATGTCTTATCAGATTGCATTACTAGTTATGATAAAAAGAAAATTAACGAAATGCTGAATTATTATGAAAGTAAAGGCAGTAAAGTAATTAGTTTGAATGCCCTGTTAGATTCTATCAATGAGCTATAAAAAGTACAAAAAGAAAAATATTGGGATGCCATTACAAAGCTGAAAAACATAAGTAAATCGGTTCGGTATTCTTTAACTGTGTTTTCTGATCTGCCTTTTATAACGGCAAGATATCCTAGGTACTGTTCAACAAGTGGACAAGTTTTATTGGATTGCATTTGCTAATCATCTCCTTGCAAGTAGTATTGACTTAATTTGCAGAAGACAACAAATGTCTATAATCGGATGTTGAAACGTAAAAAAAATTATAATAATGATTGCATTGAAGTTGAATGATTATTGCACATTCGCTATATAAGGCGTGGTATATCCTAAAGAAAAGAGGCGTAACATATGCAAATAATAGATTTCATCCATGAGCATATCGAGCAAGCCACCCTGTTGGCAAAGGCTAGCTATGCAGAGGAATGGGCACGTGTCACCGTTCTTCCTCAAGATATTACCATCCCTGATCTATCGGGATTTGCCGGTAATTGCCTTGGTGTCGCCGCATTTGAGCAGGACAAGATGGTTGGCTTTCTCTGCTGTTACAGCCCCTTTAACAACGCCTTTGGCTCCACAAAGGCGCGAGGCGTGTTTTCTCCCATATACGGTAACTGTTCGATCACAGAAAACCGAGCGGCCATATATGCCCGGATGTATCAAATTGCAGCGGAAAAATGGGCAAGGGCCGGTGCGTCTAGCCATGCGATTTGTTTATATGCAGACAATAAGACAGTTCAGGAGCAGTTTTTCCGTTACGGCTTTGGGCTTCGCTGCGTCGACGCGATACGCCCAATGGACGTACTAAATGTTTCGCCAAATTTGGATATAGAATATACTGAACTTATTGGGGAAAAACGTTTTTATCTCCGTACGCTGGATGTTCTCCTTGATGAGCATATAGCTACCAGTCCGGCATTTATCCGCAGATATACCAAGACTGAGGATGAGTTTGCGCAAGAAATGCACGAAAGTAAAGACCGCTATTTCGCAGCGAAAAGCAACGATGAAATAATTGCTTTTCTTAAAGTGAGCGATGAGGGCGAAAATTTTATCACTAGTATGCCGGATATGCAAAGTATTTGCGGAGCCTTTTGCTTGCCTCAATATCGGGGAAAAGGTATTTTCCAGAGTCTAATAAACCATGCAATCAGTATATTAAAATCAGAGGGCTACACCCGACTCGGCGTGGATTTCGAGAGCCTCAATCCCAATGCGGACAGATTTTGGAACAAGTATTTCAGGGCATATACCCACAGTTTGGTACGCCGGATCGATGAGGATGCGTTGAAGAGAGGCACTTTATGAAGACCGGTTATCCTTTTCGGTATCGATAGTGTGTTGAAGATTAACTTCTGCTAATCCATATTCCAGTTAGGCTAATAATTGGAGTGCGACAAGAAGCGGCTTCTTCTTGAATGATTAGTGCAGACTACAGTCTGATGCCCCAGTAGTAGGGACATTCCCGTCCGAAACTGCGTCGGGGGTAACTCTGGGGTGGTTGCATGAGGAAAAGCCCAACTGGTTGCTTAGTATCCATGGCAACTAGGGGCGAGGGAAAGAATGGTATGACTTATGATAACGCTTATCCGGCGGCGAAAGACAGCGGATTTCCATTGCCAGAGCCATCCTCAAAGACGCCCCGGTTATCCTGCTGGACGAAGCTACCGCCTCTCTGGATGTGGAAAATGAAAGTAAAATTCAAAGCGCCCTCAGCGAGCTGATCAAGAACAAAACTGTTTTAATTATTGCCCACCGCATGCGAACCGTTTCCGGCGCGGATAAAATTGTGGTGATCAAAGACGGCGCTGTCGCCGAAACCGGCACGCCGATGGAATTACAAGTAAAACAAGGGATTTTTGCCGCCATGTTAAAAGCACAATATCAGTAAGCGGCGGCAAATCACCCGTCAGCAATTTCACCCCGTGTGCTTAAAACGGATTAACTGCTCGTCCCGTTACTTCCAACCTACCGACCGGCACAAGGCTGGCGTGGGTCACTCTTTCACCCATGGACAGAAGGATTATTTTAAGTTGGTAACAATTTCTACGGACAAAGCATATAGTGTAATGGGTAATGAAAATATTTTTGGCGGCAGAAACCCGGTTCAAGATCAAATTGACCGGGGTTCTGCTTTTTTGAGGGATCCGGCAGGTCAAAATCGACACTGGTCTCGAATTTGCCTTACGCCCACCACTACCCTTTCTAAAATTCCATCCATAATCTCTTTCGTGCCTGGCTTGCATACTACTTGTAAAGGCTGGACTTGCTTGAATTGATCGTGATCATCGGCCGATGTCACAAATACGATACTGCATACTGACATGGAAGCGGACTGCCGAATTTGTTTGGCGGTTTCGAGACCAGTCAGCTTTTTCATGCTATTGTCAAGAAAAAGAAGGTTAAAAATCATACCGCGCTGATTAACTTCTTCGAGTAGCTCTTCACCACTGCCAAATTGGTGAATATCAAATAAAAGGTCCTTTTCTTCTTCATATAAATGAATGAAGGCCTCCAATAACCGGCGAGACAACGGCCTGTCATCGCAAATTCCGATAGTTAGCAAAACGCATCTCCCTCCAAATATTTAAAACAAAGCTTTTGATGAATAATTTTAGGACAAATAGTCCAATATGTCAATAGGACTTATCGTCCTAAGATATACTGGCGTTGGTGATAATAATGCGATTAAAAATTCGTGACGTTCGTGAAGATCATGATCTAACCCAACAAAAAGTCGCGGAATACCTCAGTTGCGATCAATCCTTATACTCCAAATATGAGCGGGGGGAGCGTGATGTCCCGCTGCATATCATGGTTAAACTCGCACAGTTTTATAAAACAAGCATTGACTACCTGGTCGGGCTTACGGAAAATGAAAAACCGTATCGCTGAGCTCGCATTTTTACAGCCCGCTGAAATGCTCTGTTACATGGTTAGGGCAGGGCGGTTGCCCCAGATCGCCGTACCGATTTGATCAAACTTAGTGATCGTTTTATGAAGTGGTGGCCGCATGGCACCTAACAATGAAGAATTGATATAGAGAATATATTGAGCCTTTTACAGCAAAGGGTCCCTTTTTTAGAATATCAAATTAAAGAGTAACCGGATTCTTCCTTCCCAGATCGACAGATCCTGGCAGTGAAAGCCCTAATCAGCAAAAAACTGTTTGGCAAAGAGATTTGGTGAAGGTGTAATGCGACGTTGAAAATCAGAAGATTATCGATGAATTTATTTAAATAGTCATAATAATATGGCATTAATCCTTAGGAAGTATCACTGACATGTGTCGGATAAACCCTATGAAAGTGGAGGATATACGACACATGTCGGTAATCCCATCCTTATATAAAATCGCGCGCAAAAGACCGCCGCGTCCTGCGGCGGAAAGTGCATTGTTTTAAGATATAACGACTAACAATAATACGAGGAGATTGGATATGAAAGTTGTTGTAAAACAAAGAACTCGTTTGTTTATTATGTTGATATATGTGGGTTTTCTTTTACTCATAAATTATTTAGCTTTTGGCCAAATATTGCCGATGAGCGGGGAAAAGGGTCTTTGGTTTTATTCTGGACTTGCAAGTGTTCTTCTAGGCAATTTATTAGTAACTCCTTTTTATACAAAGCCGGTTGATGCTATTTCATATTCTGTAGTTTCAATAATTGCACTATATTCTGTTAGTAACTCAGTCTCCTGGCAGTGGATTGAAAGAATAGCTTTTAATTTTTCATTGTTCTTCTTTTTAGTAGTAATAGTATTTTCATTTATTACAATTCTAACCAAGGATTCTACTGATATAAATATGATCAAATTTGCTAATACATTTAGAATATTATCTGATGCATTTGGTAATCAGACTGTAATATTTAGCGTCATTATTGGATTTGCATTAATCGTATTTCATAGAACTGAACCAATAGAAATGTTTCTAATTACGATAGCATGGGCTATCACGGTACTTATAAAACCGGATGAGTTACTCATTGGACTATTTAATAAAATTTATGAAATTTGGAAAACAACGACTGGGGATTTTAATATATTAGGCGAAATTGCTGCATATCAAATGCCGGGGATTGTGCTAATACGCCAAAAAGAAAATGAATCACTATTGATTGGAGAACCAGTAGCCTTTCAAGACAGAAAAACTATTAATGTTGTAATTCCGTTAGATGAGGTAGGTAGGGATGAATCATTATTAGTTCGAGCATTGATTTTAGATAAAAAAATTCAAATTTCTAATGAGGCTATTCAAAAGATCAAGTTAATACCAGATCAAGCAGTAGTATCTTTTAAAGCCTTGTTTGACGATAAAAATATTGAAATAATTCCTGAATTAGATGATTTTAAGAATTTAGTTGGGATTGTAGCAACAGAAACCTCCCTTGAAAACTTATTCTTCGAAGTTATCCAAGAAAAGGACCTTGAAGAAGGTAGACTGGTTGAAGTAAGAATCAAAGCGACTCCAGTACTTTATCAAGTAATTGATGGATTAACTAAGGAAGAAATTGTATATCAAAAAAATACATATGGGTATGCAAAAGCGAAAGCACGTAAAATAGGGTCTTGGGATGAAACAGAGAAAAAATTTGTCCATACAAAATGGTTTCCAAGAATATATTCTCCTGTTTTCCTTAAGTGTATAGATTGCTATACTCCTGAAGAAAGCGCTGTAGGACATTTTCCAGGTACTAATTATACTGTTAGGATAAAAGATGTAAACCACTTGGTCACCCATAATACCGCTATACTAGGAATTCTTGGGGTGGGTAAGTCTATGCTTTCAATAGAACTTGTTGAGAGAATGATAGCTAATGGAATTAAGGTTATTTGTATTGACCTAACAAATCAATATGCCAAGGAATTAATAGACTTTTATGACGAAGAAACAGAAAAGGTAAATGAAGCAAAACTCCTCAAAATAGGGACTGATGGAAAATCTAGTGCCGAAAGGAATGTTGAGGAAGGGGGAAGTATAAATCAGTTTAAAGTTGAGATCAAACAACAAATGGAGTTATTCCTTAATCCGGAAACAACGAGTATGTTAAAAATATACAATCCTTCAAAATTTGAAGTCTGGCGTCAAGACAGCAAACCATTTAACGGCATTGCTTCTATGGCGTCATTAACTCCTCCGGAAATAACTCAGATTATTTCTGAAGCTGCTTTGGAATTAGCTCAAAAACAGGGGATGACGGATAACGCAAGAATTTGCTTAGTATATGAAGAAGCTCATTCATTGGTACCTGAATGGAACTCAGTTGTAGCTGATGGTGATAAATCTGCTACAAATGGAAGTGCTAGAGCCATACTTCAAGGAAGGAAATATGGCCTCGGATGTCTATTAATAACACAGAGAACTGCTAATGTTACAAAAACAATATTGAATCAGTGTAATACGGTTTTTGCGATGAGGACGTTTGATGATACGGGTAAAGACTTTTTGTCAAATTATATTGGTAGTGACTATTCCTGCCTCTTATCATCACTTCAAGAAAGACATGCTGTTTTCTTTGGAAAAGCATCTGCATGTGAAAACCCTGTATTGATCAGGTTAAATGATCAACAACATTTTAGAAACGCTTTTAGAAAAGAGAATTAATAGTTTGACATGGTAGCTGTGGGAATTTGTATTACCGTCGGAGGAGAGTGAAAGATGAGATTAGAGAGAAAACTCTTGAGCTTAAGTATGGCTTAATTCCTAACAATTGCACACACCTTGTTAAGGGCTTACTTTGCCTTCAATATATCGCGAATAAACAAATGTCACATTCCTGAACAACCGACCAGCTAGTGGTTCAGCCAGCAACACGATGGCTTTGCAACCCGAAATATTCACCTATTAAAGATGATCGGTTGTAGCAGTAGCAAATCATCATACTCACATAACCCCAATTCAAAACAGAATGAAACTAACCTTTAAACAAAGAACCTGCTCAAACGCAGGTTCCTTGTCATCTCTTTGCTAAAGTTAAGAGTGCCCATTAAGAGTCACCCAGAAAGTCATTACAATCAGAAGGAATATTCTGTATCTTTGAAGGATTACAGAGAATAATGAAGAATCTAGCAAAAGAGAATAGGAATGCTTCTCTGGAACCAATTACTTAGAAAAGTATAACACGATATTGAACAGAGCTGCATCTAAAGGCACTCTACTTATAGGGGTAACCGGGAGAGGCGTTTGGGTATTGCGGGATCAACGGTATCGTATATGAAATTACAAATCTTGGGAGAGTTGTTTAGTCAAGCGAAAGAACTTGCGGAAGTTGTAATAGATAATTTGCTAGAAGATGGTGTTTTAAAGGAGATACCAATCATTGGGACACTTAGTTCGATTTTTAAAGCTGGTAATAGTATAAGAGATATATATTTTGTTAGAAAAATTCTTTTGTTTCTATGTTCATTGGAAGATACTTCTTTAGATGAAAGACAAGAACTCTTGTCAAAACATACTAACACCTCTCAGCTTGGAGAAAAGCTGATTTTCATCTTAGATAGGTTAGATGATATAGAAAAACCCAAATTAATAGCTAATTTATTTAAAAGATATATGAATAATGAAGTCAATTATGTATCGTTTCAAAGATTAGCATTCATAATTGAAAAATGCTTTATTGAAGACTTAAAATTTTTGAAGAATAATAGCGACAAAGAGGTAATAACTGGTTTAGAGTCCTTAGGTTTAGCAAATGGTGGGTTAGTTTCATTAGCATCTTTTGATGGTGGACTTTTAATGAAGTAGATTATAATCCGAATACTGATTATAAGATAAATGATTTAGGCAAGGCGATTATTGAGTATGCATTTTAAGATTTTATAAGACTTGTAACTGTGAAATGTATTTAAGTATTGGGGAATCTATGAATATATAGTGTCAAACAGGAATTTCACATTGGGTTTGCCTACAACTGTATTATGAGGAGGCACTAATTTTTGAAAATCGTTTATAAGATATTAATATTTGTGCTCATGATTGCCTTGTTTGGTAGCGTCTTCTACATCGCTTTTAGTAACCAGAAAACCACCATATCGGCATCTTTACCAGATAGCGAGACTTTAGAAAAAGCGATTGCACAGTATGGGGTCATAGCAAAAACTTCATTAATTCACTTCAGCACTGGCGAGACATATGCCGTTGTCTGCGCGGTTGCAACAATAAATGAAGTTAATAATCCTAATGTAATGTTCAATTCTTTGTTCTTAGTAACGATACCAATTCGGGTAGCTGGCAGACGATATGGAGATTACCTCAAGCGATAGAGACAATGGTAAATATAGAAAATATGTTTGGCACAGGTATCAATAAAATAATAAACGATGATTCCGCTTTAGTGGCCGTCGGGGTGCATAACTGGCCGCAGGATATTCTTACCGTTTTCCAAATTACTAAGGCTGGGAAGGTTACGTTACATAAAACTGACTATGTCTCTGGTCTAAATATAAGCGTCAAGGACGATAACATCGTAGCGATTACGGATGGTGGCACTCACCAGATAAGTCTAAATAGTAGTAATGTGTTTACTGATTCAGTTAAGACCCCGATTCAAGTGGGCGAAGAAAAGAGTAATAGTACCAAACTTTCCTTCGCCGCAAAGGGTGGGATTGTAATCCCTGACACAGATAAAACCTTAACAGTGAAAGTAGGTTCAACCGTTACCTTCGTTGAATCAACCGGTAAGCCATTTTCAATTTACACAAATGGTTTTTATAAAGATGAGCCAGTAGGGATCTACGGAACATACTATCTAAATGTCCCATACTTTACTTTTAATGAGACAGGTAAAGTTGACTTCATTATTGATACTGGCGAAGGATCTTCGGATCACCCGCCCCCAATCTATTCTATCAACGTCGTTCAATGAAAAAAGATAAGCATTTAACATCTAATATTTAGCAAATATCTTGTCAACGAGAAGCATTCTAGCTTATTATCAAAATATGGTTTACTAGAAAGGAAAGACCCACTGACAATTAGTCCAAGTGAACCCTTTGCCAGAACAAGCCCACTGGGTACGATAACAAAGGTGAATTATTTTAAGGCAACCTAACTTCCAAGGAGGAGTAGTATATGCTGTACAATCTTTTAATTTCTGGTTATGATGAGGCTTGGGAAGGTAATTCATATAAAATTGATCGAGATCGATGTATAAAAGTTACCCAATATACCTCAAGGGAAATCGCAGATAAATACGGTAGTTTTGGAAATGAGGAAATCAATGAACTTAAAACATTTCCATGTATTTTTGCGTACGAGAACCGTATTGATAAAGATCCGTATTTTGGTTATATCACAGATATTATTGTAAGACAGGATGGGGTGAAAATTACCTTTGAAAAGACTGTGATGGATAAATTTCTCTCGTACCAAGATATGAATGAGTATAGATTTGAGTTAGATATAACGGAGTGGGAACTTAATAGAACACATTGGGCTATTAAGGATGTGGAATTAGAAAATTTATTACAAGGCCTTGGGGGTTGATATTCAAAAGCATTTCGTAGATTTTCGTAAACCAGTAAACATTACATATCATAATTTTGATGTCTCTTTTACATTTGCAGGAGAATCCAGGGAATATGTTAAGACAACAGTCTTAGCACTTGAAAAACTAATAGATACAAACCAGATATTTTACGATAATAACTATAAGTCTCAGCTTGCTAGACCATCTATAGATACTCTTCTGCAAGATTTATATAGAAATCGGTCCAAATTAGTAGTAGTCTTTTTATGTGAAAAGTATCAAGAAAAACAATGGTGTGGGGTTGAATTTAGAGCAATCAGAGAAATGATAAAAGATAAAGAAGATGACAAGATTATGTTTATTAAATTAGATGATGGGATAGTTAATGGAGTTTTCAGTACTGATGGTTATATAGATGGGAGGAGCCATACACCCCAAGAAGTAGCTAACTTCATTAATGAGCGTATAAATTTACTAAAGTAGATTTGTGGGCATACCTTACTCACTTTTTCACATATAGCATAGGCTTTTACATAGCTAAACTTAATGTGTTTTATGTAAGCCGATAAGTTCTCTTTAACCCCTTATTGCTATAGGGTTGAAATGTGATAAAACAACACATCTCCTTGTAAGAATAAATATCTAATATTCTACAGGAGATGTGTAAGGGAGTAATAGTCTACAGCTATATTCGGTTAAGTAGCAAAACACTCACTTTGGAAACCACCGCGCCAGCGGTTTAGTGCTATCCATATACCGGTTAGGCTAATAATCGGCAGTTCAAGATGCCAACAGTAATTAGCAATAATGGGAATTTTAAACCTCATATTTTTATGTACAAATACAAAGGATGCCGAATTCGTTGGCACTTGCTGACACCTCATGACCTGTCAGGCTCGATGAGCAAGAACCGCTTTCGTCAAGAGTTATTCTGGGGGATAAGCATCAAGAGTTATTCTGGGGGATAAGCATAATGTTGACCTCTTCGATAGGGAGAATTTCTGTATTGTTTTTGACTACAAGTGCGAGACGCTTCATCGCCAGATATACCAAACAAGTACGGTCATTCTTACACAACCGGCTGTATCACCGTCGCAAAGTATTCCGCAATTTCCTCCGGTGACTGCTTCATATCGTTCTTTAACCACCACCTCACCATGTTGACGAAGCTTCCTGAAATGTGATTGATGGGGAAGTCGTCCGGTAGGGTGGTGTTTTGGCGTACACTTCCGCTGAGAATATGCAGTGTCACAAGCGCATTGAAGTACTGATGAAAGCAGCGCTGGAACAGCTCACCGCTCTCGCAGGTCAATAGAATGATCATCGTCCTGCCGTGCTCCCGCAGTATTGCCGCCGCCCTAGGCATTGCCTTGAAGCATATGGCTAGTGCAGGAAATGTTCTTCTATATCTTCTATATGAAAAAAATAATGGCGCTCCCCTATCATATGCTTGTTTGGTGTGCATAAACATACTTAGTGTACAAACCTATTTGCTTATTAAAGGGGGATGCCAATGGCTGCAGAAATATACGTCATCTCAGGTTTCTTAGGAGCGGGAAAAACCACCCTGATCCAGAAACTGCTCAAAGAGGCCTTCCGGAATGAGAAGGTGGTCCTCATCGAAAATGATTTCGGTGAGATCAGTGTCGATGCCGCACTGCTCAAATCCACTGGGGTTGAAGTAAAAGAAATCAATGCCGGGTGCATTTGCTGCAGCCTGGCGGGGGATTTTGTAAAAGCCCTCCAAGAGCTTTTGGATCGATTCCACCCTGACAAAATCATGATTGAACCTTCCGGCGTCGGTAAACTGTCGGACATTATAAAGGCATGCTCGGATCCTCGCATTAAGCCCCTGGCAACGGTTAAGGGCAAAATTACAGTCGCCGATGTGAAGCGCTGCCAAATGTATCTTGATAACTTCGGCGAGTTTTTTGAAGATCAAATCAAACATGCGGATCTAGTGCTGTTAAGTCGAACCGAGAGGTTTCCAGACAAGGTGGACTTCGCCTATAAGCTGGTGAAAGAGCTGAATCCACACGCGGCTATCATTGCCAAACCGTGGAGTCGTATCATTGCCGCTGAAATCTTGCATCCGGAGCATGAACATCATAAGCATCATGAGCAGGGGGTGCACTCCCGCCACGGGCAGGGGTGCGGCTGTAGGCATCATAGCGCACAGCTTCACCAGGAACATTGCCCTTCCGGTCATCATCACCATGGGGCAGAAGATATCTTTGACACGGTTACCATACGGACCAAGGGGATCTTCAGTATAGAGGATCTGCAGGCCCGGGTTGCGAAGATGGAGCAGGGGGCAAAAGGGACCATCCTTCGTGCTAAAGGCATCCTGCGCAGTACAAGGGGCTGTGTGAATCTGCAATATCTCCCCGGAGAGTTAAAGATCACAAAATCTGCCTCTAGCGGTGATATGCTGTGCTTTATTGGCCGGAATTTAAACCGACAGGAGTTGGTCAGTCTCTTTGGCGGAGAGTAAGGGTATGGCGATACCCATTTATGTTGTGACCGGCTTTCTGGATGCCGGTAAAACAACCTTTCTAAATCATTTGCTGAACAGGCGGGACTGGCGGGATGTCAGGATGATGGTCATGCAGTTTGAAACCGGCGAAGAGGACTTTCAAAGCCGGTATGGCAACTGCCCCTGCATCTCCTTCTCTAAAAAAATGCTGGAACAGCAACCGGCGCAAATCGTGGAGAAAATCCGCAGCCTGTTGCAAAGCCGTGAGCTTGACGAACTATGGATTGAATGGAACGGTGTCGTTCCATTTTCCCAGTTGCAGGCTTTGCTTTTGCATGCCTCACTGCGCAACCTGTGCAAGATTCAAAAAGTCATACACATAGCCGACGGGGGGAAGATCGAAAATTTGCTGGGCAGGACGGGAGGCGCCCTGCCCGAGCAGATTTCAACCTGCGATTTCGCCCTTGTACGTAATGTGCCTTCAGCAAAGTTGTTTAAGAGAATTCGACACCTGTTGAAGGGAATAAATCCCGGTGTTAAGGTCATCGAAATGAAGTCCTATAATGATTTATACAAACAGCTCTTCGTGAAAAAAGGACGCCCCGTCGATATAGCCTTCCAGACGGTCCTCTTGATTGTCGCCCTGCACTTTGTCCTCAAGCCCTTGCTGGAGATAGCGCAAATTCCGGTCAATACAATCATCAACGTGTTTTTGGGAATAATGTTGCAGGCGGTTCCCTTCTTGCTGATCGGGGTACTGCTATCCTCCGTGATTCAAGTGTTTGTCCCTCAAAACGCCATTGAACGCAGGTTTCCTAAATCTATCCGCCTGGGCATGGTGGCTGCGATCTTGGCCGGCTTCTGCCTCCCGGTTTGCGACTGTGCTTCCATCCCCATTTTTCGAAGTTTGGTTCGAAAGGGTATTCCCCTTCCCGTGGCCGTTACCTTTATGACAGCGACGCCGGTGATCAATCCGGTGGTCATTCTATCGACCTATTATGCTTTCAATGGGGATATGACGATTGTGATCAGCAGGGTGTGCCTGGGGATTGCAGCCGCTGTCAGCATTGGACTTATCCTTGGCAGCTGGGCAGGGAAAGGCCGTGTATTATCCGGAGGGACTCTTGACCAGCTGATGTGCAGCTGCGGCTGCTACGAGGACGCCGAATCCATTACTACGTTTAGGGGCAAAGTCGGTCTGTTTATACGCCATTCCCAAGGGGAATTTTTCAGCGTCGGCAAATATTTGGTGATTGGAATCTTTATCTCCTCCGTAGTTCAAACCCTGGGAACAGGGCTATTCACCACTGCCCAGAGTGGCTCAGGCTTGGCGATTTCCATGGTAATTATGATGGCTATGGCCTTTGTCCTCTCCCTATGTTCGTCCTCCGACGCGATTGTGGCGCGCAGCTTTGCCAACCAGTTCCCCATGGGTGGGATCATGGGCTTCTTGGTGTTCGGGCCGATGATGGACATTAAAAATGTGATGATGCTTTCCTCCGGGTTTACCAAGGGTTTTATCGCCAAACTAGTATTGACGGGGTTTATCGTATGTTTTGCCTTAGTCTTTCTATTTTACAGCCGGGGAGGAATGTAACATGCAGGCCAGGGCCTTCAATCCGCAAATTTTCTTAGAGTTCCTCTGCTATTCCGCCTTTGGGGGATTGATGTTCTTTTTGGTGCGCAGCGGGAATTACCTTTTTTACGTCACGCCCAGAATGGAGCCCTATCTCTATTTCACGGCAATTGTCATGGGAATCTGGGCTTGTGCGGGGCTGGGCAGGCTTTTTCGCCCGCAGTACAAAATACGCTCTGCTCATTGCCTGGTCTTGGTAATTCCTATTTTATTGCTATTGCTTCCCCATACCCCTCTCAGTGCTGCCGATCTTTCCGGCAAGTATATCGGTGGAAATGCTTTTTCCGGCTTTAAGGCCGCAACCGGTCTTCTAACCGCTGTTCCTCCGGAGAACAGTCCTGACCCAGCTGACCCAGCCGCAGATAATTCCGTTGTCGCAGAGGATTTTCCGTCAGTCCTTACGCCGCTGCCTAATAATAATACAGCTGATTCTATAGTCCCCCCTGTTCCCGATCCACAAACCCATGTGTCGGAAGAGCAATATTCAACGGACCTGCCCGGTCTGGATGTCAAGAAGAAGAAAATCACCATAGCCAATGAGGATTTCGGCGTGTGGATTTCCGAACTGTATGGGAATATGGAACGATATAAAGGGTACACGGTCCTAATCACGGGATTTGTTTTCAAAGACTCTGAAATGCTCCAAGCAGATGAATTCGTGTCCGCCCGTCTAATGATGTCCTGCTGCGCTGCAGATTTGATACCTGCCGGATTGCTCTGCAACTATGCTAAGGCTGCCGAGCTGAAAACGGATTCATGGGTTACGGTTGAAGGTACCCTGTTTATTGGAAAGCATATTTACAACAATGTGGCATACGATGACCCGCAGATTTCCGTGACGAAAATTACCCCTGCAGAAGAAGTGAAAGGGTATGTTACTCCCTATTAGATTCCAGTCTTGACGATCCTTTTTAACAATCTGTTGAGTAAAACTCTGACTCCAGTTCAGATGAAGCTGCATACCCATGGTCTTGAATGATCTGGACAGCATTACCAATGCTTTTTTAACATTAAAAGACCTCTTGGGTTCCTTTTTTAGTTTGGATTAGATTATTTCTGAAAGTTCTAATATTCGATATTGACATATGCTCATTAAAAAAATATATAAGTTAGATGCAAGTGCAATGCATTTGCATCTAACTTATATTATCTGATGAAGTGGAGGAAAATGGGAAATGAAAAGAGTAATGATTATCCTGGTGACGCTCATGTGCTGCTTTCTCTTTATGACAGGGTGCAGCAGACCCGAGAAAACAGAAGCATCGGACATAAAAACTACAGTTGCAGTAACCGTGCTTCCCCAAAAAGCTTCACTGCATAAATCATGCGGTCTCTAAGTATTGAAGAAAGCATCCCTGCCAGGGCCGCCGGTGCTGTCAGCAAAGCCAGCACCAGGATGATGCTCGCCACCCGGATCAGAACCACCACCGTCATTGCTATCAGAACCAAAAGAAGATAATCTAACAAAGCGGTTTTGAGGCCGATTATTGAAGCAAACTCTTCATCAAAAAGAAAGGCTTTCCAGTCGTTAAACAAAATGATTATTACCAGCAGCACCGTAAGAGTTAAGCCGATCATCAAATAGAGATCCGCTCTTGTCACGGATAAAATATTGCCGAAAAGATATGAAGTCAGATCCGGTGGGTAGCCGGGCATCAGGGCAATAAAAAGAATACCCAGGGCCATTCCCAGTGACCAGAACATACCGATGATTACTATTCTTGGCAATGTTTTTTGCCTTACAGGGCTTTGGATTTCCTATGAGATGAATATTGCCTCTGGTGCTTCGATTGTGATTTTATCGGTAGGCGGTTATTTTTTAGCGTATATTTTCCGTTGGTTAGTAAGGTCAACCTTCCGTCGCCATCGAGCGCAGGTTTTTTAATTTTACGGCTTGCAATCTCACTTATTTTCTTGGGATCATGAGGAGCTATTGGCTAAAGGGTTCTATCCGGATTTATTTAAATAAGCAGGACATTTTGAAGAGGGACACTTCTCTGCCGGAAGCCTCCGGCTAACTGGGCAGACTTGATCCGGCGGCGATGAAGTCTACCTTCATCTCTTATTCATATTCTTATTCTTCTGAAGATGGGCGAGAGAACTTAAGAAATCTGAGGCATGACAATCATCATGTAGGCCGGTCTCGTGATAGTGGAAAAGAGCCGTAAAAAGGCTCTTTTTTAGTTTGTCACAGATGAGGGGTTGAACACATATGCTTTGAGTAAGGTTTTCAAATACATCTGCATTTTTGACTGAGGCTGCATGGGAAGATAGGGAGAGGCTGTGAGTCAGCGAGCGTAGGTGCAATTATAGATAGGATATTGGGGGTGGTTATAATGAGTATTCCACTAAAAGAAAGGGTCGTAAAAGAATTAGAAGACTATTTGAAAACTGACCTTTACCAAGTTCCAAGGCGACAGATACTGTTTAACGGCATATTAAACGATGGAAGTACTGTGGCTGTTTGTACGCCACAGGCTAAGTTAAATTCCAGAAGGTGTGGGCGTATTGAGCTAACGACGGTTCAAGTGTCCATATTGAACAATGCTGACCATTCGATTCTTGCCTTTCGCATAGAAAATAATCGAGTTTATTACTTGGACTTCCGTAACTTGAAGCCCTATCTTACGGAGGAGGCAACTTACTACAGCGAAAAACGAGAAAAAACTCTTTGGCAACTTCATATTTGGTCTTACTGTATTCAAATATTACGAAGCAAGAATCACGTGGCCATATCCCCCAATCGCTTAACAGATTTAGGAGATTATTAATCAGGAAGTTTCAATGGTTACTGTTATTCTCGAAAGGGGAGTTGGCATACAAATATCTCACTTAAATTAATTGTTAGAGAGTCAAAGATGCCAGTCGTTATTCGATCCTCTGTGGAATAGACTTCAGGGCGTCCATACTTGTGGTCAACCAGTTTGTGTATCACAATAGTTTCGTTTTCCGGATAGACGATCCAGTATTCTAAGACACCTGCTTTTTCATATAGGTAGAATTTCTCCTTAAGGTCTCTTCTCAAAGTAGAGGGAGAGATGATTTCAATCACAAGGTCTGGGCTTCCATTGCATCCCTTTTCATCAAGTTTGGAAGGGTCGCATACAACAATGATATCTGGTTGGACTACATTCGAAGTTTCTTCATCTCTTTCATTGGCAAGAGGCAACCTCACGTCAAAAGGAGCAGCATATACTTCACAGGTCTTGCCCCTTAGGTGATTGTGAAAGATAGTTAGTAGTTCTACTAGGATCTTTTGATGGATGCGCGAAGGAGCAGGAGTCATACTCAAGGCTACACCATCAATAATCTCCCACCGCTGATCTTCTTGCCAAGTTAGGTAGTGCTTGTATCTATAGACTATATCCGTTTTGCTTATCGTTTCTGCCATAAAAAAAGCACTTCCTTCCTATACTTAGCCACATTATACCATTAATATCCAATGGAAAAAAGCTGAATTAGATAGAAGTAGAGACGGGATTGTGGCCTAGTTTACGTGCGGCAAAAGCTGGCTTTTGCCCATGGGCCCTGAAGGAACAGTCGAAAAACCGGACGACCCTGGTGGTGGCCTATCGCTTATCCACTATTATGGCGGCGGACAAACCGGTGGTTATTAATAAAGGCCGGTTATGCAGTAGGAACTCATGAGATGCTGATTCAAGAAGAGGGCTTCTATAAAAATCTGGTGGCAGCCCAGTTTGATAAAACCGGGGTTCTTAAATGAGTTTGCTTTGCTACCTGATTTGAAGCAGGGCAATATTTATGGTTATGAGAGTATTTCTGCTTGAAAAAATTAAGTCTTGAGATGGTTCAAAGAACTAAAAATAAAGGGTTTTGTAGAAAACCGGAGAATAGTAAAATCATGGAAGAGGGTATTCTAAGTCTGTTTTTGCAAGGTCCGGGAACATACCTCCCTGTCCCCGGACCTTTATCCTTTCCTAATGCGTCCTGCCTTGATACCCTTGCATATTGTCGGGCGGTTTGGCGAATACCGCGGGATTGAGGGTTTCTGACGCGGATGTGATAGGGTAATCAATAAGTCTGCCCCAATGCCTGTGCCTGGACAGCTGGTTTATAAATTCCGCACAATACGGCTGAAGATTGTCCGCTCCCTGAATCAGTGCGACTCCCTGATTAACCCAGGGTGTACCCTCAGAGCCAGTAAAGTTGGAAATCAACCCCGCCGCATCTGTCATCAAAAGCAGCTCTGCCGCCTCGTCCGCAGCGCCAACGGTCTTCATATGGCGCAAGGCTTCGTTAATAAACAACCTGACATCAATATTTTGGGAAATGGCGTCGGCATGATTGGCTCCGCCGGGAATAAAAACTGCGTCATAGACCAGGGAGCTGGAGGTTACAAAGGATTTATCCGGCTCCAACATGGTACCATCCTTGCCGGTAATGGGTGCCAGGCTGCTGCTGACAGTCTCGGCAACCGCACCGGCTGCTTTCAGCTCATTGAGCATGGTATTAACCGCCAGCGGGCAGAAGCCGTTTTCCACCAGCACAGCGACTTTTCTGGTTCTGGCCGATTTCATGGTATTTTCCTGGCTGAGTGCAGCTGAAGAGGCTTTCATATCGTTGGCCGGCACCGACGGAGGCCTATTCACACCGATGCCCACGGCAATCTGTTCTCCCAGCTCGGGGGCGACATGGGCAAACATGTCTGCTACAGCCTGTTTAACCTTTTTATTTTTGACACTGCCGGCCTCATAGTGAAAGGCGTCGACAATATGGGCTTTTTCCGTTGGAGACATACTGTTCCAGAACAAAGTGGCCTGCCGGAAATGATCCCGAAAGCTCTGACTGCGGGCACGCACCTTATGAGCGTCAACCCGTTCGGCATAATGAACAAAGCCGCCTTCAGCCTCGTCAGCCGGAGAAGGGGAATTTTGCGCCAGCATATTGGGAAAATAACTGATATTGCCCTGATGGATTCTCATCTGATGGCCGCCGTCGCGCTGGTCATTATGCACCGGTACGACGGGACGGTTAATGGGAATCTGCCGGAAATTGGGTCCGCCTAAACGGCTCAGCTGCGTATCTTCGTAGGAAAATAAGCGTCCCTGCAAAAGCGGGTCATTACTGAAATCAATGCCGGGAACAATGTTGGCTGGGCAGAAAGCCACCTGCTCCGTCTCAGCAAAGAAATTATCCACATTTTTGTTAAGGGTCATCTTACCAATGATTTTAACCGGAATCAATTCCTCAGGCCAGACTTTGGTTGGATCGAGAATATCAAAGTCAAAACTGAATTCCTGGCTTTCTTCAATGATCTGTACCCCCAGCTCATATTCGGGGTAATTGCCCTGTTCAATGGCGTCCCACAGGTCGCGGCGATGGAAATCCGGGTCCTTGCCCGAGAGTCGTTGCGCTTCGTCACGCAGGAGGGAATGGACACCCAACAGCGGCTTCCAGTGGAATTTTACAAACCGTGCCTGGCCCTGAGCATTGATAAACCGGAAGGTATTAACCCCAAATCCCTCCATCATGCGGAAGCTCCGGGGAATAGCACGGTCCGACATGAGCCACATGACCATATGGGCTGTTTCCGGTGTGTTGATCACGAAATCCCAGAAGGTATCGTGGGCACTGGTTGCCTGGGGCACTTCATTATGGGGTTCAGGCTTAATCGCATGAACTATGTCAGGGAATTTGATGGCATCCTGAATGAAGAAGACCGGGATGTTATTGCCCACAATATCAAGATTCCCGTCTTCGGTGTAAAACTTAGTAGCAAAGCCGCGCACATCGCGCACGGTATCAGCCGATCCCCGTGAGCCGACGACCGTTGAAAACCGCACAAACACCGGTGTTGTCAGATTGGGGTCCTGCAGAAATTTAGCCTTCGTGTACTCGGACATGGATTCGTAGAGCTGGAAAAAACCATGAGCGCCAAACCCCCGGGCATGGACAACCCGTTCAGGGATACGCTCATGATCGAAATGGGTAATCTTCTCGCGGAAATGGAAGTCCTCCAGCAATGTAGGCCCTCGTTCACCCAGCTTCAGAGAATCATCGGTATTGGAGATCTTTACTCCGTTGTCGGTGGTTGCTTTCTGCCCCATATCATTCTCCAGATAGGGAGTAAGCTGGTCCATCTTTTTCTTGCCGGTATCCGTGGAGTTATTCGTATCCAATAAAAACCTCTCCTTTCCTGATCAAAAGTACTCATGACAGTTAGTATCCCAACCCCATGGCCTTTTATTCCGAGGAACTATATCTATAACAGTTTGCTATTTTCATTGGACGATCTTTGTAGACTTCAGCCAAGGCCCTTGACGGTTGGAACTTACCTCTACAAACATCGGATCTTAACAAGTAAAGGGTACTCGAAAAAGTCATTGCAGTAGCATTTAGCCATTGCAATGACTTTTTTCTTTCCAGCTCGGGACCGATAGGGCTTGTGAAGGTGTTGTTTTCAAGAAAGTAAACACAAACTATATTACTGGAATATATTTCTAAATACATTCATAACTATCAGGGATTAAGTTTTTCTAAAGGAGGAATAAAGTCGATGAAACTCCTTTTTAGATATACAATTCTTCTCCTGTTATTGATTGGCAATATCTTTATTTTTCAATCCGGTATCACTCTGGCCGCCAGCGAAGCTTCTGCAACGCCCACCGATAAAGCTGAAAAGATGATGCGTGCAAGAGTCACGGACATTAACCTGTAACAGCCTTCCCATGAAAACAATGCCCAATCCATTGAATTGAAAATGTTAGAAGGGAATTTCTGAAATCAAAAATTTATTACTGATTTTCATGCTACTGGTATTTTTTGCAGAATTACTCTTAGGGAAAACGATAAAGTATTCGTCTCTCTCACTCTTGATAAAACCGGATCGGTCGAGGATGTCAATATTACCGAAATCGCCCGGGATAAATATATGATCTATCTTTTGCTGGGCTTTGTCGGTTTGCTAGTACTAATCGGAGGTTCAAAAGGCCTTCGGGCTGTTCTTTCTCTCCTTTTGACATATGTTTTGATTATTAAAGTGCTCTTCCCTCTTATTTTGCAAGGTTATGACCCCGTTTATATTACTATCTGCTTGTGTGATCATTACTGTTTTTACGCTGTTCCTTATCGGAGGCTGGAACAAAAAAACTTTTTCTGCCATTATCGGAACTCTGTGTGGCCTGTCCATAGCCGCCTACCTATCTGTGCTGATTGGTGACCTATCTCATCTCACCGGGGTCGTGGATGAGGAATTTTATTTGTTGGGATTCCTCCCACAAGATTTAGATTTTAGTTATCAGGGATTGCTCTTTGCCGGAATCATCATTGGTTCCCTGGGAGCAGTAATGGATGTGAGTATGTCGATTGCCTCAGCTGTCAATGAATTAGAAGAAAGCTCTTCTCGTATAGGCCCTTTTCAGTTAATTAAAGCTGGAATGAGTGTTGGAAAAGATACTATCGGAACGATGGCCAATACACTTATTTTAGCCTATGCCGAAGGTTCCCTATATTTGTTGTTTCTATTAGCTGCAGAAAATATCTCTTTATATCAGCTTATCAACAGCGAAAGCATTGCTTCCGAAATATTACGGTCTATGGCCGGAAGTATTGGTCTTGTTATCGCTGTTCCCGTGACTGCCATTGTTGCAGGCATGCTCAGTTTTGACGGGTTTAAATAATAAACTTTTAATATCAACTGAGGAAAAGCCCAACTGGTTGCCTAGTATCCATGGCAACAAGGGGCGAGGGAAAGAGTTGAAAAGGGAAGTCGGTAGAAGCTGACGCGCTGCCCGCCACTGTATGAGGGAGTTTTTCTCACAAATATGTCACTGGATTTATTTCCGGGAAGACGTGAGCAGACGATGATCTTGAGCCAGGAAACCTGCTTAAACCAAGATTAAACTACCTACGGGATGTTAGGAGGTGCAGACCTTTTTTCGGGATACTTTTTTCCGGACACTGGTTAAGCTTTTTGCCTTTTGCTGTGGTTGAGAGCTTTTTAATTTGTCTTCAGCCAAAATAGACGCTTGGGCTACTTGGGTGGGAAAACTTCATCATGAGTTCCGATGATATAAAGCGTATTAATCTCATCGTTTCTTTCAGAAGTAACTTCGATGATAATTCTTACCGTCATATTAACGCTGATTTCATAGAAGTTATCCGTCCCTTGAATTTTTTTATAGCGTAAAGAAGGATGGCTGGGATCAGAGATGAATAACTCAATAGCTTTTTCTGCTTCTTTGGAAGCCTTTCGGTCTAGTTGTTTAAATTGCTTATCGAATTTACGAGTAGATTTAAAGCTTCTGGTCATTGTTCAATACCGTCAAGAAATTCACTAATGGTTTTGAACTCACGAACATTAGCGGAATCAACATCATTTTTGGCGTTCAGGCTGAAACAACACCCAAACTAACTCCCAGTAATTCTACAAACAATTTATCACAGAATCCGCCAGATACCATTTCAAAGGCAACAAAGGAAGAAGCTATAAATAAGACCCCAAAAATACTATCTGAATTAAGTTTGAAGTCCGCGGAACTCAAAAAGGCGGATATATCAAAAGACCCGGTCACAGCGAAAGAGTACTGGGATATTCAGTTCGAAGGTGCCTCAAAGAAGGAATAATTGATTGGATTATAAATTAGTAACACACTGTGGATTTTTATTGGTTGTTTTCAATTAGGAGATAGGGGGAAAGGTATATATCTGGTATAATATAGCAATGCTGGGTCTAATGTTTTTTCTATATATAAATGAAATTTCTAAGGCACGTCCCAGAAAAAAACTCGAGGAGATAATACACATGGAGGTTTGGTGAATTTAAAAAACGCTTTTAATGCAGGTGTTAACTATAACGTGCACACAATGACAAAGAAGATATTGTAGCCTATTGAGGAGGGTTAATAGATGAAGGTAGATTATGTAAAATATCATGCGTTAGGTAACGACTATATAGTTATCGACCCTAATAAAACCATGCTTAATCTAACAACGGAAAATATCCGACTAATTTGTCATCGGAATTTTGGAATAGGATCGGACGGGATTTTGTATGGACCAATCCTTGATGGCGGCTGCATAAAGCTAAGAATTTTAAATCCTGACGGTAGTGAAGCCGAGAAAAGCGGAAACGGAATTCGGATCTTTTCAAGGTATCTTTTTGATCAGGGTTATATCAATACGAGCAGTTTCACTTTGGACACCTTGGGAGGGGAGGTACTTGTTACCATACTAGACGGAAAAGGTGAATTAATTAGGGTTGACATGGGGGCTGTTACATTTTTGAGTGAATCCATCCCTGTGGCAGGACTATCCCGCGAGGTTATTGATGAAGTCTTAGAATTGGAAAAGGGTTCGTTCAGAATTACGTGTCTCTCGATAGGTAACCCACACTGCGTGTTACCCATGGATATAATTTCTGAGGAGCAAGCAAAAGAATTGGGGCCAGTTATTGAGAACCATCCTATGTTCCCAAATAGGATAAATGTGCAGTTTCTAAAGGTCCTTGATAGAAATAATATTAGAATTGAGATTTGGGAACGGGGAGCAGGTTATACTTTGGCATCCGGCAGTAGTAGCTGTGCGGCAGCAAGCGCTGCATATAAGCTAGGCTTAGTTGATAATCACGTGAAGGTACATATGCATGGTGGAGTCATTGACATAGACATTAATACTGACGGACACGTACACATGACCGGTACGGTTTCGAGTGTCGCAAGCGGTACATTTTCAGACGAAATGTGGCAACGTTTGGAGTAAAGGTGTTACGTTTATAAAAAGAGCTAGCAGTTAATTGGTGGAGGTGCTTTTAAAAAGCACCTGTGACAATTCCTATGGCAATGGTTAGTTGATTATAAAATGATATTGGGCATTTTCCCTGATGCGAGACATTTGCCTTGTACTTTGGACAAAAGATGCTGAAAATATCCTCAGTCATCTCAAACTTATTGAGATGGGATACAAATACTATTTTCAGTTTACACTGACACCTTATGACCGCACGGCGGCAGTTCAGCTTGTTTTAGCAAGGATTTAGTCTGAAAAATCTGTTAAGAGGCAGGTGTGTTTGATGGATACTCTGTATGACTCAGGAAGAGGCGGGGAAAGAAAAAGGACCATCGTCTGGGATGATCCTCAAATAAACAAAAGAGATGCGGTGTCAGCCATTTCCGGACTGGATTACCTAAGAAGCATAAGGGACGGTAAAATCGGCCCGCCGCCGGCTGCAAAACTGATCGGTTATCAGCTCAAAGATGTTGACTATGGCTTTGCGGCATTTGAACTTCATCCTGGAGAGCACCACTATAATCCTTTTGCCACCGTTCATGGAGGAATTCTTTCCACGCTGATGGATACCGCAATGACTGCTGCGGTGCTTACAACCCTTCCGCAGAATATAACTTGTTCCACGGTTGAGATTAAAGTGAACTTTATCAAACCCGTCACTGCTGAAAGCAAATTGGTGCTCTGTGAGGCCAGGATTATCCACAGCGGAAGAAAATTAGCTACTGTTGAAGGGCGCATAAAAGGCGGAAATGATGAATTATATGCTCATGGAGTGAGCACATGTCTGATTTTCAAGATTAATTGAGTTCTACTGGCCAAAAATGTTTACGAGTCAGGTCAAGCCGGGAGATACTTATGGAGAGATGATTTTTTTGAGGCGGATATGATATGCTATTTCCATAGAATGGTGTGCACTTTGCCAAGCGGAATGAGTGATAGTTTTTTAGTTTAAAGGGGCATAACATGGAAAAATTGAGAAGTGGTTTCACCGTAGAGATAAGTGGAAATGGATATGTTTTTTCGAATCAAATAGGAATGGACAGAAATCTCTTTGAAAGCTTTAATAAACTGTCCAAAGGTACGTTTGGGTTATCGTTCGAGCGTGTCGGTGGGGAGTATGAACCGCATGTGCTTGCCCAGGATGGGAAGGTCTGTGCCAATGTTTCAGTGAATCAGATTCCGTTTTACCATCGGGGGCACAGAAAACTTTACATTCAATTAGGGACCGTGATGACTGATTTGGATTTTCGTGGCAAAGGATTGAGCCGCTGGCTGATGGAGTATATTATTGAGAAATGGAAAAGCAACTGTGATGTCATTTACTTATTTGCCAATGATTCGGTTCTCGATTTTTACCCTAAATTCGGTTTTTCAAAAACCTTCGAGTATGAATATAAGCAATCTGGGATAAATCCCAATGGCACAAAAGGCCAAAAGCTACAGGCGAGCGATGAGGGAAACATTCATCTTGTTTTAGAAAAATATAAACAAGGAAATCCATTCTCGGCATTTTATATGGCGGAAAATCAAGGTTTATTGTCATTTTATTGCAGGGGACTTATGAAAGAGAACTTATATTATTCCTCCAAATATGATGTGGTTATTATTGCCGAAAACAAAGATGGGCAAATAAGGTGTTGCGATATTTGGGGTGAAACTGATGCTGAATTACGTGATGTATTGGGCGAAATTTCTTCAGAGGCTGAAGAGGAAATACTTCTGGGGTTTACGCCTTTGAACACAGAAGGCTTGATATGTCAAAAACATTGTGAAGAAAATACCACTCTATTTGTACATAGTGATGGTTATTGCCCGTTTAAAACCAACAAATTAATGTTTCCGATTATTTCTCACGCATGAATTTTGAACGATTAGTCGAGATGATCAATGTGGAACGGAGTGATTTACAAGCCCCCAGGCTAAAGAGTTTTATATGAAGTTAGGGGCTGTCTGTCTGGGAGGCGTGGAATCTTCGTTAAAAAAAGGACGTATGATCCCGCGCTTGGTGTCTGGCGGAGAGCGGAAAGTGAGGATGAGTATGAATAACGGCATTTTGGGCATTGTAATTGCTCTTTTATGGATGACCATACTTACAAGGATTTTTATGAATGTTGTCCATCGCTTTGGCCCGGACTTTGTCGGCTTCTTTGAGGATTTGTGGAGGAAGGCAGAAATGATTAAGGGTAAGAATTAAGCGGCTATTCTGTCAGCACAATATGACATTGGTAGGTTACGACGATGCTAAACAGGAGGTGTATTTTTTTGATTCCGGCAGGGAGGGGGATGAACATAGTTGAACGGAGAGTAGCATTTAATAGGTCATTTTATGCTTATGAAGTGTAGGGCGAAAGAACTTTGGAAATTATGCTAACCGATGGTTTTAATACTATTATTATACGAGGAGGAATGTGGAGGGTTAATTTCGAATTATCATAAAAAGAGGATAAGGAGAGGAAGGTAGATAAGAATGAAAAAAACCTGGCGTTCTTTCCTGGCCGTGTGCGTTGTTACGGTTTTACTGGTACCGGCCGTTGCGCCGATGGCTTTAGCTCGTGAAGCTACTACGGCGGCAGTTGGGGCTCTGGCTAAGTCGCAAATAAACTTGGAAAAGGCTATTCAAATCGTTAAGACCAATTTTGAAGTACCCAGTGACTATACAGACTTTAGTTCAAGTTACAATACTTATGATGACAGGCAGGTTTGGGCTTTACGCTGGAGCGGTACGGCGGAAAGGGCGGGAGAGTTCGCTGCCGAGGTTAACGCCGTTAACGGGGATATTGTCAGCATGAATTATTGGAATAATGATGAATCCGGCAATAGTTCAATGATTCCAGCGATTTCGAAGGAAGATGCTCAGGACTGCGGCTACAAGCTCTTGAACCGTTTATTGGGGCAGCGGGCCGGGGAGTTAAAATTAGTTCCCAATGATCAGGAGATTTTGCCTTTAGGCTATGGTCCCTTAAATTATTCCAACCAATATCAGCGGCTTGTCAACGGCGTACCTTTTCTCGGCAACGGAGCAAATGTGCAGGTCTCAAGCGCGGACGGACAGATCACATCCTATAATCTTACCTGGAACGAGGTCACAGCGCCTGCTGTGGAGGGCGTTATTAATATGGAACAAGCCCAGCAGGCTTTTGTCAAAGCTCCATACTTTAAATTGCAGTATTGGGTTTCATCGCCCTACAGAATACTGGCTGCCGGAGAAAAGCAGGATGCCAAGCTTGTCTATCAATTGACGGGACAAAACGGAGGAGCTATTGATGCTTTCACAGGTCTGCCCCTTGAGCTGAAACCAGGGGAGTGGCTGTCTGCGGATACTTCCGGCATGGGCGGCATGGGTGCCAAGGCGGGAAGCGCCCCCAGGGACTCAAACGGGCAGGTCCTGACGCCTCAGGAGCGTCAGGAAGTTGAACGTGCGGGGAACCTCCTCAAGCAAGAGGAAGCCATTGAAGCGGTAAAACGCTGGATTGAAATTCCGGAAACTCTGACCTTGCGCAGCGCCAACCTGAGTAAAGAGTGGCGCAATGCCGACCAGCGCATTTGGAGCTTTGACTGGCACGATACGGACTCCGGGGAGAAAAAAGCGGGAACTCCTCAGTATATAAGTGCCAGGGTTAACGCTAAGACGGGTGAGTTATTCGGCTTTGGCCTTTCAAATTTCCAGACAGGCAATACGGACGTCAAACTGGACCGGGCTGCCGCCCAAAAACTGGCCGAGGAGTTTTTGAATCGTATTCAGCCTGAACGCTTCAAGGAAGTTGCTTTAGATCAGGAAGAAAATCAACTGTTCAGCAAAATTGCCCCGGAACCAGGGAATAACCAAGCCTTTAATTTTCAGAGGGTAGTTAATGACGTCAGCTTCCCGGCCAACGGGATGACAGTCAACGTCGATCCTGTGTCAGGTATGATTACAAATTTTGAACTTAACTGGGGAGACTATAATTTGCCGGGTGTTTCCGGAGTTCTCAGCAAGGAAAAGGCTGGCGATGCTTTTCTTCGAAAGCGTCCTTTGACTTTGTCTTATGTGCGCATCTATTCTAATGGCATACCGGGGGATTTGCGGCTGGTTTATCTGCCCGTGGCCCAAGACCGAAGTGTTGCCGCTTCCAACATCATAGATGCTAAAACCGGAGAGTTATTGGATTATCAGGGTCAGCCTATTGAAAAAGGGCCCAAGCCTTTTAACTTCACCGATCTGGATGGAGTCAGCGGTGCCGCCGAGATCACGGTTCTGGGCCGGGCAGGTTTGTTCGGAGATTATGGGAACAGCTTTAAGCCTTCGGAAGCCATGAGCTTGGAGTCTTTGCTACGCGCCATGTATCTCAGCCGCTATGGTATATGGGGAAATGTCAATCTTACGGATAAAGAAATTCTTACTAAAGCCAAAGACCTGGGCTGGCTGAAGGAAGATCTTAAAGCAGGGGATTCTGTCAACCGTGAGCTTTTAGCTAAGCTTATGCTGCGTTCTATTCAATTGAATCGAATTGCGGAACTTAAAGATATCTATAAAGTCGATTTTCAGGATGCGGATCAAATCAGCTCCGACGCCTTAGGCTATGTTGCCATCACTACCAGCAGCGGCATTCTTAAGGTTGACGGCCAAGCCTTTGCCCCCGGTCAAACAGTCAGCCGTGCCGAAGCCGCCACAGCTCTGTTCAGGACGTTAGGCTGGCGCAATTAGACAATACTAATCGGATATAGGTTGTTTGTTGATTAAGCAGAAGTCCTCTCTTCAATTTGAGGAGAGGACTTCTGTTTTTATATTCTTGAATTCAGAAGAGTAGGATTCCTGTTAAATAATGAGGGCAATAAAACTTCTGATCAAAAAATCAGTGCCGTAAAATTAGGCACCTTGGCACAATAGCCACTTTGAAGTTGATGCTGACGGCAGGTTAATAAGAACCTTGGGGGGGTCCTTGTTGTGGGTAGAAATAAAGGAATATGATGAGGATAAGGCGAAAATAACCGGAGTATCCTGGTTTGGAAATACAGGAGCGGTTTTTCCCAGCTATGAGGCAGTATTTACCGGCGGAAAGTTGCAGCTCAACTTAATTAGTAGGGCTATATCTTAACAATAATCCCTGGGTTTTTCGGAATTAAAACTCAGGTGCTTTCCCAAGGCAGGATTTTCAATCGGTGATAAGATATTATTGGGGTCTGGCATATCCCCATGGTCCTTGACAAGAGTAGAGAATTCAGAAGATCCTGGGACTTTTATTCTATACCCTGGTCAAAGACAAACAATTTTATCATATACAACTATTCCATGGAAGAATGGCAATAATGGAACGGGAACAATGAATGGTCCAAATCTTATTTTGTTTTCAAATAATGAAAATAGGAAAGTTGGATATAATCTTTGATTAGCCTTCGAAGCCGGACTATGGCATATAACAGAGGGCTTTGCGACACTTGGATATTATGAATGTAGTATGACGCTTCGGAACTGCCGGGACGTTCTACGACATATCGTGCAAAGGACGCGCCATCCTAGGCGCGGACGAAAAGAATTTAGAGTATTCCTTCGCAGTAGTAAGATATTGCGTAGGAAAAATAGTATATGTTGGAATTGGAGGTTTTGTTTGAGTAAAAGAAGGGAGTTGGTTTAATGTTAAAGAATAAGAGTTTAATTTATAAAACTCTTTTGTGTACGGGTTTTTTTGTCATCATTTTAATATCTACATTATTTTATAAAAATAATCTAAGTAAAGAGGGAATATATAATAATGTTCTGAATTACGATGGTTATAAAATTTACGAAGTTCAGAAACCAGTTAATTTTACAGCATCTATAGAACCAACTTGGATTCCGAAGAACAAAAATGAAGTAATAGAATTGAATAAAGAGATAGCAAAAGTAGGTAATGTTGAAATTTTATTAGAGAATATTATGCATCGTGGAAATGATATTTATTTCAATTTTGATGCTAACCAATTCATTAATTATGATAGTGGAGAATTTTTATATAATTATATCTTGAATGAAGATGGTACTGCAACAAGCTATAATTTGTCAAATTCATTCAATATATATGATAATAATAAAACTTTAATAGATGTAGGGCAGAGAGGGCTTGGCCCTAATTCAAAAATTTATTTCGGAATTAATATTGAAATTATGGTGCTATTACAGATGGCTTTACCCTTGTATATAATGGTTCAATATTATATGGGTATTCATTAGATGATTAGGGCTTACAAATTTTTAAATTTATGTCGTATCATTCTCATTTTGTGCGGCAAAACAAGCCGGTGAGCTTTGGGGGATTTCTCCCAGGCGTGTTGCGATCTTAGGCAAGGAAGACAGTATACCCAATGTGAACAAATCAACATTGAGCATGTGGATGAATTTGAGGAGACGCGGGATGTATTTCATCCTGCTGGTCTATTTCAAAGAGGTCTGCAAGCTTACGGATTTTGAGCCTGTAGCAGTTATTGAGACATTTGCCTAGTCCGGTATCGGATAATGAACTTTGGAGGATTTGGAATGTTCAAAGTGCTTTCGATTCATTTGAAAAGTCATAAGCTAAAATACATAGCCTTAGTATTGTTGATAATTTCTGCAATTCTCGTAAAACAAGTTCTGATCGATGTAGTTTATATTGGTAAGCAATATGAGAAAAATAGAATTATCACTCCTTGGGGTGAAAAAATTAAATCCGGTAATCTTTCAGTGGATTACTCATTGGAACAGGCTTTGATAGACATTGAGGCTCTTGGCTTAAACACTGTCAATGTACCGGTTCGAATTGATATTTCATCATTAACGGCAAATTCAGCAACAATAAACACGGAAAGTAAAAAGAAAGCTAATCAGCTAATCAAAAAGCTTAGGTATCAGGGAATCAATGTGATATTAGAGCCCTACCCCTACATTAAAAACGGGGAACTTTATGAAACGCAATTAAATCCTTATGATAAAGATGAATGGTTCAGGAATTGGAAAGAGGGAGTGCTCAAGCCGCTTATTCAGGATATAGCCAAACCTTACAAAGTTTATGCTCTTTGTATAGGGTCTAATTTTGACAAGTTTGAAAAGGAATATGCTCTTTGGAATGATGTTGCAAATTTTGTTCGAACAAACTACCAGGGGCGTATAACATATAAGACAAATTGGTGGTACACCGCAGCATGGGACACCGAAAAGAACGGTCTACACGACACATATACAGCGAAACTAAATAACCCAGTTCTTGAAAAAGTTGATTTTATTTCAGTTGCAGCATACTTTGAACTCACTGATCAAGACACAAATACTGTGGAGAATCTAGTAAGTTCGATTTACAGTACAAAAATTTTCAGTAGACACCAGAATATTTATGAAGAGCTGAAGAAATTATCGACCCAATGGAATAAACCAATTTTTTTTGGCGAGCTAGGTTTTCCAAAACGGAATAAAGCGATGGTTCATCCTTGGAATCCAGAGCCCTCAACCATACTTAATGAGCAAGAACAAGCAAATGGATTCCAAGCATACAAAGAAGTATTCGAGAAAGAGAGTTGGAATTTGGGTTTATCAGTTTTCGCAATTGGAAAAAACGATGAGTTTAAAAACTATTATCCAAGTGACCAGAGCATCAACGTCATTAATAGTTGGTACAAATAGATGCCATTAAAGTATCAATTTTCCCTGATCTTGCTAAAGCAGAAAACATCAAGGTTATCTTTTCCCAGGCCGAAATTGACAGCAAGCAGCCCCAAGCCTTCGTCGAAGAAATTGGTGGGAGGAAAGAGATGCTCGATCCTCTATCGGCAGATTATATAACAAACCTGCAGACAATGATTAAAGCTATAACGGGAACAATGAAATGAGCGGCTTAAATATTAGCTTTCCCATAATCACGGAGAACCGGTGCTTCTATCGTGATTCTATCGGTAGGCTGTTATTTTCTAGCGTATTTTTTTCGTTGGGCAGTGAGGTTGAGCCATTAATTATACTGTGGATTTTTCCGGAGTATCCTTTTATGCCGCAGGCGTAAGATTCCGCGAAGCCTGACCCAATTCCTTTTTTTGAAGCCCGGAATTGCCGGCCAAGCCAGACTTGGCCGGCAGTTTGCTTGTTGCTGAGGTTAGGTCAGTGTTGGGCCGGTGCTTAAGCCTGAGGCGGGTCGAATAGATCATCGGTAACAGTTCCGATGACCTTAACGTCCCGTAGACCTGTGAGGGTGCCGCTGGTCGTCATGAAAATATTGCTGGAGACAATGGTATTCATAAATTAAAAAATTTACTACTATATGTTGACGAGAAGAAATGGGAATGGAAGTCTTAGCCTTTGCTTTTGTTAACTTATCACCCGATTCTCTCCGAAAGCATCAGTTTATATCCGTCGGGGTCGCTGAACGTGGCCAGTTTGACCACGCCGGGAATCTCAAAAATATCACCTTGGAACTCGACATCCTTTTGTCGTAGTGTATGAACTACTTGCTCGATGTTCTCTACTTCGAAAGTAATGCACGTTGAAGAAGGGACAATTGAATGAGTTTCAGCGAACCCGATATAGTAATCCTCGGTGTTTGTGGTCACCATTGCCTGTCCCTTGTACTCATCTATAAGTAGCACCTTAAAGCCAAGCTTCTCGGCATAGAATTCTAAAGTACGCTCACAATTGTTAACATTGTAATAGAAGCCAACTCCTGATTTAAACATAGGATTACCTCCATTTGCCATTACAAGATACCCGTTAGCGATAGATTCGGCTGGGAGCAAAATTAGTATAGTGTTTCATAGCAATTAAACATGAAGAAATAAAGCAAAGTATGGCGCATTATTTTTATTTCTTTTAAAGAGTCCTTGACTCGGGAAAATAGAGTGTAGTTATGTTGTTATATCCATACTCAATCAACAGGGCTTGCCCTCTGCAGGACTAAACAGGTGGGCACGATGAGCCGTGCCCGCAAAATAAAACATATCCGTGCTATCCACGATTAACGCACCGTCAACGCCTTTTTGCTGCAACAGTTTTTGCAATGCGGTAATCCGCCTTGTCAGTTCACCTGCTGGAGTCAACCTCATTATATAATCCCTCTCTTTTCAGGTAGGTTAAATAGCGAACGTACGGACGTTCACTTCCTCGTTAAACAAAAAGGGCCGTTGTTGAAACCCTGATAACAAAAGCCCTTTCAGAATAACTACTTATTGTTGACTAAACCTTTAGCCAGGGTTTCGTGGAAAGATATAACCATTTCTACCATTTCTTCGTTAGTTATATCCTTTAATACTATCCATTTGTACAACAGGAATTTTTCTACTGCCAGTATGGCGTGGGCGACCGGAGGGACCGAAACGTTATTAAAAGCACCCTTATTAATGCCATACTCAATATTCCTAATATAAAACCCAATTAATTTATCCTCAAACTGCTTAAGGCATTTGTCAATGGCTTCGCTTGTTCCAGCTACTCGACTATATATTTCTGACAGTTTCTCGTTCTGGGCGAAGATTTCCATGGTCACACGTTTTGTTTCTACAAATCTTTTGTACAAATCTTTTTCGGTTGTGTAATAGGTGCTATGGCCTGAAATAATTTGATCCGCGAACTCCTCCAGAAGCGTTTTTAAAATATCCTCCTTATCAATAAAGTAATTATAAAAGGTACCAGTTCCAAAACCTGATTTAACAATTATTTCGCGGACAGAAGTATTAAAATATCCTTTATCAATAAATAGATCAATAGCACATTCCAAAAATTTTTGCCGACGTTCTTTGTTTTGACTTGATTTTGGGATAGGCATTTCAATACCTCTTTCTGAGTGTACGTTCGTTCACTTAAATTATAATACGATTGTTCATAACGGTCAACTTCAAATAACAAACTTTATATCTCGATTTCTCGCGAGGATAGGGCTTCTCTACATCCGTGGGATTTACCAAATAATCGATGCTGGCTTTACTATTGAAAAAATGCTGGAGCCCGTTCCTACAACGGAAATTCTTGAAAGAGATCCTTCCTCTGCAAAAGACTCACATAAACCTAATTTTTTAGTGATTAGAGCACGAAAGAAATAACAAAATAGGACCACTGATCCATATGTCGGTAGTCTTTATCATAGATACCATAAGTGAAACCACCTGGGATTTTTGCCTGAGCAAAAAAATATGGATACTATAGGAGATGAAAGAAGGAATATTTAGGCAAATTATTGAATTCTAGGTGAGAGTAATTCTAGAAATTGCAAACCCCTTAATCAAGATGCATAGCCACGCTTCCGTGGGAGAATTGTTGTAAAAATGTCTTGTAGTTATTTTGTCCTACATCGCGATAAATCCTGATTAGTCAGCGAATACATAGAATGCGAGGTTATGATGGCAACCACTTATGAAAGATATCTAAAACTGAATATTGACGGCTCCCGCCTTGGCTTAGAGCGTAGCGAGAGCGAAAGCAACTACTTCTGCACGCCCAAGGGTGCGAAAGTGATCGGCTGGGCCGGTGTGGATGGTATCCACTATTGCTTCGTGGGTGGGTTTGGCGAGATGGTGTTTGCCGTCAGCCCGATGAATACACCGGGAAACTATGTGCATCCGGTGGCGAGAGATTTTAGGGACTTCCTGGGGCTCCTGCTGGCTTGCGGCGATGCTGCGGCACTGGAGCAGGTATACTGTTGGGATCAGGCGCAGTTTGACGCCTTCCTGCAGCACAATCCTCTCACCGGTGAACAGCAGGCTGTGCTGGATGCCATTCGGGAGAAGATGTTGCTCGCGCCTAGGGAGCAGCCCTTTGCTTATATCAAAGAGCTGCAGGCCGAGTTTGATTACAGTCGCCTCAAATATACGCAAGATTACTATGAGTGGGTTCCTGTCGAGCCGAAGATACCCCAATGGAAGGTTTACTTTGACGGCAACTTTTGGGGGTATCATGGACGTGAACGAGCCGGCAAGGAAATTTCTCTCGCTAGGCAGTTTGCCTGGGAGGATGAAGTCTGGCATATCCCAGCGATTTACACCTGCACTAAAGGCTTGGTCGTGGACTTTTGCCTACAGGTTCCGGCTGAGCGCATCCGTACCTTTATGGACAAGTGGAATCTCTCTATTGAGAACGATAGAACCACCGACTTTACCGATGAACAGCAGATGCAGATCCACGCAGAAAATCCCCTGGCCATCAATATAAATCCGAAAGTTGTGTTGAACGGAACTGTTCTTTCAGGCGCTCATGGCTGCGGCTTGTCATGGAATCCTTGCTTCCCAGAGGGCAACGGCCTTGAGGCCAAGAGCGTGACACAGCATTATGCCCTTGATCCTGCCTATGGCTGGGTAATCTGGCGCTCTGCTTTTCCTTGGATGAAAAAACGCAAACCGCAGATCACGACGCTAAGCGTAACCCTGATGCAGGAGCCTGTCGCTATGTCGGGACCGCACTTCCATGTACCGGCACCCGGTGAGAGCATCGGGTTTACACACCCGACCACCGGCGCACAGCATACGCTGACCGTGCAGGAATATGAGCGGAAGGAAATGTCTCGTGAGCATTTTGGCAGCCAAAATCAGGAGTTCCCGATGCACTATACTGTGATGAGCTATACCCTCGCGCCGGATCTGTCTGATGGTGCATTCACCGTCACTGATTGCCTTCCTTCCGACCAACCTCGGCAGAAGCGCACCAATCCCAATGAGCCCCAGGCATCGGGCAGCATTTGCGTCGCCATCATTGGCGGATCAGATGGTTCGACTGCCATCATTTTCGGCGGCAGCGGCCAAGGCAAGCTCCATGTTGCCTGCTCTTCACTGCACTTTGAGCCGGTGGACGATGTGGAGTGGCGCATGGTGTTTCATGAAAAAAGACGCGAAGATGTTACGGTAGAGCTGATATAAACCTAATCTAAGAGATTATAAGCATTTTGTGCAGCCAAACAAGCCGGTGCGCTTTGGGGGATTTACTTCCGGCGCTGACGAATTTGACCTGCTGCCAGGCCCTTCTCCTTCCGGGGATTCAGTTTGCTCAAGCCTTCTCATTGACAAATGGGGTCTATAGTTATAGACTAAAGACTAAAGAAAAAGTCTATAACTATAGATCTAAAGGAGGCGTTAACTCTGAACCGGCTTAAACTCTGTGAAAGTGAATATCGTTTTGGTGCCATCGTTTGGGAAAATGAACCCCTTGGCTCCGGCGAACTGGTGACTCTCTGTGAACAACAGCTGGGCTGGAAAAAGTCCACCACCTATACTGTCCTGAAAAAACTCTGTGAGCGGGGGATTCTAAAAAACGAAAATGCCCTGGTCACAGCCCTTGTCCCCCAGGCACAAGTACAGAAGTTTGAAAGCGAACAGTTTATTAACCGCACCTTTGGCGGCTCTTTGCCCGGCTTTATCACAGCATTCATGAATGATAAAAAATTAAGCCGGCAAGAGGCTGAGCAGCTTAAGAAGCTTATTGACAGCTACAAGGAGGATTAGGCTATGGAACAATTCCTGCAGGATGCATTCCTGGCTGTTTTAAACATGAGCATTACCGCCGGCTATGCCATCCTCTTTGTTTTGCTGGCCCGGTTATTCTTAAGGAAAACCTCCAAAATTTTCTCCTATTGCTTGTGGGGAGTGGTACTGTTTCGCTTAATCAGTCCGGTTTCTTTCTCCTTTGCCTTGAGTTTTTTTAGCTTTATGAAAAAGGATACGATGGAACATATTCCTGCCGGCCTGGGGATGATGGCACAACCTCAAGTCGACTTAGGGGTCAATTATGTCAGCCAAGCCGTTACTTCCTCTCTGCCTTCGGCAACCCCCATGGCCAGTGCCAACCCCCTGCAGATTATTATTTTTATGGCTTCCCTGGTCTGGGTGTTGGGCTTTCTTAGCTTATTGGCCTATAGCCTGATTTCCTATGGACTGCTGAAAGGAAAAGTCAGCCAGGCGATACTTGTCAGAGATAATATTTGGGAGTGTCACTCCATCCGGTCTCCGTTTGTGTTAGGCTTTCTTATGCCTAAGATCTATTTGCCGCCGGGTTTTTCCGAAGGGGAAAAAAGTTATATCCTTAAGCATGAGGAAATACATATCCGGCGTTATGATTATCTGATTAAACCCTTGGCCTATTTTTTGCTCTGCCTTCACTGGTTTAATCCCCTGGTCTGGCTGAGTTTTATCCTGATGACCAAAGATATGGAAATGTCCTGTGACGAGCAGGTTCTTAAGGAAATGGGCCAGGGAATCAAGCAGGATTACAGCCGCTCTCTTTTAACCCTGGCTCTCAGTCACAGGATGATGGTTGGCAGCCCCTTGGCCTTTGGCGAAAGCAGCGCCAAAAGCCGGATCAAAAATGTCCTGAATTATAAGCAACCTACTTTTTGGGGAATCCTCGCCGGGGCGGCAGGGATATTAATCCTTTCCCTGGGCTTAATCTCCAATCCCGAAAGCTCTCAATCCGCATTGGCAAATTTAAATCCTAACAATGTAGCCAAGCTTTCGGCGGCCCGGGACCAGCTCATCATCAGAGTTCACGGCCGGGGGGCCTCCCTTATAACGGGGGAAGAGTTTGGAGAATGGCTGGCCGGTGCCTCGGTTGGCTGGATGGAAAAGCAGGTCAGCTCTCCCTATGAGCTGAGCCCGACATTAACAGTCTATATTGACAATGGCCCTGAGGGGTATCGGCTGAATTTTTATGATTCGGAAAAAGGACTGGCGATGCTTGCCGGTGACGGGGATTTTCGCGGTTATACCATCCCTACCCAGCAATATGAGCAGGTCTATAGCCTGTGGGGTTCCCACAGCTACTTTATACCGGAAGTGGTTGTCCAGGCCCTGCTGGAAGGAAAGAAAACCAACCGGCAGAGTGTTCAGGACATCCCGGACGAAAAGGATTACCGGGTTATTGAGATAGGCAGGGACCCCTATTATCTCTACGAAAAAGACGGCAAGTACTATTGTGAGAGGCCTTATGTGTTTATCAGGGAGATTACGGAAGAATCCTATAAGGGAGCCTTAACTTTTGCCTATAAGCCCTTGGGCAGTCGTCAAGAATCTCCCAAAGAGTCTACGTCAGAAGCCCAGGAAATCGCTGAGCTTATCGAAGACAATTTGCAGACCATCATGTCCTCCCCCGGGCAGTCCTCCAATCCGGATGATTATATCAAAGCTCACGATATGGCTTATGAGAGTATCATCAAATATGGGGGCGAGAATGCCCTGCCCTATGTTTTAGCTCAGTTTGAAGCAGGAAATGCCGAGGGATTGCGGGGGCAAATCCTGATGAGGCTTGGTAAGGAATTGTTGGGGGTGAGAAATAATGTCAGCGATGAATCTTTATCTCCTCAGGAATGGTACAGCCGGCTTCAGATTCGCCGGGAAGTCAGCTTGCCCGACTTCGCTTATCAAGGGAATGACCCCGTTGCCCGACTCGTCTATCAGACGGAAGTTCAAAAGCATAAGGGACGAGAAGGCGGATTTTGCGTTGTGGCCCCCCATATCTTTGCCAGCTATCGGGAAGACGGCCAACTCAAGGTTTTTGTGACAACCTTTGCTCAAAGTTTTCGCTTGTATGACAATGTTCTTTCGGAAGGAGGAGGAGGGATTGTTCCGGCGGCCATCACCTATCGAGAAGGCGCTGACGGGAGCTATACTTTGGAAAGCTATGAACAGGCACAAGATGGGGCTTTCTTTGGCTCTTCGATTCAAGAGTTTTGTGTCATGCCCAGTTCGGGAAAACCAATTGAGGGGCTGGCGGAACAAATACTCACTCACTACGGGGATTACAGTGATATCATCAAGCTGCAGCGGGAAAACTTAGCGGAGCATTTGCAAAGGAATAACCGCTATGGCGTTTTTCTCCATCAGTCTCATTATCAAAAATCGGCGGAATTAATTCCTATCACTTAAGAGAATTGGATGAATATCCCGGGTTAAAACGGGCCGTCATTCCGGTAAAGGAGCCGCGGCCTCACCCAGTGAAGCTTATCTCCGAATAGAGTTTTTTATTTGGGCGGATTTTCCCGGAATCGATAAAAATAGGAGGAAACTGCCGAGATTGCCGCGAATGCATATGGGATATGGAGGATATTTCAGATCTTGGAGGCTCAGCTTCCGGAAAGGATAGTAGGATGTCGAAGAAATATATTATGTTAAGACCTGAAGAAGAGGCTGCAGCGGAAGGGGAATCAACCCTCAAAGAGATGATTTGTTTCGGGGAAAATTCCAGCAATTGCCGCTTTCCGGATATGGAGGTCAATGATGAAAATCAAGACAAATTGCAGAAGCTGGTAGATGAATACAGCGCCCTGATTGGTCAGGAAGAGAACAAGGACCTGGATCTGAAGGCATTCTTCGCAGGGAAACAAATCAACATTGAGCATGTGGATGAATTTGAGGAGCCGCGGGATGTGTTCATCCTGCTGGTCTATTTCAAAGAGGTCTGCAAGCTTACAGATTTTGAGCCTGTAGCCGTTATTGAGACATTTTCTAAAAAGTAGAGAAGCTAAGTATTTAAGGACGAACAATGTCTTTCCTTTAGCCCCATCAATTATTCACGGTGCCATGCTTACCTTTTAAGTCAATTTCTCTCACCTTTCCCAAACCGAAGACAGGATCAATGGGGGAAGTCTTCAAAATCGCCTCCGTCTGCATTTTGAAATATATCAAAACATTCGTAAAAAAGTTGATAAGGATTACCTTGTATTATATTCAATTGTCACTTATTAATATTTACGATGACATGAGCCACTGGGATAAGTAGCCATTGTCCCAGTGCAGTTCCTATTAGCTTTGCGCTCATCAACATAACGACAAGGGCTTTGACATCTTCATAGGGACGATTCCCTTTTAGCGCCTGATCAGTAATGATAGAAGATTTGGGGTCAATAAAGAGCATAAAAATAATATTTGCGGCAGCGTTAATGATTCCTGCCGAAGCTGAAGCCCCTAGGCGATGCTGAGCATCAACAAGTAAAGCGGCATAATAGGCTGACATCACACCGATTGTGTAGACTCCAGTTACGAGAGCATTAAGAGCTATCAATTCGCTAGGTATTCTCTTAAACGGCAGTCCCTTGACCATCTTTTTGGAAGGCAAAGTGATAGTCTCCTTAAATTTATGGATGTTGCGAAATTTTAAAGCGTCCATGACAACAGATGGTACAGATCCTGACTGTTCAAGACTTTTTACAGCTCGGGAAAAGACGTGCAAAAAGGTCGGAGTTAATACTATGCCGAAGAAGGTTCCTACTGTCGCGACCCAAATGATATTGCGTAGGGAGGGAAGAGGGTTAACACTTTGACTAATGGCACTATCCATCAAACCTCCAATCAAAGGAGCTTGCAATGTATGCGCGGTAAGCGAGATTAAATAGAATAAGTTAAAAAGTGTCGTCGATAAGGCGAATTGCCTGCTTTTAACAGCATTAAGCCGTACAGAGTAAGCAAAGGTATCTATTAGATGAATTATAAAGGTTAAAACAAATAATTGGTAGACATTGGAATACACTTGCCCACCCCCATCCCTGATATGACTATGTCAGGCAGGGGGGAGAAAGACTAGTTGATTCAATATTTATCTTGCCAATCTAGAAGAAGTCAGTGAACTCGTTCAACTGAAGTTGAACATCGAGACTTCTGTGGGAGTCTACGATGGGATCAAGCTTAGAACAAAAGGGGGAAACCCTTGTTGGTCGCTAATTTGACTATAGATTGCTTATGTGATAGTTTGATTTTAAATTAATGAATGAGCAAGGGATTTTTCTGAGTTGAAAAATCCCAGCAGGGAAGCCGGTTCAAATCCGGCGCGGTCCCGCCACTGTAAGGGGGAGTTTGTGCCATAGCCACTGAGGAAACTTGGGAAGGAGGCACTAAACGAGGAACCTAAGCCAGGAGACCTGATTGCTCATATGCTTTACTCACGATGAATGGGTGGCAGTAATCATTTTAATCCACCCTTCATTTTATGAAGGGTTTTTATGTTTTTTTCTTATGATCAAAAGGAAGGAAGTTAACTTATGTCAAAGAAAGAGAGTCTCACATTAATGGCTCTAATCCTTTGCTTCCCCCTCTTCCTCACTGGTTGTGGAAGTACAACACCAAAAGCAAATATGCCCGCCGGCGAGACTCCAACCACACTAACAACGTATCCTCTAACTATCAACGATGATTCGGGAGGCAGTGTGACCCTTGCCGCACAACCGAAACGTATTATTTCTCTGGTTCCTTCTGCCACGGAAACCCTCTTTGCTTTGGGATCAGGAGACACCGTAGTCAGTGTCACAAAATGGGATAATTATCCTGTGGACGTTCAGAAAGAGGTGGAATATGTCTTTGAGGACAGCATACGTCCGAATTCCGAACAGATTTTAGAATTAGAGCCTGACCTTATCGTTATGGGTTTAATGGGCAATGATCAAAAGGATATAGAAGCAATCCGCAATCTGAAGATTCCCGTCGTCACGATTAACCCTCAAACCCTCGCAGAAACTTACCAGACCATTGAAATGTTTGGGAAACTAACCGACACTCAAGAAAAAGCACACCAGATCGTTTCTGGCATGAAGGAAAAAGAACAAGTCATTGTTGAAAAAATTAAAACAATCAAGGACTCTGAGCGCCTAAAAGTCTGGACAGAGGTGGATGAAAACCTGTACACACCTGGAGAAGGAACTTTTCTCAATGAATTACTAACCAAAGCAGGGGGGAACAATATTGCGGCGGATGTCCAAGGGTGGGGACAGTACAATAGTGAACAAGTGGTGGCCAAGGATCCCCAAGTTATTTTCACAACCTATGGTTACTATCGAAAAGACGCTGTTGTAAACATTATCGCTCGTCAAGGCTGGCAAAACGTGGAGGCTGTTAAGAATAAACGCGTGTTTGAGTTAGATAGTGATATGGTGTCACGCACTGGGCCTAGAATAGTGGACGGATTAGAATCAATTGCTAAAGCCTTGTATCCTGATCTTTTCCAATAATTTTTTCGGGTAAAGGGTGTGTGGGATTTGATGGAGCATAAACTAAAAACTAAACGAAGGGTATGGATGACTGGCCTTATCGCTCTGCTCCTTGTGTCCCTTGTGTTAAGTGTTATGATTGGTTCAGTCAATTTACCCTTTGTATTATCGTTGAAAATTCTTCTCAGCCACCTCCCACTGGTTGATCTGGCTCCCTCTTGGTCATTGGCCCAAGACGCTATTGTCTGGGACTTGCGCCTTCCACGGGTTTTCTTGGCTATGGTTATTGGGGCTATGCTTTCTTCGACAGGGGTTGCCTTTCAAGGCATGTTGCGCAATCCCCTTGCCGACCCCTATATCCTGGGTGTATCGGTGGGGGCGGCTTTTGGGGCAGCTTCATCAATTCTCTTTTTCCGGGATTTAACCCTACTTGGATACTTCACAACTCCGATTTTTGCGTTTATAGGTGCCTTACTTTCTCTCTGGTTCGTTATGTCACTGGCCAGTCATCATGGCCAACGGGACCGAGAAACGTTAATCCTGGCAGGAGTCGTTGTTCAATCGTTAATTGGTGCCGCTATCTCCTTTTTGATTGCCATTTCCGGACAACAAATGCAACAAATTGTGTTCTGGATGATGGGAAGCCTGGCCAACCGTACCTGGCTTGACGTGGCCATGCTTACCCCGTATATGCTTGTCGGTTTCGTCTACTTATCTCTCCAGCAGCGCGACCTCAACCTCATTTCTTTGGGAGAAAGCGCTGCGACTCATTTGGGGATGGAGGTTGAGAAGAAGAAAATCCAAATTTTAATTGCGGGGTCCTTACTAACAGCTGCTGCTGTTTCTGTTGTCGGAATCATAGGATTTGTGGGTCTTATTGTACCCCATCTTATGCGTTTAATAGTGGGCCCTGATCATCGTATCTTATTGCCTTTATCCACCCTGGCCGGGGCAATTTTCTTGCTTTGGGCAGATACCGTGGCTCGCAGCATCATTCCTTCGCGAGAAATTCCGATCGGAGTTATCACTGCCTTTATCGGAGCACCCTTCTTTGCCTACTTACTAAAGAAGGGATTGAGGAGGCAGGTATGAACCTTTTTGACGTATCACAAGTTCAGCATCATTTTGAGACTAATTCCGTTCTGGAAAATATTAGTTTTCAAGTGAAAGTCGGAGAGATCTTTGGGATTATCGGTCCGAACGGCAGTGGCAAATCCACGCTTATTCGGACCATGAGTGGCTTACTAAAACCCAGTCAAGGAGAAATCCTCTTCTATAATAAAGCGATCGGTTCGTACAAAAAACGAGACCTTGCAAAACTCATCGCCGTGTTAGAGCAAGAAGGGATCCCTCCTCTATCCTTCACCATCGAAGAGGTCGTTGCTATGGGGCGTTATCCGTGGTTGAAGCCCCTTGCGGACCTATCTCATCTAGACGAACAGATTATCGAAGATGTTCTTAAAAACCTAAACCTTTGGAAAATAAAGAGCCAAGCGGTTAGTGCTCTGAGCGGCGGTCAGCGTCAAATGGTTTCCTTAGCAAGAGCCATGGTTCAGCAGCCAAAAGTATTAATCCTGGATGAACCGACCACGTTCTTAGATATCGGGCATCAAATGCTCGTGATGGACCACGTTCGAGAGTGGCACCAATCCCAGGGCATCACCATCATTATGGTCTTGCATGATTTAAATCTTGCCAGTCAATACTGTGACCGCCTTCTCCTCTTAGATAAAGGCTACGTTCAAAGCTATGGGAAAATTCACGACGTATTAAAACCAGAAACCATTTCGACTGTTTATAAAACCGAAGTTATTATGATTGAACACCCTGTGCAGCATGTACCCCAATTTTTGCTCACCAGTCAATAGTACGGGGTCATAGCTCCCGTGGTTTTGACTGTTGGGGCAGTCGCTCCCTTTCTCAGGGCTCCGCTCTATCTCTTGGTGAAGGGAGATCATTTCTATTTAGAAGACAAATGGAGGGATAACAGTGAATATTGCAGTTGCGGCAGATGGTGAAAGTTTAGAGAGTCAAGTATCGGAGAAATTTGAACTATGCTTGTACATGTTAATTGTTAATATGAATGATTTAACTGTGACTATTATAAAAACGGAAGAATTATCAGGAACTTCACCTGAAGAAAATCTCGCTCGAAAAGTATTAGAGTATAACTGTGAAGCTGTGATTACAGGAAATATTAAGCAAACGGCATTTAATATACTTGCAGATGCTCAAGTAACAAGATATTTTGGATTTGGACATTCAGTAAAGGATGCACTTGAATTATCCGAAAATAGGTTATTGAACATAATTAAGGATGAGTGTAGGAGTCATCATCATTAAACTAACTCTCAATGAATGCGGCAGAGATTTTATTGCCACCGCAGACTGTTGGCATGGCGGTGCCGATCTGGCGATTTCGAGTATCCTTCTTCATATGCTGGTTAAGGGCATGTTGGTATATTTATTGCGATGCGGAAGGCCTTATATTCATATAGGGCCAGTCGCTCTCATGGAGGATTTGGAAGGAAAGAGGGAACTGTTCAGCTGTTCAAAAAATGGATCTGAATAAAAGACTAGAGAGGGTACTGTTTTCATTGGTTGGTGCAGTGATAGCGCCGGGGCAAGGATTTTTCCCTGAGTTTGATTACGGCCAATTTACTTCCGGTTCTACGAAAATGATTATTAATGGTGGTTTAGGAGAAAGCGTTTTACCGATTAGGTTTTACAATAGACCGGAAATTGTACTGGTGACATTAGTTTCTACCTAAGAAAGTCGAGGATGCATATGCAGAGAATCATTAGTCTGATAGTGGCCATCTTAATGCTGCTGACCCTTTGTGCCTGTTCCATCATCGGCACTACCGAAGTGCAACAGCCAACACTGCCCCCTAACACAACACAGCCTGCTCCTAATGGCAATACTGACAGCACAATGACGACCAGGGCCGCGACCCTTGGTATTACTGCTAAGAATTATCCGATAATTGACGGATCAACTTCTACACTCTCCATCGTGCAGGCTGTATACCGGGCTATGTATGGCGAGGAGGGGGCCAATACAGACGGATATCCCACAAAGGCATCGAAAACCGTACCCTCCTATCGTCTTTTGATTGAAGGGAAGGTGGATGTGATCTTCGTACCCTATGCCTCTGCCGATGTACTGGAGGAGGCGGAGAATGCAGGCGTGGAACTGGAATTCCACAAGGTTGCCGCCGAGGCTTTGATATTTATCACCTCCGCTGAGAATACAGCGGAATCCATAACATTGGAGCAAATCAGAGAAATATATCTGAACTATGGGATTACCAACTGGAGTAAGCTGGGAGGGCCGGATAGAAAACTTATTCCTATTTGCCGTAATTCCGACAGCGGAAGCCAGTCTCAAATGGACAATCTGATCCTAAACAATCAGGAAATGCACCCCAAGATTCAGCATAATTATGTAGAGCTTACTATGGAGGGAATGCTGGAGCAGGTGGCGTTTTACCATAAAGGCGGTTTGTCAGGGAGCCCGACCAACAGCTATGCATTGGGCTACACCCTCTATACTTACCTGCAGCAGATGAATGAAGTAACTGGCATCGGCGAGCGTCTGAAAATCCTCTCATTTAATGGAGTACCGCCCACAGCTGAGAATATTGCGCAGGGCAATTATCCCCTGGCCGACGGCTATTACGCGGTCTTTCGCTCCGACCTGTCGAAGGATCACAGCGCCCGGGCGGTTATCACCTGGCTTCAAGGAACAGATGGCGCAGAGACCATAGAAAGACTTGGACTGATTCCCTGTGCTGAATAAGCATAATTTGTATTTTAGGTGCCCCATTCCCCATGCTGATACAGATCCTTGGCTTCCTTCAGTCACCGGGGCGATCTCAGTGGCGTTGGCAGGCTCTTTACGTAGCAGGTCAAATTCGCCTACGTGGGCGAATTTGACCTGCTACGTGAAGGAGAAATGCAGTCAAAACGCGAGCCGGATTGCTGGATATATGGTGGAAAGGCTTAAAGAGTAGCCGCCTGTTCCCACGGCGGTTTGCCTAACAGAGGGTTTGCAACATCGGAGAGAATATGAAGGTAGTAACCCGACGTCGCAAACCCTCTGGACGTTATAAGCTTAATCATGTCGGAGCTTTTCTTTGGAGAAGTAAAAAAGAGGTTGATTGAGGAGAAAATTTATTATGACTAAGGATAACCAACAATTGTTAAAGTATTTGGGTATTGTATTCCTTCGCAGTTGTATAAAAAGCGAAGGAAGATAATTTGTATTTTATGGAGGTTCGTTATGAAAAGAAAGAAACTGCTACTGGCTGCTTTTATCAGCTGCCTGCTTGTGATCGTTTTTCCAACACCCTCCTATGCCGATATGGGTCCGAAAGATGAACCGACAGTTTATGTGGAAAACCCTCCGAATCAAGTTTATTATTTGGATTTATTGACGCAGAACAGCAGTAGTTATTTTGAATATCATTTCTTAGATAAAAATGGTGAAGAACTTTGGCCATAAACTATTATCAATCTGAAAGCAAAACAATTCACAAATCAGACATTCCAATAGATCCAAGCAGTTTTTGTCTGAACCCTCTCTCTCACAAATCCATCAGGAGAGATATGTTCGAGATAATTCTTAATTAGCTTGTTTTGATCATCAGCGGGGCCATTTTTAAGTTCGAAAAGTGTGCCATAATAACTATGTGCTTCTTCGAGTGAGCGGACATGCTCTCGATCAGTATCCACATAGGTAATGTGGGGATGATACCCCATTAGCCAAAGAATATTAAAAATACAGTAGACTGTATTAACATAAAATTTTGGATCTTTAAGCTGAAGGATTTCCGCGCGAATAACGTCCTGAACAGAGTCGGAACGACTCACAAAATTAGACAAAAAACAGTAGCCCTTACTGGCAGCGATCATCTTTTCCAGGGTGACTTGATCATGAATTCCTGGGCTGTTGATGGCTGTAACTAAGTCAAATCGTTTTTTCCAACCGTATTCCTCAAGGTTGACGTCATCCCAATTTAAGTTTTTAAAGGAGATATTGGTCAGGTTGGCGGCGGCAGCATTTTCATGGGCATGGTCCAGCATTTTAGAGGATATGTCCAGGCCGGTAACGTCACGGGATGTCTTAGCAAATTCAACGGCAAATCCTCCCGGGCCGCAACCTATGTCCAGAACACTGCTGTTTTTAGCAAAAAGATTATGATCAGACATGAATCCAAGCATTTTCCCAATTCGTTGGTCAGAAGTTTTTGGGGAAACTAATTTATTGAACTCATCGGCCCGATTGTCCCAAAAGGCCGTCGCTGAGGCCCTGGCAACCTTTCCTTCGCTCCACAGATCGGCGTAATATTGTATATCCATCTCTTTACCACCCTCTCGAATAGTCCTTGAAGCAGTCCAGGCACACTTTTTTGCCGTCATTGATTCGCATCTTGTGCTCGGGAGCTCCTTCTCCGCAATTCTCACAAATTACGGTAGTAAAGAGTCTGGCCTTTTCGGGCAAATCAAAGGACGGCTTGGAGAAGTTAAAAAGTTCTTCGGCAGGTGAGTTCAGAAGGTATTCTTGACGTTGCCGGCGATCCATTTCTTCATTTAAAGGCTTTACTATCATTCTCAGGCTTTCGCCATTGGAGCGGTTAAAAAAGCTGAAGGCCATTTTGCCTGTGCCTTTGTACAAAAGATTCCCCTTTCCAAAAGTACAGCCCGTAATTACCTGTACAGCATCAACTCCGCAAGCGTCGTTTTCAGTGACACAGACAATTTCTTCATCCGCAGAAAACCGAATACCCAGCTTCTTAATGGCTGCTTCACAAGCTTTATAGCCGATCGCCAGACCTGGGCACTCATGTCCGTGAAATTCTACCGCTTTTTCCCACAATGTTTGCACTCTACACATAAATTCAATCCCCCTTTTTACTTTATAAAAAAATTAAAAAAGACCAAGAGAAAACTGACCTATCAAAGTCAGACCTCCATGGTCTTTACCAACATCTTCATGATCTTGGGAGCTTAGATACAGTTATCTTCTACAACAGCTCCTGAATTCCTGCTAGACATATGTCCGAAATAAATAAATTAAGTAGATTTTGTCTCGGAGACAAAATCAACAAGAAATGTCCGGATAGAGAATCGGGCATGGCACGCCGCCTGATAGACTATGGCCCAAGCCCGAATATAAACATGTACGGAAGAAGAGGTGTCAGATTTGGAGAGAATTAGCAGCTTTGCAGTCTTAGCAATTTTATCATTACTTTTATTATTAGGATGTAATAGGGATGCAGAAGTCCTAACAACTGATAAAATAAATCCAATTGATAAATTACAAATAACAGAAATGATAATTGAGAATTCTAAAGTTGGTAACATAACAGTATCGGATAAAAATATTATTAATCAAACAATTATAGATTTAGCAAAAGTGAAGGTAGTAAAATTAAGCCCAGAGCAAGAAATTGCGCTAATGGATAACGGGGAAAGAGTATTACAAGAATCTACTTACATTATTACGCTGGAGAATGACTCTCATATAATAAAATCATCTGCGGTACTACTCTCAGAGAAGGAGTTAATCTTGAATGATGTCAAGACCATGTCAGGAAATGACAGAACGGTCTCATATCTTAATATAGATGATGAAGAAACATTGAAATATGTAAATAATCTTTATAACCTTCTTTTACGGCAAAAGGCCTAAGATTTACAGTATTTGATAAATCTAAAGGTGAGTGAATATACAGGGAAAAACATTCGTGGAAACAATAGGTTTGCGGAAGATATATGAGAATGACCAAGATACTTGCCTTGCCGAGTATTTCCCAGAAACTGTTTTCTGAAAAAATAGTTCGGACTATACATATTTTGTAGTTTTATGGTAAGATGAAATTAACTGAATATAGGGATAAGTGATTCTTTCTTGAGAGAAAGAATTGAAAAGGGAAGTCAGTGGAAGCTGACGCGGTACCCGCCACTGTAAAAGGGAGTCTTTTCACAAATGTCACTGGAAAGTATTTTTCGGGAAGACGTGAATAGATAATGATCTTAAGCCAGGAGACCTGCTTATGCCAAAGATCAAACTACCTACGGGATTGTTAGGGGGTGTGCCTGTGTTGTCAGGAGTGCTGTTGTTGCCTGATACGGATTAAGCTCTTAACCCTTCTATTGGTGAAGGGTTTTTTATTTTACTCTGAAAAAGAATACTTATTATTCTCTGCGGATGCTGCACAGCCCGACCCGAGTCTGCTTTTCATCATCTGTTGGCGCCGGAGCAGCGGCATGGGGGTCTAGGCAGAAAGTATAACTACCAGTTGGAAAATCAAACACCTAAAAGGAGATAAAATAAATGGATTTTGAGTATTTTGATAAGCTCTGGAGCAAGGACCAGGCTTCCATGGAAGAAAGCAGGATGGGGTGGGACTTTAGGGCCAAGGAGTTTAAGGAAAATAAGTCTCAGGAAATGGTCAGAAATGTTATCAAGTTCTTTATGGACAAAGGGATGCTTAATCAGGGGTATGATGTCATTGATATCGGCTGTGGGGCGGGGAAATATGCCCTGGAGTTCTCCAAAACAGCAAAAAGTGTGACAGCGCTGGATTTTTCCCCTAAGATGTTGGAATTGGCTCGACAAAATGCAGCGGAAGAAGGGGTAAGAAATGTAGAATTTTTAGAAATGCCTTGGGAAGGAATTGATATAGATGCCTTGGGCTGGAGAAAAAAGTTTGATTTTGCGGCGGCGATCATGAGTCCTGCTATTAACAGCAGAAAAAGCCTTGAGAAACTGATCAATGTTTCCAAGGGCTATTGCTTCATGAGCGGACACTTAGACAGACATGAACAGGTTAAAGAACAAATCGAAAAAGATGTCTTAAAGCGGGAGCCGAGGGTCATCGATTATGGCAGGAATGTGTACTGCAGCTTCAATAGCCTCTGGCAAGCCGGAATTTATCCGGAGCTGGCCTATTACGACATGAAAAGAGAAAATGTCCGGTCTCTTGAAGATGCTTTCAGCTATTACTGTTCTCAATTCCAAGGGAAAAATGAACTAAGCAGCGAGGAGAAACAGGAGATCAAGCAGTATTTGACGACAATCTCAGAGGGTGGAATTGTCAAGGATCGTTTCCAATCAAAAACTGTCTGGCTGTATTGGAAAAACAAGTAAATAAGGAGGAGATTACACATATGTGGAAAGGATATTTCAAAAAGCTTGCAGCAGTCACGTTAATTGCGGCAGTTACTCTTACTGCTGCCGGATGTGGGAAGCCTTTCGAATCGGCTTCGGCGGGGACTGACCCCACCTCCTCAGGATCTGCAAAAGTAGAGGTCCTAAACCTGCCTGGCGGGGATAATGGTTATCCCTCTCCCTTCACCCACAGCTCCAGGGGGCCGGGTTTTTCCAAGATGTGGTTGGTTTTTGACAGTCTGCTGGAACGAGGGGAGAAAGGCCCAATTTCCTGGCTTGCGGAGAAGTGGGAGATATCTTCTGACGGAAAGGAATACATCTTCACACTCCGGGACAATGTGCAATGGCAGGATGGACAACCTTTAACGGCAGAGGATGTAAAGTTCTCCTTTGAATACTTTGCCAAATATCCTCCCGTTGCTAATGAAACACTGATTGATGGAAAGAGCTTCATTGAGAAAATTGAGGTTTTGAATCCGAAAACCGTCAAAATAACCGTAGAATTTCCCTTGGCCGTGGCCCTTGGAAAGATAGGCGCGACCAGGATCATACCTGAACATATCTGGAAAGAGGTGACTGAGCCTCAGAAAAATATGACCAAGGAAGCCCTCATCGGCTCCGGCCCCTATGTCTTAAAAGAGTATGACAAAGAGCAGGGAATGTATAAATTTGAAGCCTTCCAAGAGTACTGGGGTCCCCAGCCGAGTGCGGAAGTGATCCGATTTTTGCCTATTTCTGCCTCCGGAAACTCTGCCGCCGCTAACAATATTGTGCTGGCCTTTGAACAAGGGGGCTTAGATATTGCCGAGATAACCCCGGATATTTTGGCGAAGTACCAAGACAAGCCGGACTATAAGGTCCTGGAGAATCCCTCCTTTTTCGGATATCGTTTGTTGCTCAATATGGAAAGACGAAGTGAATTAAAGGATTTGCAAATCCGCCAGGCTCTGGCCTATGCCATTGATGAGCAGGAATTAGCGGAGAAAGTGTTCCGAGGCGCGGCAGTACCGGCCAGTGCCGGTTACCTGTCTGCAGAGCACATCTGGTATAACCCCGAGGTGAAGAACTATGAATTCGATCTGGAGAAGAGCAAACAACTGCTGGCCGGGAAAACCCTGCGCTTCAAGCTGTTGCTTGGCAATTCTAATGAAGAAATCCGCATTGCCGAGCTGATGAAAATAAGTCTGGCTAAGGCAGGAATCGAGCTGGAGATTAAGAGCGTCGACACTAAAACAAGGGATGCCGCTGTTAAAAAAGATGACTATGAATTGGTTTTGAACAGCGGAGGGGGTTTAGGCAATGATGCGGATGTGCTGAGAACTGTCTATACCAGGGAAGCATCAGCCCCGGGTAGCGTCACAGGCATACCAGGGTACAGCAATCCCGAGCTTGAAAGGTTAGCCGAGGCTCAACTTTATGAAATGGATCAGCAAAAGAGGAAGGAGATCGTCCTCAAACTGCAGGAGCTCATTGCCCAGGAAATCCCTCTTCTTCCTCTGATCAACACTACCGGCTATGTAGTGTACAAGCCTGCCAAGTATGAGGGCTGGAAATACATGTTTGACCATCACAATGTTACCCACTCCAAAATATCCTTTGTTGATGTGAAATAGGCCATGAAAAAGAGGATGCTTTGGAAGTGGACGGAATATCTCATGACATTCCTGCTGATTATTACCCTGAATTTTATGATTCCCCGGCTGATGCCGGGGGACCCCTTTACGTTCTTGTCTGCTGAGGAGGAGGGGCAGGTCTTTATTTCCTACAGCCAGGAGCAGATCGACAAGTATAAAGCCTATTACGGTCTGGATAAACCCCTTCCCGTCCAGTATGGACACTATTTGGTTAATCTTTGCCGGGGGGACATAGGGTACAGCATCTATTACAATGTAAGTGTCCTGGAGATGATTGGCAAGAGACTGCTCTGGACTGTGGGGATTGTGCTGGGAGCCATTCTGATCAGCACTGTGGCAGGGACGATGATGGGGGGGGGCTCCGCTTGGTACCGGGACAGTCTCTTGGACAAGTTATTATATTTTCTCATGATTACAATATCCGAGATACCTGCTTTTTTGGTGGGGATACTGCTGCTCTTCATACTCGCAGGTCAGTTCGGTTGGTTTCCCCTCTTTGGAGGCATGAGTTCCTTCGCCCAGTATGATACCTCTTTGGAAAGGGTCAAAGATATCCTTCACCATGCTTTTTTACCGGTTCTGACACTTTCACTCACCAGGGTCGGAGGGTTTTATCTTCTTTCCCGCAACAGTATGTTAGAAGTTCTGGCCAAGGATTACATGCGGACAGCCAGGGCTAAAGGCTTAGCAAGAGTTCGGATTATTTTTCGTCATGCTCTGAAGAATGCTCTCCTGCCTGTGATTACCCGAGTCTTTCTCAGTTTGGGTGCTATGTTTGGCGGTGCAGTTCTGGTGGAAAACGTTTTCAGCTATCCCGGACTTGGCCGTTTGATGAGGGAAGCTGTCATGCTTCGGGATTATGTATTGATTCAAGGGATCTTTTTATTTGTGGCTGTATTGGTGTTGAGCATGAATCTGCTGGCGGATACTGTTTATAAGAAATTGGATCCCAGGGTGAATTATTATGATGGATAAAAAAATGCTGAACAGTAATTTGCCTATGATCAATACCGGCTCTGAGCATGGTCAGAGTAAGTTTGCCGGATTACATTTACTGGTGAGGGCTGTGAAAAAATTCTCGCCAATAGGCAAGGCCGCTCTTGTTGTAGCCGCTATAATCGTCATGATGGGTATTTTTGCGGAGCATTTATCCCTGTTTTCCAACAATCTCCCTTCAGGTTATGCCCTGGAAGCCCCGGGAAAAAGCCATTGGCTGGGGACAGATGACCTGGGAATTGATCTCTGGGCCCAGATTTGCTATGGAGCAAGGGTAAGCCTTATGGTAGGGTGGGGGACAGCACTATTGGCGGGAGTAGGAGGAAGCCTGATTGGCGTTGTTTCGGGTTACGCCGGAGGGACTGTCGATAAAGTGATCATGCGCCTTACGGATTTGATCATTGTTTTGCCTGAGCTGCCTATGATGATTGTGTTGGGTGCTTTTTTTGGTCCCAGTCTGAAGAATGTTATCTTGGTGCTGGCCCTTTTTTCCTGGACAGAACCCGCCAGGATTGTGCGTTCCAAAATTCTGTCTATCAAGCAGGAGCACTATGTCAGAGCGGCAAAGAGCTATGGTGCAGGTGTCTGGCACTTGATAAGAGTGCATTTTTTGCCAAGCCTTCTGCCCTTAGTCCTGGTAAGCATGATTCGCCTGATGGGAAGAGCCATAGTGGCTGAAGCCGGACTGGCCTTTCTCGGTCTCGGAGATCCTCTGTCCAAAAGCTGGGGCCTTATTCTTAATCATGCCATTAACTTTAAGGGAATTTACTTCACAGAATTTTGGAAATGGTGGGTTGTGAGTCCCATCACGGCAATTAGCTTGATGGTAGTCTCCATCGCCTTTATCGGCAGGGAACTGGAGAAACTGGTCAATTCAAAGATGTGAGGGGATAATTAGTTTGAAAAAATCAGTTTTAAAGGTCGAGAATCTGTCGGTTCATTATAAAACCGACAGTGACAAAGTATTAGCAGTGGAGAGTGTCAGCTTTTCTCTGGAAGAAGGAAGCTGTCTGGGGATTATCGGTGAGTCAGGCAGCGGCAAAACCTCAGCCGCCATGGCCATCATGGGTCTTTTGAGCAAAAAGGCAGAGATTTCCGGGCAGGTTTGTTACTGTGATAGAGAGCTGGGCGGTCTCTCTGAACAGGAATGGCAGCAATACCGCTGGAACAAGATAGCTATGGTCTTCCAGAACGGTCTGGATGTGTTGAATCCTGTCCTTACGGTGCAGGAGCAAATCTATGAATGTCTAAGACGGCATACTGAGCTTTCCAAACAGGAGGCTAAGGACAGAGTAGCCGGGCTTCTGGAGATGACAGGTCTGGATCCGGAGTGGGGTAAGCGTTATCCCCACCAGCTTTCCGGCGGAATGCGCCAGAGGGTATTGATTGCCATGGCCCTTTCCTGTGATCCTGAAGTGCTCCTTGTGGATGAACCTACATCCGCTTTGGATGCTGTGGCCAAGGATGAAATTATTACACTGCTGGCAAAGCTTAACAAGGAACGACGCTTGGCTATGCTTGTTGTTTCCCATGAAATCCCGGTAATCATGAAACTGACCGCTAAGGTGGCTGTGATGTATGCAGGGCATATTGTGGAAGAGGGCATTACCAAGGATGTGATCAAAAATCCCCAGCATCCTTATACCCGTGGCTTGCTCTACTCCTCCCCTTCCCTCAACCCCTATCGTGACTTATGGGGCATACCCGGAGAAACGGGCAGCAGCAGGAAAGAACAATGTTGTTTTTATGGAAGGTGTAATCAAAAGCTGGAGCTTTGCAGGATAAAGGCTCCTTTGCTGGAATACATCTGGGTAGAGAGAAAGGTGGCCTGCAACCAAGGGGGGATTGTGACCCTGCTTCAGGGCCAGGGAATCTGCAAAAACTATGAATTTAAGGGTGAGAGGGTGAAGGCCTGCGCTAACTGTGAAATTAAGATTCGCTCGGGAGAAATAGTGGCTTTGATCGGGGAATCCGGCTCGGGAAAGACTACCTTAGCCAGTATCTTAGCCGGGATCGGCTTACCCGATGAAGGGGAAGTTCAGTTCCTGGGAAACAGAGTGCAAGGCAACAATTTCACCTCCCGCATCAAGGGAATACAGATGGTCTTTCAGGATCCCTTTTCCGCAGTCAATGAGCATTTGACCGTCGGGCAGGCGGTGAGAGAGCCTTTGGATATATTGAGGGTGGGGAGCAAGGAAGAACGCAGAATGGCAGTCCTTAAGGCTTTGCAAGATGTGCAGTTGCCGGGAGATGAGCTGTTCCTCGACAGAAGATGCCATAGGCTCAGCGGTGGACAGCGGCAGAGAGTAGCTATAGCCAGAAGTTTGGTTATGGAGCCCAAACTCTTGATTGCCGACGAAATAAGTTCCATGCTGGATTCTTCTACTCAGGCTAATGTCTTAAGATTGCTGAAGGGATTACAGAATTCCTTAGGGTTTTCTATGTTGTATGTGACCCATGACCTGGCTTTGGCTCGTAAAATTGCGGACAGGGTGTACGTCATGCAGAGGGGGAGGATCATCGAACACGGGACGATTGCAGATGTATTCAGTTCGCCCAAAGAGAAGTACACTTGCAAACTGGTTCAGAGGATGACTTAAGGTGGATAATTGTAACTAGTAAGAAAAAACGACGAGGCTTTGGTGCTAAGCTTGTGTCTTTAAATGAATAAATCGAGGTGGAGGAACGAATGAGCACAATTAGATAAAGGAGGAGAGCTGGGATAAGGCCCATAGGTTTGTGCTATGGGTCTGCTTAATTGTGCGGCTTTTGAGACTTTCAAAATATATTTAATAAAGCAGGGATTCCCAAGCTTTTGTAGAAGTAGCTAAGTATTGAATAACTTAATATGCGCGTAACGAGATACTTTCTGATGGAAGTATTAAAAAGGGAAGTCAGTTAATCTGACGCGGTCCCGCCACTGTGATAGTGAGCGGTCTTATATAATGTCACTGGGTAACCGGGAAGACATAAGGCGGCGATGAACTTAAGCCAGGAGACCTTGTTCGTTACAGATCAACACAGGAACCTACGGAAGATAGGGGAGGTGCCGTTTATGTCGGGAAGTCAGCGAATTCTGTCCGGCTAGCGAAGTCAACCATATCCCTTTACAGGTGTCTGTAAAGGGGTTTTTGTTTTCTTAGGAAAAGAGATTGAACGCAGATATGTGTAAATACAGAGTGTATGGGAGCGAATTGTTATGATTACAGCCACTGTTCATAGTTTAGAAGGTGTTGTCTGCAGACTGGGGTTAGACCCACTCACGGCTAACCGCTTTATGGAGGAGTGGTTACAAACTGCACACGAGGTTTCTTTTGAGGAGGCTAATGAGGTAGCTTGTATATTGAACAAAATGAAAGGATGTAAGTACTACTTAGCCCCAGATCCTACCCAAGAGGGTTATCAAGTCGTGCTGATCGTGAGGAAAAATCGAGTAATTACTGTTCTGACTCAGATAACTAATTCCTTTTACGGTGTACCTGAGGCTAAGACGGTGGATGGTACACGTATGATTAGGACATTAGGGGGAGAGATGTATGAAGACTATGGCAATTGGGTTAGACAACTTAGAAAAAGACGCGAAAAGTCTTTTAATAGAAAAAAACTCAGATTCTAAAAATGTCTTAATAATGAGTCCGAAAAATTTGTAAAGCAGGGGTTTCTAGATTTCTGGAGAAGTAATTATAATAGGCGAAATAATTAAAGAAATTTGACCATGGAGGTCTGACTTAAATACGAAGTCAACTTCATGGTCTTTTTTCTGGATTAAAGAGAAAGAAAGATTTTTTTCTTCTAAGGAGGCGTGAAATATGGGTCACCAAGATAAGCTACATGAGATTGAAAAGCGGAGGCAAGTGCTGCAGGATGCGCGAGAAGAGATCTTAGGGAAATTTATATCAGAAAGGGAACAGCGCTCTCAGTGGTTGGTTAAGCTTCTAGATATTGATGACGAACTTGAAGAATTGTCCCGTCAGCAAAGCAAGTTGATCTGATGAACAAGAGTTTTCAGCAAGGAACTAAAATTAAAAAAAAGTAATAAAAAAAGAAGGAATTTATAAATTAATGTAGAAACACCAATACTAAACAAAATACATTAAAAATTTGACCATGGAGGTCTGACTTCGATACGAAGTCAGCTTCTTGGTCTCTTTTTTTACTAAAATTGAGGGAGCGATGAAACCATGGAGAAACAAGTTCAAATGGATTGGGAGCGTTGTGTTGAGGTTCGGACGCGCTCGCGAACCGTCCAGCGAGCCAGCGGCGGAACTCGCAGACGCGTGCTGAATAGCGCTCCGCCCCAGAGCCCGACAGAAGATCGGCCCCTATCAGGATGTTTTTTTCAGAGTAGAATATACCTAAAATTCCCTTTGGCATGTTCTTGATGGGCAAATGCGATTTTGAGAGGATGAGTTCAATGAGAAAACTGACATTGCTACTTTTGATACTAATGACGTCCTTATTACTTTTAACGGGATGTGGAGGATCTGCAAGTACGAAGGAAGGGGGAACAATTCCGACCACAGCTCAGGTTCAAAAACAAAAAATTACGGATCTGGTCGGCAGAGAAGTTGAACTAGCGGTCCCGGTCCAACGGGTGGTGGCCATTGGACCGGGAGCGCTCCGGTTAGTGACTTATGCCGAAGGAGCGTCCATGGTGGTCGGGACCGAAGAGACTGAGAAGAAACCTAACCCAGGAAGATCCTACATGCTCGCTTATCCTGACTTGAAGAAACTACCCAGTATTGGGCAGGGAGGCCCGGACACTGCACCGAACGAGGAAAGTTTAGTCAGCGTTAAACCGGATGTGATTTTTGTCTGTACCCTTGTAGAAAAAGAGAAGGCTGATCAATTACAAGCCAAAACAGGTATTCCCGTAGTCGCTTTAAGCTATGGGGATTTGGCGACGTTTGGTGAAAATCTATATCGTTCCCTAAATATAATCGGCTCGATCATCGGCAAGGAGAAGCGGGCCCAAGACGTTGTTGCTTATCTTAAAGAAAATGAAAAGGATTTAGGAGAACGGACGAAGAGCCTTGCCGATGGGGACATAGCAAAAGTTTATGTAGGCGCTGTGAGCATGAAAGGAGCACATGGGATTGAAAGCACTCAGGCCCAATACCCTCCATTTAAGTATATTGGGGCAAGAAATGTCGTTGATGAAACAGGGAAAAATGGGACTGTTATGATCGATAAAGAAAAACTCATCAGCTGGGATCCGGATTTTTTGTTTCTTGATGCAGAGGGGTATGCACTAGTTACAGAAGATTATAAGAAAAAACCAGCTTTCTACCAATCCCTGCAGGCTTTGAAAAATGATCGAGTCTATAACTTGATTCCCTTTAATAACTATAACCCCAATATTGACACAGCATTTGCAGACGCCTATTACGCAGGAAAAATAATCTTTCCTGAACAGTTTAAAGACATCGATCCGATTAAGAAGAGTGATGAAATTTATCAGTTCCTGCTTGGTAAACCCCTGTATGCAGATATGGATAGGGATTTTGGCGGCTTCAAGAAGTTGGAGCTAGGAAAATGATATGAGGTGATTTGAGTTGGTTGGCAGTGAGACCGTGCCTGATGGTGGAGTAAACCATTATCTGAGATATACATGGAAGAAGAAATTAATTATGTTAGGTTTGTTGGCAATGACTGCAGTGCTGGCTCTTTATGCCATTAGTGCCGGTTCTGCTGAGCTTACGCCCTGGCAAGTGTTACTGACTTTACTCGGCCAAACTGAGGGGCATTCCCAGATTATTATATGGTCAATCCGTTTACCTCGGGTGTTGTCAGCTCTGGTGGCGGGGACAGGTTTGGCGGTTGCCGGTGCGGTTATGCAAAATATCCTCAGAAATCCCTTAGCATCCCCGACTACCATCGGTATTGCTCAAGGCGCAGCCTTCGGGGCTGCGCTGGCCATCATTGGCTGGGGAGCAGGTAGTTCTTCAAGCACAGGTGGAGGAGCGGTTCTGATTATTAACCCCTATATTGTCACTATTTCCGCCTTCGTGGGGGCTATGCTTTCGACCATGATCATTATTTTTCTGGCCCAATATAAGGGTGTGTCACCAGAGTCTATGGTGTTAGCTGGGTTTGCTTTAGGATTTTTCTTTTCGGCAGGCACCATGCTTTTACAGTATTTTACCAATGATGTTAATGTGGCTGCTATTGTCTTCTGGACCTTCGGCGACATTGGAAGAGCATCCTGGGGGGAGTTGGGGATTATGTCCTGTGTCGTCTTTGGCTCCTTGCTCTTTTTCTTGTTTAACCGCTGGAATTACAATGCTCTGGACAGTGGGGCAGAGACAGCCAAGGGTCTAGGTGTCAACGTGGAAAAAACGAGAAAGTGGGGGATGTTTTTCGCTTCTTTGATCACGGCTACAGTCGTTTCTTTTTTAGGAATCATGGCCTTCATTGGTCTCGTGGCTCCTCATCTTGTGAAGCGCTTGATTGGCGGGGACAATCGCTTCCTCATTCCTGCATCCGGGGTGGTGGGTGCTTTGCTGCTTCTGGCTGCGGATACTTTGGCCAGGCGGATCATCGCCCCTGTGGTCTTGCCTGTAGGAGCAGTAACCTCCTTTCTCGGGGCACCGCTCTTTCTCTATCTGCTGGTGAGGGGGTCTAAGTTGCGATGATCTTATCCGTCAAAGGAATCGAATTTAGTTACAGCTCCCGAACAATCTTGGATAAGGTGGGTTTTTCTGTGCAAAAAGGGGAGTTCCTCTCCATATTAGGGAACAATGGCGCTGGAAAATCCACGCTGCTCAAGACCTTAAACAAGATTTTGCTGCCGAAAAAGGGCAGTATTCTATTGGACAACCAGGAGGTGTCTGAGCTTAGTCGCTTGGCAATAGCTCTAAAGATGGCGTATGTCTCACAGCACTACGAGAGCAATCGCCAGACCGTCTTTGACGCTGTGCTTTTAGGTCGCAAGCCTCATATAAAGTGGGAGGCGACAGCGACAGATTTGGCGCTGGTGCAAGGAATATTGATAAAAACTGGTCTAAAGGAGTTTGCTCTACGCTACTTAGATGAACTGAGTGGAGGGGAACTGCAGAAAGTTGTGATTGCCAGGGCCTTGGCTCAGGAACCCGAGGTTCTCTTATTAGATGAACCAACCAGTAACTTGGATCTAAGAAATCAAATTGACGTGTTGAGAAGCATTCTGACCGCTGCCAAAGAGAAGAACATTGCAGTGGTTGCTGTGATGCACGATCTGAATCTGGCCTTGCGTTTCTCAGATAAATTTTTGTTATTGCAGAACACCAGGGTCTTTGCTGCGGGAGGATCGGAAGTGATGACGGCTGAAAATATCTCTCAGGCCTATGGGGTCTCTGTTAGTGTGGAGCGGGTACAGAACCAAATGGTTGTGATTCCAAGTTAAAGAATAAGTTCAAAGGGGTTGTCCTAAAACATAAAGCATAAAGCAAAAGCGTCCTCACTCCACTTCGATAGTGAAAGGAGGACGCTTTTGGATTGTTGTAACCACTTGGGATTTTGGAGGCTGAGTTGTCAACACAACCTCTTTTCATACTAGGAGCAACGTTTGGTTAGGCCAGACCCAATAACATTGTGACGGTCAGATCAAAATATCATCAGTCTGAAGTTGATAGCTCCCTAAGGATCCAAACTTTCTTTAGGGATTTTTGGTTGGCATTTTCGCAGGTAAGATGCAGTCAAAAGATTTTCAAGGGACTTTGGAGCGTCGAATTCATGTTGCGGACCTTTGGAAAGTCGTTACATAGCCTGTAGGCATTAATCACCTCCTTATAAAACAGAAAAGACCCTGGAGGAATAACTAGACTTAAAGTCTAGTCAAGACCTCCATGGTCTTTGATATTTAGCAATTTGTAGTTAGAGCATAGTATTCTACATAAATATTATTATTCCTTCTTCGGTTATAATAATTATTTTAAAAAATTATTTCAAAGACTTAAGAAGGGCCTACTTTATTTTTAGTGGACTTCCTAATGTTAATTTCCTAGATAGAGAGCAGGGTCATGTCTTTGATTTTGGACCTAGTAGGAAAACTTCCTAGGTGGTATCGGAGTTGTAAGAATTGTATTGACAATTGCTCCGAATAATTATAAGTTATACATAAAATAATAGAACTATTATCTAGATCATGAAGATCTTAGCAAAAGCCATGGAGGTTAACTCGTTGAGTTTACTTTCGTGGCTTTTTATTAGTGAAGAAAACGGACTAAGTGTCGTAAAGGAAGATTACGGAGAAAACGAATTTTCATGAATCCCTCTCAGTAATGAAAAAATTACAACAATGTTGAAAATCCGATTGCCTTGGGCAAATAAAGATAAGGCATAACTTAATCGTCTATACAAGGCTATGAAGGTCTTGAAAAACCATGGAGGTTTGACTCAAGTGAGTTGACTCGTGGTTTTTTTGTTCGTGTGACATTGATGGTGCTTTTTCAATACAACAAAATAGAGTTTCAGAGGCAGGTTTTTGAAAGGGGGTGATATTTTTGACAATTAAAGAAAGAATCAGCTTCTAAATAGTTAGACACTTTCTTTCATGAGGCAAATAGCTGGGAGGAGATAAAGAGTGAGTATTCAGGTAAAGGAAGTTAAAGAGCAAATCCGTCAGAGATGGAACGAATCAGCAGAGGAGTTCGACCAATGCCCAGGGCCTGGAATCCATTCCGAGCGAGAGAAAAAAGCATGGCAGGCCATTTTGGTCAATGCTGTGGGGGGAAAACAACTGAAAATATTGGATGTAGGCACTGGGACGGGGTTTATTGCGCTATTGCTGGCAGAATATGGGCACAGTGTGACAGGCGTAGACCTTGCGGAGGAGATGCTTGCTCAAGCCAGAGACAAAGCGAAGCGTCAAAAACTAAAGGTTAAATTCCAGTACGGTGATGCTGATGAGCTGCCTTTTGAGGATAACGTCTTTGATGCGGTGATAAATCGGCATGTGTTTTGGACAATGTCGGACCCGGAAAAAGCTGCTGCCGAATGGGCCAGGGTATTAAAGCCCGGTGGAAAATTGCTGATCATTGATGGAGATTGGAATAATTTCAGCTCATGGAAAAAGATTTGGAAAGCAGTGGCAACGATTACCGTGGGCTTAACTGAAGGTGTTGACTCCTCAACTAAGTCCCACGGTCTGCGTGATTTTGAGAAGGAACTTCCCTTGCGCAGTCAAAAACGTCCAGAGGCAGATTTAAGGATTTTAAGAGCCCTGGGAATGAAAGAAGCAGAAATGGTGAGGTTTAAAGACCCTCGGGCACATGGCTTGCTGGATAATCTTAAATATGGCTACTATCAGAGATTTGTTGTAACAGCTATCAAATGAGCGAGGAGGAAGAGAACGATGAGAAGAAGTCTATCTATGGTTCTCAGTATTCTGCTGGTATCCTTAATGCTTAGCACTGTCGGCTGTGGAGTTAAGGCAGTCAGTTCAGGAAATCAGTCGTTAGTAGTGGGGGAAATATGGAAAATCAATAATATTGATCCGGCCATGAATGGTACACTAACCATGGAAAAAGCGTTGATTACCGAATCACTAGTGGGTACAAAACCGAATTTTGAGTTAGAGCCTTGTTTGGCTGCCGAATGGAAGAGAATTGACTCGAATACCTGGCAGTTTACCTTGCGTGAAGATGTCATGTTTCATGATGGTACTCCTCTGAATGCAGAAGCGGTTAAGTGGTCGCTGATGAGAGCGATTGCTATCAATCCGCAGATTCAAAGTTTCACAAAGATTAGTACAGTGGAAGCAGAGAATGAGAGGACCGTTGTAATTAGAACGACAAACCCTAACAGTGACTTACCGGCTTCACTGCATTACTCAAACACTTCGATCATTGCAAAAAGCTCCGTCGATAAAGACGGAAAACTGATAAAACCTATTGGTACAGGAGCATTCAAGTTAGAGCAATTTGACCTCTCCACAGGGGACATGAAGATGACCAGGAATACAGATTATTGGGGGACTGTTTCTAAACTGGAAAGCCTTGAAATTCGTGCCTTACCCGATCCTAATACGCGGGCGCTTGCGTTAGAAAAGGGCGAAATCGATTTCACCTGTGATCCACCCTATAATGAGTTGGAGAGGTTGGAAAAAGTGGAGGGGCTTAAGGTGGAGCTCAATAAGACAGCTAGGACATATATAATCGAAATGAATTTAAATGAGGCTCCTTTTAATGACCTGAGAGTTAGGAAAGCAATGAGTTATGCAATCGATAGGGAAAGTATTGTGAAAAATGTCCTTTTCGGATGCGGTGCGCCTGCTATAGGGCCCTACATGCCTGGAATGGCCTGGACAAATGAGAATCTAAAAGGATATCCCTATAATCCTGAAAAGGCTAAACAGCTCCTCACTGAAGCTGGTTGGAGCGATTCAGATGGAGACGGTATTGTCGATCAAAACGGCCAGGCAATGAAAATTACACTTATGACTTATCCTCAAAGACCAGGACTTCCGCCGATGGCCGAAGCAGTACAAGCCCAGTTTAAAAACCTGGGGATTGAGCTAAAAACTGAGATTATGGATAGTACAGCAATGTCAGAAATTGCCTCCAAGGGAAAATGGGATATGAAAATGAGTGCCTTCGCCACAGCAATGATTCCTTCACCTTCCTATCATTTAAATACTCTTTATTACTCAAAAAATAATAAAGTGATTGGCTATCACAACTCAGAGGTTGACAGACTGATCGACGAATGCATGGTTGCGGATGATCAACAAGAAAAGTACGACCTATCCAAGCAGGTACAGCAAATTTTGGAAGATGAAGAGCCTGTGATACCGATTGCCTATTATGGCGTGGCTGTGGCAATGAAGAGCAAAGTTAATAACTTTGTCTTTAATCCTACAGCTCACGATTACATGCTGACCAATGAAGTTAATATCAAGGAGTAGAATTGAATGTGGAAATTCATTCTCAAACGTTTGGCGGCGACAATCCTAGTGGTTGTGGCTGCCTCCATTCTTACCTTTGGCATCTTGCATTTGACACCGGGTTCAACCCCGGTAACCATATTGAAGTATGCTTTCATTGGTTTAGAAGAGATTCCAACCGAGGCGGAAATTACAGAGATTACAGAACGCTATATGCTCAATGAGCCTTTGTACAAACAGTATTATTGTTGGCTGAAGCAAGCGGTTCAAGGGGATTTGGGAGATTCTTGCGTTTACAAACTTCCGGTAGCAGAGCTCATCGGGCTGAGGTTTCCCGCGACAGTGTTGTTAGCGGGCTTGAGTGTAGCATTATCACTTTTGATGGCAATACCCCTCGGTATTCTGTGTGCAGTTAAGAGGAACACATTTTTTGATCACTTAGGCCGAATCAGTGCTCTTTTTGCTGTGGCAATGCCCAGCTTCTGGTTAGCTTATTTGCTCATAATTATTTTTTCTCTTGGTTTTGATTTCTTCCCAGTCGCTGGATTTCGGGGTATATCCTCTCTGGTGTTGCCTTGTGTGACACTTGCTGCTGGTATGGGGGCAGTGACCATGCGGATGATGCGCTCCAGCATGCTGGAAGTAATGAGTCAGGATTATATTCTAACCGCCAGGGCTAAGGGCTTGTACGAGACAGGGATAATATCCAGGCATGCTTTAAAAAATGCCTTTCTGCCAGTTGTCACTGTGGTGGGGCTGCAATTTGGTCACATGCTGGGAGGATCGGTGATTGTTGAAACCGTCTTTGCCTGGCCGGGAATAGGGAAACTGCTGATAGATTCAATCTTTGCCAAAGATATACCCATGGTTCAAGGCTGTGTCTTACTAATGGCCACGACCTATGCCCTGGTAAACTTATTGGTAGATTTGTCCTATGCACTGATGGATCCGAGGATTCGCTATGGGAGGGAGAGTTAATTGGACGCTGCGCTTGTCGCAAATAAAAGGAATAAAGAGGTTGTTGTTAGATCCGTGAAGCGAGATAAACTGCTGGGTTTTAGTTCTGCAGTTGTGCTCATCATCGTTTTAGTTGGCGTATTGGCACCGCTGATTATGCCGCATGATCCTATCAGTGTAAGCTTTGCAGATAAAGTGAAGCCACCCTCCTTCCAGTATCCTTTCGGGACAGATCCCTTGGGCAGGTGCGTGTTGAGCAGAGTCATTCAAGGCACAAGAACTTCTTTGGTTGCTGCGGCAGTCATTGTTTCTATCAGTGGGGTGGGAGGAGTGCTGGTAGGACTTATATCAGGATATAAGGGTGGCAAAGCAGATAGTTTAATCATGCGCTCAGTGGATGTTATGCTAGCCTTTCCCAGCATTATTCTGGCCATGGCCTTAATTGTATCCATGGGTCCGGGCTTAGGAAGCGTCATAGTTGCCCTGACCTTGGTACACTGGACGGGATATGCCAGATTAGTCCGAGCGGAGGTGTTGACCCTAAAAGAGTCTGAGTTTGTCGAAGCCGCCAGGGCAATGGGCAACAGCTCCAGTAGAATAATCTTTAAATACATTCTGCCGAACGTCATTGCTCCAGTGATGGTCATGGCCTCCCTCGACATTGCCCATATTGTATTGTCTATGGCTAGCCTCAGTTTTCTCGGCCTGGGTGCTCAACCGCCGGAGGCTGAATGGGGAGCAATGATTAACCAAGGCAGAGAGTTTATCAGGACTGCGCCGCATGTAACCCTGTTTCCTGGTTTAGCCCTGATGGTTACCATTTTAGCCTTTAGCTTACTAGGGGATAGCTTGAGGGATTATTTTGACCCTCGGCTGCGGGAAGGTTACATTGAATAGCTCAGAGAGGGAGGGGTTCCATGGTAACTAAGCAGACGACGTCTCCGTTACTTGCCATTCGCGGCCTTATCACCCATTTTCAAGTGAAGGAAACTATTGTTAAAGCCGTTGACGATGTCTCCCTGGATATCTATCCCCAGGAAGTTTTGGCGCTGGTTGGGGAAACTGGCTGTGGGAAATCTGTCCTGGCCCTTTCCATTCTTCGCTTGTTACCGAAGAATTCACAGATCGAAGGAAGTATCCGCTTCAATGGGGTGGAAATTCTGGAAGCAAGTGAAGAGGAACTGCGGAAACTGCGAGGGAAAGAAATCGGTATGATTCCTCAAAGTCAGGCGACTTCGCTTAATCCGCTGCTCAAAGTTGGTTGGCAAGTCAGGGAAGTCCTGCAGCTTCACAAAACGCTTGGAAAATTTGAAGCCCGGGAGAAGGTAGTCAAGCTGTTTACTCGCTTGCAGCTGCCCGATCCTGCCAAAAAGATGAATTACTATCCTCATCAACTGAGTGGAGGGATGCGACAGAGAGTGTTGGTATCTATGGGGGTAGCTTGCCAACCAAAACTGATTCTCGTGGACGAGCCTACGAAAGGTCTGGATGCTGTGCTAAGGAAAGAAGTCGTGACAATGCTGGGGGAAGAAGCCGCTGAGAATCGCTCGTCCATGCTGCTGATTACCCATGATTTTTCGGTGGCTGCTGTACTGGCAGATCGGATAGCCGTTATGTATGCCGGAGAAATCGTGGAGATGGGTTCAGCTGCCGAGATATTGGAAAAACCCGGACACCCTTATACCCAATCCCTCCTTGATTCTTTGCCCGGAAGAGGCTTTAAACCGATTCGCGGTTTTAGTCCCAGCCTTTCCTCACTCCCCGCAGGATGCAGGTTTCAACCCAGATGCAGAGATGCTTGTCCTGATTGTTCTGCACTTCATCCGAAAATAGCATTGACTGGAGCAAACCATTATGTGAGGTGCTTTTTATGCTGATTGAAGTTAAAAACCTAGTCAAAGAGTATAGTGTTGGAATTTTTAATAAGAGTGGGGTCAGGGCTGTTGATGATGTCAACTTCTGTGTACAACAGGGAGAAACCCTGGGACTTGTCGGAGAAAGTGGGTGTGGAAAATCCACAGTAGCAAGGCTGATGCTGATGCTGATCAAGCCGACCTCTGGAAGCGTGCGTTTTGAAGGTCAGGAATTGACGGGCATGTCTCAAGCAAAGCTTGCAAAAATACGGAGAGAAATGCAGATTGTGTTTCAGCAACCTCAGCAATCCTTACATCCTCGTATGAAGATATCTGAATCTCTGGCAGAACCATTGAAACTATATAGGCTTGTTAAGAGCAAAACAGAGGAAAAGAATAGAGTAAAACAATTGCTGGATGAGGTAGGGCTGTCAGAGGAACACCTGGAACGTTATCCCCACGAACTCAGCGGAGGACAGGCTCAGCGTGTCGCCATAGCCAGAGTGCTGGCGCTTAAACCTAAATTTATTGTTGCGGATGAACCCACATCCATGCTGGATGTTTCCGTTCAAGCCCAGATTTTGAGCTTGATAAAGAAACTCCAACAGGAGCATACCATAGGCCTGCTTTTTATCTCTCATGACTTAGAAGTGGTTCAAGCGGTAAGTGACCGAGTTGCGGTGATGCATCAGGGCAAGTTGGTAGAAATGGGGAGCAGGCAGCAGATTTTTAGGCAGCCACAGCATTCTTACACTAAATATCTGACTAGTACTATCTTAGAGATGCCAACTTCAATAATGAGAAATGATGTAGCTTGTCAATGAGTCAAGTCATTGGAATTCTCGGTAAGGGGATAAGATAATTTGGCAAAGTATCATTTTTTTCCTTGCAGGAAATCTCAGATGATAGTAGAATTGTATTAAGTAAATATATTTGTAAGTAAGATCATGAAGGTCTTTGCAAAAACCATGGAGGTTCGACTCATTAGAGTCAACTTTGTGGTTTTTTTGTTTATTCTGAGTGGAAGGGAGAGTTACATATAAGCTAAAGAATCAAACCTTTTATAAAATTATCTTGAGAAGACTAAAATATGATATTATTTATAACAATTGGAGGGATACTTATGCATATGGCAGATGCCTTGATTTCACCACTGGTAGGTGGAACCATGTGGGTAGCAACAGCGGGTGTTGCGGCCTATTCAATTAAGAAGATTCAATCCGAGATGGATGAAAAGAAGATTCCGTTGATGGGAGTTATGGGAGCCTTTATCTTTGCATCCCAGATGATCAACTTTACCATACCCGGAACAGGCTCAAGTGGTCATATTGGCGGAGGGTTACTTCTTGCAATCTTGCTTGGTCCGTATGCGGGTTTCCTGACTATTGCTTCCGTTCTCACAATCCAAGCGCTGTTTTTTGCAGATGGAGGCTTGCTGGCCTTAGGGAGCAATGTGTTTAATATGGGCTTTTTCTCCTGCTTTATTGCCTATCCCTTGATCTATAAAGGATTTATGGGAAGAGGGTATACTACCAAGCGCATTTTCTTTGCTTCGATCCTTGCAGCGATTATAGGACTTCAAATGGGAGCTTTCGGGGTCGTGTTAGAAACCCTCTTCTCTGGTAAGACCGAGTTGCCTTTTGGGACATTTGTACTATTAATGCAGCCAATTCATTTGGCAATTGGGGCAGTAGAAGGACTTGTCACAGCTGCTGTCGTAACCTATATTTGGAACGCCCGGCCGGAAATCCTTGAAGGGGCTGCCTCTGGAAGAGCTCTAGGTAATGTCTCTATAAAGAAGGTGGTTGCAGGACTGATCGCGATTGCGCTGATTACTGGAGTAGGATTATCCTGGTTTGCCTCTTCCAATCCTGATGGCTTAGAATGGGCGATGATCAAGACTGCCGGTACAGCCGAACTGGAGGCTCCGGATGGTCTGCATCAGCAACTATCTGATCTACAGACTAAAACAGCCTTTTTGCCTGACTATTCTTTTAAGACACCGGAGGCTGAAACAGAGCTAAGTGCCGGAGAAGAGGAAGAAACATGGCCGGCCATAAGCGGAGGGACGAGCACTTCCGGATTAGTAGGCGGCGGGCTGACTCTGGCCTTAGCGGTCCTTGTGGGAGTAGGTATCGGTTTGCTGAAGCGAAGAAAGTATAGAACTAATTCTTAAATCCGTCGTTTAGTTGACGGCAGGCGACCAGACCGCCCTTCCTAACGCTTGTCGCAGGTATAGTTTTATTGATAAAATTTGATTGGATTGTTGATATGGCAAACATCATGAATTCATTGTACAATATGCGTCTGCTTGATGATCTTTCCAGGCAGGAAACTGTGATACACAAGCTGCATCCTCTTATAAAATTATTAACCACAGTTAGTTACTTAACTGTGGTTGTTTCCTTTGGAAGATATGAGATTGGTGGATTACTGTCGTTGTTTTTATACCCAGTGATGGTCTTTACTCTGGGAGAACTTCCTGTTAAACCGATATTTTTAAGGATCTTACTTGTTTCACCATTTATTATTGGAATAGGAATATTAAACCCTTTTTTTGATCATCAAATTTATTTGCTGGGCGGAATTGAAATCTCCAGAGGGTGGGTTACCTTTCTTGCTATTTTGATTAAGAGCGGATTAACTGTAACTGCAGCCCTGCTGCTTATTGCTACCACTGGAATGGACCGATTAGCTGGGGCCTTAAGAATGATGAAAATTCCTCGGATATTTGTGCTCCAACTGCTCTTAACTTATCGATATATTTCTGTGCTGATGGAGGAGGTAGCCCGAACCTTAAGGGCGTATTCTTTACGGGCTCCGAGACAAAAAGGTGTCCATCGAAGTGCCTGGGGCTCATTGGCCGGACAACTGATCCTCCGCACCTTTGACAGAGCCCAGCGTATTTATGAAGCAATGTGTTTAAGAGGGTTTACAGGGGAGTACCATACAGGAGGGTTCAAAGAAATTAGAGTTTGGGATTTATCCTATTTTATCGGATGGGTATTTTTCTTTGCAGTGGCGAGAATGTACAATATTCCGATGTTAATAGGTTCATTGATAACGGGAGTGATAAGATGAGTCATCATAAACTTGAGGTCAAGGATTTGCATTATAGTTATCCTGATGGACATAAGGCGGTCAAAGGGATGTCCTTTTGTATCCATCATGGGGAGTCCGTGGGAATCATTGGAGCGAATGGAGCAGGAAAATCCACACTGCTGATGTTGCTTATGGGGGTGCTTTTTCCAAGCCAAGGAGAAGTTTGTGTAGGTGATGTCCATGTCACTAAGAAGACACTTCCGATGATTCGCCAAAGTCTGGGTATGGTTTTTCAGGACCCTGATGACCAGTTATTCATGAATACTGTCTACGATGACGTAGCCTTCGGACCTCGTAACTATAAACTTGATGAAAAGGAAGTTGAAAAGCGTGTTCTCAATGCCTTAGAACTAGTGGGCATCCTTCATTTAAAAGATCGCGCCCCCTTTAAATTGTCAGGCGGAGAAAAGCGAGCTGCGGCTATTGCCTCAGTGCTTTCGATGCAACCCGATATTTTGATTATGGATGAACCTACCGCGGCTCTTGATCCTAAATCCAGACGAAAAGTTATGGAGCTCCTTACGAGCTTTAAGCATACAAAAGTTATTACCAGTCATGATTTAGACATGATTTTCGAAATGTGTGACAGGACTATTGTTATTAAAAATGGTGAAATTGCGGCGGATGGGGTAACTTCTGAAATTCTGGTGAATGCCGAGTTGATGGATGCCTGTGGCCTTGAGATACCATTGGCACTGCAGAACTGTCCCGTTTGTGGGATTACAAAAGTTTAATACTGGCTATTTAGCTAATATTCATGTAGAAAAATCCTTTATATTTATCAAGCATTTTTGCATAATCCTTCATAAATATAACTATATACTCCCTTGTGATGTGTCAGCCCTGTTTCTTGTACATGGCTGATATTTTTTTGAGAGATTAATGGCAAGCTGTCAACAGAAGAAAGTTATGGGGAAAATCTTAAGGGGATTTCTTGCAAATAAGGCAAAATAAAAAGATTAAGACGTTGATGAAGGTTACATGTTTTTGGTTTAAAACGGGGATTTTATATTAAGAGTAAAACAATGAATTTAACGGAGGTGCCTTGTAAATGCCAATGATTAACTTTGATGGACCTGTCCTAACTATTGATCAAAAGAGGAGTCTGATTCATGGAATGAGTCAAGCTGCTTCCCAGGCCTTGGGAATTCCTATGGCAGCCTTCACAGTTACCTTAGATGAACACGAATACAGCAATATGGGTATTGGTGGGGAAGTGCTAACTGATACTGCCTATTGGGATAAATACAAAGAGAGAGATTGACATTTAATTTAAAGAACAAAAAATGGGCGGCCTCCCTGAGGCCCCCTATTTTTTGTTCTTTAAGGAGGTCTGAGTGACCTTGGGCGTACAATTGGCCCGCTTCGTTGCGCACCCAAGGTTATTTCGAGTGATTTTTTAGGATTACCATTTTATTTACACAGTTTAATTAAATTGTGATAAGATGATTCTTAATAAAGAACAAATAAAAATAGGTTAAGGAAGTTCTGCCCTTAAAGAGGGTGTGAAAAATATGCGGAAGAGAGAAGGGGTGTCCAATGCCGACTAAAAGAGATGTAGAACAAGTTTTAGAGAAAAGGGATTGGAATCAACTTAGTATTTGGGCTAAAGAACATAGGAATGTCTACCGACAATTAATGACCCGAATTTATGTTAAAGATGGGCTTATATTTTGGAGAGCTGTAGAGGCCTTAGGTTTTTTAGTTCGTGAAATCGAAAAGGAAAAGCCTACATTTGCGGTTGAACTTGTAAGACGCTATTTTTGGATGCTTAATGAAGAATCTGGGGGGACGGCTTGGAATGCATCTGAGGCCATAGGGAGTCTCCTTGCTCATTGTCCAGAGACTTGTGGACATTTTAATTGGATGCTTTCTGGGTTGTTAGAAGATGAGAGCTTAAGGGATGGGGCATTGTGGGGATTAGTGCAATTGGCACAGACTGCCCCACAGTTAGTATATCCTCTGGAAGAACGCATAAGCCCCTTCTTAGAAGCTAAAGAACCCTTCGCACGAGGATTGGCTGCCTTGATTTATGCCCTGATGAGAAAACCAGCGGATGACTTTGAACTTTACCGTGAACAAGGACCTAAATGGAGCGTTTCCAAAGAGCTGGATCAGCGCTTAAAAAATGATCAGCACCATCTTGAAATTTATCAAGATGGCAAATTTATCAGTTATACTGTTCAGCAACTCTGGCAGGTTCGAACTCTTGCGTTTTGGTCGGAGCAGATGAATATCAAGGATATGGAGATTGAATTAACGGTTGCCTCCACTGCGGCGGGGCTATGTTGGTTAGGGATCGGCTCGATGGTTGAGAAGGAACAGTCCTTGAGAATATGGGCAGCACGCTGGTTTCCAAAAGGATTCTTGATTCGAAAACGCGAGCCCAATACAGAGGTTTTTCGTCAGTTGCAAGAGTATTTAACAGGGAAGATTAAGGACTTTAGCATCCCTCTTCATCAAGTCGGGACCCCTTTCCAACTTCAAGTTTGGAAAGAGCTTTTGCGTATACCATACGGAGAGATACGCAGTTATGGCGATATTGCTGCGAGAGTGGGTAATCCAAAAGGGCAAAGGGCAGTGGGCATGGCCAACAATCGAAATCCAATAGGAATTGTGGTTCCCTGCCATCGAGTGATCGGCAAAAACGGAAGTTTGACAGGGTATGCCGGGGGTTTAGACATTAAGGAAAGGCTGTTAGAATTGGAAGGTTTTATCCAACCTAAAGGGGAAGCTTAAAGAAATATTGATTAGAGATGTTAATGAAATAATTGGCGGAGTGTGTTAACAGTCGTTTTTTGAGCTGGATTTAAATGGATATACTAGAGAATAGCGTTCTTAAACAACTCAGGGAAATGATAGACAAAATGAGAAAGCAGGGAATAGATATGGAGAACAAATCCCTTTTTATTGGAGTCGAACATATTGGAATTAAAGCCTTGGAAATGGAAAAGGCCATTCGATTTTACACAGAAGTACTTGGCTTTAAGTTTTTAAACCGGATTAAACCAGGCGAGGTGGAATTGGTCTTTCTGGAATTGGGGGGGACAGTTGTGGAGCTGGTGGAAGTCATTAACGGCCAAAAGTTTGAGGATGGAGTTGTTAATCACTTGGCAATCCGTGTATCCGATATTATAAAAGCGATTGATCACTTAAAAGACCATCAGGTTGAGTTGACTGCTTCGGAACCCATGTCGATAGGAGAAGGACGGTATAATTTCTTTTTTCGAGGTCCGAGCGGAGAAAAACTGGAGCTATATCAGGTGTAACCAAGAAGGTCTGCATAATAATGTTGATCAAAGATGGCCGGCCCGCCTCCAGTGTGCCAAAAGACAATCTTCTCAGGGAATTCTTGGTTTTTCTGTTGCATCAGGTGTTTAACTGCAGCCACACCTTTGGAAGTGTAAACGGGATCAAAAAGGATACCGTCAGTTCGAAAACACTCAATGATGACCTTAGAAGACTCTGGAGTGGGTATGCCGTATCCCGGTCCGATAAAATTAGCAGTAATCTTAAAAGATGGCAGAGGACAAGGAACATGAAGCCGGTCCAAGACCTCGGCAGCAAGTTTTTTAACCTGTGTATGAAGTTCATCTGAACTTTGGATTACATTGACTCCCAGTATGCGAAGAGGGTGTGGGAGAAGAGCATTGGCGGCGATCAACCCCGCTAGAGTTCCGGCGCTGCCGACTGAACAAATCAGGGTATTTGGGACCCATCCTTGTTCTTCGGCTTGCTTAAGCAGTTCGAAAAAAGCGAGAAAATATCCCAGCGATCCGAGAACATTAGAGCCCCCCAGAGGGATCGTGTAGGGATTAAAACCTATTGATTTCTTTTCGGCGGAAATGCGGTTCACTGCTTGATTAAGGGGTTCTTCTCCACAAGCTATAATTTCTGCCCCGGCTAGACGATCCAGAAGCAGGTTGCCACCCCATTCAGTGGGTGTCTCTCCTGGAATAACAATCACGGGTTTAAGCTTTAACATTGCGGAAACGACGGCAGTGAGACGAGCATGATTGGACTGAGGTGCACCCGATGTTATAATGAGATCTGCCTTTTGACTTAGTGCTTCAGCCATCAAAAATTCAAGTTTGCGCAGTTTATTCCCCCCAAGGCCGTAGGGGGTCAGGTCGTCTCGTTTCCAATATAATGCATCATCACCCCAAGCAAGACGGCTTCTTTCAAGGGGTGTAGGGCCGCCCATCAAGGGGATGCGAGAGGGAAAGGGCAAATTTTCCAGTAATGAATTGTACATTTGACACCTCCTGGAGTTATCATTCTATCAGTTATCAAGGAATCCCTTCTTGAAAGCCTTTAGAAAGGTTTAACAATCTTGCAATGTCTGCTTTGTGTGGTAATATTATCCTGTGCCTTCTTGCCTTTCGTATAGTTACAATTGATGTTTAGAGTCAATAATTGGAGGCTGATTAACCTTACGCCACAACCAAAAGCAAAAGGTAATTATTCCCATGCTAACTACCTAACCTGGTCAGAAGATGAAAGATGGGAGATCATCATAAAGAATGGAAGCAAGTATGCAAAAGAAACGATATCTTACGTTTAATGAACATTTACGTAATCGATTTAGGGAGAAAGTTTTTAAGGTCTCTTTGGACGCTGGATTTACATGCCCAAATCGAGATGGAACCTTGGGGTGGAGCGGGTGTGTCTATTGCAGCGAGCGAGGATCCGGGGATTTTGCCGGAGATCAGAAGTTACCTCTTCATGATCAATTTGTTGAAGTTTCAGAACGAATGAAGCGGAAATGGCCAAGCGCAAAATATATCGCTTATTTCCAAGCGTATACCAATACCTATGCCTCGCCGGAAAGGTTACGTGAGGTTTATGAAGAAGCCCTGGCAGAAGAAAATGTCATTGGATTATCCGTCTCAACAAGGCCGGACTGCTTACCGGAAGATGTGCTCGACTATCTTGAGGAACTGAATCGGCAGACGTATTTATGGGTAGAGCTGGGTTTGCAAAGCAGTCATGATCGAACTATGGAATGGATTAGAAGGGGACATGATTATTCCCGATTTCTTAAGGGTCTAGAACAATTACGATCCAGAGGGATACAGGTTTGCGCCCATATAATTCTAGGCTTGCCTGGGGAATCAAAAGCAGAAATGCTGGAAACAGCGCGGGCGGTTGCCGGTCTGCCTATACAAGGGATTAAAATTCATTTGTTACACGTGCTCAGGGGCACTCCATTGGCAACAATTTATGAAAGTAAGCCATTTGAACTCATGACGAAAGAGGACTATGTCTCTCTTGTTGTGGATATTCTGGAAATTTTACCGCCAGAGATGGTGATTCATCGTTTGACCGGAGATGGCCCCCCAGATGATCTAATCGGGCCTCTTTGGAGTCGGAAGAAGTGGGAAGTTCTTAATGCCATCGACGCTGAGTTAGAACTCAGAGATACATGGCAAGGGAAAAGGGCGGAGAAATAGCGACCCCGAAGGGTCGCTAAAGAGAAGGAGAAAAATGAAGTTCGGATTTAAGGCCTGAGCTTAGGCCGTGATAACTGATCTGGCTGCATGGATGCATTATAACAGAAGTTTTTCGGCTTAGACTGGGGTGGCGTGAGTTTAAAGCTAGGTGCTAAATTCAAGTAACGTTTGATATCTGAATTTGTAGCAATTATTCGTTGGCTTATTTGATCATTATTGAGACGTTCCATATTGCACTCGCCTCCTTGTATTATAACTATTTCTATTATGGGGTTTCGTACTGGACAAGTTTTCCTTCCCAAGTACGTAAAACTGCTTTGTTTTCATCAAGAGATACCAGGTATTGAGGTAATATGGGTGTCTTACCTCCGCCCTTCGGGGCATTTATAATATAAGTTGGCACCGCAAGACCCGAAGTATATCCTCGTAACTGATCCATTATGGCAAGCCCGTCTTGAATCCGAGGAACAAAATGGCGTGTTCCCTTGACGTTTTTGGCATGGAAGATATAATATGGGCGAACCCTGATTTTGAGGAGTTCATGATTTAGTTTCTTCATGACCTCTGGTTGATGGTTTATTCCTTTGAGTAAAACCGATTGATTACCCAAGACCACCCCGGCTGCAATAAGTTTGTCAGCCGCTTTTTTAGCATCTTCAGATACCTCTTTGGGGTGATTAAACTGTGTGTTAATATAAAGGGGTGGATATTTAGCTAATATTGAGCACAGTTCGTCCGTTATGCGCATAGGAAGAGTCACTGGAGCCCTTGTGCCAAGCCGCTTGATTTCTACGTGAGGAATTGAGTGAAGTTCTCCCAGAAGCCAATCCAGAGTGAGATCACTAAGAAGCAAGGCATCTCCGCCAGTTACTAAGACGTCTCGAATTTCGGGATTGGCGCGAATATAATCTAGAGCTGCTTTAAGTTCTGCTCGTTGGGTATGAGTATCGGTTTCACCAATATTACGTCTGCGCTGGCAGTGCCGGCAGTACATAGCACACATATTTGTGACGTTTATAATTAACCGATCCGGGTATCTGCGAGTAATCCCTGGAGCAGGAGATGTGATTTCTTCGCCCATAGGATCATCTTCGCCAAAGTCTTCGACGAGTTCAGCTAATGAAGGCAATCCTTGAAGCCGAATTGGGTCCAGAGGGTCCGTATCACTCATTAAACTTAGATAATAAGGGGATACAGCCCAGCGATAGGTTTTTCCTGCGCGGTCAATTTCCTCACATTGATCTAAAGTTAATCCGGGAAGCAGAGCCATCAAGACATGAGGGTCTGAAATTCTATGCGCCATTTGCCAGTGCCAACTTTCCCAGTCCTCAAGTGTGGCGTCGAAATAACTTAGAATATCTGCACGGCGGGATTCATAGGTTTGTGTAAGTGAAAATCCCGTAGGAACTTTTTTTGAATCATTGAGATATGGAATAACCATTTGTTTAAGCTCAACTGCGCGCTTAAGCGCATATTGTCGAAATGTGCCTGAACGTTCTTGGAGTTCGACAGCCATATATATTCCTCCTTTATCTGTTTCCGGTTGAAACTTAATTCATCCAGCTGCGCTTTTCTCTAGTAATGGAGGTGTTTTGTACGCCATCCGTGGCCCAACGCATAAGTGCCGCTATGGCTACCGCTTGCGCGGAAGCTTGGCGCTAAGCCAAGCCTTCTAAAAAACAAAAAAGAACCAATCAAATCGTCGGTTCCCAAAAGAATTAAACGCGAAATATCACGCTAACGTGTTTCAACGCTTACGAGGTTAGCTGTCGGATTCGAGCTGAAAACTGCTCTACGCCATTTGGCGATTCACCCCAAGAAGTGGTTCCCCCGTTTTCCTTTTGGAAATTCAGCAAGGTAAAAATATTCAGTTTACTGACAACCTTATATTAACACAAGAGTTGTTACTTGTCAATAGCATGATGTAACCAAGATTTGGCTATGTTATAATAGGTTGAAATTCGATTGGATATTTTATTATTAGTTATTCAAACCACGAACTATAAACCACGAATCAGCGAGATTGAATAAGGGGTTGAACATAATTGGAAAAGGCTCGGTATCAGGAAATTGCTATTGATATAGCTCACGCTATCATGATGGGAGAATATCATGAAGGAGTGAAAATTCATGGCCGTTCGACGTTAGCAGGACGGTATAATGTTTCTCCAGAAACTATTCGCCGGGCCATCGCAGTTTTGCAAAATGTCGGTGTGGTTGTGGTCAGTCAAGGAGTAGGGATCACCGTAACCTCAAAGGCCATGGCAGAAAAATTTGTTAAATCCTTTGATCAAAAAGGAGAAATTCAAGTCTTTGTTGAAGATCTTAAGAAGCTTATGGATCAAAGGCGTGAAATTGACTTAAAGATTGAAAGTCACCTTAATAAATTCCTGGGTTATACTGACCGCCTAATGTCTCGGTGGTTGGATGTTGGAGAAATCGAAATCGGAAAAACATCCCCTGCCATTGGCAAGACTTTGAGAGAATTAAAAATTCGAGAGCGAACAGGGGCAACTATTGTGGCAGTGGTTCGAGATGGATTGGAACAATTTTCTCCAGACGCCAGCTTTGTTCTGCGTGGAGAGGACGTTCTGCTGGCAGCAGGTTCAGCAGAAGGGCAACAGAAGCTAAGGTCAATTTTATAAGTTGGATGGAGTAAGTTAAAAATGTATCCTGGCATTGATATTATAGAAATAGAACGAGTGGCACAGGCGTTTAAACGTCAACCTAGACTAATTGAGCGCCTTTTCACAATTCGAGAGAGGGAAGCCTTAATTGGGAAAGGTATTCAAAGTTATGCAGCACGTTTTGCTGGAAAAGAGGCAGTTCTTAAGACTTTGGGAACTGGCTTACAAGGATTGTCCTGGCATGATATAGAGATTTTGAGTAACCTAAGGGGAGAACCGCAAGTTTTTCTCAGTCTTAAAGCAATGGATCAGGCGTGTGCCAGGGGCGGATCAGAAGTTCGAGTTAGTTTATCCCATAATCGAACTCAAGCGATGGCGTTCGCAATTTTAAGCTAATATAGGGAACTGGGGTGGGGAAAGTGCGTGTGGTCAATGCAGAACAGATGCGGCAGATAGAAGAAAAAGCCATTCATCATTATGGTATTCCAAGTTTGCTCCTTATGGAAAATGCAGCCTGGGCAGTCGTCGAAGAGATTCGACGTTGTATCCCCAAAGGGAAGGAGGGGCTAAACGGTCGAAAAGCAGTGATTCTTGTTGGCAAAGGAAATAACGGCGGAGATGGGTTGGCTGTTGCTCGACATCTGGTTTTTCAAGGGATGGATGTTACGGTTTTAGTATTTGCTGCACTTAAGGAATTAAAGGGAGATGCTGTTTTAAATTTGCATCTTTTTCAAGGCACCACCGGTAAGCTATTTGTAATCGAAGGAGAGAAACAGCGGCGGTTAACACGATTGGCTCTGGCGCAAGCAGATGTGGTTGTAGATGCACTTTTTGGAATTGGAATGCGTGGGGCTTTGCCTGGACTGATTGAAGAATATGTGGATGAAGTGAACTGTGCTCCCGGATGGGTGGTTTCTATTGATATTCCCAGCGGGGTTGAGGCTAATACCGGTAAAGTTTATCGAACTGCGGTTCGGGCCCAAACTACAGTTACCTTTGGGCTTCCCAAATGGGGCCTTTTTCTCGGTGAAGGGCCTGAATATTGTGGACGGGTTGTAGTGGATCCTATTTCTATTCCGGAATCCTATCTGGTAGAGGAAGGGATTTCTACGTTTATATTGATGGATGATGATGTGCGCGATATGATTCCTATTCGTCATCTCAAAGGGCATAAAGGAACTCATGGAAAAGGTATTCTTGTGGCAGGGTCTAAAGGGATGAGCGGGGCATCAGTGTTAGCAGGACAAGGAGCTTTGCGAAGTGGAATTGGGTTGTTACAAATCGTTACTCCACAAGGGATTGCAAAAGAAGTGGATGCAAGCATCACGGAGGCAACTGTTTGGTCTGCGCCTGGAGAAGATTTCTTGAATGAAGAAGCTTGGCAGGTAGTCTTAAAACAATCTGAGAAAGCTAAAGCCCTTGCTGCAGGTCCGGGTCTAGGTGAGAATATAGAGTTTATTTCTGTTTTAGAAGAAATTCTTAAAAATATTAGTTGCCCAATTGTCTTGGATGCTGACGCCCTTAATCTCATAGCATTAGAACCAGGTCTGTTGAGTTTGAGAAATGGAAGAGGCGAGTTGATACTTACGCCTCATCCCGGTGAAATGGCTCGACTCTGTCAATGCAGTGTTGAAGATCTTGAGCGGAATCGGTTAGATATTGCGGTGGTAAAAGCAGTTGAGTGGGAGGCTGTGGTCGTTTTAAAGGGTTCTGTGACTATCATTGCTTCCCCTGATGGTCGTGCTTTCTTTAACCCAACCGGAAATCCCGGACTTGGTGCAGGGGGGACGGGAGATGTTCTTACCGGGAGTATTCTTGCTTGGTTAGCCCAAGGAGTTTCACCGTTGGAAGCGGCTTGTCTGGGCGTATATTTACATGGTAAAGCAGCGGATGAGTTAGCAAAAGAGTTCGGTTGGTCTGGATTCACAGCCTCAGAAGTAGCAGATCAAATTCCTAAAGTGAGGCGTGCATTAGAGTATAAGGGTTTAGAGGGAAAGAGGGGATAAACTATGGGAGGGAGACCGGTCTGGGCTGAGGTGAATCTGCAAACCCTTAGAGAAAATTTCTACAAGCTTCAGACATATACTAAAAGTGAAATAATGCCGATTGTAAAGGCGGATGCTTACGGACATGGAGCGATTCCCGTTGTAAAAACGCTTATAGCCTGTGGTGCAAAGCGTTTTGGGGTTGCTCTTTTGCAAGAAGCCCTGGAAATTAAAGCGGCGTTTCCTGAGGTTGAGGTCATGGTCATTGGTGCTATGGAAGGGAATGAGTCGGATACTTTAGTTGAAAGGGATATTATTTCCACCGTTTTTCAATTTGCTCAGGCTCAAGCACTTTCCGAGTCAGCAGTGAGGCTTAACCGAAGGGCGAGACTACATATAAAAATTGATACAGGGATGGGGCGAATCGGATTTCGTGAGACCGACGTCGCTGAGATTCTAAGAATTGCCGATTTACCCAATCTGTTTATTGAAGGTATTTTCACACATTTTGCGACTGCGGACCAAAGAGATTTGTCATTTGCCAGAAAACAGTTAAAATCTTTTAAAACTGTCTATGAAGAGCTGAAGAGGGCCGGACTAACTATTCCGATCCGCCATGCGGCTAATAGCGCGGGGATCATTCAATTCCCGGAATCACATTTTGAGCTTGTTCGTCTGGGAATTAGTCTCTATGGACTCACTCCATCTTCTCAAATTGACGGGAATATTGGACTAGAACCGGTAATGGCTTGGAAAGCTAAAGTGTCACATGTCAAAAGTATCAATACCGGAGAGACTGTAAGCTATGGCTGCACATTTCAAGCGGCTTACCCTACGGTTGTGGCGACTGTCCCGGTAGGTTATGCGGACGGAATGCGCAGAGCTCTTTCCAATCAAGGGGAAATGCTGATCCATGGAAGACGTTCAACAATTATAGGGCGGATCTGTATGGATCAGACTATGCTGGATGTAACTAAGATACCGGGAGTAAAAATAGAGGATGTCGTAACTATTTTGGGAAAAGATGGAAACGAACGACTGACAGCGGCAGAAATGGCAGATTGGATGGGTACCATTAGCTATGAAGTAGTTTGTGGAATTTCTAAACGGGTTCCGCGAGTTTATAGTGATCCAACGGAGCATTGATGCGATCCTTTGTTTAATGTCCGAAGTGATTTAATTATTAAAAGTAAAACTCTTTGAGACATAAAACCCTTTGTTGCCTCATAAATTGTGGCAAGGGGGTGCCATGTCTATGTTTGATCTAACTACTGGGTTGAGTTATGCCTTTTTTATGCTTTGCCTGGTGCTCGGGTGGGGTGCTGCTGGAGCTTTGGATTACGATGGCATCCTGCATCGGTCTACATCTCGGTGGGGGAGATTTTTACTGCGTATAGGCGTAGCTTTAGTATTGGCTGAGGGATTTCGAATTTTCTTAAGCTTTGTGCTGGGGCCGGTACTAGATCTAGTTGTAAATAAAAGCATCAATGGATTTAAAGCTTTCTAAATTTCACGTACAAGACTTGATCTGTGAATTGACTTAGGGATAAGAAGAGACCCTCCAGAATTTCCTGGAGGGTCTCTTCGAAGTCCTATCAACCTATAAGAAATCTAGGCCGGTATAAAACCAAAATACATAAGCACAATGATTCCGAATACAACTCGGTAGTAACCAAAGAGCTTAAAATCCTTTTTGCTAACGTAACTCATGAATCCTGCGATTACTAACCAGGCCACGATAAACGATATGAAGAATCCGAAAGCTACCACTAGAAACTCATGTGAGTTTAATGTGAGTCCATTTTTTAACAATGTGTAACCAGAGGCAGCAACCATAGTAGGAATGGCTAAGAAGAAGGAAAATTCTGCAGCTACAACCCTTGAAGCACCTAATAACATGGCCCCTATTATGGTTGAGGCTGAGCGTGAGGTTCCGGGTATCATAGCTAAACACTGGATAAACCCAATCAAAAGAGCAGTTCTGTAAGTGAGTTGTTTCATGGATTTAATATTGAAGGCAGGTTTCTTGCTTTCAATATATAATAAAATTAATCCTCCGATTATGAGGGCTATAGCAACAACTGTCGTATTAAACAAAAGTTCTTCTATGTAATCCGCTACTAGAAAGCCAATTCCAAGGGCAGGGAGAACTCCGACCAGGGTCTTTTTCCATAGCTCAAATATTTCTTGATTTTTGGCTGACTTATAATTGCCGAAGGGAATAAGTCTATGTCGAAAGTAAACAACGACGGAAAGAATTGCGCCCAGTTGTATTACTACATCAAACATATTGGCAAATTGTTCCGTAAACCCAACAAACTGGTTCACTATGATTAGGTGCCCTGTCGAAGAAATCGGGAGGAATTCGGTAATTCCTTCTACGATCCCTAAAATCAAGGAGCTGACATAATCATTCAAAGCATCATCTCATTTCTAAGTATTGACCACACACCTGACTATTATCCCATAGTTTTAATAAGCGAGTCAATAAATTCAAGTCCATATTTACTGTCAAGAAACGACAAAACAGGCAGCAATAATTATTAACATCTAAGTTTGGCATGGTAAAATAGATAATCAGAAGACTATCTAAAACATGAAATCTATTTTTAATTCTAAAGTGCTAAATGATTGGAAGGCTTAAAAAGATAAGGTTTGTTTTATATGGATTTTGGTTGATAATACACATAAGAGTGCTACAATGTATGAGATAACAATTAAAGGAGTAAACATGAAGCGAACATGGCGTTTTTGGCTTGCCTTATGGGCTGGTAAGATAATAACTATGGGGCTGTTAGTTACAGGAAAAAAAGGGACGACCCTGCCCGGAAAGATTGCCAACTGGATTGACCCGCAGATCATGCGCCACTTGAGTGGGGCCTATACTGATGGGATTATCATGGTTACCGGGACCAATGGAAAAACGACAACGGCTAATCTCCTGGCAAGTATTTTGCGGCAAGCCGGAAAAGTGTTTGCCTTTAACCAAGCGGGCGCGAACCTAGTGACTGGAATTACTGGAGCGTTAATACAGAATACAGGCTGGAATGGTTTATCACGAGCGAGTTTAGCATTGCTAGAAGTGGATGAAGCGACAGTTCCTAAGTTTTGTGAGCACGTGTCTCCCAGTTTAGCGATTGTCACTAACTTTTTCCGTGATCAGCTCGATCGTTACGGAGAATTAGATACTACAGTACGTATGGTTAAAGGATCTTTGCCGAAAGAAACGGTTCTTGTCTTAAATGCGGACGATCCTTTAGTTGCTCAGTTTGGTACGAATCATAATCAGGCAATTTATTATGGGGTGGAGCGCACTCCAGACAGCCAAGGTGATAGTCAGGAGACACGGGAAGCCAGGTTTTGCCCCGGATGTGGAGCGGCCTTAGATTATACGCTGTTTCACTACGGTCAATTGGGGATTTTCAAGTGTTCAGGGTGTGGTTTCCATCGTCCTGAACCTGAAATACTGGCGAAGGATGTTCATCAGGATGAAGGGTTGCTGCTGTTTCAGGTTGATGAGGTTGTCTTTAGGATAGCGCTGCAAGGGTATTATAATCTGTACAATGCACTTGCAGCTCTTACGGCAGCCCGTGAATTAGGTTTCAAGGATAAAGTTATTGAAAAGGGACTGCGAGTGTTTATCCCTCAAGCCGGACGGATGGAACGGTTTAGTCTCCCGGAGGGAGAAATCACCTTAACTCTCGTTAAAAATCCGACAGGGTTTGATCAGGTCATTCAGACAATGATTGGTGTCGATAGACCCCTGGGGATTTTAATCGGAATTAATGATCTAGCGGCGGATGGGCGAGATATTTCTTGGCTTTGGGATGTGAACTTTGAACGATTAGGAACGCATGAGGCACGGATACAGAAAGTGGTATGTACAGGTCTTCGTGCGGAAGACATGGCCTTAAGGCTAAAATATGCCGGCGTATCCGTCGAGAAACTTATACTTGAACATAGTTTAGCTGGAGCCCTAAAGATGTTGACAGGAAGTTGGGCAGAGGGTGAAGCCTGGTTTATATTACCCACGTATACTCTGCTCTTTCCGCTTCGGGAGATCGTGGAAGACTGTCAAAAGAGTGCGAGGCTATCGAATTCGGGAGCTAAGGAACGTGGAGAGGAGGCAAGGGCGTGAAACTTGCTATTTGCCATCTGTATCCGGATTTACTAGACCTTTATGGAGATAGAGGTAATATTTTAACGTTAGCGGCTCGGTGCCGTTGGAGGGGAATTGAACCAGTAATTCAAAAAGCCTCGTTAGGGGAAGACTTGGATTTCATGGGTATGGATATTTTGTTTATTGGCGGCGGTTCTGACCGTGAACAAGGCCTGTTGGTTCAAGATCTTATGCGTCGGGAGAATGAACTTAGAAAGGCCATTGAGAATGGTCTCGTTGTGCTTTCTATTTGCGGTGGTTATCAAATGTTAGGAAACTACTATCAAATGGCTAATGGGGAAAGAATCAATGGGTTGGGCATCTTGGATGTCTGGACAATTGCTGGAGCAAAGCGTCTGATAGGAAATGTGGTTGTGGAGCTTGACGAGAAAGGATCAAGAGGTAATTCCAATAAATATAGGACGATGGTTGGGTTTGAGAATCATTCAGGCAAAACTTATTTGGGTGAAGGGATTAGCCCTTTGGGCAGAGTCCTATTCGGTCATGGAAATAACGGTGAGGACAGTGGGGAAGGGGTACGTTACCTCAACGTCTTTGGAACATATTTACATGGACCGCTCCTCCCTAAGAATCCGCATCTCGCCGATTTGTTGTTAGAATTGGCTATTCAAAGGCGTGGAGTGGACACTTCCTTGATGGAACTTGACGATTGCTTGGAAGATTTAGCGCATAAGGCCATGGTCAAAAGGCTATTGAAACAGGCCTAAAATCATGGCTATGATTGGTTAATAACAAAAATCAGTATATCAAGAGTGATATACTGATATACTATAGTTAATGAAGGATTCTTGATAGAATTTCTCATCCATATTGTATCTTACCATAATTTACATGGTGAAATGACCTTGTTTTCAAGGGGTTTTGGTTTAATTACTTGTTGAATTCGTTGACACATTTTTAGATTACTGTCTATAATAGAGTATAGCTTTAGCTAAATGACTTGGGGGTGCAAATGTGGCAGAAAGTAAGCGAATTATGATTAGTTTGCCGGAGAGTTTGCTTGCGGAGGTTGATGGGATCGTCACAGTTGAAAAGCGTAATCGCAGCGAATTTATTCGAGAAGCATTGAATAGCATCCTTCACGAACGCCGGAAGAAGGGAATCCATGAGCAAATGCGTAAAGGGTACCTCGAAATGGCGCAACTGAATTTATCCATAGCTAGAGAATTATTTCAAACGGAACAAGAAGTATTAGAGTATTATGAAGAAACGATGGTGGCGTATCAGAGATGATGATAAAACGCGGGGAAATTTATTACGCTGAGCTTAACCCCGTCGTCGGCTCAGAACAGGGAGGAACTCGTCCCGTCCTCGTGGTCCAAAATGACATAGGGAATCAATTTAGTCCGACGACAATTATTGCCGCGATCACTTCACAGATTGCTAAAGCGAAATTACCGACTCACGTAGAGGTAAGAGCTAAACGCAGCGGATTAGAACGGGATTCAGTCATCCTTACGGAGCAGATCAGAACGATTGATAAAAGTCGGCTGAAGGAAAAAGTAGCGGTATTGGATGAAGAAGTGATGCTAAGAGTAGATCAAGCCATCGAAATTAGTTTAGGGCTTGCGGATATTTGACATATAGTTTCTGAAGAGGCAGCGCTGCGGGATGAATACCGACGCTGTTTTTGTTTGGCATAGATGACAAATACCAAAGAGAGACGACTACTGTCGTCCCTCTTTGTACGGGTTCACCTGCACACATGTCACAGATAAGAATATCTTTACAAACATGAGTTCCATAGCAAATGTTATCTCCGATTTTAGTCGCGCCATTTGCGCGATCTCAATGTCAGCTCGACTTTTAGTTTAGAACAAGTGCAAGTCTTTGTCAACTTTGAAGAGTGTATACAGTATTTCTTATTAATTAATAGAGGGTTTTGTGGATTTATGACGAATAAATTATACATAAATAACATACTTTAGAGGAACTAAATGGTGAAAAATACAAGAAATGGAAGGAGAGCCCGCTTGATTCAATTAGAAGGGGTAAATAAACATTTTGGTCATTTGCACGTCTTGAAAGATATTAATCTAACGGTAAAGTCGGGAGAAAAATTGGTGGTCATTGGCCCCAGTGGATCAGGCAAGAGCACATTAATTCGATGTATGAACCTGTTAGAAAAGCCAAGTTCAGGTAAAGTTACGGTGGACGGTGTAGACATAACTGCTCATAAGGCATTAGTGGCTAAAGTTCGTCAGTCAGTTGCTATGGTATTCCAGCAATTTAACCTCTACCCACACAAAACAGTTTTGGAAAATTTAACTCTTGCCCCTATGCTTATTAAGAAAGTGCCTCAGGCAGAAGCAGTTAAGGCTGGTCTGGCTTATCTTGATCGTGTGGGATTAAAAGAAAAAGCTAATGTATATCCGTCGCAACTTTCTGGAGGGCAGCAACAACGTGTAGCCATTGCTAGGGCCTTGGCAATGCGGCCTAAGATTATGCTCTTTGATGAGCCTACATCGGCTCTAGATCCGGAAATGATCCAGGAAGTTCTGGATGTTATGGTTGATTTAGCTCATGAGGGAATAACAATGGTCGTTGTCACCCATGAAATGGGTTTTGCTAAAACGGTTGCAGATCGCGTCATCTTCATGGATGATGGACTGATTGTGGAAGAGAATTCTCCCCAACGCTTTTTTGAGAACCCCACTCATGAACGTACGAAGTCATTCTTAAGCCGTATTTTACGCTAATCTTTAAATTCGGTTACTTCATAGAGGGGTAATTATTCCGGTTTAATATGGAAAGCACAGGTAAGCTGTGACTATAGAATTGGAAGAGGGGGATATATATAATGAAGAAATTTGGTATTATTTTAACAAGTCTATTATTAGTTGCAGGTCTGGTAACAGGATGCGGGTCTACTCCGACCACATCAGACAAAGGTACCGACGGATTGCCTGCAGACGTACAGGCTATCAAAGACCGAGGGGTTCTAAAAGTAGGGGTCAAAGTCGATGTTCCTAATTTTGGATATAAGGATCCAAAGACAGAAGAAATCACTGGATTTGAAATTGATCTAGCCAAAGCCATCTCTAAAGAGATTTTGGGAACTGAGAAAATCGAAACTACAGCCGTTACAGCAAAAACCCGAGGCCCTTTAGTGGACAGCGGAGATGTAGACCTAGTTATTGCCACATTTACTGTTACTGAAGAGCGCAAAAAGAGTTACAACTTCTCTGACGCGTATTTTACCGATGGTGTAAAATTGATGGTTAAAAAGGATTCCGGTATTCAAGGCCTCAAAGATTTGAACGGTAAAAAGATCGGTGTAGCCCAAAGCGCCACCAGTAAGAAAGCTATCCAAGAGGCTGCTGATAAAATTGAAGCAAAAGTAACCTTTATGGAGTTCAGTACCTATCCGGAAATTAAGGCAGCTTTGGACTCTGGCCGAGTTGACTGTTTCTCCGTAGATGGCTCTATCCTATCTGGTTATTTAGACGATACAACGGTTATTCTGGCGGATAGTTTTAGTCCTCAAGATTATGGAATTGCCTCCAAAAAAGGAAATGACGGATTAGCTAAATTAGTAAATGATACCATAGCTAAGCAGAAAACTTCGGGAGAACTCGATAAAATGATTCAAAAGTGGGGGCTTAAATAGTGGTTGGTCCTTTTGCTTGGTTTAAATGGGAAGCCCTTTTTCGCGATTGGACGGTATTTGCTGAGGGGTTAAAAACCACCATTATGGTGGCCGTCCTTTCCCTTGCATTGGCCCTTATACTGGGAATAGTGTTTGGGGTGCTGGGGACTTCTCAGTGGAAACTCGCCAAGCTGGTAAGTCGCATCTATGTGGAATTTATTCAAAATACGCCACTCGTTATCCAAGTTTATTTCCTCTATCATGGGTTGCCTCATATGGATGTTATGATACCTGTCTTCGCAGTCGGTGTTTTAGGTGTCGGAGTGTATCATGGTGCTTATATTGCGGAAGTGGTCAGGGCTGGAATCGACTCGATACATAAGGGACAAATGGAAGCGGCTTTATCTCAGGGCTTTAGTTTTTGGGGAGCTATGCGGCACGTTATTTTGCCGCAAGCATCCCGAATCGTTTTACCACCGCTCACTAATCAAGCGGTTAACCTGATTAAAAACACATCCGTACTTGCCATGGTTGCCGGCGGTGACCTGATGTATCGTGCGGACTCCTGGTCAAGTGACAATCTCTACTACGGGCCTGCGTATGTCGCAATTGGTCTGCTCTATCTCCTTCTTTGTTTGCCTTTGGCGACCTTGACACGCCGCTTAGAAGGTAAAACGGGGGTGTCATCATGATTCAAGAGGTCTTTAAACCTGAACTAATTCGTTTTCTTGGTCAAGGACTTTTGACGACTATCTATATTGCGGTTATGGCAATTCTGCTTAGTTTTGTCTTTGGAACTGCCCTTGGTATTGCTCGTTACTCAAAACAACCTATTTTGGGTAGAATCGCTACAATCTATATTGAATGCGTTCGTAACATTCCTATGCTTCTTTTTATCTTAGTTTTTCGTTTTATGACCACTATGAAACCGATCAATTCAGGAATTGTCGCAATCGCAGTCTTCACTTCGGCCATTATTGCCGAGATTGTCCGAGGGGGGTTAACCTCCATTGATAAAGGACAGTGGGAAGCCGCTAAATCACAGGGCTTTTCTTATCGTCAAACCCTGATGAATATTATTCTGCCTCAAGCTATGCACAAAATGATTCCCCCTTTAGTATCTCAGTTTATAACAGTTATTAAGGATACATCATTTGTATGGGTTGTAGGTGTAGAAGATTTGACAGGCAAAGGCATGATTATTTTAGGACAATACGGTTCGACCAGTCAGTTCTTTGCTATCTTTGGGATGATTGCATTAACCTATTTCGTTTTGAATTATTCCCTCTCAATTATAGCCCGTCGACAACAACTTAAAATGGTACACCAGAGTTATTAACTTATTTTAACGAGTTGTTAGTAAATATTTTCTGAAAAAAATTATGACCCTTCTTAGTGGGGGATGTAACGAAACTTGTTTTCCGGTTTATTACATCCCCACTCTATTTGTAAT
>NZ_JAJDOO010000018.1 GCF_020595055.1 Desulfosporosinus shakirovi | reverse complement strand
TAGGAGATAAAAAAACTCCTAGACTTTTAGTTTGAGGACTTTTAGTTTGATCAGTAATAGAAAAGTTTCGAAAAAAGTAAAGGATTACAAATTGGCATGTAATTTGTAAGATTAATTTCCACACATGATATGTCTAGGGGTGGAAATTAAGTTTTACAATCGAGGTAAAGCGATTAAGCTGATAAAGAGTTATTAATATATGTGACTCAGGCAGGAAATAGTTGTATAATACCCAATGTAGATAATGTGAAATGATTCTTTGCTCAGATGTTGAAATTTGGAGGGTGTCTATATATGACAAGTCCTTTATTCATTCTCGTGGGTACAGTTATTTTTTTGATTTACGGCGGACTTAATTTCTATATCGGCCTGCGAGGATGGCAGGCCTTGTTTAGTTATGTGCCATTCTTAAGTTCTAAAGTATATTGGCCCGTCTTTTTACTTCTTGCCTTCTCCTACTTGCTCAGTAGGTTTAGCGAGAAATATCTTCCGACGATGCTGTATGAAGGAATGACTATTGTAGGTGCTTACTGGCTAGCTTTCATGTTCTATTTTTTTTTGATTATCACATCAATTGACCTTTTGCGAATGTTTGACCGTTGGCTGCGTCTAGTACCGCTGGGAATAAAACAGAGCTTAAACCCCGCTTTGGGATTGACTGTTTTTATATTAGTTGTTGGTATTGTAAGCTACGGAGTCTGGAATGCCAGCCATCCCAAGATCAATCATTATGATTTGTCAATTGCTAAACAAGCTGGGCCCTTAAAACAGTTGCACGTTGTCATGGTTTCAGACATCCACCTAGGAACGATTGTTCATAACGATCAGTTGAAAAAACTAGTCAATCAGGTAAATGACTTAAAACCTGACCTGATTCTGTTTGCAGGGGATGTGTTTGATGAAGATATAGAATCAAAGAATAAACAGCAAATATCAGACACCTTTCGTATGCTAAGAGCATCTTACGGTGCTTTTGCAGTGCTGGGTAACCATGAATATATTGGTGGAAACGCCGACGAAGCTATCAAATATCTAAGTGAAGCAGGGGTTAAGGTATTGCGGGATACTTCCCAGGAGATCGCAGGAAGTTTCTATCTTATTGGGCGAGATGATTTGTCAGGGGCGCGGTTTAATGGCGCTAAAAGGCAAGACTTAGCAACAATAATGCAAGGGGTAAACCCTTCGCTTCCCATATTATTAATGGATCACCAACCCTCACATTTGGAGGAGCCCGTTGAACAAGGAGTGGATCTACAAGTATCTGGGCATACACACAATGGACAAATGTTTCCCATTCAGTTTATTACCCAGCGAGTTTTTGAACAGGACTGGGGGTATCTGCGCAAGGGGGATTTTCAACTCATTGTATCATCAGGGTACGGAACATGGGGTCCGCCCATTCGGATAGGTAATAATCCTGAGATTGTGGATATTACCATTACATTTAACCCGTAAATAGTGCAGGAGCAATATTCTCTCCTTACTATACTGGGGTTGTAGCCTTTATGTTTCAACTTAGATCTTTAATCAATTTCGAGACACCCACTTATTTAGGTGGGTGTTCCTTATTCTACTTCGGTGACGATAGTCTCTGGTGGAGAGTATCGCCGAAGCCGTGGTCCTAATAGGAATGCCTATCGGCGTTGGATAGAGTATCGCCGAGCGCCTTTCCCAATAGCGAAGGAGCGAGACTCCATCGAAGTCACTGTTCAGCTTTAGCTGAAGGAGTTCACTTGAGGAAAGGAAAAGTCTGAAAAATTGAGATACGAGCGTTAAATGTCAAACGAGTTGAGAAGTTTTATCAGATCAGTTAAGGAAAAAGGTTTTATTATACAATACTTGACTAACCCCTTCGTTTGTGATATTTTTACCTCTGTTTCGTCTATATATGCTAACAAAACAACGGGTAGGTCTGGGTATGAATTTGAGATTTTTGACAGAACCTCTATCCCTCCCATATCAGGCAGTTCTGAATCCAATAGAACAACTGATGGTATACATTTTTGGATTCTTTCAAGAGCTTCTAAACCGTTGGTAACTGCCTCGACTGAATATCCTTCTTCAGCTAGAACCTCGATTAATAGACGACGAATTCCATCATTGCCTTCAACAACTAATGCCTTTTTCAAATGCTGTTTCCCCCTCCGAAATACGATGAATACCAATTTGCGAGACTTGTTATCTATACAATTATGGTGCAAATTTTTAGTTGTTAAAAGTTACAAAAATCAATTTATGTTGTAAATGCTAAATTCGATGCTGATATGACATACAGTACTTTAATATAGAATTAATTCTAACACTTTACAGTACCAATGGTCAATATTTATAATACTAATAGACGCTTCAAGCCCCGTTCTATATACCCTATAGTGGAATCGAAAGGGGCTATAAAAATGGCATTTAAATATTTGGGTCATCGAATCAGAGAAGAGAGAACTAAGTATAGACTTACGCAGGAACAACTTGCAGAGATCGCGGAAGTTAATGAGTCATATATAGGTCAAGTAGAGCGGGGAGAGAAGAACCCTAGCCTAGAGACAGTAGTAAGTTTAGCAAAGTCTTTAGGGGTCACGGTCGATTACCTCCTTCAGGAAGAAGTAAACGTTAAACCCAACAGTTTAATAAATGAGCTAATATCCATAACTAAGGATAAAGATTCTGATGAGATTAGGCTGATGATAAACATCTGTAGAATGATCAGTCAGTACACAAACAAAATTACGAAGGAATAATACGCGCCTATAAATACTCAACCAAATGCTGGTGAGTCAATGAGATAATGGGAAGCTCTGGGAGAAGTGTGATTTTTCTGGAGCTTTTAGTTATGCAAAGTGCTCATTTATTATTCAAATCTAGCGTTGACGGATGGGGAAATTAATGGTAACATAAACTACAAGACAATGATACTGATTATCAATTGCAAATGTCTGCAGTTTGGAGTGAGAAAGATTGCCTTTGACGATGCTATCCCCAGGTAAAGAGGCTGTAGTTGAAGCATGCAGAGCTAAGGAAACGACGAAAAAGTTTCTGGAGGGTCTAGGGATCATTCCTGGAGTTTCGATATCGGTTATTTCCGAATTTAGTGGGAATTTGATTGTAGCAATTAAAGGGTCGAGATTGGCCTTGAATCGGGGAGTTGCGCAGCAGGTGATGGTTCAAGCATGATATTATGGAGGTGAGTCATTTGGAAAGGACTCTTAAAGAACTAAAGACGGGGGAAAAAGGGATAATTATCAAAGTCTTAGGTGAAAAAGGTGCAGTCAAAAAAAGATTAATGGATATGGGTATGACCAGTGGTGCAGAGGTGTTGGTCAGAAAGGTAGCCCCTTTAGGAGACCCTATTGAAGTAAACATTCGTGGGTATGAGCTAACGCTCAGGAAAACTGAAGCGCAAAACATTATTATAAAATAAAGGGTGCTCCGAGCTGTAAGGAGCGTTTTTTTAAAACACATACTGAGAATGGTTATCAATGACGGGGTGAGGTTTTGTGTCGTTGAAGTTTGCCTTGGTGGGAAATCCAAACTGCGGGAAAACCACCCTGTTTAACGAAATCACAGGCAGTACGCAGTATGTTGGAAACTGGCCGGGAGTAACTATAGAGAAAAGAGAAGGGAAAGCTAGGAAGATACCGGAAGATGTACTTATCATTGATCTGCCGGGAATCTATTCTTTATCCCCTTATTCAATGGAAGAAATTATTGCCAGAGACTACATCATCAATGAAATGCCGGATGTTGTGATTAATATTGTCGATGCTACGAACATAGAAAGAAATTTCTACTTGACAACCCAACTAATTGAGTTGGGAGTTAACGTTGTTGTTGCCATGAACATGATGGATGCGGTGGAAGCAAAGGGAGACGAAATTGATCTAAAAATCCTTGAAGAATCTCTCAAAGTCCCAGTCGTACCGATTACTGCCAGTAAAGGCAAGGGCGTTAAAGAACTCATGGAAAGATCTCTAAATGTAGCGCAAACAGCCGCTTCAGCAGCCAGCTCGCCACCGCTGCAGGAAATACATAACGAAAGCATAGTGGCAAGTATCGAAGAGATTGAAAACCGCATTATTCCCACGCTAGAGAGCAAGGTCCAAAACCCGAGCTGGACGTCGTTAATGTTATTAGAGGGCGATGAAAAGGTTCAGGATGCTTTGAAGGTGCCTGTCGCATCGTTGAATCAGATAAAGGTATATCAGGAAAATCTGGAAAAGAAGTTTGACATGGATATACAGACGATTGTTGCTGATAGCAGGTATCGCTTTACAACTGATGTGACACGTAAAGCTGTTAAGAAGAAAGCTCAAGCCTCCGACTTAACGATTTCCGATAAAATTGACAAAGTGGTAACTAATAGGGTTTTGGCAATCCCGTTGTTCTTAGCTATGATGTTTGGAATTTTCTCAATAACCTTTGGTACAGTCGGTTCCTCCACCATCGACTTTGTGGACGGATTGGTGAACGATACAATTGCGACGTTTGTCTTAAGTTTGCTTGAGGGAGCAGGAGCAGCTGTTTGGTTGCAGGATCTGATTGTAGGAGGGATTATTGGTGGGTTGGGCAGTATGCTGGTATTTGTTCCTCAAATAATGATATTGTTCTTCTTTCTAGCCATTCTTGAAGATACCGGGTATATGGCAAGAGCTGCGTTTGTTATGGATCGACTCCTTAGAAAACTAGGATTGAGCGGGAAGTCATTTATTCCTATGCTGATTGGTTTTGGGTGTACTGTTCCGGCGGTTATGAGTGCGAGAACCTTGGAAAATGAAAAGGATCGTCGATTAACGATAATGCTTGTTCCGTTTATGTCTTGTGGCGCTAGGCTTCCTGTTTATGCTCTGTATACAGCAGCTTTCTTTGCAAGCAATCAAACTATGGTAGTCTTCTCACTTTATCTATTGGGTATAGTAGTTGCAGTCTTATCAGGAGTTCTCCTCAAAAAAACCATTCTAAAAGGTGAGGTAGCCCCTTTTGTAATGGAATTGCCTCCATACAGAATTCCTACATTCAAAGGCTTAATGATTCATATGTGGGATCGCGGTAAAGGGTTTGTCAAAAAAGCAGGGACAATAATTTTTGCAGCAGCAGTGGTAATCTGGTTTCTACAATACTTTAACTTTTCGTTCCAAGCAGTATCTGAACCGGCTGACAGTATTCTTGGTGCTATAGGAAGGGCTATTGCTCCTGTCGTTGCCCCCCTTGGTTTTGGAGACTGGCAATCTGCGGTAGCCTTACTTACAGGTTTTATTGCCAAAGAAGCAGTTGTATCCACTATGGGTATCTTGCACGGAGTGGCAGAAGCAACTGAAAGCTCCACGGACTTGATAACTGCTCTTCAGACAGTGTTTACACCGTTAACAGCCTATGCCTTCATGGCCTTCTCACTGCTTTATCTTCCGTGCATGGCAGCTTTTGCAACGATTAAACGTGAGATGAATTCCTGGAAATGGACGTTGATTACGGTCGGATATTCAACAGGTATAGCTTGGCTAGTGGCGTTTCTTATCTTCCAAGGCGGAAAAATGATGGGTTTTAATTAATCAAAAGCGAAATGGGTGATTAAAAATGATTAATTGGATTATCGGCGGGATCATTGTTGGAGCGACTGCATTAATCATCATACGGTCAATTAGTCGCCTGAAAAAGGGAGAAAGCGGTTGCTGTGGTTGTACTCAAAGCAAGTGTAATTGTGCTGGGAAATAGAATAACAGAAAACAATGCGGACAGAGTGATAAACTATAATTTTTAGGAGGCGGTAATAATGAGTATCGTGCTAGTTGGTGGTCATGATAGAATGCATAGTGAATATATGGGTATATGCTCCAAGCGTGGACATGATGTAAAAGTCTATACCCAGATGCCTACTAAATTTGATAAGGTGATCGGATCGCCTGATGGAATTGTTTTATTCACATCGACAGTCTCTCATAAAATGATTCACACTGCAGTAAAAGAGGCAAAAAGAAAGAAAATCCCCGTATTCAGAAGTCATAGCAGCAGTGGTGCTTCGTTGGACAGACTGTTGGATGAACTTGAAGAGAAGATCGTTTAAGAATTAGGGGGTATAAGTTACTATAGACGATCTCTGGTGGAGGAAACGTCAATGTTTCAATACATTCAAAGACTCTTACGACCTCAACACTTCCACGATATTATTGAATGTCTGGCAGCTGCCCTGGAAGCGAAAGATTTGTACACTAGCGGTCATTCTTCCAGGGTAGGGGATATGTCTTATGATTTGGGGCGGGCTCTGGGTCTGACAGGGTCAGAATTAGAAAATATTCATATTGCGGCACATCTTCATGATATAGGTAAGATGGGTATTTCAGAGAACATTTTAAACAAAAGAGGCAGACTTCTTCCTCATGAATGGGCCCAAATACAAACACATCCTGAGATAGGTTATAAAATTTTAGCTAAATCAAAAGGGCTTAAGCAAATTGCTGAAATTGTTTTGCACCACCATGAACGATGGGATGGGAAAGGTTATCCTGACGGTTTACGTGAGAACAGAATCCCTTTGGGCTCAAGAATAATTGGAGTGGCAGATGCTATCGATGCAATCACCTCGATACGGCCTTATCGAAAGGCTTTGTCCTGGGAGGAATGCTGGGATGAGGTACTCTTAAACAAAGGCATACAATTCGATCCTGTTGCGGTCGAAGCTTCCGAGAGACTGTGGAAAAAATGGAGAGATACATGCCTAGAGTTACATAAGGATGAAGTAGAGGTAAAGATTAACGTCGTTTAGTTTTAAACCTTGGAGATTTTTAATCAGAGAGTAATATTGGATGTGCGTTGCTCAGATTTGTGAATTAAGTTGTGTATATAGTTTGAAGAGATATTTTTAGCTATACTTGAACTATAATGAAATTACTGAGGGAAGGGGACGTTATTAACGTCCCCTTCCCTCAGTAATTTCGTAACTTTGTTTATCAATTCCGAGAGGGGCCGTAACGTTTTTTCAAGGTGGTGCGTTATCCCAAAATAGAGGACTGTACACCTTTGAAGTGGTGAACAGTCCTCCAATATATCAGGGGATTACAAATAGAGTGGGGGTGTAATAAAATGGAAAACAAGTTTCGTTACATCCCCTTCCTATTCTACTTCCAGTACGATAGTCTCCGCCGGAGACTATCGTACTGGAGACTTGCGTCACTGAAGTGAACTCATTTAGCTTTAGCTTTAATGAGTTCGCTTCGCTTGTTGTTTACTTGAGTGCTTCTCCGATGGCCTGACCAAATTCTTGACACTTAATAAGAGCACCATCATCTGGGCTCCAAGTGACTCTCAGTCCTTCGTTTAGCAACTCAAACTTGGCGTGTTCTAATTCTGTTGAAATAAGCTTAGTATTTTCCCCACTCCAACCATAACTGCCAAAAGCAGCACCTTTTTTGTTTTTAAATGCCAATCCTTTAATCATTTCAAGAATTCCAGCGACGGCGAATGACACGCCTTTGTTAATGGTCGGTGAACCAACAAGGATCGCCTTGGATTTAAAGACTTCTGTAATAATATCATTTTTATCGGCATGAGTGGAATTACAATTAAACAGTTTAACCGTAACCTCTTTATCACTGAGTTTGATCCCAGTGGCTATTTGTTCGGCCATTTTCTTGGTACTGTTCCACATAGTATCATAGATGATTGATATTTGATTTTCTTGGTAATCCTTAGCCCATGCCATATATTTATCGACAATTTGCAAGGGATTATCACGCCAAATGAGGCCATGACTTGGGCAGATCATGTCAACAGGCAGGTTAAAGCTTAAGATTTCTGTAATTTTATTCTCAACGAATTTACTGAAGGGAGTTAAAATGTTGGCATAATATTTTAGGGCTTCATGATATAATTCTGCTTGATCGACTAAGTCGTTAAACATGTGTTCAGACGCTAAATGTTGACCAAAACCGTCATTACTGAAAAGAATATTATCTCCGGTTAAGTAAGTGAACATAGTATCTGGCCAATGGAGCATTCTTGCTTCAATGAAAATAAACTCTTTTGAACCGAGGCTGAGTTTATCCCCTGTTTTGATGGGTACGAAATTCCAATCTTGATGGTATTGACCTTTTAAGGATTTCATAGCATTGGCGGTGCAATAAATGGGGGTATTAGGTATTTCCCGCATTAATGCTGGCAAGGCCCCACTGTGATCAGGTTCACCATGATTAGCAATGATATAATCAATCTTATTTAAATCGATTTCTTTTTTTAAATTAGTGACAAATTCTTTGGCGAAGGGTGTCCAAATACAATCGATTAAGGCTGTTTTTTCGTCCTGAATAAGGTAAGAATTATAGCTGGAACCACGATTTGTAGAGAGTTCATCACCGTGAAATTTTTTCAATTCCCAATCGATTTTACCCACCCATTTTACACTCTTATTAACTTCAAAACTCATACTGCGACCTCCTTAGTTTTATTTTTACTATCAGCTTAAAAGTTTCTTTACTTAATTGAAATGTTAAATATAATACGGTTACAATCATCCTGTTTTGATTGATAGAGGGCGATATCTGCGGATTAAGGTATTCATCCCTAGTAAATGACCGTAAATCTAATTATACTCTTTCAAGAAATCAATGTCACATAATATAAGTGCTATGGGTTTTCATGATTGTGTGTAACTTTAGTTTTCTAATTGAGAACTCTCTCTGTTAACAAAATGTTTGCAACGGCGAAAATATGCAAGAACCGAATGTCAGGTGAATAAGCAGCACCCACTTGAATTTCTACCGCACGAAGTCGATAAACATTCTCCCATAAACTTGTTTGCCAAAAAGACGCGCTATTAGAACTGAACTGAGAAGGGCTATTACTTATAATTATAACCTTTCTTCTCCCTTGTCTAAAAATCCTGCTGCAGGAAAGAAAAATATTCATAATGTAAAATAGAGTACAATAATCCAGAAGGAGAATATCCTGATTATTTATAGTATTTAGAATTATAAATTATATTTTTATAGAAGGAATTTAACATGAGGTCTTGAATTGACCACTTCAGAAAAGCTTGTTATGATAAAAAGACCTATTTTTGTTAAAGAGGGTAGATAATGCATAGATTCTATGATTACCTACCCTTTGGAGTTAGTTATACTAAATTTAAAGAGTTATTTTGCTACTTCAGGTAACTGTTTCTTAATCAATTCGATAAATGTAGGATTTTTTATTTCGATCGGTTTAGTTGCTGGGTCGTCTTGAAGATCTTCATATTTCATAGCACCAAAACTATGGTCTCTTGTGAAGTGTCCACGTTCATCGGTTGGATTCTTCCACATTAGCTTATCTAAATCGAAGGTTTTTCCGGCATGACATTTGACGCAGTTATCTGTTGGATTGTCTGTCGGAAGGAGAGAACCGTTAGTGTTTGCTTTATGAGTTGTATGGCAAGTCAGACATTGATTCAATTGTGAGCTCTGAGCATGTTTACTGGCGAAGTAATTACGGGTACCATAGTGGGTGTTTGCAGTATAGTTACCTTGATCATCTTTAGATGGGTTGCTTTCATGACAGGTATTGCATGATGTTTTAGCAACTTCAGGGCTCATTGTTCCCTTCTTATCGGTAGCACTTACGTGATTTCCACCCGGTCCATGACAAGATTCGCAGGATACACCATAGGAAGGGGATCCGGTTTCAATACCAGGAGCATGGCACGCTCCACAAGTAAAGCTTTCCGCAGTCCAATCGTTCTTGCCATCATTATCTATATCGGCTTGCTTTGGAGATTCAACTGACCATTTATCATTTGTTTTCTTAAGGGCTCCGACACGATAGTATTGTTGTGTGAATCCAGCTTCTTTAGGGATCTCAGCAATAATATAATCGTTCATCATTACACCGAAGATTTTTGCCTTCGATAAATCAAGTGTAGTCGATGTTGGCTTGTCTTTATTAGCCGCATCAAAAATTGTAACTTCACCTAAAGGCTTGTCCAGAGGAAAATCGGCCAGAGGTTTAAAGGCATCGTAGTGTTTGGTATGAATCGTACTATCATATGTCTCAGTGTGGCAGGCTTTACATGAATTGTCTCCTACATAAGATACCTTCGGTGTTTCAGTTAACTGAGGACCGGTTGGCTGAGGAGCAGGGGTATCATCTGCCTTGTTGCATCCCATGGCCAGTACCGCCATAAATGTAAGGGAAATAATCGAGGCGATGAAAGGTTTTTTCCAGTTCATTGAGTCGTTCCTCCTTTAATCTTGAAATCCAAATACTGATGTTATTGTTTTGACCATATTGATCAGGATGACAGAAATTTTGCTTAAACATTATGACCTTAGTTTGCTTAAAACTTAAGCAGAAAATGCTAAATTTTTAAAAGAATAAATATGAAATTAATGGAAATTTATTAACGGTATACCAAATATATTGTGCTCGCACATTGGCCGCGTTAGGAATATAGGATAAATTCATAATTGTTAATACACAATATACCCTCAACCAAAAATTGCATTGCTTCAGATAAATTTTTGGTTCAGTAATTTATGCAGAACATTTCACTTAAGATACTAACTTTTCGTTTTTTTCAATTAATTAGACTTAAAAATAAAGGTTTTTTGATATTAGACGCGAATTACTTTCAATAAAATCAAATAACTTGCCATGCAAGGGTGGAGTCGAAAGAGGTGAATTTGCATGCGTTCGCTTAAACAGCAAATTCTCATATTGTTGTTGGGTTCGCTAGTTTTACTGGCCACTAGCTTCCTCGTGGTCCTTGGGTTATACATGAAAGATCGGGCTATAGTCGCAGCTATTATTAAAGTAAAAGCAGATTTGGCAACATGTGAGGAAATTATTAATAAGACGTATCCTGGCCCGTGGTCAGAGCAAGAAGGAAACCTATATAAGGGGAATGCTAAAATCAGTCTTAATAATGACTTAGTTGACCATTTGTCCAGTCTAACGGGGGATACTGTAACCCTATTTCTGGGAGATACCCGAGTTGCTACCACGATACGCGGTTCCAATGGCGAAAGGGCAATCGGTACCAAGGTTTCCGATAATGTCATTCAGACAGTACTGAAAGATGGTCAGACTTATGTAGGAGCAGCCAATGTAGTTGGATCGTGGCATCAAACGGGTTATGTTCCATTGCGTGCCGAAAACGGTAAGATTATTGGGATTTTTTACGCCGGTATTTCCCATGCCTATGAACAGGAAATAATTACTCGGTCTTTGATCACAATGGCCGAACTGGGATTAGGCCTAACGGTCCTGATAGCTCTTCTTACATGGTTTTTCCTTAAGAAAGTTATCATTTCTCCTTTGCACAATATCATGTTAGGAACACGGGACGTAGCAACCGGAGACCTTACTGAAAAGGTAAAAATTTCTGGAGCAAAGGAAATCGGAGAGCTCGAGGATGCTTTTAACCAAATGGTAGAACAGATCCAATCGCTTACAGAGGAAATTAATCGAGTGACCAGCAACAATCCAGTGAATGGAACCGAAGTTAAACAGACGTTTACACCTGGGTATATGCCAATGCCAAGCTTAAATCTCGTAGGGAATATTGGAGAAGCGGAGTTGCCTAAGGGTTTACATCAAGCTACTCTTGGTCAAATAGTTCAATTTTTACAGGCAAATCGCCGTCCTCTCTCTGCAGAAGAAGTTGCGGAAGGGGTGAAATTAACTAGGGTCACTGTACGCCGCTACCTTGAATTTTTAGAACATAGCGGGGCATTAAAATCAGAACAGAAATATGGGACAGTTGGCCGTCCCGTCAAGCTATTTATACCGCTGTAAATAAACGTTTCCTAATGGGGGCCGTTTTTTATCGCAATACTCTTTTGCTTTTTTCTAAGACTCTACTTTTTATAAGGTAGAGTTTTTTGCACTAGTCAGAAAGTGTAACTTTACGTTACATATTTTCTGGAAGGTCCCTTCTCGCCATCACGACACCTTGCCATCCACGGCGGTGTTACTAACCTCGAACATCCTTGTTCGAGTCATGGCTACAGGGACACTCGGCCATCCATGCCCAGCGCTAACCCAGTTTTCCATTATTCTTCAGTGGTTTGGTTTCTTCGCAGTGAAGTTTCCTTTCGGGATAAAATGGCTTTTGACGAAATTAGTCCTTTGGAGGAAGAGTTAGTCTTAAGGGCCGAAGGCTTAAGTCTGAGAAGTCCCGGTGTTCAGACTTAGAAGAACCTTCACTGTTTTCCTAATTAACTAAATTTTCTTTATAAACAAAACCTTTATTTAATGTCCATAAACACGACAGGCAGTGAGAATAAGGCTAAACTAATCATATAAACATAATCTACATTCAGGCGTGGGGTTTTCCTTACCAGGAATATACCAGATCCTTCTTGTCGTGTTAAAGCGGTGACTAAACCATCCATGGCGGAAGGGAAATGTTATTCTGGAGCTTAGTGCCATTTATTTCACCGCTCATTTTAGCGGAGGTATCAGTGGCAGTTAGCTATCGGATAAACCATTGCCAACCATCAGATCATTGCTGAATATGCAGAGTAAAAGATTAAAGAGAGGTGAAAAACGGAAGCAACAATGTTTTTAATAAAGGAGGATTTTCATGTGTGATTCTGCTTCGCCCAACCAGTTTGCCCAAAAGCTTGATAGCTATATTGACAGTCTGACCCACAAGAAGGAAAACCTAATTGGGGTCTTGCATTATGCTCAAGAAATATATGGATATCTACCCGATAATGTACAGTGGCATATCGCTCAAAGACTGGATATACCTTCCGCTGCAGTCTACGGTGTAGTAAGCTTTTACTCATTTTTCACTATGATACCCAGGGGAGAACACGTTGTTAATGTTTGTACAGGTACTGCCTGTTTCGTGCGAGGAGCTGAAAAATTAAAAGAAGAACTTGAAAATCAGCTTAAAATTAAAGCAGGTGAAACTACTCCGGACAATCTCTTTACCTTAGAAACACTGCGTTGCGTAGGAGCCTGCGGCCTCGCCCCCGTCATGATTGTCGATGGCGAAGTGCATGGACGCATGCATGAAGCACAAGACATTAATGAGGTTTTAGCAAAGTACCGCCCAGAGAGCTAAGCGCAATTTCGATTATTATAGTTGGAAAGCCTAAAATAGTTAAAAAGTGACAGAAGGAACGTTCTGCCCACAAGACTGTATAAAATATTCGTAATTTCAAATCAGGAACATGGAGTCTCTACCAAAGAAGCGTCACCGAAGGAAGGGAAATGCCATATGAAACTCAAAAATACCGATGCCTTGAATGAATTACAAGCCCAAAGTCTCAAACTCCTTGAATCACGGCGAGCTATCGACTCTGTCGGCACTAAAAACGCCCAAGGATTAGTAAGGCACGTTATGGTCTGTGGAGGACCCGGTTGCCACTCCTCAGGCAGTCCTAGAATCGCCGAACGTCTCGAAGAGGAACTAAACAGACGGGGATTGACTGAACAGATAAAAGTCTTTCAACCAGGTTGTTTTGGTTTTTGTGAAAAGGGACCGATGATGGAAATCTTCCCCGATAACGTAACTTATTGTGAAGTTTCGGAAGAAGACGTTACAACCATCGTCGAAGAACACTTCATACAAGGTAATCTGGTGGAACACCTTGTTTTTATGGATCCGAATACCAAAGAACGTTTTGCTACGAACATTCCTTTTTACGATGGACAACTCCGCATTGCCTTGCGTAACGTCGGTTATATCGCCCCAGAAAACATTCTTGAGTATATTGCTGCCGACGGCTATCAAGCCTTAGCAAAAGTTCTTTTCACAATGAAGCCTTTTGAAGTTATTGATGTACTTAAGCAAAGCGGACTGCGGGGACGTGGCGGCGCAGGTTTTCCAACGGGTACTAAATGGGAATTCACGCGCAAGAGCGAAGCTGATCAACGATATATCATTTGCAATGCCGACGAAGGGGATCCGGGTGCTTTTATGGATCGCTCTGTCTTGGAAGGGGATCCGCATAGCGTTTTGGAGGCTATGCTTATCGCAGGCTCCGCAATTGGAGCTTCCGAAGGATTCATATACGTTCGGGCAGAATACCCGGCTGCGATTCATCGTTTAAAAATTGCCATTGCCCAAGCCCGAGAATACGGCTTACTTGGAAAGGGAATTTTGGGCAGCGATTTTTGCTTTGACATTGAACTAAAACTCGGTGCCGGAGCCTTTGTCTGTGGTGAAGAAACAGCATTAATCCATTCCATCGAAGGGGCCCGAGGGGAGCCTTCTGTCAAACCTCCTTTCCCGGCCCAGAAGGGTTTGTGGGGTAAACCAACCTGTGTTAACAATGTGGAAACCTTGGCCAATATTCCTCCCATTATTTTAAAGGGAGCCGAGTGGTTTTCGGCAATAGGCACAGAAAAAAGTAAAGGTACGAAGGTATTTGCCTTAGCGGGTAAAGTGAATAATGTAGGACTTGTGGAAGTCCCCATGGGGACCACACTCCGTCAAATTATTTTTGATATCGGCGGAGGGATTAAGCAACGTAAAACGTTTAAAGCCGCCCAAACCGGAGGCCCTTCCGGCGGATGTATTCCGACTAAGTATTTGGATTCGCCTATTGATTATGAATCCTTAACCGCTATCGGCTCTATGATGGGCTCCGGAGGGCTCATTGTCTTAGATGAAGATGATTGCATGGTCAATATCGCTAAGTTTTTTCAAGAATTTACAATGGATGAATCCTGTGGCCGTTGCACGGCTTGCAGAGTCGGGACCAAACGTCTTTATGAAATCCTGACCAAGATCACGGAAGGAAAAGCCACGTTAGAGGATTTAGATAATTTAGAGAAACTGTGTCATATCATTAAGGACACTGCTCTTTGCGGATTAGGGCAAAGTGCACCCAATCCTATTCTTTCGACCTTAAAGTATTTCCGCGAAGAATATATTGCTCATGTTGTCGACAAAACCTGTCCAGCGGGCGTTTGTACACACTTACTAAAATACGAAATTACAGATAAATGCGTGGGTTGTACCCTGTGCGTTAAAAAATGTCCAATGCATTGTATCACTGGGACAGTCAAGAAGCGCCATGTCATCGACCAAGAACGTTGCCTAAAATGTGGGGCATGTATGGACCAATGCCGCGTCGTCGGTGCCATTATTCGCCATTAAGTTATCCCTGAAGGAGGAATCCATATGGATATACAGCTAACCATTAACGACATATCGCTAAAAGTACCGGAAGGAATGTCTATCTTAGACGCTGCACGAACCATAAACATAGATATTCCAACCTTATGTTACTTGAAACTTAACGAAATGCATTACAACAACAACATTGCTTCCTGTCGAGTGTGTGTGGTTGAAATCGAAGGTCGACGTAATTTGGCTTCCTCCTGTTCAACCCCTGTATCAAGCGGCATGGTTGTTAGAACTGATTCCCTTCGTGCTATCCAGGCTAGACGTGCCATGGTTGAACTTCTCCTTTCTGACCACCCTAAATCATGTCTAACCTGTGCAAAGAACCAAGACTGTGATCTTCAATCCTTGGCCTCGGAATTAGGAGTACGCCATATCTCCTATGAAGGGGAAGAATCTGAGTTTGAAATTGATAAGTCGAGTTCTTCCATTGTTCGAGATCCTAACAAATGTATTCGTTGCCGCCGTTGCGAAACAATGTGCAACGAGGTGCAGACGGTGGGTGTTTATTCTGCGGTGGGACGCGGTTTTGAAACAGTTGTAAAAACAGCCTTTGATTTACCTCTTAGCCAAACCGCCTGTACCTTCTGCGGACAATGTATCGCGGTATGTCCAACCGGCGCATTAACAGAGTTAGATCAGGTCGACAAAGTATGGAAAGCGCTAAACGATCCCGATCAATTTGTTGTAGTACAAACAGCTCCCGCCGTACGTGTCGCACTTGGAGAAGGATTCGGCTTAGAACCTGGGACGATTGTGACAGGCAAAATGGTTGCTGCTCTTCGCAGACTTGGTTTTGACCGCGTCTTTGATACGGATTTTGCTGCTGACTTGACAATTATGGAGGAGGCAACAGAGCTTGTTCACCGTATAGAACATGGTGGACGTCTGCCCCTGCTCACAAGTTGTTGCCCTGCTTGGGTAAAATTCTTTGAGCATCAATTTCCGGATCTCCTGGACATTCCTTCCACTTGCAAATCTCCCCATGAAATGTTAGGGGTCTTGATTAAAAGCTACTATGCCAGAACCTTGGGGATTGACCCTAAAACAATTACTGTTGTATCCGTCATGCCTTGTGTCGCTAAGAAATACGAAGCGGCTCGCCCTGAACTCTCACAAGGGGCAGAAACTGCAGATGTGGATATCGTCATCACTACACGTGAACTTATTCGCATGATTCGGGAAGCCAGCATTCATTTTGATCACCTTAAAGAGCAAGAGTTTGATCATCCTTTAGGGGAATCAACCGGTGCTTCCGTGATTTTCGGAGCAACAGGCGGAGTACTTGAAGCTGCCCTGCGGACAGCTTATGAGGTACTTACTGGTGAAACTCTGGAGAAAGTGGAGTTTGAGGCTCTCCGAGGAATGGATGGACTTAAGGAAGCGGTCATCCCTATCTCTGGAAGGGATTATCGAGCCGCGGTTATTCACGGTTTAGGTAATGCTCGTACTGTCCTCGAGAAAATACGTGCAGGGGAAAGCAATTATGACGTGATTGAAATCATGGCTTGTCCCGGAGGATGTATCGGGGGAGGCGGACAACCTTATCATCATGGAAATCTGGAAATTCTTGCAGAAAGAGCTCAAGGTTTATACCGTGAAGATAGGGCTAAACCCCTGCGCAAATCCCACGAAAATCCGGCCATCATAGGTTTGTATAAGGATTATTTGGGTGAACCATACGGAGAAAGAGCGCATAAATTGCTGCATACCAGCTACGTGGCACGTAAGAAGATTTAGAGACCAGATGGAAACAATCATTTCCAGTGTCCAGTGTCTTTAGGTGAACTATTCAGAGTTATATTACTTGCTACCAGTGTATAACTTAATATAGAATTGACCTATCCGTTGTGTTGGAGGTTTCCGACAGAGTGGATCTATTGGACTATTACCTGATTGCAAGGACTATTCTGAGCAAAAGGAGAAGGGTTAAAACGTTAATTAGCCTTCTTACGTTTGTAGGAGGGCTTTTTTTATGCTAGCCGGAAAGTAAAACTAATCTCGAAGGTCTTTGTTCGAGTCGTTGCCAGCGTATAAATGCAATAAGGCTATCGCCGCGCCAGCGGCTAACGACAGTAGTTTTTTATTTGGAGGAATGAAAGATGGATAAGAGAATAGGGGTTATCGGCATAGTTATTGAAGAATTTGAAAGTGCCAATAAAGTTAATGATACTTTGCACGATTTGGCGAGCATTATTATCGGAAGAATGGGAATCCCTCGACCAGAAAAGGGCATATCTATTATCTCCTTGATCGTAGAGGGAACTTCGGACGAAATTAGTGCAATGACGGGGAAATTAGGAAAAATTCAAGGAGTTAATGTCAAATCTGCTTTAACGAAGAAATTGGAGGCGTAAATTCTATGTACAATTGTAAGTCGAAAAATGCAATGGAGTTTATTGATGATGGTGAAATTCTGGCCACTCTTTCCTATGCCCAGGAAAACAAAAGAAATCGTGAACTGATTGACAGCCTGATAGAACGTGCAAAGGAATGTAAGGGCTTAACCCATCGAGAGGCGGCCGTTCTACTAGAATGTGACTTAGAAGATGAAAAAGAAAAAATGTTCAAACTGGCAAGGGAGATTAAGCAGAAGCTTTATGGCAACCGTATTGTCATGTTCGCCCCACTATATCTTTCAAACCACTGCATAAACGGCTGCGTGTACTGTCCCTATCACAAGGCCAATAAAACCATATCTCGTAAAAAGCTTTCCCAGGAGGATATTGTGCGAGAGGTTATCGCCTTGCAGGATATGGGACACAAACGCTTGGCCTTAGAAACAGGAGAAGACCCTGTTAACAGTCCAATTGAGTATGTTCTCGAAAGTATGAAGACCATTTATAGCATTAAACATAAAAACGGAGCTATCCGCCGCGTTAATGTTAATATAGCTGCAACAACCGTGGAAAATTATTGCAAGCTCAAGGAAGCGGATATTGGTACTTACATACTTTTCCAGGAAACCTATCACAAAAAAAGCTATGAAGAGCTGCATCCCACAGGACCAAAGCACGACTACGCCTATCATACGGAAGCGATGGATCGTGCCATGGAGGGCGGTATTGATGATGTGGGAATCGGAGTTTTATTCGGCTTAAATATGTATCGTTATGACTTTGTCGGTTTGCTCATGCATGCTGAGCATTTAGAGGCAGCAATGGGTGTGGGGCCACATACCATCAGCGTTCCACGCATCCGCCCCGCCGATGATATAGACCCCAATAGTTTTTCGGATGCAATCTCGGATGATATTTTTGCCAAAATTGTGGCTGTTATTCGTATTGCTGCCCCTTATACGGGGATGATTATTTCCACCCGTGAATCGAAAACAACCCGCGAGCATGTGCTGGAATTGGGCATATCCCAGATAAGCGGAGGCTCAAGCACCAGTGTTGGCGGGTATGTTGAGCCGGAAGCACTGGATGATAACTCGGCTCAATTTGAAGTAAATGATACCCGCACCTTGGATGAGATTGTTAACTGGCTCTTGGGACTAGGCTATATTCCAAGCTTCTGCACAGCCTGTTATCGTGAAGGGCGTACAGGTGATCGTTTTATGAAACTTGTAAAGGCCGGGCAGATTGCAAACTGCTGTCAGCCGAATGCTTTGATGACACTTAAAGAATATCTAGAGGATTATGCTTTGCCGGATACCAAGAAAAAGGGTGAGGTGGTCATTAAAAACGAGATTCCCTTCATACCAAATGAAAAGGTTCGGGGAATTGCCCTAGAGCATTTGAAGGAAATTAAGGAAGGAAAGCGAGATTTCCGTTTCTAGTAACCTACTTTGTAATTATCCATTCGCCGGGCACAATTGGATATTACATTGGAGAAAACTATAAGCATAAATGTGTGGAGGAAATTCCTGGAGGTATAAAAGTGGACTGTAGAATAGAAAAAGACAATATCGGAGAAGGGGAGATCCCGGAAAATAGCTATTATGGAATTAACACAAAAAGAGCCCAAGAAAACTTCGCTTTAGGGTCGAAAAACGTCAATCTGAAGCTTATCTATGAAATCACCTTAATTAAAAAGGCGGCAGCCATGGTCAATAAAGAGTTAAAGCAACTGTCTGAGGATAAAGCAAATGCAATAATTCAAGCAAGTGAGGAAGTTATTAAAGGGAGATTTGATCAGGAATTTGTCGTAAGTGCTTTTCAAGGGGGAGCCGGAACGTCCACAAATATGAATGTTAATGAGGTTATTGCTAACAGGGCAATTGAGATATTAGGTGGAACAAAAGGCGACTACGATGTTGTACATCCTATAAATGATGTTAACATGTCACAATCAACCAATGATGTTTATCCGACAGCACTGAGAATCACAGCAATTCACATGCTCAGAAAACTAAGCAATTCCCTGGCGCAGCTTCAAGAAGCTCTGCAGGGGAAGGAAAACGACTTTAGTGATGTGATTAAACTTGGCAGGACAGAGCTTATGGATGCCTTGCCCATGATGCTCGGCCAAGAATTTGGGGCATATGCTAAGGCAATAGAAAGAGACCGTTGGAGAGTTTACAAGGTAGAAGAACGATTGAGACAGATTAATCTGGGTGGTACTGCCATCGGTACGGGAGTCAATGCCTCAAATAAGTATATTTTTATGATTACGGATACCATTCAGGAGTTAACAGGATTAGGTCTAGCCAGGTCTGACTATCCCATGGATATTACTCAAAATAATGATGTGTTTGTAGAAGTTTCAGGGCTTTTAAAAGCTTGTAGCACGAACCTTTTGAAAATATCTAACGATTTAAGATTATTATCTTCTGGCCCAAGGGGTGGGTTCGGTGAAATAGAACTCCCCCAGATGCAGGTTGGTTCGACTCTTATGCCAGGAAAGGTCAATCCGGTCATACCTGAGATGATCGGCCAATTGGCTATGAGAGTTATGGCCAATGACTATGCTATTACAATGGCTGCCTCGTCAGGACAGCTCGAACTCAATGCCTTTATGCCCCTAATCGCGGAAAGTTTGCTGGAATCACTAGAGCTTCTAGATAAGGGAATCATCATCTTTAGAGAAAAGTGTATTGAGGGAATTGTCCCTAATAAAGATAAATGTCAAGCAACTCTTGAAAAGTCGGCAGTATTGGCTACTGCTTTAGTTCATCATATTGGCTATGATCAAGCCGCCCAGATAGCCAGAAAAGCTCTACGAGAGGATAAGACAATCAGAGAGGTTTTGAAGGAAGACGATGTATTGTCGGATTGTAGGATTAATGAGATCTTGAATCCGTTTGAAGTAACCAAACCAGGAATACCAGGAAGTATTGGAATGCCCGAAGTATCGGAAATACTCAGGAGGGATTTACATGAGCTTAAATGAAACGCCCAGAGGGGTTAGAGTACATTTGGCGTTATTTGGGAAGAGAAATGCAGGGAAATCCAGCGTGATTAATGCCATTACAGGTCAGGAAACAGCTATAGTATCGAAAGTAAAAGGTACAACGACTGACCCGGTGTTTAAATCGATGGAGATATTGCCCATAGGACCGTGTGTGATCATAGATACAGCTGGAATAGACGATATCGGAGAATTAGGAGAGCTCAGGCTAAAGAAGACGCTAGAAGTACTCGATATTACAGATGTGGCACTGCTTATTGTAGATATCCAGGCGGGAATCAGTGATAATGATCGGTTTATTATAGATACTTTTAAGAAAAAGAAGAAACCGCTGATCGTGGTTTTAAATAAGGCGGATACTCTTGAAAACGAAAATAAAAATGAAGATCAAGAAAGAATCGCGAGTCGTTTTCGAGAAGAACTAAGCACTTCGGTCGTTGCTGTCTCAGCTCTTAAGAAACTTGGAATAAAAGAATTAAAAAATGCCATCATCTCGGTTATTCCTGAGGATGAGGATAAGTTTAAAATTGTGGGGGATTTGATTAACCCGGGTGATTTTGTGGTGCTTGTTACTCCCATTGATAAAGCAGCTCCTAAAGGAAGGCTAATTCTTCCTCAACAACAGACGATTAGAGACATACTGGAAAGTGATGCTATGGCGATTGTAACTAAGGAATATGAATTAAGAGAAACCTTGAATTATTTGGCAAAGAAACCGAAGCTGGTGATCACTGATTCCCAAGTTTTTTTAAAGGTTTCTGCCGATACTCCTAAGGATATTCTAATGACATCCTTTTCAATCCTCTTTGCCCGACAAAAGGGAGATTTAACAGAATTTATCAAAGGTGCCAAGGCTATTGAAACGCTTAAGGATGGAGACAAGGTTTTAATAGCAGAAGGGTGTACACATCATAGGCAATCAGACGATATTGGCAGCGTGAAGATACCTCGATGGATACGTCAGAGAACAGGTAGGCAGATAGAGTTTGAATACTCTTCAGGAGCTACATTTACGGAAGATGTCAAGAAATATGCCCTTATCGTCCATTGCGGAGCTTGTATGATGAATAGAACTGGAATGCTCAGCAGAGTTAAACAGGCAAAAAGTCTCAATGTGCCCATAGTGAACTTCGGCATTCTCATCGCCTATGTTCAGGGATTACTTCCAAGAGCGCTTGAACCTTTCCCACTGGCAAAGATGACTTTAGAAGGAGAACTATGATATACAACAATGATCAACTGGGTGAGGGGCGATTTTGTGAGTGATATTCATTATTTATTAGAAAAAGTCTATCAAACGAACGACCTCTCGAAAGAGGAAATCACGTATCTCTTAGAAAACCTAACTCAGGCGGATAGAGAGGTCCTCTATAATTATGCTCTTAAGACGAAACAGAAATATTATGGAAATAAAGTTTACTTAAGAGGACTTATCGAGTTTTCGAATATCTGTAAGCAGGATTGCTTGTACTGTGGAATTCGGGCTTCCAATGTGAAGGTGAAACGTTATCGGTTAACCCCGGAAGAAATCCTAGCTTGCTGTGATCAAGCGTATGAATTAGGTTATCAGACATTTGTCTTGCAAAGTGGTGAAGACCTCTGGTATACGGATGAGGTTCTTGTTGATTTGATTCGGAAAATCAAAAAACGTTATCCAGAGGCAGCCATTACGCTATCGATTGGTGAACGAAGAGTTGAAACCTATCAAAACCTCTTTACCTGCGGTGCCGATCGCTTTCTAATGCGCCATGAAACGGCTTCAAAAAAACTGTATGAAACATTACATCCGACGATGCGCTTTGAGGAGCGTCGGGCCTGTTTGAACGCATTGAAGGGGATTGGCTACCAAGTGGGAGCCGGGTTTATGGTGGGGCTTCCTGGACAAACCTTTGCTGATTTGGCAGAGGACTTGCGATATTTAATCGAACTCCGTCCAGACATGATCGGAATCGGACCGTTTATTCCTCACAGTGAGACGCCTTTAGCTAAAGAGAAGGGCGGAACACTAGAAGATACATTAGTGATGGTGGCCCTGGCGCGGCTACTTGTTCCGGAAAGTCTTATTCCGGCCACGACGGCACTTGGGACTCTGCATCCACAAGGCAGGGAGCTTGCCTTGAAAGCGGGCGCTAATGTCGTTATGCCGATTATTACTCCAACCTCAGTTAGAAAACAATACGCTCTTTACGAAAATAAGATTTGTGGGGATGATCATCCGGAAGATTGCCGATATTGCATTGAGCGCAGAATTCAGTCGGCGGGCTTTGAAATGGATCTGGGTAGAGGGGATAGTCGGCAGTTTGTAGCTTGCAAAAGTTAGTTTTGTAGAAATCAACAAAAAAAGATCGTTAGATTTGTAATTTATTACAAATCTAACGATCTTTTTGTTTTATACCAGTCAGTAAGCTGTCTTTTTAACGGCAACAGCATAAGTGAAATGTTAAAGGTTAGGAAGGAAGATGTCCTGTGGCGTCTTCTGGCTTCGGGGAGGCGTCACATCCATCCGAAAAAGTGTACATTATTAAATGGAGTAGTAATATCCTATTTCGGGAATAAAAAACCCGATACCTTAGTGGCTCTTGGCGGTTTATAGAAAACAGAGGGGCGCGTCAAGCGAAGGCTCGGAGCCGGGGCAGTAAGCCTTAATAGCTTGTTATCTGGAATGTCCTTTAGTTCTTTGAGCCTAAGCGCACCAGTTAGGCAGGCTTGAACACAAAAAGGAGGCATTCCACGATCTAAACGTTCATAGCAGAGCTGGCATTTACTCGCCTTGTTCGTCTGCGGATTAATTAGGGGGGCTCCAAATGGGCATGAGGCTACACAGGACTTACAGCCTGTACACTTTTCGGAAAGATGTAAAACTATACCATCGCGGCGTTTCGCATAGGCCCCAGACGGACAAACCCGTAAGCATTCAGGATTGCCACAATGATTGCAGGCTGTGGATAAATAAAACATCTCAATATGATCCTTTGAAAATTTCTCTATCTTACGAATCTTGCGCCTTACAAGTGAGGGTGCCAATTGATTTCGATTTTGGCAAGCTTTGGCACAGGCTCCGCAACCAAGGCAGCGATTAACGTCAAGGACGAAACCTAATTGTTTGACCATATACCCTCCATTTTAACTATAGTTTTCGCAGATTTACAAAGGTTTCATTTAACGCAAACCCTGGGGCACCAAGAATGAGTTGCCCCATATCAGTTAAAGGTGTTCCTATTAAGCAATTAAGCGGTGAATTGGCTTCGACTTGTTCCTGGAAAATAATGACGGTGTCAGCAGAAATGCCTAATAAAGGTTGTATGACCACTTCTAATAGGCCTGATTTATTCCAAATTTGAGCCCGGTCCCCGACTGCTAAGTTATGACGCTGGGCAAGTTCTGGTGCAAGATGCAAGACATAATCAGAATTATCTGCCCCTGAGGCATAAACCTGAGAATTTATAGTAGAGTAGTGATGCGGAGTCAGAAGGCGTAATGGTGCATCAATCGAAGGATTAAGAGGGGGAACAAAGATTGGAAGGGGAGAAAGACGGGCGTTAGATGCTTGGGACGAGAAGAATTCATAACGTCCGGAAGGAGTTGCAAAGATCCGATTTTCCCAAGCGGTACTAGGAAAGTTGGCGCGCACCGGAGCCTTAAGAATTTCTTCTGGTTTTTTTAAACCCAGAATATCTAACATTTGGGGGCCGAGTTCACGTAAAAGGGTTTCTTTTTCATCACCGGATGTAGGAAATATGCAACTTCCGGGTTCAAGTTCATTTAATTTGGATGAAACATCCCAGGCGATCTGTATGTCTGAGCGAGACTCACCGATGGGAAGAATCGCAGGTTCGTTGACCCCCACCCAATAATGCCAATAACCGGCGTTTAAATCCCAATGTTCATAATGCGTCGTGATTGGAAGAAAAAGATCGGCCGCTTCAGAGGATTTGGAATGAAAGAGGTCGTTCACGACTATCAAATCCAGTTGATTGATCAGTTTTTTCCATTGTTGCAGATTACCATCCTGAGATAGTGGGTTTCTTCCAGAAATCCAAAGTATTTTAACGGGGGGATCGGTACAGCTGAGAGCTTCCTCCGAAAAACGATTAATATTTAGGAGTCGATCCGTCTGTTTTTGATTCTGAGTTAGGCTATCGATTGAGGGATGATCTGTGTTGGAGGAAATATTGAATGGGTGGGCTGGATTTTGTATTGCTCCGGAAAAACGCCAGGTTTGGAATTGAGCGTATTGAACACCACCGCCTTGTTCACCAAGGTGTCCGGCAAGTGCACCTAAGGCATCAATAGCGCGCAGGGTTTGTCCTCCGTTGGTATATCTCTGTAAGCCAAAGCCTGCCCAGATGCAGGCAGGGTGAGTCTTACCATATTCGAGTGCAAGCTCCCGAATAGTTGATATAGAAACTCCGGTGATTTCTGAACAGTTATCAAGGGAGATCTCATTTTCAAGATAGTGGAAGAATTCTTCGTGTCCCAACGTATAGCTGCTAAGGTTGGAATCGATAAGGTTTTCTTCAAGAAGAACCTTGGCAAACCCTAAAGCTAGAAGTCCATCGGTTCCCGGGCGAACCTGCACATACCGATGGGCCCGGGCAGCTGTAGCACTGAAATGGGTATCGAAACAAACTACCTTTGCTCCGCCATCGATGGCGTCAAAAATAATCGGCATCTGGTGTACTGCTGTCCAAGCGGGGTTCACTCCCCAGAGCCATATTAGATTGGCTTTAGCCATATCCAGAGGATCTGAACAGAAGAAGGTCCCAAAGTCATAGGTTTGAGCTTCCACCCCTGCTGACCAACACGGAGACCCGACCGTTCTCGTGGTTGCTCCGATGCCCGTGAAGAGGCCTTCCATGGCATTGTGTAAGACACCGAAATTTCCAGAGTACTTATTCAGCGCGAGGGGTAAGGAGCTTCCATACGTTTCTTTAAGGGAGAGAATTTTCTCAGCAATAAGGGTTAATGCCTCGTCCCAAGAAATCCGCTCCCAAAAACCACTATAACGACCTCGCTGGCGCATTGGATAACGGATGCGCTGAGGACTGTATACCTTTTTCACATCATCAAGGGCTTTCGGACAGAGTTTGCCCGAGGTGTATTCGTGATGAGGGTTGCCTTCTACAGAAATCAGGACACCTTTGTGGGTAGTGCTAATAATACTACAGGTATCGTAGCAGTTACGAGGGCAAATACTTTGATGAAATTTCATAGTTTACCCCCTTATCTGTGCATGGCTTTGGAGAATCATTCGTTAGAGTTTACCGAAAAACCTTTAAGTATGTGTGAAGGAGTATAAATTTGCGCATCATGTAAAAGAGAAAAGTTATACTTTCTGATTAGTAAAAAAGCCCTAACGTTTGCGATTCGTCTTGCAAACGTTTAGGGCTTTCAATACGAAGAAGCTCTCTTTAGAACAAGGCAGTGATCTGAATGCCTGTTGCACTAAGGTAGAAAAGTGCTCGACCTAAGACTTCCCCTAAAACTGAAAATAGAGTAAGGGTTAAAATAAGATTGGTTTTGGCGACTTGAGAATTTTTAAGCATGCTAACCAGAAGAAGGAGTGGAGCAAACCAACCCAAAAGAGCACGGGCCCAAAATAGAGGGCTGCTCAAAAGAAAGTTTAAGGAGGTGGCTCCTTCCATGCTCGCGCTCAGCATAGAGGCATAAATGACATAGAAGAGCAGGCTGGCGATCGTACACCCGAGTGAGCATTGAAGAAGAAGCTTCTTTTGGGTGGGGTGAAGCAATTTCCTTCCTAATACTAAAGTTACTAGTGCGCCTAGCAATCCTGTGGTGAGTAAAAAGAAGAGAACGGGACCAACGTTATTCCAAGCAGGAACTCGGGGGAGAACATAAATCATGGCGCTACTGGCAATACCTAATAGACCCAGCACAGAAGTGATACCTAATCCGAGGGAACGGTTACCTGATTGTTGTCCCTCAGCCGCAATTTCAGCAGTCGTGATGGTTGCAGCATCTGCTCCAATGGGGTGGCTGCTTGTTTGTCGTCTCGACAGCCAAAAAAGGTTAATCCACGCTAAAAACGTGAGGAGGAACAAGAGGATTTCACGGCTTAACCAAGAGGAACCAAGGTGGGCTAAGGCGCGGTAGGCTACTTCCGGATGCCCCAGGTGAAAAAGTGAAGCCAAAAGGGCAAGTATCAAGAGGCCCCCAGAAACATAGACACCCTGTTTGAACAATTGGGTATCCAGATGATCACGATCACGGTCGAGCCACCAGAGCATAACGATTATCCCAATCGCGATTTGTCCAAGAACGGTAAAAAGAATTAAGGGCCATTCCCAGTCTCCCATATGCTAATCCCTCCTAATTTGTTTGCCTTGTTTCGGTCCGATGAAACGAATCGACGGCGTTGTAAGTTTCGGGCTGGGTAGCCCAGGCAAGGTCTTGAGTACACCGGTTTTCTGGTCGAGGATATCATTGATTTCCACTAGTTCCAGGGCACCCGGAATGCAGGCTGCGACACAAGCCGGCTGTTCTCCGTTATCAATTCGCTGGTAACATAAATTGCATTTCTCGACCTTCTTTTTGGCAGAATTAATTTGGGGACGATCATAGGGACAGGCCATGGTACATAAGCGACAGCCAATACAGCGATTTGGATCATGCACCACAATACCATCGTCGCGTTTAGTGTAGGCCTCTACCGGGCAGACCCTGAGACATTCTGGATGAGCACAGTGGTTACAGGCCATGGAGAAAAACATTCGGGTTGGAAGAGAAAAATCTTCTTCATGGAGTTGGAAAACCTTGCGCCACTGGGGGGCGGCGTCAATTTGATATTCGTTTTTGCAGGCCATTTCACACCCCCGACAGCCCACACATTTCTCTGAGTTGTGTAAAAAGCCAAGCTGTTTACTCAAAGGGATTCCTCCTTATGCTTTTTCTATCATTACGAAATTATCATGAAAGGCTAACCCGTCGTTGCCGGTCGCTTGTTTGCCCATATCGCTAGGGATAGCTTTTAAGGTGTAATTCACATTGAAGTTAGAGTTTTTATACCAAGACTCATAGGAGACGATGACATTGAGGGAGGTTGTGCGGGTTAGGTGGGCTTTGACAGTGATTGATCCTAGGTCATTGTAGACTTTAACCATATTTCCTTCAGTAATACCGTATTTGGCGGCGAGAACAGGGTGAATTTCCACCTTGGGCTCAGGGTTTGCGGTCATCATCCAATCTAAGTTTTGAAACTGGGAGTGTAAAGCATGCTGCGGATGGGGTGTCATAAAGCGGAGCGGATATTTCTCAGGGGTCTTCATTTCGTCTACCCAGATTGGCAACGCAGGCAGTCCGTTCTTCTCGGCGAGTTCACAGTGAATTTCAATCTTCTTAGAAGGGGTGCGGAATTTTCCATCGGACCAGGAAGCGGCAGGCATATTTGCCTTGCGAGGTCCATCCATGAGTTCTTTATAATCTTCAATGCCAAGCATTTGGTGAATCCCGGGGTTGAATTCTTTGGCTAACCATTCCTCCGGTGTTCCTGAAGTCGGGAAGGTACAGGAACCAGGTTCCAGGGCATTCAGTTTTTTAGAGAGTTCTATGGCAATTTCAACATCACTTTTTGACTCGTACAAGGGGTCAATAGCACGTTCGTTAATGCCGATCCAGTAGTGCCAATAGCTGGCCATGACATCCCAGTCCTCAAAATGGGTAGTTGCTGGCAAGACAATATCGGACATCTCGACGGTTTTGTTAAAAAACGAGTCTACAGTAACAACAAATTCCATGGAGGCGAACATTTTCTCAATGGCATTAGTGTCGGGATCTTGGGCACCGGGATTTCGGCACGCCAGCCAGAGCATTTTTACTGGAGGGTCGCTTTGAGCGGAGACATCGTGAGCAAAGTTGTTCATGTTGATGGCACGATCCCCCTCTTTGCCATCCGGTCCAATAAATCCTTTAGACCCTTTAGGAGCAGCGTTGACCATGGCATTATAGTTGAAGCCCCAGGTTTCTAAGTGACCGTAGTTAACTCCCCCCCCAGATTTTCCGACATTGCCGGTCATGACCCCTAGGGCATCGATGATCCGCACGTTCTGACCGCCGTTAGTGTGACGCTGCATGCCGTAACCAACCCACATACTGGCTGGTTTTGCCGTGGCGTACTCTCGGGCGATTTCCATGATGATATCTTTGGGTACGCCTGTTTTTTCAGATGCCCAGTCCAAGGTGACCTCTTTTTTGATATAGTCCACCCATTCATCAAACCCAATACTGTTAGCGCGGGCATACTCCCAATCGACCCAATTATTATCAATAATATAACGCGCCATGCCTAAAGCGAGAGCGCCATCCGTGCTGGGATTAACTTGGATATAGAGATCAGCTTTTGAAGCGGTTGACGTTAAGATTGGATCTATCACCACGAGTTTAGCCCCGCGTTCCCGGGCTTTGTTGATGAAGGGGAAGCTGTGAATCGCTGTCCAGGCGGCATTTTGTCCCCAGAGAATAAGATACTTGGCATTAACCATGTCTTCGGGGTCGTTGCTGTAAAGTGTACCAAAATCATAGGTTTGGGCATCAATTCCAGCGGGCCAGCAGGGTGTGCCTACAGCACGGGTTGTATAGCCGATGCTAGACATAGTACCCTCAATGCCATAATGAACAATACCAAAATTACCGGAGTACTTGTCTAAGCAGATTGGAAGTGTTGATCCGTAGCGTTGCTTCAAATCCAGAATTTTCTTGGCAATTGTATCCATTGCTTCATCCCAACTAATGCGGGTCCAGTTTCCGGAACCACGAGGAGTTTGCTTCATGGGATATTTGATGCGATCCGGGCTATAGACTCGGCGTGGATAAGCGTACCCTTTTAGGCAAAGCTTTCCGTTGGTATAACCGTGTTTAGGGTCTCCTTCAACTTTTTTGAGGATTCCGTCTTGGACATAGGTAATCATCCCACAGGTGTCGTAACAGTTACGAGGACAGACATTGCGGAAGGTTTTTATTGCCTCTGAGGGCTGATCGGCTGCAGAGGCAGAGGCAGAGGGAGAACCTGTTAACAAATTAAAGTTGAAAAGAGTTATGCTAGAGGCAGCAGCTACTGCTCCCCCGAGAAATTTGCGGCGCGAAAGTTTCATAATTGGCCTCCTTCGTGTTTAATGGGGTATGAAGAGTTGAGAGCGTAGAGAGAACGTTACTTAAGGAAGAGAAGACAGGATGTTTAGCTGACTGAGAAATGGTGTGAGCAAATGTTCCTAACCAGAGGCCTAGGTGTTGATTCCAAAACTCACGGTATAGTGTCTTATAGAGTTGGATTTTAGCGTTGTTTTTGGCAGCTTCTGCCTCAATAATTCGATTTAAGAGGTAAGCGGCAAATTCCAGCTCAATGGAGATAAAATCATCCGGTTCATGCCTTTGCCCTACAGCTTGCAAGTTTTCTCGCCTGTAGATTTCGCGGACAGCTAAGGTTTGTTCTCTCATCACTAAATGGTCGGGGGACAGATACACAGATTCATAGGGGGGGGCAACGGGAGCGGCTGGGCCGACGAAGAGGCGGTTATACTCGTAGCACATAACGAGATATTCGTCGTCATCCGCTTCAGAGTATTGAGCCAAAACTTGGTTGGTTAGATGCAGCTTCTCGACCTTATGGTGGTCAGCGATAGCAGAGCAGGATTTAAGGAGTGGAATTAAGGTTTGAGGTAGTTTCTCTCCTCCTTTTGCGAAGAGTTGACTCAATGTGAGTAGAAGTTGGCTGTGAACTTCCAAAACATGGGGAGGGCAATCCTCATAAAATGTCATTAATTGTAGTCCTCCTTTCTTTAGCCAAGATTTCTTGTACCTATATTCACTTGATATGCTTATAATTCGGCTTTCACGCTTTTCTTCCTTTAGAGTAGAAAACGAAATAAGAGGGCCTTCGTTGTGAAAAAAAACAAAAGCCCTTCTCCGCTAAGGGAGAAGGGAAATAAATGTGTTGCTAGTCTGGCCATAATGATTTTAACCTGCCGATCTTAAGTGCGAGAAAAAGATTAACTTGGTTCTCCAGAGAAGAAAGATCAAGGTCTAGGATTTCCGAGGCCTTTTTAAGTCGATAGCGGAGAGTGTTGGGATGCAGATAAAGTTTCTCGCCGGCGAGGTTTAAGTCTGTGTTGCATGAGTAATAGGCTAATAATGTTTCTTCAAGATTAAGATTGCTTTCTTTGTCAAACTTAAGTAGGGGGCCTAGAACTTCAGAACGGTAGTCTTCCAGTTCCTGGCGATCTAAGCGGTGTAATAAACGCATAATTCCCAAGCCGTGAAAAGAGATTAAGCGATCCGTATTTTCGAAAAGCTTCCCTAATTCGAGTGCCGTTCTTGCTTCTTGAAAGCTCCGGTGTAGATAGCGAGCAGAGTTATATAGATTTCCAAGACCAAATTGGAAGGGCTGCTTTCCAGGGATTGATTTAACCTTTTTTAGGATAGGCTCAAGAAGCTCGAGCACCTTGCCCTGCCATTCTGACTGTGGAAGCATCTCTTGGAGTGGAAAGAGTAAAACAACCTGGCCATTACGTTCTAGGCAAATTGTTTTTGGTTGGCGTTTTTGCAATAGGGTGGTCATTTCTGTCACTAATTCTTCGAAACGTTCATGGTCGGCTGAATCGGGATCATAATTAGGAATTTCGCCGACCACGACAAAGTGAGGTTTGGCAAAATTCCATCCCCACAATTTACCTCGTGAAACGATAACCTCAAGAGAATCAAAATTATTGTAAAGTAAGTCAAAGAGAAAATCCCTGTGGTGTTGGCGTTCACTTTCCTGGATGCTCTGGGTTTTTACAAGTTCAAGCAAGATTAGAGTAGCAGTTTTACGAAGGAAGAATTGTTCAATACTTCCTAGATCTTCGATACTTGCCGCAAGTCCCAAGAAGCCCAAGACTCCTTTTGACCCTGAAAGGGGACACCAGGTTAGGGGCATAGTTTGGTAACCCTTCTCAGTCCAATGTCCAGTATTGAGTGGAGCGGATAGCGAGGAGATGCTCGGTAAGGACCTTTTGATCTCTGGAGGTTTGAAAGAGATGGGGGCAAGCGGAAGCGATTTTCCCCCGGCCCAGCCAAGAACTTCAAGTTGCTTATTCAAGAGGAAAATATCACACCCAAAAACATCCAGTAAGCTGTTCAAGAATGAAAACCCATCTCCGTTTGTCAAGTGTTTGGCGATCATCTGAGAATAGTGTTCACTCGCTGTAAGGATCCGACCTAGTTCACGCTCTAACCAATCTGTGGTTTTTGCACAAAATGATGACCAGAGAGCAGGTGCTTTTTGGTCAAAAAGTAAGGTAATATTTTCGTTAGTGTTACTAATGACCAGAGTTAAAGAGATAATTTGGTTATCGGAAGGCTCTAGAACGATGGTTTCACCGGCAAAAGGCAAGGAGAGAGCTGAGATTCCTGTGAAGTTAAGCGTCTGAATGGATAGCAGGGAAACACTTTGGAATAAGGCTTTATTGTCGCCAATAAATTCTAAGGATAAAGCGTCTAGAAGGCGGCCGACGGTAATTGCTTGGGGTAAATTCAGATTAACTATTGGTCCCACCTCGCCTTATGTATGGGTTTTAGTATAAGTTTTTTCTTGCCAAGGCAAGAATTTAGATTCTAACTTGCAAAAAAACAGTAGGTAGATTAGCATATAATAACCACGGTTTCTTCGCTACTAAGATACCATTTCTTGCAAGCTGGATATCACTTGAGCAAGGATTGACTTTCCTTCAGAATTACGTCATGAGCCCCGCTCTCAATGATACTGGTGGACGACACAAATGTGATTCTAGCAACTTACACGAAGCCTTTTATTTTGATCCAGAAGTTCGTCAGGATTTTCCTTATGATCGTCGTAGTCTTTTCGAAATACTAAATATACAATGTTTTGGTTTGCATTTATTATCGGAAGACAGTTAAGTTTATGATCCCATATCATATTATTTGCTTCGCTAAGACTAAGACCTTCCTTACCATAAATAAGAGAAGCAAAAGGAGTCATGAATTCTTGGATTTTTCTATCCAACGGACTTCTACTCAGTCGATAATCTCTACTTGTCACAATCCCAAGCAGCTTGCCGGTAGAAGAACCATCCTCAGTGACGGATATTGTAGAATGTCCAGTTCTAGCCTTCAAATCCAATACATCCTTAAGGGTTTGGTCAGGCTTCAGGTTTGAATCACTAACCACAAACCCGGCCTTATAATTCTTGACCTTTATCACCATTTCGGCTTGTTGCTCGATTGGCTGCGATGCGTAGATAAACGAGATTCCGCCGCTCCTTGCCAGAGCTATGGCCATGTTTGAATCCGAGACCGACTGCATTATGGCCGAGGCAACCGGAATAGTTATTTCAAAAGGGCATTTTTCTCCCTTAGTATACCTTACAATCGGTGATTTTAATGAAACATTAGCTGGAATAGATGTTTTTCTTGTTAGATTAGGTACCAATAGATACTCACTAAAAGTTCTGGACGGTTCACGGTAAAAATGGGCCATAGGATATCATATCCTCCTCACTTAAATGGATCTGCTTTTTATCGCGGTCGGTAATCGATCTTTTGGTGGCTTATTTGACATTGGTTGGATTTAATAAGTAAAGTAATTTTCGAAAAAATACTAAAGTTTTGTGTTAAGTAAAGAAAGATTACCTAAGTTAAATGTATGTCACGATTTGTTTCAACACAAACGTGATATATTTTTGTGGGAATGCTTTTAGGATTAAGAGAGGCAGTATTTTATGCGTTCAAATTACATTATACGGCGAAACTTTACGGGAGTATAGGGGCGTAAAGTTATCAACAAGAGTCAAGTTGCAAAAATATAATCAGGGATGTCACTTGATGGATATACCTTTCTCATGATCTTCTTGGTATAGGTAATGAAATGCTGCAATCCAACAATAGCATCCAACAAGGTCCGACATGGTGACTACAAAAAACCACCCATTACTGATGTATAGAATACCTGAATAATATAATAGATATTGAATAATGAATAAACACAGAAATAACATTTCCTTTTTGAACCAGTGTAACCTCGCTTTATATATAATTATCAATATGTTAATAACGAAAAATTGATAAACTAAACCTGTCGTCGTATGATCTTTGGATATCTCTGAAAAAAAGTTACCTTTAAAGATTTGAATACCTAACAATCTTTGACTCAAAATTATAGTAAAGCTATAGATTGCAAAAACACTTAAGAAAAGTGATACATAATTAACGAATTTGCTTGAGGAGTCCAAAGTTTTCCTATACCATTTTTTTACGAGCCAAAAGAGAGGTATAAGACCAAATGTTGTATACATTGACTTGTACCAAAAATGTTCATAAATTCCTAGCTTTATAAATAATTCTTCAATTAAAAAGTATATTAGTGAAAAAAGAAAAAACCATCTGTAGGAAAGATCAAAAATAGCTATTAATACAGAAGTCGATGAAATTGAAATTTGAGAAAAATAATTACCAAAAACTGAATCTAAAAAATTGTCTGAAACAACTTTTGGGTGATAGACATATGCTTTAAGGCCAATTGCAAGAATTGCCTCTAATACGAAGGTAAAACCTATTACGGAAAAGAGAAATACAATAGTTAATTTTAGATTACGTGTTTTGTATAGTGATAGAACTATAGCGATGATGCTAGTAAAGAGTAATAAAATGTACCAGATTGTATTACTCCAAAATATATAACTCATATAGAGCCCCCTTTGGCAGTTGTTAACGGTAATGAGCTTTTACAGTCAGTGTGGCAAATAAGGGATTTATTCTTAAAGGAGGAATTCCCTTAATAAATTTTTATTGTTATGGTTTTACAATTCCAGACATACTATACATACTATTCAAAGCTCAACCTAATTGCATTTTTTGTTGACAAGAGTATATTCTATGATAATATTAAGAGTGAGTAATCACTCATTATTAATATCGGGATTTTGGAGGCCTTTATGAAATCAAATCAGGAAACTGAACACCCAGAAATTCGCAGAAAGAAAACAGCAGAAGAGCGGCACCAAGATATCCTTGAAGCAGCGCTAAATATTTTTACAGAGAAAGGTTATAATGGCTCTACAACGGCTGAAATTGCACGAGCAGCAGGCGTTGCTGAAGGGACAATTTTTCGTCATTTCGCCACCAAGAAGGAGTTACTGATTGCTGTTTTGAAACCGAAGATCCTGGATGGGATTATCTCGCTTGATAAGGAGCACAAAGATCCCGTAGAGTTTTTCCGTTGTTTTCTAAAGGATCGCTTGGAGCTCATCAAAGAAAATGATGGTCTTATTCGCTTTATGTTTGCTGAAGCGCAGTATCATAATGAAGTTAGAGAAGCCCTATCAAATGGGATTTTAGGGCATGGCATTAGCATCGTTAAACCTTGGTTTGATAAAGGTGTTCAAGAGGGGATTTTTAAACCAATTCCGTTTCCAGCCATGATGCGAAGCTATATGGGGATGGTTTTGTTTTACGGGATATTTAATCACGTCTTCCCTGGATTTTCCCCAGAAAAAACCGTCGAAGAGGCAGCTGATCAAATACTAGAGATTTTTTTAAATGGAGTGCTGGTTAAGAAAACGAACGATTAAAAGCAGATCTTGGGATGAACGAAGAACATCGATAGTCTAAGTTCAAGGAGCGGGAGGAGAAAACATGAGGAAAAAGGCGGTAGTTATAGTCATTGTTCTAGTATTTATTACCCTTTCTGTCTTAGGAGATCGGTATTTAAACCGTTCTGCAGAGTTAAATATGTATTCCGGTACGATTGAAGGAACTGAAATTCCTGTGCAGCCAGAGGTTGGCGGAAAGATCGTAGAATTATTAGTGGGTGAAGGACAGGATATTAAATCTGGAGATATCATTGCTAAACTAGACGACAGTCAGGCAAAAATTACTTTGGATATTGCGAAGAGCCAACAGGCCCAGGCGCAGGCTAAACTCAACGATCTTTTGGGAGGAGCGCGAGCGGAGGAAATCCGCAGGCTGGAGCACCTGGTGAGCCAGACGAAGGCCAATCTAGCTGCCTTGGAACCAAGTCTTAAATTTGAGGAAGATAATCTGGCGGCTAATCAAAAACTCTATGAGAGTGGTGCCATTAGTAAACAGGTTGTGGATGCACAGCAAAATAAACTCGATACTTTGAAGGCCCAGTATCAGAGCGCCCAAGCAAGTGTCGATGCCACGCAGGCCAGTCTCGACCAAGCTCTCGCTGGTTATACACAGCCCACCATTCAGGCGCAGAGAGCGGCCGTTGATATTGCGGCTCAGTCAGTTAAAACGGCAGAATTGGGTTTAAACAAACTGACTATTAAGAGTCTAGCCGGTGGTCAGGTTCTCTATCAGAATGCTGAGATAGGTCAAGTAGTCAATCCTGGGACAACTTTGGTAACGATTCTGGATCCCAATGATTTGTGGATCAAAATATACATCCCGGGAGCCAAGCTCGGTCAGATACAAATGGGCGGGACGGTTTCAATTTTAGCGGATGCCTACCCTGATAAGGCATTCAAAGGGCAAATCCAATATATCAGTAATCAAGCAGAATTCACTCCAAAAAATGTGCAAACGAAGGAAGAACGGGCGACGACAGTATATGCGGTTAAAATAACCATTTCAGAAGGTAAAGAACTATTGAAAGCAGGCATGCCCGCAGATGTAACCCTGGAGTAGAGGAGTGAGACAGAATGAATTTAGCGATTGATTGCCAGGGTCTAGTCAAACGGTTTGGAACGTATACAGCGGTTCAAGGGGTGAGCTTCCAACTTCCTGCCGGAGCAATAATGGGTTTCGTCGGGCCCAACGGCGCTGGAAAGACAACGCTTATTCGGATGCTATGCGGAGTTTTAGTGCCAACAGAGGGTCGAGCTACGGTGCTGGGCTATGACGTTTTGACTCAACCAGAGGAAATCAAACAGCGTATTGGCTATATGTCCCAAAAGTTTAGTCTTTACGACGATCTGACCGTGAGAGAAAATCTTGATTTCTATGCAGGGGTTTACAGCTTGCACGGAAAAATGGCTCAGGAACAGAAAACTCGGGTCATTGAACGGATTGGTTTAGTTGAGAGAACCAGCCAATTAGTCTCTTCTCTCTCGGGTGGTTGGAAACAAAGAGTGGCCTTGGCTTGTGCTTTATTGCATAGTCCCCAGCTGCTCATTCTTGATGAACCGACCGCTGGGGTAGACCCGGTTTCAAGGCGAATTTTCTTGGATTTGATTCATCAGTTAGCGAAAGAGGGAATGACGATTCTGGTCAGCACTCACTATATGGATGAAGCAGCAACTTGTGATTACTTGGGGTTTGTCTTTTATGGATACTTAATCGCCTTTGGTTCCCCTGATGAAATGAAAGAGAAAGAGGCTAAAGAAAATTTGGATGATCTCTTCATCTATTATGTTGAAAACGAAGCCGCGGATGATCCTCGTAATCTCGCCCTTAAGAAAGGAGGGCGAGGCTAGTGGGAAGATTTTCTTGGGTGAGGTTTTTAGCAGTACTAAGAAAGGAATTCCTCCATATTCGACGAGACCGTGCCAGCTTGATCATGGCTATTGCCATGCCAATAGGAATGCTCCTCCTCTTTGGTTATGCCGTCAATACGGATGTCGACCATCTGTCTACCGTGGTTTGGGATCAATCTCAGACTGCAGATAGCAGAGAGTTTATTACCTCAATTCGTAACACTCAATATTTAGACCCCGATGCTTTTGTCCAAGGGTATCTGCAGATCGAAGGTTATCTGGATAGCGGTAAGGCACGGGTGGCGGTCATAATCCCACCTGATTTTGGCAAAGAATTACAAAGGGATAACGGACAGGCTGATGTACAGATTTTAGTGGACGGGTCTGATCCCACCATTGCTCGGGCGGCTATGTCTGCGGTTCAGATGCTAGGTCTCAATAAATCTCTGGAGGTTCAAGGGGTACGTCTGGCCGCTAAGGGTGCAACTGCGGGTACGAACATGCCGCTTAATATCGAGACCAGAGTCTGGTATAATCCGGATATGAAATCGATGGTCTTTAACATTCCAGCCTTAATTGGTTTGATCTTGCAAAATGTCATTGCCATGTTAACCTCATTTTCGATTGTGAGAGAAAAGGAACGTGGTACCATGGAACAAGTGGTCGTGACTCCTATTCGTTCTCTTGAATTGCTTCTGGGCAAGTTGCTTCCGTTTGTGTTTATCGGGTTTGTCTCTCTGACCTTGATCCTTGCAACTGGGATCTTTTGGTTTGGAGTTATGCCAGCGGGAAGCATTCCTCTTTTAGTACTCTTATCCACCATCTTTTTGTTTACTATTCTAGCTATTGGGCTATTGATTTCCAGTATCGCCAGAACTCAGCTTCAGGCAATGCAAATGACGTTCATCTTAATCTTGCCTTCTATCTTACTGTCTGGTTTCATCTTTCCACGGGAAACTATGCCGATTTTCTTAAAGATTTTGGGTGGATTATTTCCGTTAACTTATTTTCTGGAAATCGTGCGGGGAATCTTCCTAAAAGGGGTAGGGATGGAGTATCTTTGGCAGGACACACTCATTTTATGTGGGTTTGCTATTATCTTGGTGGGAATTGCAGCTAAGAAGTTTAAGAAGAATTTAGATTAATGGAGAGGGCGTGATGTTGCTCCGCTCACCCAAGGTGCCATCGCTATCGCGCTTGATTCCGAAGCGAGCGTTGGCTAAACCTCTGGGCACTCTGCATGTGTGTCGCTTCTTGCCATCCATGGCGCTGCGAAATCTAAGCGCGATTGACGCGACTCAGCCTAATGGGTTCGCTCCGCAACATCACGCCCTCTGGGGTGGAGATATGGGGCGACGGGGGTGGAGTAAAAAGAACCTAAGGTAAGTGGGAAAATAATTATGATCATAAAAAACTGTCGTTAGGTATAACCTAACGACAGTTTTTTAACAGTTTCTATGATTTAACTACTCATTTTCGTCTTAATTCGCTCGATGGCTTTTTCCGTATTCTCTCGGGTCCCAAAGGCCGTCAGGCGGAAGTATCCTTCGCCATTTGCGCCAAAGCCTGCTCCTGGCGTTCCTACTACATTTGCTTCTTTCATAAGCTTGTCGAAAAATTCCCATGAGCCCATTTTATTGGGGGTTTTCATCCAGATGTAGGGGGCATTGATCCCGCCAAATACTTCGTAGCCCGCCTTGGTTAGACCTTCTCGGATGATTCGAGCATTTTCCATGTAGTAATCAATGGTTTCTTTAACCTGCTTTTTTCCTTCCAGGGTGTATATCGCTGCTGCAGCGGCTTGCACAGGATAAGAGACACCATTGAACTTTGTAGTCTGTCTTCTCAGCCATAACTTGTTTAAGCTATGAGGGTTACCCTCGGAATCGTAGACCATAACTTCCTTTGGTACAACAGTATATGCGCAACGTGTTCCGGTGAAGCCCGCTGTCTTGGAAAAGCTTCGGAACTCTACTGCGACTTCACGAGCCCCCTCAATCTCATAGATGGTGCGTGGAACTTCTTCTTCACGTATGTAAGATTCATAAGCCGAGTCGTAAAGAATTATCGATTTATTCTCCCGTGCGTAGTCAACCCACTGTTTTAGCTCTGCTCTGTTTAAGGTCATCCCTGTCGGATTGTTTGGAAAGCAAAGGTAAATCATATCTACATGAGTCGTAGGGAAGGGGGGTTTCATTCCATTTTCTTCGGTGCACGGCAGATAGACAATACTTTCATACTGTCCTTTCTCAGCATTGAAATTTCCCGTGCGTCCTGCCATCACGTTACTGTCAACGTAAACAGGATACACCGGGTCAGTGACTGCCATGACATTGCCAGCACCGAAAATCTCTTGAAAGTTTGCGGTATCGCTCTTCGCCCCGTCACTGACATAGACTTCATCAAGAGAGAAATCTACTCCTCGGGTTTTATAATCGTTTTCTATAATTTTTTCGATCAAGAAGTCATACCCTTGCTCTGGTCCATACCCTCTGAAGGTTTCAGCCTTCCCCATTTCGTCGACAGCCTTTTTCATTGCCTCTATGACTGCAGGAGGAAGTGGACGGGTTACATCCCCAATCCCTAATCTAATGATATCTGCATCTGGGTTTTCGTTTTTAAATTGAGTCACCCTGCGAGCAATTTCTGAAAACAAATAACTTCCAGGCAACCTTAGATAATTCTCGTTCATTAGTGCCATAACTTGATTTGATCTCCCTTCTTAATCCACATAGCTTTAAATCAACGTAGTCTCAAATAAAATAATTTCTAATATTATAGCATAATTTCATGGATCATTCAGTTCTTCCGGCAAAAGGACTTAAGGAAATTTATTGATTTATTGATTTTGCTTTATGAGCATGCAGTTAACGTGATAAAATAAGTAGGCATCATTAATTAATGCTAAAGTAAAAGATGTTATTTCAGCTTCTGTTTAGCCATAAAAAAGAGATTAGAGTTATAGTTATTAAGACAAGAATACAGAACGGAGTGTAAGAATGCAAATACCATCAATACGTCTGGAAAGTTTAGGTGCCTCTGTATTTACAGAAATGGATAATTTGAAAAGAGAATTGGAAAAAGCGGGAAATAATCTGATTAATCTTAGTATTGGAAGTCCAGACCGTGCCCCTGCCCTGGAAATTCGCAATGTTTTGAGTCAGGCAGTTCTTGATGATAACCAATATGGATATACTTTAACCCGCGGAACAGAAGAATTTCGAAAGGTCTGTGCCGAGTGGTATCGAGAACGGTTTGGAGTTGCTTTGGATCCTGAAACGGAAGTTTTGCCGCTAATGGGTTCTCAGGATGGACTTGCTCACATTTTTCTAGCTTATATCGATCCTGGTGATCTAGCCTTTGTTCCTGATCCGGGATATCCAATTTATACGGCTGGTTTAATGCTGGCGGGAGGGAAGAAAGTTGCTATCCCACTTCTGGAGGAGAATGGATACTTACCTGACTTAAAGCAGATTGATCCGGATCTGGCCCGCAAGGCGAAGCTGATGTTTTTGAATTATCCCAACAACCCAACGGCAGCTGTGGCAAATCTATCTTTTTTTGAAAAGGTTGTAGATTTTGCAAAAGAGTATGATCTGCTGATCTGTCATGATGCAGCATATTCCGAACTGGCGTTTGAGGGTTTTAAGCCTGTAAGCTTTTTACAAGCACGAGGGGCAAAAGAGGTCGGAATTGAGTTTCATTCTGTTTCAAAGACATATAACCTAGCGGGGGCGAGGTTGGGTTTTGCCGTAGGAAATGCGGATGTCATTGGAAACCTCTCACAACTCAAGTCAAATATCGATTATGGTGTCTTTGCTCCAGTATTGACTGTAGGCGCTTATGCGCTCAATAATGGCCAAGAATCGATTGAAGATAATCAGAACGCGTATCAGAGACGACGGGATCTTTTGATTGAAGGTTGTGCTTTTGCAGGGTGGAAAATGCCGATGCCACAAGGTTCGATGTTTGTCTGGGCACCTGTTCCTACAGAACAAGACTCAGTATCCTTTGCCATGGATTTGGCTCGGGAAGCCGGGGTGATCGTCGTCCCTGGGGTGGCCTTTGGGGAACATGGCGAAGGATTTGTAAGGGTAGCTTTGGTTCAAGATGAAAGCGTACTGAAGGAAGCGGTACAGCGAATTCAGCAGTTTTTTAAGAAGAGCTAGAAATAGAACAGTTGATAAGAATCTCTTTTGGCGATATGGCAACTTGTCATGTTGCTTTTTAGTATGTTTGGTTATAGGGGGTATAAGAATTGGTTACCCCTAAATAAAAGGAAAATAATCTTTTCTGTCGAATTACCTAAAAAAATCAGCAAATTCAAAGTTTGAAATTCTCAATCCTATCAAAAGGTAGGGACTCAAGCAACAGGTCTGAGGGTAGTTCTTTGTAAATCGATAAGTTGGGTTGAAGAGTATACTTTCTAAATGTCTATCTGCTGAAAGTTCGGCAGGTAGGCATTTTTCTCTTAATGCGATTGGAGGGATAAATCTGAAAAATCAACGTCTGTCTTTATCGGTAAATTGCTACAGCACAATATTTAAATATACATATGAATGGAGATGAAGGGTATGTTTAAAAGATTATTTAATGGTTCGTCTGTTGGTGGAAAGACAATGCTGACAATATTACCCCTGGTATTATTAACTCTAGTGGCCATGTCTATGGTTAGCTACAAGTATTCAGAGACTCTGCTAAAAGATGAGATTCAAAATAAAATGACTGCTCAGCTAAATGGAACCATCAAGGATATTGAGAAACAATTAACAGCCCATGATACCTTGCTTCAAGGATTGGCACGTACTGTAGAATCCGTTGGAAATGGAATAACTGCAGACGAGTACGCAAGTTTACTAAAGAAAATCATAACAGCTAATAATGTAACCTTTGGAGCGGGTGTTTGGTATGAACCTTATGCCTATAATAAGGAGACTCAATACTTCGGTCCCTATGTTTTTAAGGATAAAGATGGAAAAGTAGTGTTTACGAATGAATTCGCTGATCCTAAATATGACTTTCCTACCAAACCTTGGTATACGATTAGCAAAGGAATATCAGAGAAATCGATTTGGACTGATCCATATTATGATGAGGGTACCAATGCTACTATATTAACTGATAACGTCCCATTTTATGATGATAATGGGAACTTTAAGGGTACCATTACAGGTGGGATCGACTTTATTACTTTGCAAAAATTAATAACGGATATTCACTTAGATATTGAGTCGGATATTTATCTTTTAAATAAGGAAGGAATGTATCTGGCGAATCCCAACCCAGAAAAGATCATGAATATTAAAATCACGGAAGAAGAGAACCTTAGCTTGCAGGAAGCAGCCAAGAACATGATGGTTGAGAAAACCGGGACGTTTGGATACAATGACAACGGTGCTAGGCAGATTTATTATGAAGAAGTTCCGGAGTTTGGCTGGATTCTCGCAATTGATGTTTCAGAGACTGACTTATTAGCTCCGTTAAAGGCTCTATTAAATGAGATGTTGATTCTTATTGGGCTGGCAATTGTCGTAACTGGCACAGTACTTTTCTTATATAGTCGATATATCGTTAAAAATATAAAAACGGTTAATCAGTTCGCGGCGACTATCGTTCAAGGGGATCTCAGCCAAAATATAGTCGTTCGTTCGAATGATGAATTCGGACAAATGACCGAGAATCTCAACAAAATGATGGATAATTTCAAGGGGATTATTGAAGGAATTGTTAATAGCTCTCAGCAATTAGCAGCCTCGGCGGAAGAGCTGACAGCAAGTGCGGATGAGGGCAGCAGAACAACTGAACAAATAGTATACTCCATTCAGGAGGTATCTGATGGGGTGAAGCAAAAACTAGCGGGTGTTGATGCTACAGCAGATTCGGCTCAACAAGTTTCAGTGCATATGCAAATGATAACTCACGATATCCAAAAGGTTACGGAAGGGTCTCGGCAAACATCAGAAAAGGCTGCTATAGGTAATAGCGTAGTTAGAAAAGCAGTCAATGAGATGCAATCAATCGGAGATAAAGTCACTGAAGCCGCCGATGTTGTAAATATTCTTGGGAGTAAATCAGGAGAAATTGGTCAAATAGTAGCCCTAATTACCAATATTGCCGCTCAAACAAATCTACTAGCTTTGAATGCGGCAATTGAAGCAGCGCGAGCAGGGGAGCAGGGAAGAGGGTTTGCTGTTGTTGCAGAAGAGGTCCGAAAGCTTGCTGAACAATCAAGTGATGCAGCTGGAAAGATCAGTGCTTTGATTGATGAAATTCAAAAGGAAACAACGAAAGCAGTCATGACAATGAATGATGGAACGATTGCAGTACATGAAGGGATTACAATGGTTAATTCGGCTGGCGAAGCATTTCGAGATATCCTGCAAGGAGTCAACGACTTTTCGAAACAGGCACAAGCTGTAGCCGATGTGGTTCAGAAAGTTGGGGCAAATACTGAGACTATTGTTGCATCCATCTTCGATGTTGCAAATATTCCCAAAGAAATATCAGGTAGCCTAGAAAATGTGGTCGCAGGTACTGAAGAACAGAGTGCTTCCATGGAGGAAATTCGTAGGTCAGCAACCTCTCTTGCCCAAATGGCAACAGATTTTCAGGGCAGTGTAACGATGTTTAAATTATAGTTTAGTGCCTCTTAATAAATCATGTTGTCCACATGGGGAACTGTTTCTTTAAAAGTATACTCAAAATATATCCTCCGAAAGCATGAGTCAAGATGCAGTCCTGACTCATGCTTTTTTGTTAGGGCAGATTTAAATAAATATAATCCATAATGTCAAGAATACTAAAATTCAAAGTGTATAGGTGGAGGAAAATGTTAAAAACCGACTCTAATAAGTACGGAGGGTTTCTTGAGCGTTGAGGAACAAGATTTTTAAGGGAATTTTAGGAATGCTAAAGGAATACAACTTTTACTGTCGAATTCTATAGAATATGATTTTCAGATTTATATTAATAAAATCAATTACGAACATCATAGGCAAATCTATCGAAAGGTAGTGACGCAAAGCCACGGGGTTAAGGAAGTACTTTGTATTTTCACGATAGCCGGGTTGCAGAAATGTGAATAAATATATCCAAGATACAAGGGGGCCTGTTAATGACTTCAGTCAATGCATTTTATGAGAAGAAACTAACTTGTATTTACTGCGGTTCGCCGTTTATTACACAGAGAGTTCGTTCGCGTTTTTCAGTTCCATATCGAACCGACAGTGATTTTTGCCCTCATTTTCGAGAAGGAAATTATAATCCGCACTATTATTTCGTCAATGTTTGCCCTGAGTGTGGTTTCGCTTTTTCTGAAGAATTTTCAGAGCAATTTCCATTAGGTTCTAAAGAACTTATAAATTCTCAAATTGCCAATAATTGGAAAAAAAGGAACTTTGGTGAGGAAAGGGATCTTCAACAAGCGCTAGAATCCTATAAACTTGCTATTCTAGCAGGCACTCTCAAAAATGAAAAAAATGCTGTGCTGGCAGGTCTTTGCTTGCGTTTAGCTTGGCTTTATCGGACTGAAGATAATACTGAGCAAGAAAAGCGATTCTTAGTCTTAGCCCTTAAGGCTTATGAAGAATCCTTTGTTCACTCAGATTTTGCGGATACTTCAATGTCTGAAATAAGAGTTTTATTCATGATCGGTGAACTAAGTCGGCGTTTGGAACAGTACAAAAAGGCTGTCTCTTATTTTTCTAAAATCATACAACATAAAGATGCTGATGGAGAAACGAAGATTGTTAATTTGGCGAGAGAACAGTGGAGAGTGGCTGTGGAAGAGCTTCGCAAGGAAAATCCAAAGTCTTAAGGAATTATAGAGATTATTTAAAGCTGTGGCAGGGTATTAAGACTCTTCCACAGCTTTCCCTTTAGCAAGCGCATCCCAAAAATTTGAATAGAAGTGTTTGAGATTTCTTCGGTTGGAGAACAATGGTATAATAGATAAGAATGTCTGTATTAAGCTTGTAATTAGGTTTAGGGAGGAAGTTATCATTGGAGTTCAATCTTGTCATTGCTAAGGAACTTGGTCTGAAGATAAATCAAGTCAAAGAGGCTGTCAACCTATTGGATGGGGGAAATACGATTCCTTTTATTGCCCGTTACCGTAAAGAGGCAACAGGTGAGCTTGATGAAAATGTGTTGCGTGATATCGTTGATCGTTTAGACTATTTACGACGCTTGGAACAGCGTAAAACGGAAGTGCTGCGCCTTATTGACGAGCAGGGGAAGCTTACAGAAGAACTGTCGACTCAAATTACTGGTGCGACGGTGCTTCAAGATGTCGAAGATCTCTATCGACCTTATAAGCAGAAGCGCCGCACACGGGCTACAATTGCCAAAGAGAAGGGCCTTGAACCTTTGGCGGAGTGGCTGTTAGTTCAATATACCAGAGGAGATCCTCAAGCAGAAGCGGAAAAGTACTTGAATGAGGAGTTAGAGGTTAATTCTACTGAGGAAGCTTTAGCTGGAGCGATGGATATTATAGCAGAAACCATTGCAGATGATGCTGCCTTGCGTAAAAGGATAAGGGAAGAAACCTTCAGAGTTGGGGATGTGGTAGCTGTTGCTGTAGCGAAGAAAGCCGAAGAGCGCTCTCCTTTTGAAATGTATTATGATTATCGGGAGCCTGTTCGAAAGATCCCTCCTCATCGGATTTTGGCGTTGAACCGTGGAGAAAAAGAAGAGTTTTTATCTGTCAAGATTGAAGCTCCGCTTGAAACTATACATAGAATTATTGAAATGCGGTATGTCAAAACAGGACCATGTGCTTCTCTGGTCCAAAAAGCTGCCCTAGATTCATATAAGCGATTGATTGACTTGTCAATTGAGCGGGAAATGAGAGCTAAACTTTCTGCTCAAGCAGAAGAACAAGCCATAAAAGTCTTTGCTTCCAATCTGCGTCAGCTTTTATTGCAACCTCCCGTGCGCGGAAAAATGGTTTTAGGACTTGATCCTGGGTTTCGGACAGGGTGTAAGTGGGCGGTTGTGGATGAGACGGGAAAGTTACATCAAGTGGGTGTCATTTATCCGCATACGGGAAAGGACAAACGCGAAGAGGCAAAAGCAATTTTGAGGAAGGCTATTCAAGAGCATGATGCCAATATAATTGCGATTGGAAATGGAACAGCTTCAAGAGAAACAGAAGAGGTTGTAGCGGAAATGATTCAGGAGGATGGGATTTCCGTTGAATTCACCTTGGTGAGTGAAGCAGGAGCATCTGTATATTCTGCTTCGAAGTTGGCAGGAGAAGAGTTTCCAGAATTCGACCTTTCCTTGCGGAGTGCAGTATCTATTGCCAGACGGCTGCAAGATCCCTTGGCTGAATTGGTAAAGATTGAACCGAAAGCGGTTGGAGTAGGGCAATATCAGCATGATGTACAACCTAAACGTTTAGAGGAATCCCTGCACGGGGTCGTAGAATCTTGTGTTAATGTTGTAGGTGTTGATTTAAATACCGCCTCAGCGTCTCTGCTGCAATACGTGGCCGGGTTAAAGCCTGCGGTTGCTAAAAATATAGTTGCCTGGCGGGATGAAAATGGGAAATTCAGCCGGCGCGATCAACTTAAGAAAATTCCTCGACTTGGAGCCCAAACGTATATTCAGTGTGCTGGATTTATTCGTCTGCCGGATGGGGTTAATCCCTTGGAAAATACGCCTGTTCATCCGGAATCTTATCAGTTGGCTGAAGACATCTTAAAAAGTATCGGACATACCCCAGGGGATTTGAGAGATCGCCTCACTGAAGTCCGAAAGAAACTTTCTGTTCTAGATCCTCAAGAGCTTGCTGAAGAATTCGGAGCGGGAGTTCCGACTGTTCGCGATATCTTAGATGCCTTACAAAGACCCGGCAGAGATCCCCGGGAGGATTTGCCGCGACCGTTACTGAGGAGAGATGTCACTCATATGGAAGATCTTAATGAAGGGATGATTTTAGAGGGGACCGTGCGAAATGTCGTAGATTTTGGAGCGTTCGTAGATATCGGTGTTAAGCATGATGGTCTCGTTCATATTTCCCAGTTGAGTGACAAATTTATTAAACACCCTATGGAAGCTGTTGCAGTAGGTGATATAGTCAAGGTGCGTGTGATCGGACTCGATAAGGTGAGAGACCGAGTGAGTCTATCTATGCGGGATATTTTGGCGAAGGTAACGTCCGTTTAATTGTTGCAATAAGACGCTCGGTGAAAGCCAAGCGTCTTTATGATATCGCAAAAATGTTGCTCACAATCCCGTGTGTGATATGGACTTGAGTCTGTTATAATAATCTAATAAACGTTTTAGTATTATTTTGGCAAGTGTAGAATTTCACCCTGTAAGCCCAAAGGAGGGATGAAAGTCTACTAAAATGTGAGATGGGTTAAAAAACGTTTTACTGAACACTTGCAAGTGGAAAGGTGACAATAAAATGAAGAGGCTTTTAATTAAGAACGGTCTGATTAAAACTATGACCGGGCGAGAGTTTATGGGGTATATCCTAATTGAGGGAGCGAAAATAGCTGCTCTCGGAGAAACTGCAGATATGGATGTTCATGGAGATGCAACAGTGATCGATGCTAAAGGTTGCCTAGTGTTGCCAGGGATGATTGATGCACATTGTCATGTGGGGATTGGCGAAGAAATCTTTCGTTGGGAAGGGGAAGATTTTAATGAAATGACCGATCCGGTGACTCCGGACATGCGGGCAATTGATGGAATTAACCCAGAAGATGAAGGTTTTCGCGATGCACGTTTAGGTGGAGTGACGGCAGTATTTACTGTGCCTGGGAGTGCCAATGTGATTGGAGGAACAGGGGTAGTCATGAAAACAGCTGGGAAGATCGTGGACAAAATGATTGTTCGTGATCCTGCCGGTATGAAAATAGCCTTTGGAGAAAATCCCAAAATGGTTTACGGTGAACAGAAGAAAATGCCCATGACTCGGATGGGAACTGCAGCATTACTTCGTCAAGCCTTAGTGGATGCTCAGACATATAAGGATAAATTAGACCAAGGTAAATCAGATCCTGATAAACTTCCCGAGCGAGATTTGGGTTTAGAAGGCCTTGTAAGGGTGATTAATCGCGAAATTCCTCTTCGGGCACATGCTCATCGTGCAGATGATATTATGACTGCAATTCGAATTGCCCGTGAATTTGACGTGGACTTAGTTATTGAACATTGCACTGAAGGGCACAAAATTGCGGAGGAGCTTGCTGAACTGGGGTATCCGGCTGTGGTAGGGCCTTTGCTAACCAATCGTGCAAAAGTTGAGCTTAAAGATAAGTCTTTTAAAACTCCTGGCATTTTAGCTGAAGCGGGAGTAAAGGTTGCGATTATGACCGATCATTCTGTCACGCCAATTGAACAACTTCCCCTCTGTGCGGCCTTAGCGTGTAAGGCAGGGATGGATATAGAAGATGCATTACGAGCCATTACCATCAATTCGGCAGAAATCTTAGGTGTGTCCGACCGCATTGGGTCTCTTGAGGTTGGAAAAGATGCAGATATTGTTATTTGGTCAGAACATCCGTTTATAATCACGGCTAGCCCGCTCTTCGTGATCGTAGACGGGAAGATTGTAAAACCCGAATCTAAAGAAGACGGAATGAACTAATTGGGAATTGCAGGAAATCTCATGTCCAGTGATCTGGGGTTTCTCCAATCATGACAGCATTTCAGAGGGGAGAACTGGGGACTGACTGAAATGGAGTGTTAAATTAATGAAGGCAAAACTGCCTGTTTCTTTAAACGGCACCTATTCTTAACTTGATAAGGGTTGTATAAGTTTGTATTTTTTCTGGCAGAGCAGTTTGCTTGGGTTTAAGCAGCAGGCATAACTCTGAATTGTTTTTGGAGTTTGGGGGGCGAATGTCTTTGGATACAATAATAGTGTTATTGTATCAGGGGGAATAGAAATGGATTATAGAGTTACGAGTTTAACCTTTGAGCGAACCCAGGAGTTGGGGAAACAACTAAGTGAGTGTTTGCTTGGTGGAGATGTGGTTGGGCTGACGGGAGATTTAGGTGCCGGGAAAACGGCCTTTGCCCAAGGAATTGGCAAAGGGTTAGGTGTCGTCGGCCCTATGACCAGCCCGACCTTCACTTTGATACATGAATATGAGAGCCTTATAAAAGGTACTAAGATCCGTTTAATTCACATGGATCTATATCGATTGCGACACCCGGAAGAAGCTGAAGTCATCGGGATTGAAGATGCGTTCGTGGATGATGCAATTTGTTTAATTGAATGGCCAGAAATTGCAGAGGATTATTTGCCGGATGACTGTTTAAATGTTGAGATTCGTGGAAGTGGAGAAATGCCCCGTGAGATTATCTTTCATGCTAAAGACTCCAGTTGGGAGCAACGTTTAGAGTTTCTCTTCAAATAATAGGAGGATGCAGATGAAGTACTTAACGATAGATACAACCACAAAAGTTACAGCTGTGGCTTTAGGTGAAGATAAAAGACTAGTTGGCGAAGGTTTTTTAAATACTACAAAGACCCATTCAGAGCGTATTATTCCTATGCTGGATCAACTGCTCAAAGCTGCAGACTGGACACTTCAGGAATTAAATATGATCGGCGTAGTGCGTGGGCCGGGTTCGTTCACCGGCATTCGGATTGGAATCGCTACAGCACAGGGATTGGCACAGGTTCTGAAGCTCCCGCTGATTGCCGTAGTGTCTTTGGATGCCTTAGCTTGGGCTGGTAAGGGAAGAATGGAAGATGTTGTTCCCATTTTGGATGCACGCAAGAATGAATGGTATACGGCGCGTTATAACTGGACGCGAGGAGCTGAAAAGGCTGCTTGTTTAACTTCGCCACAGGCCATGCCTATAGATAAATGGTTGGAATATCTAAAGAGATTAGACCGTTCTATTTGTTTCGTTGGAGATGCGGCGGAGAAAGCTAAGGGGCGTATAGAGGAAGTACTGGGCGAGCGAGCGGTGATTTTACCGGAGTACATAAGTTTACCTCGTGGTGCTTATGCTGTAAGTGCAGTATGGCAACGATGGCAAGAAACGGGCGAAGGAGAAAGGGTTGAGCCGTATTACATCCGCTTTTCTGAGGCGGAGGTTAATTGGGCGAAGAAAGAGGAAGCGCGGAGGAGCGAGGGACATGAGTAACGGAATTATACGTCCCATGCTTATGGATGATCTCGAGGCAATTATGGAGATTGAGATTGCCTCTTTTTCTACGCCCTGGTCTTTGCAGGCTTTTAAAGCAGAACTAAAAGATAATGAGTATGCACGTTATGTTTGCTTGGAGTTGGATGATAAGGTAATCGGTTACATGGGATTATGGTTTATTTTGGATGAGGGTCATATTACAAACGTGGCTATTGCTCCAAACTATAGAGGGAAGCATTGGGGAGAATTTCTAATGCGTTTCGTGATGGAGAAAATGGTGCAAGAAGGTATGGAACGGATGACACTTGAAGTTCGGGAATCGAATAGCCCTGCACAGTCTTTATATAGCCGATTAGGTTTTGCCACAGCGGGGATTCGCAAAGGATACTATGCTGATACTGGAGAAGATGCACTGATAATGTGGGCTGATTTAGGAATGGAAGTGAATAAGATATGACGGAGAGTCAAAAGAGCGATGTTGTAATTTTGGGGATTGAAACGAGCTGTGATGAGACTTCAGCGGCCGTTTTGTTGAACGGAAGAGATTTGCGAAGTCATGTCATATCTTCGCAAATAACCACACATCAGAAGTATGGAGGGGTTGTGCCGGAAATTGCCTCGCGTGAACACAGCTTGCATTTTCAGCCGGTTGTGCAACAAGCTTTGGATGAGGCAAGACTGAGTTTTAGAGATTTATCGGCGATTGCTGTAACCTATGGACCAGGGCTGGTCGGATCCCTATTAGTTGGGGTTTCAGGAGCTAAAGCAATGGCATATGCGGCTGGAGTTCCGCTGATTGGCATTAATCACCTGGAAGCGCACATCTATGCAAACTTTTTGGAGCATCAGGATTTGAAATTTCCGCTTCTTGCCTTGTTAGTATCGGGAGGACATACTCATCTCATTTTATTGGAAGCCCACGGGCAATATAAGGTTTTAGGGCACACACGGGATGATGCGGCAGGAGAAGCACTGGATAAAGTGGCTAGAACCTTAGGATTGGGTTATCCTGGAGGTCCTCAGATTCAAAGAATCGCTCAAGAAGGGAACGCGCAAGCATTTAATTTCCCTCGCGCAATGTTAGAGCCGGGCAGTTTGGATTTTAGTTTCAGCGGTATGAAATCTGCTGTTTTAAATGCCTTAAATTCTGCCCGTATGCGGGGAGAGACACTCAGTGTTCCGGATATTGCAGCTTCTTTCCAGCAAGCAGTGGTGGATGTTCTGGTTCGAAAGACTTTGCATGCTATCAAGGAAACTAGAGTCAAGACCTTGCTTTTGGCAGGGGGGGTTGCGGCCAATAGGTTGTTGCGTGAAACTCTGGACCAGAAGTTGGCTGAGAAAGGTGTTTGTTTGGTTTATCCGTCGCCCGTTTTCTGTACGGACAATGGAGCTATGATTGCAACAGCAGGGTACTATCATTATTTGAAAGGGGATTTTGCCCCTTGGACCCTTAACGCGATTCCGGGACTCGGACTTGTGTAGACAATGAGTGACCTTTACGACGCAAACAAACTATCGTTCAAGCTTCTGCATCAGGAGTTTGAACGATAGTTTGCTATTTTTTGGTTGCGTAAAAACGTCGCGATTATGTCACGATGCGTCTAGGCTGGGTTGAGGAGCAGAGGATGAATCATATGTTCTGTGGATAAGGTGGGCCTGTGGACAATGTGGATAAGTCTGTAGATAAGTCATAATAGCGGTTTTAGAGCTTTACGCAAAAAATGATAGTTTGGGATAGTATTATCCACAGGTCCTGTGGATAATGTGGATAACCTATGGACAAGCCGAAATAGTTAGATTCCATAAGTGGATAACTCTGTGGGTTGAAATACTGTTTCATTTATGTAAATAATATGAATATGGGGGACGATATGTTTGCATATTGAGAATATTATCAAAATTTTTCATTAAAGTGGAAGGATTTCGATAATATTAATCGAATTAATTTAAAGGCACGAGATTCTACCGAAAGGGAAGCTCTACGATGAATGAGGAAAAAATGAACTTGAAGGCCGAAGTACGCAAATCGTGTTTAACTCAGCGAGCTGTTTTGGGCGAGAAAGAGAGAAGGACCAAAAGTTTAATTATTCAGCAAAAACTTCGGGATTTACCGGACTTCCAAAAGGCTCATACAGTGATGTTATTTCTTAACTTTCGCGATGAAGTGGAAACGACGGACTTAGCGGAGGCGACAATAGCGTGTAACAAAAAGCTGATATTACCTCGTTGTGCCCCTAAAGGCATACTTCTTCCACTCGAAGTCAGTAATCTGGCATTAGATCTTGAGCCAGGAGTTTGGGGAATCCGTGAACCCAAACTGACGAAAGATGAAGTAAATCCTTTAGAGATTGATTTAGTTGTTGTGCCCGGGGCAGGTTTTGATCTGCAAGGGAATCGTTTAGGGTATGGGGGAGGCTTCTATGATCGCTTTTTTATGCGGATAAAACCCTCAACGCCTAGAGTTGCGATTGCTTTCGAATGCCAAATTATCGGACAAGTACCAGTTGATGAACACGATGCCAAAATGACTAAATTAATCACGGAGAAAACGGTCTACGATTTTGAAACGATAGGAATTCAATAGGAGGGATTTTTTTGAGCACTGCGTGTGAGGAGTTAGTAGATCCTAAGCAAATTAAGTTAGATCAAATTATTGACAAGCACAAACATGGCAATGGTCCTCTTATCCCGATTTTACAAGGAGCCCAAGAAGTGTATGGGTATTTACCGGCCCATGTAATTAAACACATCAGTAAAGCAACTCGTATTCCAGTAGCAAGAATTTATGGTGTGGTCACGTTCTATGCCCAGTTCCGTCAAACGCCAGTGGGACGAAATTTAATCAATATCTGTTTGGGAACAGCTTGCCATGTTCGTGGAGGCGCCAAGATCGTTGAAACGATCGAGAAAGAATTAAAGATTAAAGATGGAGCTACGACCGAAGATGGTCGCTTTACCTTGGAAGTTATAGCATGTATTGGAGCGTGTGGCCTGGCACCGGTGATATCTATCAATAATGAGGTTCATGGACGATTATTACCGGAGAGCATTGCCGGGATATTGGCCAAATACGAGTAGGAGGATAAAGGGATGGCTGAGAACCAACGGATTCTAGTTTGTGCAGGGACGGGATGTGCCTCTTCGGGAGCACTTCCGATCATCGATATTCTAAATGATGAGATCAAGCGGCAAGGACTTGAAGAAACTGTAAGTGTCGTTGGGACAGGATGTCAAGGGTTTTGTGAAAAGGGACCAACGCTCGTTATTGAACCACAGCAGATCTTATATACCCGGGTTACAGGGGAAGATGTTGCGGAAATTGTTGAGCAAGAGCTTATCAAAGGGGAACGAGTTGAACGACTACTTCTTGTCGATCAAACAACTCAAAAACCAGTAAGTTTAATGGCCGATATTAAGTTTTTCGCGAAGCAACATCGAATAATTCTTCATAACTGCGGGGTAATTGATCCTAAGAAGATTGAGGATTATACGGCACGGGATGGCTATAAAGGCATAGAAAAGGCCCTTAAAGAGATGTCACCTGAAGATGTCTTGGAAGAAGTCAAGAAGTCCGGGCTTCGTGGTCGTGGTGGCGCTGGCTTCCCTACAGGATTAAAGTGGGGTTTCTGTCGTTCAACTCCAAGTGATAAAAAATATATTATTTGTAATGCAGACGAAGGAGATCCTGGTGCATTCATGGATCGCAGTGTGCTGGAGGGAGATCCACATTCTGTTATTGAGGGAATGCTTATTGGGGCTTATGCCATCGGAGCAGACGAAGGATACGTTTACTGTCGTGCAGAATATCCTTTAGCCATTAAGCATTTGGGAATTGCGATCAGGCAAGCAGAGGAAGCTGGTTACCTAGGAGATAACATTCTGGGCTCAGGCTTTAATTTTCATCTCAATGTGTTTGAAGGGGCTGGAGCTTTTGTTTGCGGAGAAGAAACTGCTTTGATTGCTTCCATCGAAGGGAAACGCGGAATGCCAAGAGTTCGACCACCCTTTCCTGCTGTTAGTGGACTATGGGGAAAACCAACTAATAACAATAACGTAGAAACTTGGTCCAATATTCCTCATATTTTGCGCAACGGCGCAGAGTGGTATGGTCAATTTGGAACGGAAAAAAGTAAAGGGACAAAGATCTTTGCTTTGACCGGTAAAGTAAACAATACAGGTTTAGTAGAAGTCCCGATGGGCACAACACTTAGGGAGATCATCTTTGGCATCGGAGATGGTATTCAAGGCGGTAAGAAATTTAAAGCAGTGCAAATTGGAGGCCCTTCCGGTGGATGCTTGCCTGATGACATGCTCGATCTCTCTGTGGATTATGATACTTTGATGCAAGCTGGGGCAATGGTTGGCTCCGGTGGACTTGTCATCATGGATGAGACCACTTGCATGGTGGATATTGCCCGTTATTTCTTAAACTTTACCAAGAAAGAATCTTGTGGGAAATGTACCCCCTGTCGAGAGGGAACCACGCGGATGTACGAGATCCTCGATAGAATCACCAAGGGAGAAGGAAAAGAGGAAGATCTTGATACATTAGAGACTCTTGCCTTAACTATCAAAGAAACCTCCCTATGTGGATTGGGTCAGTCTGCACCAAACCCTATTCTTGCAACGCTTAAATACTTTAGGCATGAGTATGAGGCTCATATTCGTAACCATAAGTGTCCTGCCCATAATTGCTCAGCTTTACTGAGTTATACCATTGATGTGGAGAAATGCAAGATGTGTAGCCTCTGTGCTAAAAACTGTCCGACTAATTGCATTTCAGGGGATAAGAAGACCAATACTCCGTATGTCATTGATGAAGACAAGTGCATCAAATGTGGAACCTGTATAGACAAATGCAAGTTTGGTGCGGTTAGTCGAGCCTAATAAATGATCAAGAAACTATCATATGAGATGGACAAACTGAGAGGAGTGAAACACTTTGGAGTGGCTTACATTAACAATTGATGGACGTGAAGTCAGCGTTCCTAAGGGAACGACCGTACTTGATGCCTGTCGCATGAATAATATTCCGATTCCTACCTTGTGTCATGCACCGGAGCTCACCTCTGCTGGTGCCTGCCGTTTGTGTGTCGTTCAAATCGAAGGAATGCGCAATCTGCCACCTTCTTGCGTGACACAGGCAACACAGGGCATGAAAGTAGAGACTCAAAATCCTAAAGTCCGCAATGCACGCAAAGTAATCTTGGAACTGTTAGTAGCCAATCATCCCTTAGACTGCATGACTTGCCAGAAGATGGGGGATTGTTCTTTAGCAGAGTATGCTTATGACTATGGTGTAAACGGTGAAGTTTATCAAGGGGAGAAACGCAATCTTCCGATCGACAGTGGGAACCCTTTCATTTTAAGGGATCAGAATAAATGTATCCTGTGTGGAAAATGTATCAAAGCGTGTTCTGAAATTCAGGGAAAAAGCATTCTCGATTTCTCCCATCGTGGATTTGATACCCAAGTGGGTCCGGCCTTCAATTTGCCCTATAATGAGTCCGACTGTGATTTCTGCGGTTCATGTGTCTCAGTCTGTCCGGTAGGGGCCTTGGTAGAGAAGCAAATGGTCGGTAAAGGACGTCCTTGGGAAGTGTCGAAAGTCCAAACTACATGCCCATTCTGTGGTGTTGGATGTAACTTTGACCTGAATGTTAAAGATGGAAAAGTGATTGGGGTGACCTCCAATCCGGATGCCCCTGTTAATGGCAAAGCTTTATGTGTCAAAGGTCGCTTTGGAATGGACATGATTTACAGTGATAATCGTCTCACAACGCCTCTGATCAGGAAAGATGGAGTACTGGTTCCAGCGGAATGGGATGAGGCCTTAGATTTAATCGCCACGAAGTTAGGCGAGATCAAGAAGACCCACGGTCCTAACTCTATTGCTGCTTTAAGTTCTGCCCATTGCACTAACGAGGAAAATTATCTTATGCAAAAATTCATGCGCGCGGTAATCGGTACGAACAATATCGATCACTGCGCCAGGACTTGACACGCTCCCACTGTGGCCGGTCTGGCCACCTCATTTGGATCCGGAGCGATGACTAACTCTATTAATGAAATTCCAAACACCAAAGTAATGTTTGTAATTGGTTCAAACGCAACTGAGGCTCATCCGGTTATTGGAACGAAAATGAAGCAAGCGTTGGCTAAGGGTGCAAAGCTAATTGTGGCCGATCCTCGGCGCATCGATCTTGCTGACCATTCAGATGTTTGGTTAAGACTTCGTCCGGGTACTGATATTGCTCTGATAAACGGGATTATGAACATTATTCTTGCTAACGGATGGGAAGATCGAGAGTTCATTGAAGAACGAACAGAAGGCTTTGAAAAAGTTCGTGAAGCCGTGCAAAAATATACACCCGAAGTAGTAAGCAAAGTAACGGGAGTTCCCGTGGAGAATCTCATAGAGGCCGCTAAAATTTATGCTACTGCGGAACGAGCTCAAATCTTCTATACTTTAGGAATTACTGAGCACACCTGTGGTACGGATAACGTCATGAGCTTGGCGAACCTGGCCATGTTAACCGGTAATATCGGTAAAGAAAGTTCGGGGGTCAACCCAATGCGTGGCCAAAACAATGTTCAGGGTGCCTGCGACATGGGTGCACTACCTGACGTTTATCCCGGCTACCAAAAGGTCGCAAATCCAGAAGTGCAGGCGAAATTCGAAGCCGCTTGGGGAGTTCCCTTAGACCCTAATCCGGGCTTTATGATTCCTGACATGTTTGAAGCAGCGGTTAGTAAAGATTTACGGGCGTTATATGTCTTAGGAGAAGATCCAGTCATTACAGATGCCGATGCGAACCATGTGCGCAAAGGTCTGCAGGCCCTTGATTTCCTTGTAGTCCAAGAAATCTTCTTGTCCGAAACAGCTAAGTTGGCAGATGTTGTCTTACCTGGAGCTAGTTATGCTGAGAAGACAGGCACATTCTCGAACACTGAGCGGCGAGTGCAAATGGTTAATCAAGCCATTAAACCTATCGGTGATGCTAAGACAGATGGGGAGATCATTTCTGAATTAGCAACTCGTATGGGTTATCCCTTCGAATATCAATCTTCGGAAGAAGTTATGCAAGAGATTGCGAAGCTTACCCCTCAATTTGCTGGGATCACTCATGAGCGCTTAGGAACACAAGGTCTGCAATGGCCGGTGCCGCATGCTGAACATCCAGGGACGAAGTTCTTACATGAGGGGAAATTCACCCGAGGCAAAGGACAGTTCGTGGCGATAGAGAATCAGCTGCCTGCAGAATTACCGGATGAGGAGTATCCACTCTTACTCAGTACCGGACGAAAACTTTCCCATTACAATGTTTTCACACAACACTCTCCATCTCTTGAGACCCATTCTCCGGAAGAGTTGGCTGAGATTAACCCTTCGGATGCCAAACAACTTGGACTCGAAGACGGTGAACAAGTCAAAGTCGCTTCCCGTCGTGGTGAGCTTAAAACTAAAATTATGATTACGGAACGAGTTCCCGTGGGTATGGTCTTTATGACCCTTCATTATTTTGATTCACCGACTAACGTCTTGACCAATGGAGCCTATGATAAAGTCACCAAAACCTACGAGTATAAAGTGTGTGGCGTAAAGATTTCAAAAGTCTAATTAGTAAAAAAGGCCTTCCAACAAGGAAGGCCTTTTTTAACGCTACTTTATCCATTTGTCCATAATTTGGTTCATGAGAGATTGAACACATTTCCCCACACATAGTGCAGCTATCCTTATAATAATAAAGTGAGAACTGCTGTAAGCAGTTCTCACTAGTACTTCTAAATAGGTATAACGATTAGCTTCCCTCCGCTGGTATTTAGTCAGATCAGGTTCAAAGGGATTGAGTTTCCTCATCTCAGCCCCGAAGGGTACCCCTAGCAATACTTGTGAGTAATATCCTTTGGCAGAAATTACTCCTTGATCCATTATATTACGAAAGGATACAAGTGTAAATAAAATAATATACAATTTGTGGAACTTCTCTCTGGGGAGGATGAAGAGATTAATCCGCGTGACATAAAACTTTGAATATGGTACATTGAAGGCAGATTTGTCGGCTTTAAATAAGTTGAGGAGTGAGAGTTTTGTGAATCAAGAAGTAATTATGTATACCCTGCCCCTTTGCCCATACTGTGCACGCGCTAAGCTGTTTCTTTCAGGCAGAGGGATTTTGTTTATAGAAAAGAATATCCTATTACCTAAGCATCTAAAGGAGTTAAGAAATACGACGAAGGCGATCGGAGTTCCCGTAACTATTGTGGGGAAACGGATTCTGACTCGGTTTTCGTCCACTGAATACGAGGAGGTCTTTAGAAATTACTAAGCCACTGCAGGACTTGGGAAAACAACTTCCAAAATTAAACGCCACCGGAATTTTATTAGCGGGTGGAAAAAGCTCACGAATGAAAAAAGAGAAAGCCTTTCTCGAAATGGATGGACAACCTCTGGTGGAACGGAGTTTAGAGGTTTTGCAAACCATATTTTCTGAGGTGATCATCAGCAGCAACAAACCTGAACTTTTTGAACACTATGAAATACCAATAATTAAAGATGAGCTTCTTGATCGAGGCCCTATAGAAGGGCTTTATCAAGGTTTGAAAACAGCCGCCTATGATAATGTTTTCTTTGTTGCCTGTGATATGCCGTTTTTAAAAACGGACCTTATTCGTTTTTTGGCAAAGTGGATTCCGGAGTATGATATCGTCGTTCCAAAAACTCAGTCCGGCCTTCATCCTTTGCATGCCTTTTATCATCGCCGTTGCCTTCCCACAATAAAAAATAATCTTGAGGCAGGTCACCTCAAGATTATCGATCTCTTTCTGGTTTGTTCAGTGAAGTATGTGGAGAAAACGGAATTGGAGAGTTTTTCAGATTTAGAGAACGTCTTCTATAACGTTAATACACCAGAAGATTGGACTGCTATCCGCAAACGATAATCAAAAACTTAGACTGCCCTTAGTGGTCAGAGGATGATTCGTTCGGGACAGGTATAAATGTTTAACCGTTGTTCTCTGGCAAACCCTACTACAGTGATATTTAAAGCAGTCGCTTGGGAAAGGGCCATATCTGTTGGTGCCCCACGGGCGATGAGTATGGGTACTTTCATTTTGGCTACCTTAAGCAGGATTTCCGAAGAGACTCGACCACTGAAAAAAATCACATGGTTTTCGAGATTTAATTTAGTGCGAAAGGCTTCACCGCCGAGCTTATCAAAAACATTGTGCCTGCCAATATCATAACTCGTCAGGATCACATTCCCTTTATAACCAACTCCCCCACTGTGTACCCCACCGGTCTTCTGAAAGAGTGGGAGATAAGATTGTAAAAACTTTGCATAATCATAGGCCTCTTGAAGCAAAATACTATAGGTTGATGTAAGGGGTTTGACCATTAGAGCATCATTAGCAAAACAAAAAGAAGCTCGGCTTTTACCGCAACAAGCGGAAACAAATCGTTTGCTCATGAGTTCTTTTTGTAAGACGCAGGGTTTACCTTCGACCCAAATCATATGATCCGAGGGATCTAGGCGAATTTCGTATACGTCCTCTGGAACTCGAATGAACCCTTCATTGAATAAAAATCCAAGTGTAAGCTCCTCAGTTTGAGAAGGCGAGCATAATAGCGTAGCAATCTCCTCGCGGTTGTAGTGGACGGTTAGAGGAACCTCTCGGACTACTGTGTCTTCCACCCATTCTAGTAGTTTCCCCTTAGCTTTAAGAATGGAATGGGCAATAGTTTGGTTTGGCATTGTTACCTCCTTGGACCTTACCTTTCTTATAGTGTACAATATTTTTAGAAAAACCTGAATCTTTTTTTTATAAAAAGGTAAAGTGTATATGTAATAAAAGGAATTCTTAAACTTATCGCGAATTATATTATAATAAGTTTTATAATAAATAGTACGTGCTCCGAAGCTGGATTGCCTAAAGCAGAAGCTAGGGTGACCAGACTAGTGTCACAAGACACTCGGGTATTACGGGAAACTGTGATATCTCCTGCTGGAAAGGAGTCTGTTGACAGGTGGAATATATTCCCCCGGTTGTTTACAGACCGCGGGTTTTTTTGTGTTTCAAAATTTAATCTAAGAAAGAGGAGTCGCAATGCAAGATCAATTTCTTAGGCGAATTGACTATCTCAGAATTTCAGTCACTGATCGTTGTAATCTACGCTGTAAATATTGTATGCCTGTCGACGGAATAGAGTGGATGCCCCATGACCTTATTCTATCTTTCGAAGAAATACTAAGGTTGATGAAGATAAGTACACAATTAGGTTTTCGGCGCTTTCGCATCACAGGGGGAGAACCCTTAGTTCGCAAAGATATCTTGGATTTTCTGCGTGAAGCGGCCCAACTTCCGGGGGTTGAAGATCTTATGCTGACAACTAATGGAATGTTACTTCAGGAAATGGCCTTTGATTTAAAAGCTGCGGGAGTTCAGCGCGTTAATATCAGCTTGGATACTATGGATCGAACCCGTTTCTTCGAGAATACTCGGGGAGGGGATGTCTCGAAAGTGATTCAAGGGATCTTGCGTTCGCTTGAGGCTGGATTAAATCCGGTTAAAATTAATGTCGTAGTTGTGCGCGGGTTTAATACGGAGGAGTTGCCCAGCTTTTTAAAGCTGGCTAGGCAATATCCGCTCCATGTTCGATTTATTGAGCTCATGCCAATTGGCGTTAGCTCAGAGCATCGCAATGAATTTGTCTCAATTAAGGAAATGAAAGAAGTTTTAGGGTTGAATGAAGATGACCTTCCAACCAAGGATATTCCCGGTGGAGGCCCGGCACAGTATTTTCGGCCAAGCGGTTATAAGGGAAGTATCGGCTTCATTAGTGCCCTGAGTCGTCATTTTTGTAATACTTGTAATCGTGTGCGCTTAACAGCGGACGGCAAGCTAAAACCGTGTTTGCATAGCAAACATGAAGTTGATTTGCGTGAGGTCCTGCGGTCAGGCAGTTCAGACCAGGACATTCTGAATGTATTTGCTCAGGCAGTTTGGCATAAACCCGCTGAGCATCATATGAATAGTGAAGCGTGGCAAGATACACGCGTAATGTCTCAGATCGGAGGGTAAGCAATGGATTTAACACATTTTGATGAAGAAGGACGCGCTCGAATGGTAGATGTCAGTGACAAGACTGAAACGGCGCGAGTTGCCGTTGCCCAGGGGAAAGTAATGATGATGCCAGAAACCTTGGAAAGAATTCGCTCAGGTCTTGTTGCCAAAGGAGATGTTTTGGCAGTTGCCCAAGTCGCAGGAATCATGGCGGCAAAGCAGACTTCACAGTTGATCCCTATGTGCCATCCCTTGGCAATAACCGGAGCCAAACTAAGCTTTAAATTGATAGAGCCCGGTGAGATAGACATCGAAGCTATCGTGAAAGTCCAGGGGAAAACTGGTGTGGAAATGGAAGCGCTGACAGCGGTTAGTGTCGCTGCCTTGACCATCTACGATATGTGCAAAGCAATTGATAAGACTATGGCTATTCGGGATATTTATCTAGTTGAAAAGTTGGGTGGAAAAAGTGGACATTTCGTACGTTAAATAATCTGGTATGAAAGAGAGGGCTTTATAATGGGGAAAATTATAGCGGTTTGTACAAGTGAACGGAAAGGAATGCGCAAAAAGAATGTGGGTGAAGGAGTCTTAAAAGTCAACTTTGGTCTTGAAGGAGATGCTCATGGCGGAGATTGGCATCGTATGGTCAGCTTGCTTGCGATGGAAAGTATTAAGACCATGCAGGATAAAGGGTTGAAGGTAGGCCCAGGGGATTTTGCAGAGAATTTAACAACAGAAGGAATAGAATTGTTTACTTTGCCGATCGGAACAAAACTGAAAATCGGAAAAACCAGTATAGGGGAAGTTACCCAGATTGGTAAGGAGTGCCATACGAAATGCGCAATTTTCTATCAGGCTGGGGATTGTGTCATGCCAAAAGAAGGGATCTTTGTTCGATTACTGGAAGGCGGAGCAGTTCGAGTTGGAGACAGCATTGAGGTGATTAGCCAATGCTTCGTGTAGGAGTAATTACAGCTAGTGATAAAGGATCACGTGGAGAAAGAGAGGATCTGTCGGGACCTGCCTTGGCCAAACTTGTTCAAGAGATTGGCGGAGAGGTTGTGGAGTACGTGGTGCTTCCAGACGACCAAGCGACACTAGAAAAAACGATGTGCCTTTGGACAGATAAGCTCAGTTTGGATCTGATCTTGACTACGGGAGGGACCGGGTTTTCAATGCGGGATGTGACCCCAGAAGCGACGTTAGCTGTAGCAGATCGTATGGTTCCGGGTATAGCTGAGGTGATGCGGATGGAGAGCCTTAAAGTAACTCCAAAGGCTATGTTAAGCAGAGCAATTGCAGTCCTTAGAAAGCGGACACTGATTATTAATATGCCGGGCAGTCCTAAAGCGGTACGCGAGTGTTTCGCTGCAATCGCCCCTGCAATTCCTCATGGAATTCAAATTCTTAAAGGGGAAGCCAATGAATGTGCATCAACGGTTTAACAACTTTAATCAGTCGATAATTTGGGATTGATTTACAATATGACTATAATAATTGAAAAGTTGATTTAGTTGTAGCTCAAAAGGGATTGGCGATGTGCCAATCCCTTTTGAGTTATGGTACTAATTGCTATACTTTTGCAACTTTTGTCGTTGATTCTATCCTTTCTCGGTTTTCAGTTTCAGCAATCAAGGATAAAGTCCATCCCTGCTATATTGCTGAAATTTAGAGTTTGATTAAATAGGAAATACCCCTGTATTCCGAAATAATTCTCTGCAATACTGCCTATAGAGCCTTTAACGTAGCTTGTCACGTCTGTACATCTATTACGTAGAATATAGAAGATTAGGGGGCTGTGAGGTGATCAATTTGAAAGCCATAGCATTTGTCGATTACGAGAATATTTGGACCAGTTTATTAGACAGAGGGTATGAATTATCTCCGGAACAGTTAGTGCAGTTTCTGAAACTATATGCAGAGCGTAATAATATCTGTTTATTGGCGGTCTATCTCTATGCTAACTTTGACCGCGAGGAATTTTGGAGAACCCAGACAACCTTTGAGAAAACAAATGTTTTTACACGTCATGTCTATGGAAAGAATAACTATTCAAGCACAGAACTTCGGCGAAATGCGGCAGACCTAGAACTAATGCTCGAAGCTCAAGAAATATTGCTGACAAGAGCATCAACTTTTGATATGTATTTATTGCTAACAGGTGATGGAGACTTTCTTTCATTATTAAGAAAAGTACGAGCATGGGGGAAAGACGTTAAGGTGATTGGGATAGCTGGAAGTGTTCATCATGCTTTGCAACCTTTTTGTGAGGAAGATGATCTTTTGCAGTGGATTCTTCAGGAAAAACATGAAGCGGAGTATCATCCAGAGCAGGATTTGGAGCAAGGAATTCAGGTCCTTGGAACACTCCAGATACGCCTGCCCTATGTCGCATCCACTAAGGCTAGAGCGGCGTTGACAGAACTTCTGGGACGTTCGGTTTCACAAGTTAAAGAGTTTATACGGTATACTTTGAAGGAAGATATTTTGACAGAGAAAGAGCATCCCGATCCAAACTTAAAGATTGGTAAGACAAAAATATATCTTCTTAATCTAAAAAATCCTAAGGTTCTGAAGGCATTAGGGAGTCTTTATGAGGAAGTGTCCCAGCGGCAATTGAAATTAACTTTAGAATAAAATTATGCATAGAAGGGTCTAAATCTGGCAATTATAGTGTTTAGACGATAGGAAGATGCGCTGGGGGGGAGGGGTTAAGGAAATTTAAAATATCTAGAGCGTGTAACAAGAAGCAATTGGATGATTTTCAAAGTAAATAACGTTTAAACCCCAATTTTTGGTGATATAGGGGGGTTGCTTTCCCGCAGCCCCTTGCATATTATTATAGATATATTGTTAGCACTCAATAGAGTCGAGTGCTAACAAATATTTAATAAAAAAACATAGGAGGGACTTTTCTTCATGAACATTAAACCTCTCGCAGATCGGGTAATCATTAAAGCACTCCCGATGGAAGAAAAAACAAAGAGCGGTATTATTATGCCAGATACTGCTAAGGAAAAACCACAAGAAGGCGAAGTGGTCGCTGTAGGACCTGGTAAAATGGAAAAAGGTCAACGCATTGCTTTAGATGTTAAGGCAGGTGATCGTGTAATTTATTCCAAATATGCAGGAACCGAAGTTAAGTATGATGGTGAGGAATACTTAATTCTGAAAGAAACCGATATTTTAGCCATTATTGGCTAGTTCAATAAGAATTATTTTTAAGGAGTGAATATACGTTGGCTAAACAAATTATTTTCAACCAAGACGCACGTCACGCTTTAGAACGCGGTGTCAATGCTCTCGCTGAAGCGGTTCGCGTTACCCTGGGACCTAAGGGTCGTAATGTAGTTCTCGACAAGAAATTTGGATCTCCTCTAATCACGAACGACGGAGTCACCATCGCTCGTGATATCGAATTAGAAGATCCATTTGAAAATATGGGAGCTCAACTGGTTAAAGAAGTTGCTACCAAAACTAACGATGTAGCTGGAGACGGTACTACAACCGCTACTGTTTTAGCACAAGCAATTATTCGCGAAGGGCTTAAGAATGTCGCAGCGGGTGCCAATCCTATGGGTATCAAACGTGGAATTGAGCAAGCTGTAGAAGTTGTAGTTGCAGACATTAAAGCAAATGCCAAACTTGTTGAAACTAGTGAAGCTATTGCTCAAGTCGCATCAATTTCTGCTAGCGATAAGAACATCGGTGATCTGATTGCTCAAGCCATGGAAAAAGTCGGAAAAGACGGCGTCATCACGGTTGAGGAAGCCAAAGGTATGACCACCGAACTTGAAGTGGTTGAAGGAATGCAATTTGACCGCGGCTATATTTCCGCTTATATGATCACGGATACAGAAAAAATGGAAGCCGTACTTAATGATCCTTATATCCTAATTACCGACAAGAAGATTAGTGCGATTCAGGACGTTTTGCCGGTATTAGAGAAAGTTGTACAAGCAGGTCGTCAACTGATGATTATTGCTGAAGACATCGACGGAGAAGCTCTTGCTACTCTCGTAGTCAATAAACTTCGCGGAACCTTTGTCTGCGTCGGAGTTAAAGCTCCTGGCTTCGGTGATCGTCGCAAAGCTATGCTCGAAGATATTGCGGTACTTACAGGTGGAACAGTAATTACCGAAGATCTAGGACTTAAACTGGAAAACACCACAGTTGAAATGCTTGGACGTGCTCGCCAAGTTCGTGTAACAAAAGAGGAAACTACTCTGGTTGAAGGGTCTGGTAACTCTGAAGACATTAAAAAGCGGGTGGAAGCCCTCAAACGTCAGATTGATGAAACTACTTCTGACTTTGATCGTGAAAAACTCCAAGAGCGTTTAGCGAAATTAGCAGGCGGGGTTGCAGTTATCCAAGTAGGTGCAGCAACCGAAACAGAGATGAAGGAGAAGAAACTTCGCATTGAAGATGCTTTAGCTGCTACTCGTGCTGCAGTTGAAGAGGGAATCGTCTCTGGTGGAGGCACAACTCTGATTGATGCTATCCAAGCTTTGGATTCACTTAAATTAACGGGTGACGAGGCTACAGGTGTAAATATTATTCGCCGTGCTCTCGAAGAGCCACTTCGTCAAATCGCCAACAATGCTGGGCATGAAGGATCCGTTGTCGTTGGCAAAGTTCGTGAATCCGGCAAACGAGGAATCGGCTTCAATGCAGTAACTGAAATCTATGAAGATATGATTGCTGCTGGTATTGTTGATCCAGCTAAAGTTACGCGTTCGGCGCTGCAAAATGCAGGCTCTATCGCTGCAATGCTTCTGACCACGGAATGCTTAGTTTCTGACCAGCCTTCAAAAGATGGCGGAGCAGGCGCTATGGCTGGAATGGGCGGCATGGGCGGCATGGGCGGCATGGGCGGAATGATGTAAGGTTGTCCTGAAACCGTTGGTATCAGGTGATTTGACATTGTAATGACCATGAATGTTCACATTAAAAGGTTGAAAAAATAATACCCGGTTGGAGTACTGTTAAGAGGTTTTTCATGAGTTCACACTGAACTTGTGGAAAGCCTCTTTTTTTTGTGGCTTATTGGGTTTTTATAATGAGCCTTACGCATTATTTCTTCCTGAGATTATTTTCACTTAATATATTCATGTACCTGGATATGGAAGGGGAATAATGGAACTCTAAGGCAATCTTGCTCAGTACATTGACCTGAAATTTCTTCGAGGGCATTTATATACACCAAATTGGGATCTGGAAGGTATATTTCGATGGAATAGGTCAAGCTATATATACATATAAGTAGGGTAAGAACTCCGCCAGGGGGGCATGAAATGAAGAAAAGAGGATTATGGTTACTCATCGGAATCAGCATCGTGCTGATGGGGGTATTTCTAGGTCGCTATTTTTGGCAGCCGGATCCCATTAATTTAGTCACGCACGGCTTAGAACGACTGAATGCAGCGACCTCTTTTCGCTACAGTTTAAACCAGCATCAATGGGTTGAGGGAAAAGATCGCGTACTCACTCAGATTCAAGGAGAAAAGGATGGTGGAAACACTCGAATCTTGGGTCAGCTGGTTGGGAGCGAAGTAGAGATGATCAAAATCGGAGATTCTACGTACAGCAAAGACCCTTTTAGTAAGAAGTGGATTCGGTTTGCCAACGCTCCAGCAGCCCAGGAAGTCTTTCTGGCGGAGCTCAATCCCTTATCTTCGCTTCAAATAAAAGAACTAGGAGAGGTGATGCTTAGCGGTCAGGAGAAAGTTAATGGTGAAAAAGTATGGGTATGTCAATTAAAACCTAGTGTACAGAATCAAATGATGGAGGTGTTTTGGACGGATTTCCAGTATACGCTTTATATTCGAAAGTCAGATAAGACACTTGTTAAAGCGTCTATTGAAGCGAAAAATAAAGCTAAGTCCGACCCCATGACGATGACACTCGAGTTTAAAGATATTGGTAAGAAAATAGATATTCAGGAACCCGACATCTAAATGGAAAAGTTCTATGGTTGAAGAGCAAGCGGTTTACCCAGTTTGGGCATACTGCTTGCGTATTTTTTTGTAGTCCATAAAATAGAATAGGGAGGACCTTCTCGACGTCCGTGGGTGAGGGGACACTTGGACATCGCCTCCAGCGTGGCATCGGCCACTTTTCTAAAATAAATTGCCATTAAGTCATAAAGTGTTTGCACAATGGACAAGCCTCTGGTATAGTTTTGGCATGAGTTTTGTAGAAATGCAGTTTTATAGTATAGTGGAGGTGCCCTGAATGGAAGAATATATTGCAAAGGTCCTAATATCACGAGAAGAATTGAGTAAACGCGTAGCTGAACTGGGCGCAGAAATTACTAGAGATTATGAAGGAAAGAATCTTTTAGTCCTCGGGATTTTAAAGGGAGCCGTACCTTTTATGTCAGACTTAATTCGAGAGATCAAATTGCCGCTAGCTTATGATTTTATGGCATTATCGAGCTATGGAGCATCCACTCAATCGTCTGGGGTAGTGAGAATTCTCAAGGATTTAGAGCGCAGTGTCGATGATGTCCATATTTTGATTACTGAAGATATTGTTGATACGGGATTGACATTGAAGTATTTAAAAACAAATCTGAAAGCCCGGAATCCTCTAAGTGTAAAAGTAGTAACGCTTCTCGATAAAGCCGCACGTCGACAGGCAGATGTCTTTCCGGATTATAATGGATTTTCGATTCCGGATGAATTTGTTGTAGGGTATGGTTTGGATTTTAATGAGGAATACCGCAATTTGCCTTATGTTGGTGTTTTGAAACAGGAAGCCTACAAATTTATTTAATTAATATGGAATGGTGATGAATGAAGTGACAAAGGAAGTCGTTTTGGTTTTGGATTTTGGGGGACAGTACAATCAACTTATTGCTCGCCGTGTACGTGAGGCGCATGTGTATTCTGAAATGATTTCCTATAAAACATCGATTGAGGAAATTAAAGCTCGTCATCCAAAGGGGATTATCCTCTCTGGCGGTCCGGCAAGTGTCAATCAACCGAACGCTCCTAAAGTAGATCCCGAAATCTATGCTTTGGGGATTCCCATACTTGGGATTTGCTATGGAATGCAGTTAATGACCGTACAGTTAGGTGGAAGCGTCGTCCATCCTGTAGCCAGCGAGTATGGAAAAGCGATGCTTACTATTGATAAGGCGACTGATTTGTGGCAAGGATTAGGTGGAGAACGTCCATGTTGGATGAGCCACGGTGATTCTGTTCAAACATTGCCTGAGGGCTTTGTAGTTGCTGCCCATACCAGTCATACTTCAGTGGCAGCCATGATGAACGAAAAACGTCACTTCTATGGCGTCCAGTTTCATCCTGAAGTTAGGCACACCCCAGATGGGCAAGTGATGCTAGAGAAGTTTCTCTTCGACATTTGTGAATGTGTTGGAGACTGGACGATGGAGTCCTTCATTGAGTTACAAGTTGCTGAGATACGGGCTAAGGTTGGAGGTGGACGTGTTCTCTGTGCTCTGAGCGGTGGAGTAGACTCTTCAGTTGCTGCAGCCTTAGTACATCGTGCAGTCGGGGATCAATTGACCTGTGTTTTTGTCGATCATGGCTTTATGCGTAAAAATGAGGCAGAACAGGTTAAAAAGGTTTTTACAGAGCAGTTTCAACTTAACTTGGTTTTTGTAGATGCCAGAGAGCGTTTTATGGAAAAGCTTGAAGGGGTTTCCGATCCTGAAACTAAACGCAAAGCTATTGGCAATGAGTTTATACGTGTTTTTGAAGTAGAGGCGTCAAAGTTAGGCCAAGTAGATTTCTTGGTTCAGGGAACGCTTTATCCGGATATTGTGGAAAGCGGGACAGAAACAGCAGAAATTATTAAGAGTCATCATAATGTCGGCGGTTTGCCGGAAGATATGCAATTTGAACTTATTGAGCCTTTGCGTATGCTCTTCAAAGACGAAGTACGCGAATTAGGAACTGAACTGGGCATGAGTGAGGAGATTGTCTGGCGTCAACCTTTCCCTGGGCCAGGTCTGGCAATTCGCATTCTTGGAGAACTGACCTGTGAGAGGTTAGATATCTTACGGGAGGCGGATGCAGTCATTTTAGAGGAAATTCGCCGTTCTGGAATGTATCGTGAACTGTGGCAAAGTTTCGCTGTACTCCCATCTATCAAAAGCGTCGGTGTTATGGGAGATGGTCGAACCTATGAATATCCTATTATCCTGAGGGCAGTCACTAGCGAAGATGCGATGACGGCCGATTGGGCTAGGCTTCCTTATGATCTGCTTCATAGCATATCCTCAAGGATTGTGAACGAGGTGCAGGGTGTCAATCGTGTCGTCTATGATATTACGTCGAAACCCCCTGGAACGATTGAGTGGGAGTAGGCTAAAAGAGGTATTGCTACAGGGGTCTGTGGTTTAGAGGTGGTTGATTATCTGGTGGGCGTTTATGAATCTACTCCTTTTGGGGGTAATCATAGACGCCTGTTTGTTGTCTTTTTTCGCTCATTGTGATTTCTCTAAAAAGAGGGGGGACGGGAACGCCATAGTGGATACAGGTCTGTTAGCCAGCATTCAGCGTGAAATTCCTCTACTTTGCATTTCGACAGCCAATAAAGTTTAAATAATATCATAGCACATTATAAACTTGGAATTCTTGAGGGAAAAATACCATATTACGACAAATGACTACCTTTTAATGGGAAATATATTCTTGCCATTTCATCAGAAAAGCAATAAAATCTTCTTGAGAGATCACATTTCAGGAGGAATCCATGTGGAAAAGAAACTTTTGAAAAGAATTGAGGTATTACGGAAGAGACTCAATAGATTCGCGCTTACTCGAAATCTTGTTGATAGCGAAGTGGTTGAAGTTAGTCAGCAATTAGACAATTTACTTAATCAATACCAAAAGGTTAGCACATACAAACAGTTAAGCTTTTGGTAAAAGAGGAATATATTATAGAGACACCACAAGAAGGGCTTCTTGCAGGTGTCTCTATCTTTTTTAAACTGTTTTACCACTAATATTGTTACGGCGTATAGCTTTTATAATTTCATTGATCACTAAAGGCATAACAGTCAGCAGGAGAACAAATGCCCAGTCCCTTATAGTCAAAGGATAGACTTTAAATACTGAAGCTAATGCAGGCACTGTAATGACAATTACTTGGAGCAAAATACCGAACAATATTGAATAGACTAAGTTTTTATTGGTAAAGAGTCCAAGCTGGAAAATAGATTTATCAGGATGCCGTATATTCAAAGAATGAAATAGTTGAGAGATACTCAAGACTACGAAGGCCATTGTCTGAGCATGCATTAAGGAATCAGGATATAGATTGTTTCCTATTACAAAAGCGGTTAAAGTTAAAATCCCAATTAAAGCACCATTTAAAATCAGCCTTAGACCAGCGCCTTCGGCAAAAAGTGTGGCTTTTGGATCACGAGGTTTTTTATCCATCACTGTAGGATCTCCAGAATCGACGCCTAAGGAAAGAGCAGGTAGAGTGTCAGTGACTAGATTGACCCATAAAATATGGATGGGTCTAAGAGGGGAAGCCCAGCCTAACAGAATCGCCAGGAAGAGAGCTACTACTTCTCCTAAATTGCAAGATAGTAAAAAGATGATTGATTTCTTTATATTGTTAAAGATATTCCGGCCTTCCTTAATGGCAGAGACAATAGTTGAGAAGTTGTCATCAGTTAGAACAATATCCGCAGCGCCTTTGGCAACATCGGTTCCGGTAATTCCCATGGCCACTCCAATATCCGCAGCTTTCAACGAGGGGGCATCGTTTACTCCGTCTCCAGTCATAGAAACGATATTTCCCCTGGACCTAATCACTTTTACAATGTAACTTTATGCTCTGGAGATACTAGAGCGAAAACAGATAACCCCTCGATTTTATCAGTTAACTGCTCTTGGGTTAGTATATCTAGTTCCAAACCTGAGATAACTTCTTCGATATTATTAGAAATACCTGTTCATTGGCTATGGCGAAGGCCGTATTTTTATGATCGCCTGTAATCATGACAGTTTTATGCCAGCTTTTTTACAAAGCGCTATAGAGTCTTTGACTTCTAATCTGGGAGGATCAATCATTCCGACAAGGCCAATAAATGTTAGGTTCTCTTCTATTTTGCTGCTTTCATTTGAGGGATCAGCGGCAAGTGACTTATAAGCAGCGCCTAAGACTCTCAAAGCATCATCAGACATTTTGTTTGAGGCTTCAATTGTTTTAAGTTCTTCGTTTAAAGTTACTGTGTCTCCATTTATGTAAGCGTAAGTTGAGATTTTCAGTAAACTGTCTAAGGCACCTTTGGTGAAGACTATGAATTGATTGTTAGAGTTATGAACTGTCGTCATTAACTTACGGTCCGAGTCAAACGGTCTGAACTCTGGGATAGGTTTTCTGCAACAAGTCTTTAGAGAGGTCAAATCTGTTGCCGGCTTCTAAGAGAGCAATCTCCGTAGGATCTCCTGTTTTGGTGGTTTCTGAGTAAGTAGAATCATTGCACAGGACTAGATTTTCCAGAAGAAGTCTATGAGCCTCTTTATTTAAATCAATTGAAGTTATTTCTCCTTGTTCCCGATAAACCCCGAAATGAGAGCGGCACCAATTAAAATGTAGATCATGATATTGTTCAATTGAGATAGGAAAATTCTAAATAAGGTTTTTGGTTTTTTAGATGTTAACTCGTTTAAACCGTTCTTTTCACGTCGCTGGATCACTTCATTTTCTGACAAACCGGTGGTTAGATTTACTTTGAATTCCTCTAGCACGGCTTCGGTACTTTTATTGAACCACATATTATCACCTCGTGATTAAGTATTCACAGAATGTAAAAAAAAAGACCTGGATTTTATATTATTCATTAACTTTCACTATATTCGAAAAGGAGCTCGTCTCTCTTTAAAAGTTGATGTATCGAGCCAATCTTTGGCAGGATTCTTGTTTAAAGCGACCATAATGGGTGCAATATACTTTGAAATGCAGTTAGAAAAAAAGAATCGAAACTTGTATGTGCGTTTATCTCGTGGAGGGATTATAATAAACAAGTGGTAGAGGAGGTGTAAGATGAACTATATAGTATTTGATCTGGAATTTAATATGTTTTTTAAATTCAAAGAAGGGGATTATGCGAATCCCGCTTTGAAAAGTGAAATCATCCAGATCGGAGCGGTCAAACTAAACGAAAATCTAGAGACTATTAGTGAGTTTAATTCAATCATTAGGCCTGTTATTTATAAGAGAATCAATCCATATGTTAAGAAAAAAACAAATATCAGTTCAGGTATGGTTGTTAAAGGGAAATCTTTTGGTGAAGCAATTAAAAGATTTAGTTCTTGGCTTGGAAAGGATTCAGTTTTATGCTCTTGGGGACAGGATGATATTTTGGGGCTGAGGGACAATTGTCTGTTTTTTGGTTTTGATTCATTGTCATTTGACAAATACATAAATATTCAACAAATCTATATGAAATATGGAGGTCTTTCAAAGCAACCAAGTCTGGAAAGTGCTGTAGAAGGCCTAGAAATTGAAAAAACATCTCCTTTTCATGATGCATTAAGTGATGCATTTTATACTGCGGAGATTTTCAAAGGAGTATTTGATTTATCTTGCAATCCAATCATTAATTGGGAAAAAGTACAGAGAGAAAACGAGGAAAAGATTAGGGAACTGAAATCCTTATTAGATAAAGTAAGTATATTTTGTCCACAATGTGACGGAGTTCTGCAAAAAACTAGAGAAGTGACTAAAGCCAAAAAATATTTTGCTCATGGTTACTGTGATAAGTGTAACCTCCCTATAAGACATATTTCAAGAATCACTCATAACGGTGATGGGGAGTATAGTATTCTTTCTAAAAATTCAATTTATAAAACGGAAGAAGCATCAGAGTAGGGCTATCTTTATAGTGATAAAATTTCTCGGAATACTTTCAAGGTTACAATAAGAGAGAACAACAGGGAACTAAAAAGCCTTGTAAAATATCCATTTATTGTTTATAATGTATTTAGAAAATTCAAAAACTACAGGTGCCTCATTTTGAGGAGAATAGGGAAGTCGGTGTAAGTCCGGCGCGGTCCCGCCACTGTAAACGGGAAGCAAGAAGCATATTACCACGGGTTAGTTTCCGGAAGGTGCTTTGAAGTGTTGATCCGTAAGCCAGGAGACCTGCCTTGTAGTTAAGCCAAGCCTACCTTGTCGAAGAACCAAGAGTAGTGTGGATGAGATTATGGAAAAGTCTCTAGTCACTTTGTGATTAGAGACTTTTTTTATTTTCACTACAGATTGTTCTTTTCAAGGAATGAGTCAAACATGGAAAGGAGAGATTGTAAGTTTTGACGTTAATGGAAATGGCCCAAAAAGGTCAAGAAAGCCTTTTGTTTACCTTAGTAGCCCACAACGAACAAATGAATGTCCAACTGCTTATGGAACGGGTTGCTGTCGGACGAATTGTTATTCCCTATAACAGTCATCACAAGCCCCAAAAGCCTCAAGGGTTTGGGCTGGGCCTAAGTACCAAGGTTAGTGCCAGTATTGGCTTGGCCGCAGACGAGGATAGTCTAACGGATGAACTATTTAAAGTGGATGAGGCCATCAGGGCAGGAACCAATGCCATCATGGATTTGAGTACAGCGGGAAATATGGACGAAGCAAGGCGGACAATTATAAAAAGAGTACCGTTACCTTTAGGTACACTACCTGTGTATCAGGCTTTTGCTGAGGCTGTATGTACTAAGGGTTCAGCTTTAGCACTTGAGCCAGAAGACTTTTTTAAGGTTATGGAACGCCAAGCTGCTGATGGAGTTGATTTTATGGCCTTACACAGCGCCTTGCACTCTGGTTTATTTAAAACGGCCAAGGCAGATCAGCGAGTTTTGAATCTGGTTAGTCGAGGTGGGTCCTTGTTGATGGGCTGGATGCTCTATCATGGTAAGGACAACTTTTTGTATACCATGTTCGACCGCATCCTTGAAATCGCCCAAAAGTACGAAGTTACTTTAAGTTTAGCTGATGCAATGAGACCGGGTGCCGGAGCTGATTCATTATGTCGTTCTCAAGCTGAAGAGCTTGTCGTTCTGGGCGAGCTGGTAAAGCGCAGCAGACAAGCGGGGGTTCAAATCATGATTAAGGGACCTGGTCACACTCCACCTAATCAAATTGCGACAACTGTTAAATTGGAAAAACAGGTATGTCAAGGTGCTCCGTATTTTGTCTTCGGACCGGTATCGACGGATGTAGCCCCAGGATATGACGAAATTACGGCTGCTATCGGAGGAGCGATGGCTGGTGCTGATGGAGCGGATATTCTCTGCTATGTTACACCTGCCGAACATATAGGTTATCCCGATGCGCAGGATGTCTATCGGGGAGTAGTGGCTGCACGTATTGCTGCTCATGTGGCTGATCTGGCAAAAGGGTACCCAGGAGCAGTAAATTGGGACCTTAAAATGAGTCAAGCACGTCGGGAGCAGAATATAGAAGCCCAGAAAGCGTTAGCCTTAGATCGAGAAAGGCTTACGGGGTTCCAATCGGGCGAAAAATCTTTCTGCAAAAAATGTAAAAACGCTTGTGCCATGGCTGTAGCAGGTGAGTTCTTTCAAGAACTGCCGTGGGAGTGCTGACAGAAGTCAGTTTTCAGAGGCCGGAGGTAAGATGTAAATTTATTTCAATAGAAAATGATGTTTCTGTCATGGCTAAATTAAAAGTTTAATTAAGAAATGGAGAGATTAATATGACACAATTAATTAAAGCGAGACAAGGAATTATTACGCCTGAGGTAGAGAGATTAGCAAAGGTAGAAGGGCTTAGGGCAGAAGAGTTATGTGAGAAGGTTGCTCAAGGTCGGGCAGTGATCTTGAAGAACAAACAACGTAAGAACTCGGTCGCAATCGCCATAGGGGAAGGACTCCGTACTAAAGTAAATGCTAATATCGGGACGTCACCAGACTGTGTCGATTTTTCCGATGAGCTGCATAAAATAAAGGTTGCCGTCGCGGCTGGAGCGGATTCCATTATGGAACTAAGTATTGGCGGAGATGTGGATGCTTTCCACCGTCAGGTGCTGGACACTTTTACATTACCTGTCGGCTCTGTCCCCACCTACCAAACAGGCATGGAGAGTATCGTAAAAAATGGAAGCGTTGTCAGTATGACGGCTGAGGATATGTTCGAAATGATTGAACGTCAGGCAGAACGTGGGATTGATTTTATGGCAATTCATGCTGCTTTAAACATGTCTATCGTTGAAAGGTTAAAAAATCAAGGGCGAATCACAGATATTGTTAGTCGCGGCGGAGCCTTCTTAACGGGTTGGATGTTCCACCATGAGCAAGAGAATCCACTCTACACACAATTTGATCGCGTGCTAGAGATTTGTAAAAAATATGATGTGACTCTAAGTGTTGGAGATGCAATCCGACCTGGTTGTATTGAAGATTCTCTGGATCGGGCCCAGGTCCAAGGGTTGATTGTGGCTGGTGAATTGGTACAACGGGCTCTGGCGGCCGGAGTTCAAGTCATGGTAGAAGGTCCAGGCCATGTACCTGTGGATCAGATCCCCGCAACGATCTTGCTCCAAAAGCAACTTTGCCATCATGTTCCTTACTATATACTTGGCAATTTGGTCACGGATATTGCACCGGGCTATGACCATATCACAGGAGCCATCGGAGCTACAGCGGCTGCTATGGCAGGGGCAAACTTCATTTGCTATGTTACACCAGCTGAACATCTGCGCTTACCAACCGCTGAAGACGTACATGCAGGAGTAATTGCTACACGCATTGCCACTCATGCTGCAGATATCGTTAATGGTGTTAAGGGTGCGCGGGAATGGGACTTAGCCATGGCTCATGCTCGTAAAGCCTTAGATTGGAACAAACAAATTGAATTATCAATCGATCCACCAACAGCTCGACGGATTCGAGGAGAGCGTAATGAGGAGGGAGCTGAAGCTTGTTCGATGTGTGGTGGTTTCTGTGCTATGAAATTAGTTGGGGAACACTTAGGGAAAACGGGAGGAACTTGCTAGCAGTATAAGCAAACATCATTAATTTTTAAAAATGCGTAGCAAGGTCAAGATGCTACCGAGATATTTAGGCCGAGCTGGTGCTTTTCTGCTACCTAAAGATAAGCAATTTTATGGAAGAAGACATGGATACAAGGGGGTAAGGCAAATGAGCTAAATTGGGGCCATTATGGGAAGCGATTCAGATTATAAAGTCATGGAAGAGGCCTTGAGCTCAGATGTTAAAAGAAATTGAGGAGAAGGACGAAGCATTGCAGAAGCAGTTAAGTTAAAAAACTTGAAGACGGAGCACAACTCGGAGGGGGCAAACATGTTCGAATTAGGAGAAGACAAACCAAAAGAGGAATGCGGGGTTTTTGGGATTCATGCCCACACTCAGGAAGTTGCCCCTCCGGATAGTACAATTGATCAGCTGAGTGTATCGGAAAGCCGACGTCGCATGGGGGGTGAACTGGCTCGCGAATATCCACTGGACGTAGATCTTGTGATAGCGGTCCCAGACTCCGGGACCGCTTCTGCCCTAGGGTATGCTACAACAATGGGGATTCCCTTCGGAGATGGAATTATAAAAAATCGTTATATTCATCAAGCTTCATCCGACCAACTCAAGAAATGAGAGAAGTGGACGTGCTTAGCTTGTTTTGACGGAGTGTATCTAATTCCGATTTGAGCTTTATCGAAGCCAAAGGAATTTTCATACTTTGTATTTATGAACTCAATCGAAATCCCGAGGGGAGGTAATAAAGATGGGACTAGCACCTTTTCTTCGAAATAATCCCCATGAAGTAGGCTCTCAATATCTGGAAGACATGGCAACCGGGTACTGGTTTTCTGAGGTGTTATTTACGGCCGTTGAACTAGACGTCTTTACTTTTCTGGAGCCTAGAGGTATGACAACTGACGAAATTACTGGAGAACTGGATATGCCTCCTAGTGGTTTGGGGCGTTTTCTTCAAGCCCTTTGTGCTATAGGGCTCGTAGTTTATGATGCAGGTCGTTATTATAATACCAAACTTGCAAGCGACTATCTTGTCCTAGGTAAATCCGAATATCAAGGAGATTCGATCCTTTGGCGAAAAGGCCTTAGGCTTGGGTGGCAGGACCTTACCGAGTGCCTTAAGGCCGGCGGCAGAGTGAATTTTCCAGTCGAAGAAGAGGGTCCAGAGGAGTTTGCTCAGCGGATTGGCAAGTATATAAATGCTATGGACAATATAGCTAGAACAAAGGTAGCAGAGATTCTGCCCTTCTTCCAGGGGATTGAACTCAAGGGGGAAATACTTGATATTGGGACAGGCTCTGGGGCGATTGCTGTCGGTTTTCTAGAAAGCTTTCCTTCTCTATCGGCAACATTAGTGGATATTCAGGAAGTCCTTAACTATACTCAGGAGTTGATGGATAAGAAAGGGTTGGGGAAACGGGTTTCCTATATTCCTGCTAATATTTTAGAACCTTGGTTCATAGCTAAGGAAGGGTTTGACTTGGTCGTTCTTTCAAATATCATCCACGCTTATTCAGAGGAAGAGATCCCTCTGATCTTGGATCGAGCTGCAAATTGTCTTAAGTCGGACGGGTTCCTGGTTATTCATGATTTCTTTCCTGAGCACTGCTCTGCCAAGTCGGCTTTGCTCGATCTAAATATGTTTATCAATACCTACAATGGCAGGATCTTTTCTGGAAAATGGGTAAAAGAAGAATTAGCCATGTCAAAACTGTACACAACTGAGCTCATCCCCTTAGCGACGGACACTGCTCTGATCTTCGCGGCTAAGGATAAAAAGAAACTATCGAGTCTCTCCTTGGATGAGAAAACCCGTTTGATTGCCAGGATTAAGGCAATGGGATTTGGAGAGGTCCTTCCTATCGATAAAGATAATATCCGGGTTGTTGACTGGACAGATTTACGTTGCCAGTACGGCTGTGGTCGGTACGGAGATGGTCATTGCCCGCCTAATAGTCCCTCTCCTCAAAAAACGAGAGAGGTACTGAAAGACTTTTCCTATGCTCTACTTCTGGAAGGGGAACCTCCAGGAAAAGTGTTTCAGAGCCGAGTTTTGCAAGCTGAAAGAGAAGCCTTTTTAGCGGGATTTCATAAAGCGTTTGCTTATTGGGCCGGTCCATGCGTTCTTTGTACTACCTGCGCTGTGGCGGATAACAATGGGACGTGTCGCAATACACGGGATGCTAGGCCTTCTATGGAGGGCGCGGGTATCGATGTTTACGAGACCGTCAGACGGGCGGGTCTTAATCTTCGGATTTTGCGCGACAAGGGTGAGTTTGTCAGATATTTTGCCATGTTGCTATTGGAGTGATTTAATGTGCGTGTTTTGATGATTCAAACCCCTTCAGTAGAAGAAATTTCTCAGGAAAGAGTCTATCCCATCGGGATTGTCCTGCTAGCCGGCCGCCTTCAAGGGTATGGTCATGAGGTAAGTATCTTGGACATGAACTTGGAAAGAGACCCATACGGAGTGCTGAAGGAGAAGCTCTTGACATTCCAACCTGAGGCTATCGGTTTATCCCTGCGTAATATTGATCCGCTGGGCAATAAGACGAGCTCACTAATTTCGCCCTTTATTGTCACGGTTCGCTTGATTGATGCTGTTCTGCCCCAAGCTTGGTTGATTGTGGGCGGTACCGGCTTTTCCCTTTTTCCAGAACGGCTAATGCTTGAGGTGCCAGAATTAGATTACGGAATTGTAGGAGAAGCAGAGGTAACTTTTCCTGCTCTGCTTCGTTCTATAGACAATCCATCGCCAATGTCTGGACTCTGTCGGCGAGAGGGCCTGAAGATGCGCGTTTCACCGCCTGCAACTAATTTTGACATGGCGGATTATGTTCCAGCGAATCGACAGCTACTACGCCCTGAGCTTTATAAAGGGATCAACAACTACGTTCCCACCATTGGTATTGAGGCCAAACGGGGATGTGCACTTAACTGTGCTTATTGTGTCTACCCACAACTGCAAGGAAAGCGATTGCGGTGCCGTCCGGCGGCGGCAGTCGTAGATGAAATGGAAATCTTGCACAAGGACTCTGGTATTGAGAGTTTCCATTTTACCGATCCTGTACTCAACGTTCCTCGCGGTCACCTAGAGGGAATCTGTGAGGAGATACTCCATAGAAAGCTCAAAATACGGTGGGATGGTTTCATGCGGGAAGACCAGCTTAATGAAAAGAATGTCGCTTTGTTTGAACGGGCTGGGTGTGAATGTTTTTCCTTCTCCCCTGATGGATTGTGTCAAGAATCATTGGATGTCTTAGGCAAAAGCCTTAGTGAGGCACAAATTTTAAAAGTAGCCAATCTCGTTGCGCAAACGGAGGTCGTCAGTGTCTATCATTTTATGGTCAATGTGCCTGGGGAGACGGAAAAGACCTGCGAAAAAAGTATCCAGTTTGTCGAACGGCTTTATGAAATACACAGTAAGAAAAGGAATTTGGGAACCATCATTTTGAATAATATTCGCATTCTACCAGGCACAGCGATCGAAAGGATAGCTAGAGCGCAAGGGGTTATTAACTCAGAAACGGATTTGCTCTATCCCACCTATTACAACCCCAAACCGTTTGATACCTTCAGATATAAGCTGGAAACACTTCAGCAGTGCAGAAACGTATTCATGTGGCAGGAAGTTAGGAGGGAGGCAAAATGAAAATACTCTTATTAGAGCACCCACGAATCGTCTGCCCTGAACGATGTAATGACATCGCCAATACTCCCCTTTCCTCTTGTCTGCATTCTGGTTATATTGCAGGTATGCTCACAAGTAAAGGGCACGAGGTTGAAATTATTGAAGGTTTCCTGGATGGGCTAGACTACCAAGAAATAGAGTGCAGAGTAAAAGCGATGCAACCGGACATGCTGGGAGTTCATATGGTCTATCATTGGCAGACGGACACGGCCTTGTACGATTTTCTGCACAAGGTTAAAGTTGAACAACTCTCCTCATATATCACGGCTTACGGGTACTATCCGACCACTGACTTTGAAAACATCTTAAAGCAGTGTCAGGATCTTGATTCAGTGATCCTTGGAGAACCGGAACTGACCTTTGCCAAGGCCGCAAAAGTTATAGTTAGTCAAGCTAGTCTTGAAAACTTTCGCGGTCTTGCTCAGAGGGACGATTTGGGGAGGATTGTTTTCCGGCGGCGCGAACTGGTGGGTGATCTGAACGCCCTCCCTTTTCCCGCGAGGACCGAAGCCCTGTTCCGCTTGCCTGAAGTAAACTTGCAGGGGAGTAGGGGGTGCTATGGGGGGTGCACTTTCTGCTACATTAACCCTTTTTATGGACAGGGCTCTCAGTGGCGTGGACGAACTCCAGAAAATATCATCGCGGAAATCGATGACTTAATTGCTAAACATAAAATAAAGAAGTTCTATTTTACTGATCCGAATTTTTTTGGTCCAGGTGAAAGAGGCCAGCAACGGGCCTTGCGCTTGGCCGCTCTTCTTAAATCCAGAAACATTCGCTTTGGCATCGAGGCTCGGGTTAATGATATTCATGAAGAATCCATAAGTGCGTTGGTAGAAGCAGGCTTGGGTCATATTCTCATAGGACTGGAGAGCGGCAGTGACAGTTCGTTAAAACGGATTAATAAGATGACGACGGTTGCTCAGAACGAGAGGGCTATCAGAATCCTTCGCCACTACGGGATCGAACCCAATATTGGGTTCATTATGTTTGAGCCGGACTCATCTTTAGTAGATATCCGGGTTAATCTTGAGTTTTTAAAACGAAATGACCTATTGCATAATCTGGCGATTACTGCTAACATGCTCTACCACCACCTGATTGTTTTAAAAGGGACGAAGGCTCACCGAGATCTGCAGGAGGCTGGGCGTCTGGAAGTCCGAGCATCAACGTATGAAAGCGTTGTGACTCTAACTGATCCTAAAGTAGCGGTCTTAGCCATGATCATGAGGAGAATTACCAACTTTCTTTTCGAATGTATGGCAGGGATATGGGGAGGCAAGGTTCGGGAACCAGAGGATGCCCAGAAACGATATACAACGATCAATGGTTTGTTGGTCAAGATATTTGAGAGTACTTTAGAGACGTTGGAGTCTGGAGGACAGCTTACGGAAGAGCGGGTCGAGACTTTGGTTAAGACAACCGAAAAAGAGATAAATGGGATTTTAGGATAAAAATATAAACCCGTAAATAAATCAATGATTTGAAAAACAACTAAGATAAGGGGCCGTGGCGAAACTTAGTTTCGATACGGCCCCCTGTTGCATTTTCAATTGGTTTGATTACTTACACTGTGGTTAGTATGCCAGCGATGGTAGTATTTTAACTAGGCTCATTTTTTACTGATGAAAATTTTCTGAAACGGTAAAGATAGTAGGAATAAAACATGATCTTGATCTATCGGACACTAGTCGAACGTTTTCTTAAGAATTTAAATTAATGTTCGATTTTCTATTGACCTTATTGATACCTTCTTGTAAAATAAACTTATCAAAATTTCATACGTGTTCATATAACCGCGGAGATATGGTCCGCAAGTTTCTACCAGGCCGCCGTAAATGGTCTGACTATGAGCGAAAGTGTACCTAGGGCAAATGTATTTGTATTATTGCTTTGTCCGAGTGGTACAGGTTTGATTGCGAAATCAAATTACACCGAAGGGATAAAAGCCCAGGCGGGTAGGTTTCACTCTGTTTTAAGGGGGTGTAATCTGCCTTGCCTGGTTTTTTAATATTGTTTTTAGGAAAATGTAGGGAGAGAGGGGAAACTTAAATGAGCCAGATTGGGGTTATTATGGGAAGTGATTCGGATTACAAAGTCATGGAGGAATCCGTCAAAGTTCTTCGTGAGTTTGAACTTGATTTTGAAGTCAAAATTTCTTCTGCGCATAGGACTTTAGAGAGAACCGTCGACTGGGTAAAAGCTTTTGAAGCCCAAGGAGGTAAACTTATCATCGCGGCGGCAGGGTTAGCCGCCCATTTGCCGGGGGTTGTAGCAGGAGCAACAATTCTACCAGTGATTGGTGTTCCGCTAAGCAGTGGCACTATGGAGGGTATTGATGCCCTTTACTCCATCGTGCAAATGCCCCCTGGAATTCCGGTGGCAACTGTAGGCATTGGTGCGGCACGCAATGCAGCCTTGCTTGCGATACAGTTTCTAGCTGTTGAGGATAAACCCCTGAGTATAAAGGTTAAAAACTATCGAGCTCAGATGATGAAAGATATTGAAGCGAAGGACGAAGCACTGCAACAAAGATTAAGTCAAGGTTAAAGGAGAATGTAAGTATGATTGAACGCTATACCCTTCCTCAAATGGGGGGGATTTGGACAGACGAGCATCGCCTCGAACTATGGCTGAAAATTGAAATTGCCGCTTGCGAAGGATGGGCCAAGCTAGGAAAAATTCCGAATGAAGCTGTCGAAGTTATTCGAGAGAAGGCTTCCTTCTCTTGGGAAAGGGTGCAAGCGATTGAAGAAGTGACTCAACATGATGTGTTGGCGTTTTTGACCAATGTAGCAGAAAATGTGGGAGATGAAGCAAAACACATTCATCTCGGCCTTACTTCTTCTGATGTCCTTGATACGGCACTCTCCCTGCAATTAGTGGAAGCGTCTGATATTTTGTTGACAAAGCTAGAGGGGCTGGAAGCGGTTCTGAACCGCAGAGCGATTGAACATCGGGACACCTTGATGATGGGACGCACTCATGGAATTCACGCAGAACCAATTACCTTAGGATTGAAGTTTGCATTGTGGTACGATGAAATTAGACGTCAAAAAAAGCGCTTAGTTTTCGCTCGTGAGGAAATAAGGGTAGGGAAAATTTCCGGTGCGGTAGGGACCTTCGCCAATGTAGATCCTCAAGTTGAAGCGCATGTTTGCCAAGTGCTTGGTCTAGAGCCGGCTTTAATTTCTACCCAAATCCTTCAACGTGACCGACATGCCTTTTTCATGACAACCCTTGCTGGGATTGCAAGTTCACTTGATAAAATGGCAACTGAGCTTCGCAACTTACAACGAACCGATGTTCATGAGGTGGAAGAAGCCTTTGGAAAAGGGCAGAAAGGTTCCTCGGCTATGCCTCACAAGAAAAACCCCATTACTCCTGAACGTATCTGCGGCATGGCCAGGGTTATTCGTGCCAATGCTCAAGTAGCACTGGAAAACGTTGCCTTATGGCATGAGAGAGATATATCACATTCTTCTGCGGAACGGATGATCTTACCGGATAGCACAATTGCTTTAGACTATATGCTTCATAAGATGACACAGCTTATAGATCGGCTCGAAGTATTCCCAGAACAAATGAAGTTAAATATCGACAAAGGATTTGGCTTGATTTTTTCTCAACGAGTTATGTTAGCCTTGGTTGATAAGGGTGTCAGTCGGGAGACGGCATACTCCTTGGTTCAACGCAATGCTATGGAAGCTTGGAATACTAAAGAGCAATTTCAGAACTTAATTAGCAGAGACTCGGGTATTCGAGATTATTTAGATGAAAAAGAAATAAGCGACCTGTTTGATTATGCTTATCATACAAAGCATGTAGCGGATATTTTTCAGCGTTTAGAACTCGTTTAGGTGAATAAAAACAGGTGACGGAAGTGAACTCGTTCAACTAAAGATGAAATGCTTAAATACTTGCAACAGATACTGGCATACTGCACCAAATATGAAAGGGGTTATACTTAATGGAAAAGTTAGAATTACGATATGAGGGAAAAGCTAAGAGAGTGTATGACACTGATCAAAATGAATATTTCTGGGTAGCCTATAAAGATGATGCCACTGCCTTCAATGGAGAGAAAAAGGGACAAATCGTGGATAAGGGATTGGTCAATAACCAGTTATCAGCACTGTTCTTTGAGGAAATTGGAAAAGCGGGTATTCCAACCCACTATGTTAAATTGTTAAGCGATCGGGATATGCTTGTACATCGGTTAGAAATGATTCCACTTGAAGTTGTTGTGCGCAACATTGTGGCCGGAAGTCTGTCAAAGCGTCTTGGGGTAGAGGAAGGCTTTGTACTTTCACGCCCGGTTGTAGAATTATATTATAAAGATGATGCGTTGGGAGACCCGATGGTTAATGAATCTCACGTCGAGGCGATGGGCTGGGCGAGCATGGATGTTGCGCGAGAAATTCAAGCCATGGGCTTAAAAGTCAACTCGATTTTACAGTCTATCTTAGTAAAAGCGGGTATTGAGTTGATCGACTTTAAACTGGAATTCGGAGTGCGTGATGGAAAAGTTTATCTTGGCGATGAGATTTCTCCAGACACCTGCCGTTATTGGGATATTGAAACACGCGAAAAGCTGGACAAGGATCGCTTCCGACGTGATTTGGGAAAAGTCGAAGAAGCGTATCAAGAAGTCTATCGCAGGGTCAAGGCGGTCCTTGCATAGACCCTTAGGAAAGCATGTTTAGAAGTGAGAATAGTATTCAATCATCTCTTAAAATGACGCAGTGAAGTACTGATATCTTTATATGAACTAGACGTAATTCGCCGCAAGCGCGGAACTAAGGGGGAGAGAGGGGCCGAAAATGTTCGAATTTGGAGAGGACAAACCGAAAGAGGAATGTGGAGTCTTTGGTATTTATGCTCCCGATCAAGAGGTTGCCCGTCTTACTTACTACGGGCTTTATGCTTTACAGCACCGTGGTCAAGAAAGCGCTGGTATCGCAGTTTCAAATGGCTTGAGCATCAACGTGCATAAAGGAATGGGTTTAGTGTCGGAAGTTTTTTCTGACAGCATAGTTGAAGGCTTGAAAGGGAAAATGGCCATCGGTCATGTGCGATATTCCACGACGGGATCAAGTCTGCTGGCAAATGCTCAGCCTTTAGTGGTACACTATCAAAAAGGTATGATGGCTTTAGCACATAATGGGAATTTGACAAACGCATCAGATCTTAGAGAGGAACTAGGAAAAAACGGTGCGGTTTTTCAAACGACGGTTGACAGTGAAGTGATTATTAACCTAATAACTCGGTATCGCCGGGATTCATTAGAAGACGCGTTGGTTAAGACCATGATGGATCTGCGTGGGGCATATGCCTTAGTTATCTTAGCGGAAGATAAGCTTTTTGGAATCAGGGATCCCCTTGGTGTTCGTCCTTTATGTATTGGGAAGCTTGGTGGTTGGTATTGTCTAGCTTCGGAAAGTTGTGCCCTTGATACTATTGGCGCAGAGTTTGTAAGAGATGTAGAACCTGGTGAAATTGTTGTGATCGATAAAGAAGGATTACACTCACATCTAGGGATAAACAAAACTAAGCGGGCGTGCTGTGCTTTTGAATATATTTATTTTGCTCGACCAGACAGTACGATGGATCGTTTGAATATAGCTGAGAGTCGGCGGCAGATGGGTATTGAACTAGCCAATGAATGCCCGATTGAAGCAGATCTTGTAATTGCGGTTCCAGACTCCGGAACTGCTTCGGCCTTAGGGTATGCGACGGCTTTGGGAATACCGTTTGGAGAAGGACTCATTAAAAATCGTTATGTGGGCAGAACTTTTATTCAACCGACCCAGGCAATGAGGGAAGTTGCAGTTCGTCTTAAACTGAATGCCAATGCGAGCGTTCTAAAAGATAAACGTGTTGTGATGATCGATGATTCTATCGTCCGAGGAACGACTAGTTCTAAGCTCGTGGAAATGGTCAAGAAGGCGGGAGCTAAAGAAGTGCATTTCTTAATCAGTTCTCCTCCAGTGGCCTACCCGTGTTTCTATGGAATTGACACTGCTGAACGGGAAAAGCTCATTGCCAATCAATTGGATGTCGATGGAATTCGTCAGTATGTTGGGGCAGATTCACTGCACTATATTTCTGAGGAGGGCTTGCTTCGCGCACTGGGGACAGAGGCTGTTTGCTTGGCTTGCTTTAATGGAGCGTATCCTATTCCAGTTTCGAGTTTAAACCAAGGTAAGAACAATTTTGAATCTCATAAGTCTCGTGGATGAGGTCTGCGAGGCTCGAAGATCGTGGTTCGAAGTGAGTGAACTTATGTAAAGAATACGTCGATGCATTGAAACTTTAAGGAGGAACAACAGTTGGGATATTCATACCGAGATGCGGGTGTTGACATTCAAGCAGGAAATGAAGTTGTAGAACGTATCAAACCAGCGGTTGCTCGGACTCTCCGACCAGAAGTCCTCGGCGGGCTAGGTGGATTTGGCGGGCTTTTTAAACTAAATTTAGCTAAATATCCAAATCCAGTTCTTGTTTCTGGAACAGATGGAGTAGGAACTAAGCTACGCCTTGCTTTTCAAATGAATAAGCACGATAGTATCGGACAAGATGCGGTAGCTATGTGTGTTAATGATATCTTAGTACAAGGGGCAGAACCTTTGTATTTTCTCGATTACCTGGCGGTTGGAAAAGTGGAACCGAAACGACTGGCCGAGGTCATTGGCGGGATTGCCAGTGGGTGTGAAATGGCCGGCTGTGCCTTAATTGGGGGAGAAACGGCAGAAATGCCTGGTTTCTATGCAGAAGACGAATATGATATTGCAGGATTTTCAGTGGGAGTGGTGAATGAAGATAAGTTAATCGACGGCTCAAAGATTCAAGCAGGAGATATACTTATCGGTTTACCTTCGTCTGGTCTTCACAGCAATGGGTACTCCTTAGCCCGAAAAATCTTCGAATCCTATTCCGTTGATGAAGAATTCCCAGAGTTAGGGGAATCTCTTGGGGAGGCACTGCTTCGCCCAACCCGCATTTATGTCAAGTCAATTTTGTCGCTTCTTTCTGATGCAGAGATACTTGGCATGGCCCATATTACGGGTGGAGGTTTAACGGATAACGTTCCCAGAATATTGCCCGCAGGTTTGGGGGTTCAAATTAATACATCAGCTTGGAAACGACCGCCAATTTTTCCGTTGTTGCAACGCTTGGGAGATGTGGCCTGGTCAGAAATGTATCGGACGTTTAATATGGGAATTGGTTATGTCCTGATTGTCCGTTCAGAGGCTGAGGGATTAGTTCGACAAAAACTTGATGAGTTAGGTGAGAAAAGCTTCGTTATTGGAAGTGTCGTTACTGGAGAAGGGGTGGCTTATGAGGACGGCAATACTGGCATCAGGTCGTGGGAGTAATCTCCAAGCTTTGATTACAACCTGCCAAAGCGGCAACCTTCCTATCGAGATAGTGGCTGTTGGCTCAGACCTTCCAGGGGCTGGGGCATTAATGATGGCTGAGGAGGCTGGAATCCCTGCTCGTGTTTTTCCGATCAGTAATTACCAGCATCGTCAAGCACAAGAGGAAGATATCTTGATCTGGATGCAAAATAATGAGGTGGAGCTGTTGCTTTTGGCAGGGTATATGAGGGTTTTGAGTCCTTATTGTATGAGTCAAATACATTTTCCGGTCCTGAATATCCATCCTTCATTACTGCCCGCTTTTCCAGGGCTCCACGCCCAACGTCAAGCACTGGAATATGGAGTCAAAGTTAGTGGGTGTACTGTACACTTTGTTGATGAAGGCTTGGATAGCGGCCCAATTATTTTACAAGAGGCAGTGCCTGTGTTGTCAGAGGATACAGAAGAAAGCTTGTCTCAGAGAATTTTAGCGGTGGAACACCGTCTCTATTCCGATGCCGTTCGCTTGTTAGCTTTAGGAAAAGTAGAGCGGACTGGGCGTAGAGTACATATTTTGCAACAGGAGGAATTGGGATGAAGCGAAGAGCTCTCATAAGCGTTTCCGACAAGAAGGGAATTGTAATTTTTGCGCGTGAACTTGTAGGTTTAGGATTCGAGTTGATTTCAACCGGGGGGACCTACAAAGCACTTGATGAAGCTAATATCCCGGTGAAATATGTGAGTGAGGTCACGGGATTTCCTGAGGTTTTAGATGGTCGAGTCAAGACACTTCACCCTTTAATTCACGGTGGGATTTTGGCGAGGGACAGTGTCAAGCATATGGAACAAATGGAACAGAACGGAATTTTTTATATTGACTTAGTAGTGGTTAATCTTTATCCATTTCGGGAGACTATTGCTAAGCCTGGAGTGACCTTTGAGGAGGCCATAGAAAATATAGATGTTGGTGGGCCAACTATGGTTCGCGCTGCAGCTAAGAATCATGGGCGGGTTACAGTGTTGGTCAATCCAGAATCTTATGAAGAAGTTTTAAGCGTATTGCGTGAAACTGGGAATGTTCCTGCGGGCATGCGCAAACGACTAGCTGCTGAAGCTTTTGCTCATACCGCTGAATATGACCGACTGATTGCCGGGTATCTAGAGCGGCAGATTGAACCACCGGATACTTTTCCGGAGACGCTTCGCATAACTGCACAAAAGGTTCAAGAACTGCGTTATGGCGAAAACCCACAGCAGAAGGCAGCTTTCTATATTAGTTCAGAAGCCGGAGTGGGGACCCTCGCAAACGGCAAACAACTTCAAGGGAAAGAACTCTCGTACAATAATTGGATAGATATGAATACCGCTTGGAAACTTGTGCGTGAATTTGAATTGTGCGCAGCGACGATCATTAAACACACTAACCCCTGTGGAGTGGCAATGGGCAAGACACCGCTTGAGGCTTATGAAAATGCATTTGCTGCAGATCCGGTTTCCGCTTTTGGCGGCATTATCGCCTTTAATCGTGTCGTAGATACAGCATGTGCTGAAGCCCTTAAAGAACGTTTCTATGAAGTAATTATAGCGCCAGATTTTAGCCTGGAAGCTCGCGAGATTCTAAGTGCTAAAACTAATCTTCGACTCTTTGTGGTTGGCAGAGGGGACGTGGGCAAGGTTATGCCCGGTTGGGTTTCCAGAAGTATTGAAGGTGGATATCTTGTTCAAGAGGTCGATCAGGGGACCACTTCAGTTAGCGAATGGGATGTTGTGTCAGAACAAAAACCCACGGAAGAAGATCTGGTAGCGCTCGATTTTGCGTGGCGTATTGTGAAACATGTCAAGTCAAATGCTATCGTAGTCACAGATCATAAACAGACGTTGGGCGTTGGAGCAGGGCAAATGAATAGAGTTGGGTCAGTCAAGATTGCTCTTGAACAGGCCGGAGATAAAGCTAAAGGGGCTTATCTAGCCTCGGATGCCTTCTTTCCTTTCCCTGATTCGATCGAAGAGGCTGCTAAAGCGGGTATTCGTGCCATCGTTCAGCCAGGGGGGTCTCGCAATGATCCTTCGGTTATCGAAGCCGCTAATCGCTTAAATATAATTATGGTCTTTACACATCGCCGGCACTTTCAGCATTAATGATAAATTCTAAGGCTATAAATGGGAAGCGGGGTCAGACAGTGAAGAAGCATCGTGTGTTAATTATAGGCAACGGCGGACGAGAACATGCTTTAGCTTGGAAGTTGGCGCAAAGCCCTGAACTTGAACGCTTATATGTGGCACCGGGAAATGCCGGGACAGTTATCTGGAATGTCCCAATTTCTGTTCAGGATATTGTAGGGCTAGTGGAATTTGCCGTTAAGGAGAAGATTGATCTTACGGTTGTCGGTCCAGAAGACCCCTTGAGTTTAGGTATTGCAGATGCTTTTCAGGAGGCGGGTCTGAGAATCTTTGGGCCGACGCAGGCTGCAGCTCAGTTGGAGGGAAGCAAGTCGTTTGCCAAAATGATTATGGAAGGCGCTAAGATTCCTACAGCAGAGTGGCAAGTATTTGAAGATCCGGTTCGAGCTAAAAAGTACATTGAAACCATAGGCGCTCCTTGTGTTTTGAAAGCGGATGGCTTAGCGGCGGGTAAAGGTGTTATAGTAGCAATGGATTTGGAGACTGCCCTCCAAGCGGTGGATGAAATAATGGACGGCAACTTTGGTTCAGCAGGTAAAAAATTGCTTATCGAGGAGTTCTTAGAGGGGCAAGAAGTTAGCTTACTGTGTTTTTCGGACGGGGTTACAGCTCTACCTATGGTTCCTGTTCAGGATCACAAGCGGGCCTTAGAGGGTGACCTGGGGCTTAACACTGGAGGTATGGGTACGTATAGCCCTCCTCCGATTTGGACGACTGAACTTGAAGCAATCGTCATGCGCGACCTTGTTTCGCCGACTCTTAAGATAATGCAAGAACGAGGGACTCCCTTTGTAGGTGTACTTTTCTTGGGGTTGATGATAACTAAGCAGGGCCCTAAACTCTTGGAATATAATGTTCGATTTGGTGATCCTGAAACCCAAGTGGTTATGAAACGACTTAAGTCAGATCTTTTGCCAGTTCTTTGGGCGTGTACAGAAAAAAAACTTTCCGAAGTTCAGGTGGAATGGAAAAATGAAGTTGCAGTTTGTGTAGTAATGGCTGCTGAAGGCTATCCTTTGGCTTACACAAAGGGGGTTCCGATTCAATTGCCATTGGAGAGTGGTCAAGATGCAGTTATCTTTCACGCTGGAACAGGAATTCATGAAGGTCAGCTTCTGAGTACTGGAGGACGGGTCTTGGGAATAACTGTTGAAGGACAAACTCTTCAAAAGGCTCGAGAGAAGGCGTATGCTCTGGTAGATGAAATTGATTTCCCAAAATCACATTTTCGACGGGATATTGGCGTGAAAGGGTTAGAAAACTAAAATTTCCATAATAAGGTTTAACATATTCTTCACACAAACTTCATGGCAATGTAACACGGATGATCTATACTTAGATTAGTTAGTAATGATTACCCGTTACTGCAACGGTTAACATATATTCTTCTCATTTTTCTCCCCTTCTTTTCTTTCTTTTCCCCCCTCCTTTGACGGGAGGGGATTTCTTTTTCTTTGATAGACTAATCCCCACTAAACTCTCGTACTGGTTTCATGACATCTTGCCCCATGGCGATAAGAGTAAGAATCCTGCCCACAAATTATGAGGCAGGATTCTTGCTTTTTGGGACAATGTAATAACGCTTTCGATCACTTCCTCTGAGCAGTTTATGAATGACAGAAGAGAAGTGTTATCAGTCGCTTGTGACCACATGGATTCTATCGCCATATAATAAAGGCAGGATTCTTTAAATAGAGGGTGGGATGGAAGTGTTTAATTATCACAAGCGTTTGTTTTATCCGATCCACGTTGAACGTGAAGATCCAGTGTTTGCAAAAGTGCTGACAGAACATTATTCAGGAATTGGCAGTGAGTTGGCATCAGCCTTACAATACTTTAACCAACGTTCGAATATATCAAATCGACATATTCGAGAACTGCTGGGGATATTCTCTGCAGAAGAATTTGGACATATGGAATTGATTTCAGTAGCGATTAATAAACTGGGAGGACCACCCTTAACTCTGGTTAATACCCAGGGTGCTTTATGGGGAATTACGCAGATTAACCAAAGCCTCGACGTTGTTAAAATGTTGCAGATGGATATCCAGACGGAAACTAGAGTGATTCGTCTATATCAGCAACAGCTGGAACTGACAGTTGATCTAAATATGAAGAAGATGATTATGTTTCTAATTACCAGGGGAGAAGTACATAAATACTTATTAAAAAAAGCACAGAAGTTACTTCGTGAAAACGGTTCGCCAGAGGAATTTAATGAATTGATTTACGACTATAAGATGAGTTTGCAAGTCTTGAAATAATAGTAAATGAATTGGATTAACTTCTAAAGTAATATGAAAAAAGTCGGCCAAAGGCCGACTTTAATATTTAATAACCCAATCAGAAACCATTAATCGTTCGGACAAGCCCAGCCCTTCAGTATCGATGGTTAATTCCGGCTTCGGGATTAAATCGCGATCATAATACACCGTGATTCCGTCAAAAATAAATTCGTGAAAATTCTCAGGCTTCCTTGGCCTTCCTTTTCGTACGGCAGGGGGAGTAGAGAGCGGGATGCAACACTGAGTGACTACAATGCGCTTTATGTAAAGCTTGTTTTTTTTAGCCTTCTGAAGGAATTTCATTGCTTTCTGTGTAATGTTAATATTCATATTCGAACTCATTTTAAGGTTAGGATCCAATTGTGGATTCACCTCCTTAATGTTGCCATATCTATTCTATCATTTCTTTTTTCGGTTGCAAGGGATTGGAGGATTAAGTTTGGATAAGTTAACACGCCAACGCGAAATCGTCAAAAATGTTGCCACAGAATGGAGATTTTGCGCATGCTCACTGCCACTCCTCAAGGATTAACCATAACCGAAATCTACAAACGCTTTAATCGACGGGATGAAGAAGTCTGCAGTAAAACCCTCGAACGGGCTATAAAAGAATTGGCTAAAAAAATACTCTTAAACATACGCACATCGCTCAGATCAAAAATATCCTTTTCTCGAAGCATATGAAGAACATTGTTAACGGAATAACGAATTCTCTTTAGATTATTCATGATTAACTGTCCATCTTGAATAACAATTGTAGGCTCAAAGGTAAGCAGGTGTCCAAATTTGCGATGCTTGATGATTAAAGTTGTTAAGACTTTTTGGGAAAACCCAATTAAAATAATTGCTACAGCAGTATGTATGTAGAGAAATATTGGGATCTGCAAGATCGGCTCCTGTTATTGCTCTTAAGGTAATATGACTAGAAAGTCGAAGACAGGGAGTTCCCTTCTTAATTTTATTATTATTATTATTTCCAAGAACGTTCTAAATATGGGATATAAAAACAAGGCTCGACTTGAGAGCTTAGTAAAATATCTTTTCAACTGAATGTCTCCCCAGTTTGTTATGATATGATAAAAGATGCTGTGAAAGAAAGGAAGTATTTAATATATGCTGAGAGATTGTAAAGCTGGGGAACGATTTGAAGGGATGTTGCTGGTTAATGAATGGAAAGAGGTGCCCTTTCGGCAAAAACCAGGGGCATACCTTTCCATGACGTGCCAAGATCGTTCAGGAATGATTCAAGGGAAGATGTGGAATTATGATCCACAAGTTCTTGTATGGCTGAAAGATCAGGACATCTTTCGGGTCAAAGGAGTTGCTTCTGAGTACCGTGGTACTATTGATCTAACAATTGAAGCTGTCCAGATAGTTTCAAAGGAGGATGTAGACTTATCTGATCTCTTACCAAGTTCCCCGGTTACTGCAGACGAGTTAGAAAAACGGTTGGCTGTTCTTATAGAGAAGATAATCCAACCGGAGCTCAAAATGCTAATGGAGATGATTTTAGAGCATCCGAAATGGGGAAATGCTTACCGCAAAGCTCCGGCTGCCATGAAAATTCATCAAGCGTATCTCCGAGGACTTTGGGAGCATAGTGTTAGAGTGGCAGAGCTTGCAGAAGGAATTTCCAAGCACTACCCCGGAATAAATCGTGATTTAGTTGTGACGGGAGCGCTTTTGCATGATATCGGCAAGATTGGTGAGTATTCCTACGATCGGGGAGTTAAATTTACAACAGAAGGACGGTTGCTGGGGCATATTATCATAGGGATCGAACTCTTAACTGAGGAAATTGCTAAAATTCCAAGTTTTTCACGGGATCAGCGTTCTAAGTTGTTGCATATTATTACTAGTCACCACGGGAAATATGAATGGCAATCACCAAAGCGTCCAAAATTGATGGAAGCGTTAGTGATTCACTATGCAGATGCCATGGATGCAGAACTATATCAGTTTGAGCAAGCTAAAGAGAACCATCCAGAAGATGAATGGTCTCCGTATATTCCAAGTATGGAACGGTTCATTTATCTAAAGTAGGGGAGGATATATAATTAGATATGACTCATAATTAGCGATGAAAAGAGGATGCCCGAATGTTTTTTGAACCAGGATTCAGCTGGCAAGAGGAAGGAAATGAAACGGTATATTGGTTGTTGTTCAAAGGGAATAAGTTCCTTGTCATAGAAAATAATGGTCAATTTGCTTTGCCTGATATTAATCTGGATAAGTTAAATATAAGACCAATCAGGAGACAATATGTTGGTCAATTGGACGGACGTCCATGTTATGTTGCTGAACTTTCTCCAATTACTGTTGCACCGGAGGGCACGTCATTTTGTAATTTACGGCGCTTACTCGATCACATGCCAGAAGATTTATTTGTTTTGGCGGGAAAAGCTTATCAAATTATGCATTGGGATCGTTCCCATCAGTATTGCAGTCAGTGCGGAGAACAGACAGAAAACAAAATAGATGAAAGGGCCAAACGTTGTCCTTCTTGTGGATTTGTCAATTATCCTCGGATTTCCCCGGCGATCATTGTGGCTATTACTCGGAGAAATGAAATATTGTTGGCTAAGGGGAGTCGTTTTCAAGCTGGCTTTTATAGTGTTTTGGCTGGGTTTGTGGAACCGGGAGAAACATTTGAGGAGTGCGTTCAAAGGGAAGTAGCAGAGGAGGTGGGCATAAAAGTCAAAAACATAAAATATTTCGGCAGCCAGCCATGGCCTTTCCCAGATTCACTAATGGTAGGTTTTATAGCTGATTACGACAGTGGGGATATAAATATCGACAAGAAAGAAATTTTAGATGCACGATGGTTTACTGCCGATCAACTTCCGCTGATTCCGAGCAGTGGAAGTATAGCCCGGCAATTAATAGATTGGTTTAGCCAAGTTAGCGATAGCAAGTAAAATGAGCAGGGTTATGCTATGCTTCTATGGTCTTCATTATTTTATTATCCCAAAAACGATTGGCGATTAGACGAACACAAAAAGGATGATTTCCCCAAATCTCAGGGTTATCGAGCGACAGCATAAGGGCATAGGCCTGACGACAAGTGGATAGCAGGGGGTAACTCTTAGTAATATGGGCCAATACAGATAGAATAGCTTCGCGCCTTTCAGAGTGGAATAGATTCTGAATATAACGGCGGCTGTGTGGAGTTAGCCGAAAACGAGTTAAGTCGGAAGAGAGGGGCTTAATCTCGTTCGCAGAAAATGATACGACCTCTAGTTCTGGAAGATCAGCCAAAATATCAGAAGACTGTAAGAACTTAATTAGGTTTTCTTGAATTTCTGTAGCGGGAAAGGAAATAATTCCGGGCGTTGAGGCTAAAATTTGTATGCGTAAGAGGTTAGCTTGAATAATTTTCTGGTTTTTTATAGAACTAAGGGATTGATAAGACATGTACTGGATAAGTCTGGCTAGTACCTCATTTCCTTCTAAGGCTTGCTGTTCCCATGAAGGTAACAGACGAAGGATGTCGTCTGCAAGGGGGGGAGTGGCCTGTTCAAAGAGCTGGTATTCAATAATCGTACTTAAGGATTCTTGAGTTGGGTTTTTGAGTAAAATGCGTCGAAGCTCAGGGTGGACAGCTATTGATATAGTTTTTCCATCTTTTTTATACATCGAAGGTGCCTCCTCCGCAGCTTATTATCGTTAATTCTGTCTGTGTTGTAGTGTATGTTTTTTATAGGGTTCTATCCAAATAATTTAGGTTGTCTCATAATTAACAGAAAAAACTCATCATTAATTTTGGGGAGAAAGCTTTTATAGGTGTTATACATTCTGGCAGTATAGTTGCAATTAGTAAAACCAGGTATTCCTTAGAGAGTTGGAAAGTTTTAAGGCAATATTGCATAAGTATTAAAAACGACCTTTAAAAAGGAGTAGCAATGGGTATTCTCACCCCCAGTTTAGAGGACTATCTAGAAGAGCAGTACCGTTTTTCTTTATCGTCAGATACTGTTCGGGTCACTGACCTCAGTATCAAACTGGGGGTTTCACTGCCATCGGTCACAAAAGCGTTGCGCAAATTGAAAAATGGCCAGTATATTTATTATCAACGCTATGGAGAGATTACCTTTTCAGAAAAAGGAAAAAAACTTGGCGATTTCTTAGTGAAACGTAATCAATTATTACAGGAACTTTAGGTGCTCATTAATACTGACTGCGATATTGCGGCCGAAGCGATGGAACATATTATCTTTCGGAGGCTACCATCTGCTCCATCCAAGCAATCGTCACATCTCTAAATCAAAACCCAGAATGGCATAGAGTTTTACTGGAATACATAGTGTCTTCCAGTAAAACCAATGTGTAGAGTCTATTATGTTAAACTAAGCCGAGGAATCGACCGCTTTAGTAAGAATGAAGCAGGCACTAAATCCGATAATCGTAGGAATTAAAAAAGATAGAAAGGTCCATTTTTTAATGCCTGTTTCCTAGTGACCGAGGTAATGTTGCTAAACCAGTTCGCATAGCCCTTGGTTCGTTGATTATACAAGCACGCTGCGGCTATACTGATC